>JAWBQR010000034.1:0-2667 GCA_038845265.1 Nitrososphaerota archaeon | reverse complement strand
TATGGATTATTGATACCGCCGAGAGGCGCGGATCCGACCAAGATACAGGACATGATAGGTTTCCCCGTAACAGTCCCAGGGAACTATTCAGTAAACATAGACGGGTCACTATACACTCATCCAATGACGGGCTTCGACTTCTCGAAATCAGGTACTTTCGATCTGCTAGATGGTACTGGCGTGAATTTGGCGAGCTTTGCCAAGGCATTCAATAAGCCTGAGAATGCCTGGGTTGCTCGCGCGGCTAAGATATTCAAGCTATTCCACGTGCACAGCTGGTATTATGTTAAGGATAATCTGAGCTTTGCCCAGATAAAGATCTACGACCTGGATCACACTGACCCAACATCAGAGGCATCCCTGATACAGGCCGCTGTAACAGGCGAGGACGGCCAGTCAAGATACACCAGGGAAATCTACCCGCCGGAAGAGGGATTAAAGGACGGCAGATTCGAGAACAACAAGCTAGTACCAATACCACTACAGATATTCAACATAAACAACAAGACAGTATTCCACGGAGGAATAGTAGAAGGTGAAGAGGTCGGAGCACCACACCTAAACGCCACAGTAAGAGTCTGGTGGGAAACCGTAATAGTAAACCAGACAATATATTATGGAAAAATCATCAACGGAACGCTGGGCGTGGAGCAGAGAGAGGGCTTAGACAAATATGCCCCGACATTCGTGGGGCCGCTCAACATATGGCATAACGTCACGAATCCAGAGGGAGTCTATCCGGTGGCGAACTTCATAAACGCGACGGTATTCTATGCTCAATTCTGCACATACGACAATGACTCACAAGTCCAATGGCCACTCGCATATTGGCTACAGCAGGAATGGCCGGCGGCGATAAGTCCCTTAGACAGAGGATTATCAGCAGCCTTGACTATTTTTGGAGTTGTAGAGGCTTTCGAGGACTATGGACTTGACCTACAGATCTTCGGCGGCAGACACGTATTAATAAGAGATGTGTTCACAGCAGAGATAATTAACGAACTTGTAAGAGGTACTCTGATAAACCCAGATCAGGTCCCCATAACCATTCCGACTTCAGTAGTGGGTGACCAGCTGATCAATGCTAAAGTCTCCATTAACCTCAAAACCACAGGTGGCACGCCCTACTACATGACCAAGAACCTGTTAACTACAAACGCCTTAGGTTGTACCGATGATCCCCACAAGTACCGTGGAGGTATCGACACAATATACTATGAGATAGGGCTAGCGAGGTTCCCGAACGCCACCATGTGGTCAGAACTCTATGAGGATGCTGATGAAGACGGAGTGCCAGATTACTTCGTGGATCGCGCTATAGGGAGCTTCTGGGAGAAGGTTGGAAAACACGTCTGGCTGAATGCTAGTCTAATGTATAACCCGGGCGACGCAGATAATAAGAATGATATACCAGAGGGCCCGAATCTAAAAGATGTAGCGAATCCAACTAGAATTGGCGACGAAGACGTACTCGAGAGCAACTACTTCAAAGGCAACTGGAGCAGGCTCGCAGCGGATGTAAAATATGCTAATACGTTGACACTAAAAGATGATAAGGAATTCACGGGAATGAATGTCTTAGTATCATGGAAGGGTGGATGGCAGAATGTATATCCAGGAAGCGAGGCGCTCGTTGCGGAGATCTCAATAAAGAACCCCTACGGAATAGCATTCCACTTGCCTATTTGGATCGCTCAGCCACACTTCGGTATCGACCCGGACTTCTCACCTGACGATGAAACGGAAGGCTGGATGAGTTGGGATGCGCCAATAGTAGTGATTGGAAATGTTTTCCCATATGCGGCTTTTATGGGCATTGAACGTGGAAGAGTGATAATGACCACATACGTATACGATATAGTCTTCTACGTTGTTGATGCCCTCGGCAATCCGTTGCCGCCGAGCGATACGGAGGTCTGCCTAAGGCTGCCGAATGGAAACTTCTACTGCAGGGCACCGAGCATAGACGAGATGTTAGATACTGGAATTATGTGGAGCTACAAGTTCTTCGGAGAAGGAAACGTGACATTCTTCCAGCTACCAGGAAACAAGGGACCATATGGGATAAGAATATCATATCTAGGAACACTAGTATATTATAACATAGATGAGATCGATGTGCTCGAAAAGACAGAATTCCCAGTAATAAGGACGACCATATACAAGGTCAAGGTAGTGTTCTTCGACTGCGATGACAAGGTCATACCGAGCCTATGGGTGAAGTACACGCTGCCAAACGGCTGGACGGACTGGAGGCAGACATCAGAACACGGTGAAGTCGAATTCCCGTATATAGCCGCAGGAACACTGACAATAAGCAGGGCATGGTGGAAGGGAATAGAAATACCTTTAATGAAGGCCACGGATGCATCTGGAAAGAAGCTCGACCTGACGGCTGATGGAGCATTGGTACTAGGAGTACAGGAAGACGTGGATATGCCGGTTAAAGTATGGGTGCCGATCAAGAACATAACATTCTACACTATGGACTTCCAAGGAGAAATCAAGATACCGAGGCTCAACATAACGTTAACATGGCTCGGAACGCCGAAGCCGTGGAGCACGACCAAGATCTACTTCGTTGAGACACTAGACCCGACGGGAGACACGATGGACGCCGACGACGATGGTAATACTAGAAACGACTTCAACACCTCGGTAGTCATA
>JAWBQR010000033.1:0-2677 GCA_038845265.1 Nitrososphaerota archaeon | reverse complement strand
CACCCTCGTAATCCTGTCTTCAGCGAACTCCATCATACACTCGAGGGCCGTCAGATTCAGAACCGCCGGGTTGCCTATCAGATGCGATACGTCAATTGGTCTGTCCGGCTTGATGCTGAGCCGGCTCACAAACTCCCTCAGACTCAGAATCGGCCTCAGCCTTTCCAGCATGACGACACAGCGCGGAAAAGACGGTATAACGTGGCCCTTCACATATCGGTTCAACACAGTCTGCTGCAGGCGGAGCATCCTCGAAAGCTCTCGGTATGTAAACCACTCCTTGGCAAGCCTGAGAAGACTGACGACACCCATTCTGAAGTTCATCTGCCTCGCATGTGGTATTTGCTGCAGTCTTTCCAGAACCCCAGCGCTTTCAGGCTCAGCCCCCGGGCTGGGAGTTCGAGGGCTCACAGCCACACCTACACGAGAGTTTAAATACTCCGACTTGCCAATACTTTTCATGGGGTCGGCTCCTCCTACTCGGCCTCCTAGCCGTGCACGGGGGACGCGCGATGGGACTGACTAGGAGGGCCGACTCCCCGCACTAGTCCCTACGGGCTAGAGCTGGGGCGGCAGACATCTAACTGTTTTGAGCCGTTGCCAGAGGCATCATGCTCTTGTAGACTTCCTCAAGCCTCAACCGAATGGCTTCAGAGATGAATTCGGACAGGCTTCTATACCTGCCCATCTTAATCAGCTTCTCAATCTCTTCTATAAGCTCCTTTCGGATTGAGATTGTCCGCCACTCAGACATTACGAGTCAATTACACTTAACATAGAAACTGGTATATAAACTTTATGCTACACATACGCTACGCATCAATTAAAATATTTTTAGCTCAGTAGTGCATTATAAATACTGTATGAGTAAAAGATCGAAATGGAAAACCATCAGTCTTAGAACTGAGCTTGTAGAGAAGGTTGAGAAGCTTATTGAGCACCGTCCAGACCTAGGCTACACGAGCGTTGCGGATTTTATAGCTGATGCTGTCCGTCGCCGTCTCGAGGAGCTTTCCAAGAGCCCGCTGGAAAGGTAGGGTGGTGTCTGTGAGGGTTGAGTATAAGGGTTTAGATGCTGAAGACGGTGTGCTCCCGAGGCTAAAGTTTATATTGGAGCTTAGAGCTGAGGCGCCATTTGAACGGTTTTTCACCGTGCTTGGCGGTGATCTGCACATAGTAGTTCGAGAGCAATTTGTGCTGACTGGTAGGCTAAGCTCGTTTCCCGAGAGCATAGTCTATGAAATATCACCTGGCCAGACTAAAACCCTGATTTTCTACTGCGACCTGACCCCGTATCAGGTCGAAGCCTTAGAGAGGCTCCGCGGCGGAGGCGACCTGTGGCTCAGGCTCGCGATGTACATTCAGGTAGGCGAAAGGCTGGAAGACCTCCTCACCAAACGGGCCGACTTGATACCAGTCAGGTATGGGACATATGTCGATAGGATTAAGATAGCTAAGTCCGAATGGGTTGAGGGATACCTTCCCAAGCTCGGCTACAGGCGGGTCAGGCTGATAGAGGTTCCACTATTACCAGAGCGCATACCAGAGGAGTTCAAGGAGGTCCCCGCTTACCTTGAAGAGGCTTGGAAGCACTTCTCTATGGGCGACTACGATGAGGCCGTGAGCAACTGTAGACGCGTAATGATGGCTATAGCCACGGCCCTCAGAAAGCTTGGTTATGAGAAGATGGAAGTGGATGAAAAGACGGGCGAAGAGAAGCCAGTCCCAAACTGGAAGAAGTTCTTCGCAGGTCATGAAACGTTGGCCGAGAGCTTCGAGAAGATGTTCAGAGGGCTTTACGGATTCCTACAGCCTGGAGCCCACATCGGAAGAGCTATATCCAGACCCGAGGCCGAGTGCGCCCTCATGAATACCTACAGCCTAGCAAACTACGTGGTAAAAACTGGACTAAAATTGACAGGTGACCTGCATGACTGAGGGGGAGGATGCTAGAATAAAGGAGGCAAAGAGGCAACTCGATGAGGCTATAAGGGCTTTGAGCGTAGCTCTCGCTAAGAAAGCGCATGCAACTATAGAGTATGAGGAGGCCCGTAGAAGGCTTCCAGAAGCCATTTCAATAATAATGAGAATAAATGATTTGAGAAATTCACTGGATAAATCCTTAAAATTAGTTGATGATCTTCTAAAGAAGACACCTGAGGTCTTCAGCTTAGAAGCATCACATATACTCCGTAAGATTCTAGAGGACTTGTTCAGTACCTATGCTTCGATACGTGAAGACTTTAAAAGAAGCCTGGAATTAACAGACGACTATTTAATGAAGCTCTTTCCGTGGGAACCACCGCGCCTTGAGGAATCACAAATACCTTAGCTTATAATACAGCTACTTAACATGAGGACGCAATTAGTTCAAATGATGGATTATCTAATTCGGGTAATAGTCAGATGTATGTCATCCTCTGTATAGCGCCGATCATGGTATGCGTAGGCTATGACAATTACAGCAATAAGCTACCCGAGCTGCCCCTCAAATATCCTAATAATGGATGGCGACATGTGGCAGGAATACTTCAGCAAACCAGATATGATAGAGAAGGGGCTGCTGGAAAAAGCGATAGAGACTCTTCCAACAAAATACCGCTAGATGAAGTGGAAAAATACAAGATAATTAGAACGGATAAAGACACGTTAACCGCAACTTAATACATTGGGATGA
>JAWBQR010000032.1:0-2739 GCA_038845265.1 Nitrososphaerota archaeon | reverse complement strand
TTCTGGCAACATATTTGAAACTTCTTCTAAGGTCCACGTCCTGGATAGCCGTCATACTTACAGTCGTAGTGCTTCAAATTTTTAGCAGAACAATCTTATCCTCGTTATCGTGGTGCTGGGAATTTGTAATTTCGCAGATGCAGTTCTTCATCTCAATCCTGATGAGCCACCTCTTCGTTAGCTCACTCTTATGCCTAAATCTCTCTTTACTGAGTATCGCTGGAATATTTTCAATGATTAATAATAAAGAGTATGACCACCATAGGTCATTTCTTGTCGAGGTAGTAAGAGAGAAGCCTAAGCCAAAATATGATGAATATACTGTTGAAAAGTATAATGAAACTATTTCGGCACTATTTGATAGAAAGGCTGAGCACTTCATTGACCTCGCTGGATTCTCAACGATTTTCGGAATCCTGCTACCAGGAGGGGCGGTAATTAATACTCTCCTTGACAGTCTCGTTAATGGAATTAAGTTTAGCTGGGCTCTCAGTACTCCGCACGTAATACTTCAGAATGTCGGCCTTTTAACATTCAAAAAAGATGATTTTTTGATAGGTAAGGATAGATTAAGAAAAAGAATATCGACGCTCAGAGGTAAGAACATAATATTTATGTTGCCAACGAATGGGAGGAATCTTAAGACGGTCGCCAAATCTGCAGGCTCAGTAATTTATTGGAGCGAAATTATAAAGACGAATTTCATAGATGTGCCGGAATTTTATTCATGGATTGTCTGTGAGGAGGACAATTACGTTGAGAGGAGGGCTAGCTATGAGGAGCTCCGCTCAATGGGTTGCAGAATCATCGTCGTGCCTAGGACCTATAAGACAAGAAAGGGAACGCAGTATAAGGCCAGAGCACTGATGTATGCGTTAGAAATCATGGATCAAGAAGGGCTCTCGACAGAAGATACATGGATTTACCATCAGGACGACGAGACAATGATCGGAGAGGATACCATTCTGGGAGTTATTGATTTTATTTCTACAGCCGGTCCACGCGATGTCTACGCAGCTGGAATGATAATATACGCCGACGGCTGGGATTCCAGTGTCTCCACGATGCAAGAGCCTGCAAGAACATACGACGATCTTAGAATAATGGTAACCACTAGGACGAGGGGTCTCCTATCGTTTGGTCACCATGGCTCTCACCTGCTGGTTAGGGCAGATGTTGAGCGAAGAATCGGTTGGGACTTCGGGAAGATAAAGACTGAGGACTGGCTTTTCGGATTAAAGCTCTGGCAAGACTATAGTCCTGAAAAGACAGTCCTGAAGGGATTTGCCTATGAAAAACCGCCCCTAAATGCTAGGGACTTGATAAAGCAGAGGAGGAGGTGGGCCCAAGGAGCGCTGCAGATAATTCGGAGAAGAGATATCAGGCCTAGGTACCGCTTGGCAGCACTTTACGGCGTCATAAGTTGGCTCTCCGCATTTCCCTCTCTGGTTGCATTTGTTTTAAACATCATTAATCCGACTGGTGGTCTCTTCGTCGGCTCTGGTGTTCTTGCAGGCTTCACTTGGTTCTCGCTCTATAGATACTATGGCAATGGCTATGTCTTGAACAAACCGTACTTCAGGAATTATGGCGAAGACCTAGGCTCCAGAGTTAGGAGGACGTTCATAATTATTGGAGGAATGTTACTTGAAAGCATCGCCCCATGGTTTGCGCTCCTGAGACCTACTAAGAACTTCGAGGTCATAAAAAAGGACGGAGAAGTACCGGTGTAATGGATTGAGTGATAAATATTTAGCAGGATGGGTTTTATTGTTTTATCTATTCTTCTCACTCTGCATCCCTCTTGTTAGGGGGGAAGATTCTAGGGACCTGTGCATAGACATGTCTACTGCCTATGACCAGAGCTTCAAGTGGTATAACACAAATGGCAGTCTTCCCGCATACATGGGTGATCACTATATCTTTAGTGGCGGCTCAACTTCCAATATGTATCAGGACGCGATATCCTTAGTGCCTATAAAGGTTGGGAAAGCATTCGCGCTCTCCGCGAGAATTAGCATTCATGTTGGCTCAGAATCTATGAGTAGTAGAGATGAGTTCGCTGTTTTTGTGACTGATGACACCAAGGTATTTACTGGCGATGAGTTTGGGTTCGTCATTCGCCAAGACTCAGCCTCAGTCTATGGTTATATTCAGTCGCCGCGTCTCTCTGAGTTTTTCAGGGAGTTTAAGCTGGCTGATGTGACGATTGGTAGAGAGGAGACTTACAACCTGAAAGCTGTCTATTCAGTGCTGGATGGAAGAGCAATCGTTAGGTTCTTCTTAAACGACGTTAATGTGCTGGTCTATGATTTTCCAGTCATGACCGACGAGGAACTCTACTTGGTTGTTAGCTCTAAGAAGCTTAGCCCGCAATTTATTGATACTTCGAGAAATTACATGAAGGTTTACTCTGCATGTATCGTGAATCTGCCTGCTCTTAGGTTAGATGAGACAAATCAGAGTTTAATGCAGGATAGTAGGGATTATAAAGATGAATTAATGTTGTTCACGAATATTGCGATTCTCGTCGTTACGTTTTCCTCATTCATTGTAGTAGTTAGGCTTTTTAGGATGCTTAGAGGGCTCGCATACAAGTCTTTATGAGTTAGGGACGCTAGTTATTTTTCTTGTTGTGTTCTTCTTGTTCTTGGTGGTGCGTAGGGCATCGGGACGTATTCGACGCTTGGTCTTAGGGCTGCTGGCTGCGGGTATAGCTCCATGAGTTTGTAAACTTCT
>JAWBQR010000031.1:0-2950 GCA_038845265.1 Nitrososphaerota archaeon | reverse complement strand
TGGACCTGCTTCTTCGCCTCAAAGTCCATCGCCCTCCTCTTGGCCCTCTGCCTATAATTCTCAAGTATCTCTGGATTCTTCAGGAGCTTTACTATCTCTTCTGCCCACATTTCTTCCTGCCAAGTCAACGGATCATCAGCTTTGTACATCTTTCCGTCGAATACGGGCATCAGAATTCCATACTCGCCGTACTCTGGTTTCCTAAGCTTTTCTACCTTATATTCAGTTCCTGGGGCAAGTATCTCCCTAGGACCTGAAAGACAGTCAGCAGACATTACTGGCAATCCGCATGCAAGTGCCTCAACAACAACATTCGGGAACCCCTCCTTCAATGAAGGCAAACAAAATAACGCACTACGCGCCATATACTTAAATGGATTATTACGCCAGCTCAGAATGATGGCTTTCCCGAGCAATCTCAAATCGATTATTAGTTTTTCCAAATATTTCCTTAGAGGGCCCTCACCAATAATCACTAATCTAGTATTAGGAAGTTCGTCATTAACCTTCTTAAACGCACGAATAAGATTCCATTGACCCTTTATTTCGACTAATCTCCCCACATTCAATATTGCCTGATGACTAAATAATTCTTCTTCAGATTTGTTTAGAGGTTCATGTGATAACTCCCTAACCAACTCGACGTCACACGGATTATAGATGACCACTATCTTACTATTAGGTACATTATATTCCTGAATTAAATATTCTTTAATTTTTTGAGAAATGGCGATAATCTTGCTTGCCCTTTTATAAATAAGCTTAGTCTTAATCAAATTTAGCTTGTCTACTAGTGTTAAGGACTCAGGTATGCTAGGAAAACTCTCTATTCGTATGATAATTTTAGAAAATAAGGACAGTAATACTAAATTCAGTCCTTTTCTGCGACCAATAATTACTTGCGGTCTTTCATGTATTAAAATCCTATAATAATCAATCAAACTCTTAAAGAAGTCAAAAAATGTAAAATATTCTCTTAATGGATAAACTTTTGCTTTCAGGGGATAATTTATTATCATTTTCATTAAGGCAAAAACCATTTCACAGCCCGGTGGAGCATATTTATTGAGATACCAAAGTACTCTTTCCACACCACCTCCTCGAAAATGAGGCAATATAATTAATAATTTCTTTGATCGACGCATAACCATATTCAATTATTTGTGCCATCAGCAATATAAATAAATATAAACTAACCGCTATAAATCTAAAATTTTGGTATTTTAACGAATTTAATTAAATTTAAACCATATAAGTTATACATATTTAAATAGGAAAAATTTAAGTGATAATGAAATAATGAAAGTAAGTGTTATTATTCCTGCTTACAATTCAGAGAAGTGGATTGAGAGGGCAATCAAAAGTGTTATGGATCAACGCTATCAAAATTATGAGCTGATTATCGTAGATGATTGTTCTATTGATAATACTTATAAAATAATTCAAAAATATGCAAATGATCCTAAAGTAAAAATATGTAGACTATCAGTTAATTCCGGAGTAAGTGTGGCAAGGAATGCTGGATTAGAACTTTGCGATGGAGACATAGTAATATTTCTTGACAGTGATGATGAATTTATTCCAGATGCCTTAGACACAATTATTAAAAAATTTAAAAGTCTCCCAGAAGATGTGGGTATAATCTATGCAAGAACAATAAATGATAATGGAGAGGTAGGCGGTGATATTAGTGGAATCGAGCATTACATAACTATCATAGATGTATTATGTAAAGAGATAATAAAAGGTGAAGCGGCAATAGCATTTAAACGTAAATTCATGGACAACTTAAAATTTCATGGAAAATTTTTTCATCACTCATCATCATTTAATCTCAAGATTATGATGAGGACAAAAGCTTATTCTATACCAACAATTCTTCTAAAATACCACAATTTAACTAACCCTAAAAGCTTAACGAAAATCAAAAGAAATATATATCTGCGAATGTCTTCTTCGCATGAAATAGCGAAAGAAATTTCGGACTACCTTGCTGTATTTGGAGACATATTAAAGATATATTGCCCTAAGAAATACAGTTCGATAAATCTACAATTAGGCATCTACGCATTACTCGCAAATAATAGAAAATTGGCCCTAGAAGGGTTTATTGAGTCTCTACGATATTACCCATATAAATCAACTATCATATGGATGGCCTTAATATTCCTACCTATAGGTCTAATTAGACAGTTATATCTAAGACTTTTCTCTAAATGAAGACAACTTCAAAATTTGTCTAAAGCAGGAATTTATTTGGAAAATCATTATTTTTAAGTGTTTTTGTCTATAGTTAAGTTTTTAGGGCTGTTCAGCTGTTCGTCAAGGGAAGAATCCAGAGAATTTGCTAAGAGAACTGATGAGAACTTCAAAACGATACTTGACAAATACGGCGAGATCTCAGAGAAGCTCTCAAAAATCATGGAGGCACTTATCGATGAATCGATAAAGACGAGAGATGCTAGAGCCCCTCACGAAGTACTCAAGAGAAACAAGAGAAAACCTCTCAACTGCCCTACAGCTTCCAAGAGGAGCAATCGAGAAACTAATCCGACCTAAGACATACTCCTAATCTCCGAAAAAATCTTAGTTAAAATTCCGGCTGTTATCAGTATTTTGAGATGAGTAGGGCTAGGCTGAGACTCGCCGGCGCCATCTCTTTCACCTCGCAGGTTCTCGGATACATAATCGGAATACTCTTTACAGCAATGGTCTCGAGACGACTATCAGAGAGAGAATTCGGAGCCTGGGCATACATAGGAACACTCCTAAGCTACGCAGTAACACCCACAGACCTCTTCGCGACCTGGATATACAGAGACGCGGCCAGAGGCAGAAAAATACTCGGACATGCAGTCCTCCTAAACGCGCCAATACTCTTCACAGCAATCTTACTGTACATCGCATTCAGCGACAGAGCAGCAGCCTCAGCAGGACTACACCCCCAGTT
>JAWBQR010000030.1:0-3071 GCA_038845265.1 Nitrososphaerota archaeon | reverse complement strand
ATGAAGGAATTGAAAGTGCACTAAATACGTAGCCTGCCTTAGCTATGCCTATTACTCTTCTTGAATCCATGAAGGAATTGAAAGGCTAGGGGCCTCGCCTTTTCCTGCCTCACCAGCTCTTCAGCTATCTCCTTCACGACTCTGAGCCTAGTCTCGGACTCCATTGGAGGTAGGACTGGAACAATCTCGTCTATCCTGCCAGGCCTCAACGCCTCCGTCAACACGCCGTCCCTCAAAATCATCCCCGGATTAACGAGAGTGCATGCGAAGAGTATTCCCCGCGTCTCTTCCAGGAACCTCAGCATACGCGTATAGAACCTCCTATCGGTTATCAGGTGGTCATACTCATTTATCAGCAGTCCAACCCGCTTCAGGTTTCTGAGATACGTCAATGCCTGGAGGAAGAGCTGCTCGCTGCTTCGCTGCTGTATAATTCTGCCGGCATCTATCGTGAATGGGTCTCCGTACTCCGTGCCTATGAGCCGCTTAGCCATGTATGTCTTACCACTGCCTGGGGGGCCTATGAAGCATAGGTAGCCGTGAGACGGATAGTTTGCGAGTAGTCGCTTATAGGGACTGTCAATCGGGGCGTCGAATATTCCTCCTATGCTTCTGTCCTGCTCTATGCCGAGCGCCCTCATACGTGCATCCTTGATCTTCTTTATCTTCTCCACTACTCCGCCGAGCGTGAGGCGTCTGTTCTCAGCCTCTAGGCACAGCTCCTCGGCCTCGCTGAGCGTGAGGCCAGTCATGAATGATACGGCCTGCGCCGGGTCTATCCCCAGTCTCTTCAGCTTCTCCGCCAGCGCAACTAGCTCCTCATCCGTGGCGAAGTACACCTCGTATATGTCTTCTATCCTTGACTGGACATGTGTGGGCAAGATGTCCGTGTCTCCGGTGAAGAAGACTATTGCATGTATGCCGGCATTCATCGGTGAATCTCCCATCGAGATCCTGGGGCTGGAGAATACGCTGACAACCACCAGTGTCCTTATCTTCTTCTGGGGAAGTATCTTTCTGAAGAAGACCTCTGGAGATATCTTGACCCTCCTCTTCTTTCCCTCAACCTCTACTTCGGCCATTAACTGCTCCTTAACACCTTTAACAATCCTGTATACTGACCCGTAGTCACAGTCGACGAGGTAGCTCTCCTCAAACATCCCACCAGCCTCGTCGAGGAACTTCTCAATCCTCCTCCTATCCCACGTCAGAATGGCCGACGTGGATCCTGGACGCGCAATGTCGACGGCTCTGAACATTTAGTCTTCTCCTCTTTCTTCTTCCTGTCTCTTGAGGTATTCGAGAAAGGCGTGTCCCTGCCGCGTGATGAAGTAGCCGTTCACCGGGTCTCCGAGAATCATCGGCTTAACAGTGGCTGTCAGATCCTTGAGGTATCGTACAAGCATGTTCTCAGTGACTCCCCTCAGCGCGGCTGCCTCCTCGCAGTTGTGGTCTAGGCCCCGTATGTACTGCAGGATCTCGACGGGCTTGGGCTTGCTCTTCCCATCATTCTCTAGTTGCTGAAGTATCTTTAGCAGGGCCTTGTGGTGGCGCCACATCTCGTTGTCAAGCAGCTTGATTACTTCTGGGTTCTTGACCGACATCTCTGTCCTCGAGATGTCGACGCGGTCCGTGCTGGCCTTCTTCTTCGCGATGAATATTGCCTTCACGTCCGGCGGCAGTTCGTGAAAGTATATTGGGCTGTTCAGGTCATGTATGGGGATCCTGTACCTGAAGCTTCTGAGCGGGTCCCTCAGGTCTGGGACAGTCTTGATGAGGCTGAAAAGCGCGACTCGCCTGCCGCCGAACATGTAGGAGGGGACCGGCAGAATGTCCATAACGTTTGTCGGGAAGAGTATGCCGTTGATGTCTCTCCTCAGGGCCGAGTCGACTGCCTCGATGTCGTGGGCGACGAATATCACCGTGTTCATGTACTCCCTGATGGTCGCGTAGCTCCTGACGAACTCCCTGATGTCGGGGTCCCAGCTACGCCTATTGTTGAGGTGCAGGGCCGCGTCGTCGAAGACGACGAGCGGAGCCTTCTCGCCGGCCGAGTATTTTTCCTTGATGGCGTCCAGCTCCTCCAAGTCGTAGACGAGGTGTTCCTTAGCGCTGTCCCAGGAGCCATAGACGGCGTATAGCAGCAATGCGGCCAGCGTCGTCTTTCCGCTCCCCCTCTGGCCTACGCAGAACCACGTGTATCCCAAGTCGTATCTGTGGGCCAGCATTATGAGGTCGAAGATCGTGACTCCCTCGCCGAGCCTGAGCAGTCGAGCCACGTGCCTCGGCCTCCTGATCTTGGCGTGCCTCGCCTCCTCTGCTAGGCTCCTCCTGATCGCGGCGCTGTACTCAGGGCTGTAGGCCACTTCTCCGCCGAGGAGGTGCCTATAGATTCTCTCCTCAGCCTTCTCTAGCAGGGCCGCGCTGCTCATCCCTCAACTATCTCCAAGACTCCGTTCTCGATATATCTAATTATCCTCTCCTTGAGCCACCAGCTGCAGGCAACCGTCGTCCTCCATATCTTGTAGTTTCTGCCACTCTTATCCGCTGCTCCACAGCTACGCTCCAGAGAGTTTAGGTATGGGCATGAGCCGCATGTCCATATGTGCCTCTCCAGCTCCTGCCTAGGCATCATTCTGAGGCGTGGATAGGGACTGGCCGGCTGAGACTGCTGGGCCGCGGGCTGAGCCTCGGGCCGGCGGTCCTCTCCCTGGGCCTGCTGCTGGGGCTGGGCCTCGGCGTTCTCCCCAGTCTTCCTGTACTGGCTTGAGAGCACCTCGGCCGTGAATTGGTGGCTGGCCGTCTGCCTATTGCTCAGGAGCGGCGCCCCGCACTTTGTATGAACTATCTCTATTGCTATGTCCTCCTGTCCCAGCGGGATTATTCTCCGCACTATCTCCGAGCCGTCCCACGTCTTGACGAGGTTGCCGCAGCTCGGGCAGACTACTTGGTCGGCCCACGCGAGCAGGCTTAGCTTGGAGTCGAAGTCACCAGTCAGTGGCGGGGCCTTCAGCCTAGTGGCAGGCCCGTCCCTCTCCTCCTCTTCCCCATCCCCCCCGCGGGGCCTTCGG
>JAWBQR010000029.1:0-3185 GCA_038845265.1 Nitrososphaerota archaeon | reverse complement strand
ATCTGGGGAGCCGATGCCCGGCATACAAGTCCTAATGCTAAAGCAATAAAAAAACCAAAACCAACCCACACATATTTATCCAGAAACAATCTCTACAAAAGCATAGGGGCCGTGGTCGAGCATGGTCTAAGATGCCTGGCTCGGGCCCAGGAGGTCGTGGGTTCAAATCCCACCGGCCCCAGCTATCAAAAACTGTTAGAATAGAGGGCGCCTGTAAGTGGGACAACAGTTTTATCGGGCCCGGCGGGACTCGAACCCGCGACCTCTGGCTCCGAAGGCCAGCGCTCTATCCAAGCTGAGCTACGGGCCCTTGTTTGCTCAAGCTTTCTTTGTTGTTTATAGATTTTTCTTTATTGTTTGACCTCATCATTATTATTGTTGTCTTTGGTTTTTGATAAGGGTTTTGATTTCTGTCGTACATGATGCTGAGATTGGGGTGTTGGAAAGCATATAAAGTCAGCTTCTTATTGTGTATGATCATCATATTGGAATAGGTAAGAAAACAACATATGGAATGGGACAATATCAATTAGTTTATACGAGTTAACTAAAAAGATTAGTTAGTACATTATTAATTGTTTCTCAATTATGTGTCTGAGCTTATTAATTATTAAAAAGGTGTTTATAAAATGCCTAGCTTTTTCTCGAATTCTTTTGCTTTCTGTTTGACATCATAGTATGTTAATGCATCTTGTAATGACATGACTCGAAATACTTCCCTTAATTCATGGAAAGATCCTTCTATCCACTTCTTTGCCTCATCGAGTTGCTCATTCGTTGTGATTAATACTGGTATGGCATTCCAGATATCAAATGCGTGTTTAAGCTTTGTGAGTGCCTCGAATATGTTTCCTCCTATCTGTACTTCAAAGGCCGTGCAAGGAGCGCTCTTCGGCGTCCTCCTCCATACGACATCTATGTATCTATTCTCTAAACGATACTCTGTTTCTGGAAATCTATTCTGAATTACGCCAATCTGATATATGATCTTTTTGACCGAGTCATGATCTAACATAACAGGTTTAATCTTTTCGTTCCTAACCTGAAATTCTTTTAAAATCTTTTCAAACAATTCATAAGAATATTTTTCTTTATTGCCAAATATTAACAATGACCACCTGTCAACCTTTTGATTGAAGATTTTTACGCCCATTTGTGATAATTCATCCTTTCTTATCGGATCAATTATGTCTAGTTTGTCTAAGTCAAATTTATCGATAGGAAATATCGGCCTAAGTATGATTTGCCATGGGTATCCGGTAGGATTCTGGACCCAATAGCCAACCGGATTATGACTTTCCCTTTTCCCAATTAGCTCGCATAAAAACCAGATACCTTTTACGGCTCTGTATTCTCCGTAGAGTAGTACTCTATCACTCACCTTTAATCTCTCCCACTTTCTCTTATTAGAGCCTGTTTTATCGTCTGGAAAACCCCATAATCCTTCCTTAACAAGAGACTTAATGTGAGGATGGTTAAAACCAACTATGTTGACAACAGTACCGCTTAATGACATATCTGTCTCCTCTTGCGGATACTTTTATATAAACGTACTGTTCATGCTATACTTCCTAATTCTTAATATCCTTTTTTGATTGGATTGAAACGATCTGGATATTAAGAATGAGATTAATGCTGAATTCTTCTTATAATGCATCATAAGTTTGCGTATTTCTCGGCTATTGTCTTTCGCGAAGGTTAGTAATGAAAAATGGATAAAAAAGATAATCTTCAAAAGAGATATTTCAACTTCATAAAAACAATACTAAAAGAGCCTTGCTGGTGGATAAGTAAAATTACATGTACATAACGGTCAGCATATACGAGTTTTACATTTATAGATTACCATTGTCAATCTGCTCTTGGAGCGTGGAAGAGTTGATATGTATTTTGTGGCCGGCGTGATCGGTATCTCTCCGAGCTATGCATATCAATTGTTGAAGGTGTTTATGAGTAATCCATACGTGCATAAGGAGCTGGCCAAGAGGGGAGTAAGTACTTTCTGGGACGGAAAAGAGATTCGGGCAATTATGAAGCAGAACGCAAAGACTCTTGAAGACATGATGACTCAAAAGAAATAGCCAAAATTTTTTGTTTTTATTTTTTATTTTTATTATAATTACTGCTAATCATTGGTGAATTGACCATATAATAATTAGTGTGGGGACTGTCAATTCACTTTAGTATTATTATGTCAATAGTAATGGGCCTCCGGGCCCGCAAAATCATGACTTCACAAAACACAAAAAATAAAAATAAAAAAGCATTATGAAAATATAAGGCTTTCGAAAAGTTTATATGTCAAAACCCGACAAATAATAATTCATGTCGAGAAAAGCCCTCATAATTATTATTGCTGTGTTGTTAGTCGGCCTAATTATTGGTCTTGGAGCAATGACGCCGACAACGAGGCCGACGGAGACAAGCAGCCCAATAGAAAAAACAACCACTACATTCATATCGACTATCAGCACTTCTGCATCTCGGCAATGTGACCCATCTTATCCAGACGTATGTATTCCCCCGCCGCCCCCTAAGCTCTCATGCAGAGAAATCGAGGAGAAATATGGATACAGCAACTTCAAGGTATTGCCGCCAGACCCCATGGCCTCGACAAAGACGGAGACGGAATAGGCTGCGAAAAATAAAAATTTATTACTCAATGATCTCTATTTTTATTTTTTCTTGACTTCAGACAGCTTTGAAGCTGCATATATTGTGTCCACAATTATCCGCCTTACAATAACTACACATTAGTTCTTTTTTCTTTTCATCATAAATCAAATCTACGGTCTGGTTCAATAAGAAGTCCCAAACCATAATCACATTACCTCTAAAATTCACATCCATAATCTCGTTATAACCATAAACGATAAGCCCACTCAAAATCTTCACAAACAACTCATCCACGACCAGCAATAACTTAATAATCCATTTCTTGTTTGGCTTGAAGTATGCGTGAACCACGCCAGTGACGTGTCCCATCCACATCTCTATCAATAATGGATTTACCCCGGCCTCCTCGAGCCTCGTCTTGTAGAACTTTCTGAATGAATGTGGGTGAAGCTCGTAGCCCCGGCCACTCGCATCCCTCTTCCTCAGGCTTAGGCGACTCAGTAGATACTTAATCGAGTTGTATGCACTTCTCCGGTTATAGCTAAATATTCTCCCCTCGCCTGGCATTA
>JAWBQR010000028.1:0-3478 GCA_038845265.1 Nitrososphaerota archaeon | reverse complement strand
ACACCGCGAACATTGAGACTCGAAGCCCTAAAAGTGATACCCTCATCGGTCTTAGAGAACCCGACTCAGTAGTAAAGGACATTTTTTCCACCCTAAGTAATATCATGCTAAGGATTATTTTAGGATAAATCTCTTAAGCTTATATGAATTCTTTTTCTTTTCTTTCTTCACGAGCTCTAACTTTTAAAACACCATAATGTATTGCGCATGAGATGCATAGGTTCTCAGTTATCACGTTCTCAGCGATATAAGCGCCAGATTGTTTAAGCTCTCTCGCTAGGTCTCCTCTGACTAGGGAGACTCTCCTTGTTACTCTCTGAATCTTACTTCTAGGGACATAAGCACCACAGTTATCGCATTGAATGGTCGGTTCCGATCCTTTCTGACCCTTTGCCCTTCCTCTATTTTTTCTCTTGACTGGCATAGTTTCTGCAAAATAATGGTTGTTGTTAGATTTATATTTATAGTAGTTAAGGCCTGGCGGTCTTATGCTATTTAATTTTATTTATTTTTATGTATTCTTCCAGCAATCTAACTGCATTTTCTTGACATGGCTCGATAGAACCCGGTCTCTTCATCCTTACTTCTCTTATGGCTTCGTTTGCATTGAAGCCTTTTTTTAAGACTAAATAGGAAGCAAGCAAAGTGCCAGTTCTTCCCAGCCCCGCGGCACAATGAATCAATACTGGTTTACCCATCTTGAGGTACTGGTCTATTAAATTAACCAGTTCTACCAATTGTTCTACTGAGGGCTCCTCGTGATCAATCAATGGATAATGAATATACTCTATCCCTAGCCCCTCAATGAATTTTGAAGGAAGTCGTTCTTCTGTCAATGAGATTATAGCCTTTATGCCATTTTTTACAAGCCACTCGAGTTGGTCTTTATTTACAGGTCTCCCAGATGCAGCTATCTCCTCGGTAAACCAGCTAAAATTATATGGCCTGTCCGTCATTATTCCTCTAATTAGTCGCCCGAGCTCGCCGGCCCTGCTCATAGAGAGTTTATCTTCTATCTTCCATTTATAATTAAAAATGTATATGGCTTTATAGGATGTCTTATATGGACTAACATGGGAGGTAATATAGAATGAAGATCGTAACCGGTCCCGCATCAAGAAATATTGCACAAGAAGTTGCGACTCATTTAGGAGCTGAACTAGTTATTCCTTATTATAAACAGTTCCCAGACGGTGAGCATTATTTTAGGCTGCCAGAGATTGATCCCGATGACGAATTTGTCATAATTCAGGGAACGCATCCCCCACAGGATAAGAATATTGTTCAGCTGTTGCTTCTTACGAGTGGGTTAAGACAGCTTCAAGTCAGAAAGGTTAAGGCTGTAATCCCTTACCTGGCCTATGCGAGGCAGGATAAGGCTTTTCTAAAGGGAGAAGTTGTGAGTTTTTCAGCGATTCTCAAGTTAATGAAAGAAGCAGGACTGGACGAATTAGTCACGATTAATGCTCATGCTCCTTGGGCGCTCGAGAAGGCTCCAATGAAGACGGCTAATCTTGATGCGATACCAGAAATAATGAGTTTTATTGGTAAGGATTGCGGAAAGATCGAGATTGTGTTTTCTCCTGGAAAAAAAGGACAGGAAATGTCTAAGGTCGCAGCAAATATTCTAGGTGCTGAGCACTTCTCAGTCACAAGCAGACGGGACTCACTTACAGGTGATGTAAGTATTGACCTCGGAGACGCTAGGGTAAGTGGAAAAAATGTAGCCATAATTGATGACATTATCAGTACAGGTTCAACTATGATTCAAGTCATCAAAGAATTAAAGAGGAGAGGCGCCTTAAGGGTAATAGCCGCTTGCGTGCATGGTTTGTTTATATCTAATGCAGACAATCAGATTATTAGCGCAGGCGCAGAGAGAATAATCACTACTGATACGATCCCAACACCGCATTCATATGTTAAGGTCTCTAAATTAATATCAGAATACCTAAAAATTACAAGAAATGAGGAGTAAATTTGTTGCTATATTGTCTGGAGATAATGTACCATTAGCAAGAGCTGAACTTAAATCATTATTAGAAATTTTCACTCAAAAATCCATCATTGATCAAATTAGTAGTAGAATAGTTTTGTTCGAGGCTGATTCTAATAGTGCAGCAGAAGTTATTAAGAGGGCTGGCTACATAAAATCAATTATTCAACCAATCCTTATTGAGAAATCGAGCGAGATATGTGAATCTTCTTTAATTCTTGATAGTATTTGCAATGTAGTTCAGAGTCCATTAATGATCAGAGTAGAGAAATTGGGTGTTTCTAATATTGATTCTCGAACTCTAGAAAAGATGACGTTTGATGTCCTCAATAGAGTACTAGGTAATTTAAAGATAAGCTTTGAAAATCCATCAACAATAGTGAAGGTTTACGTTGAGGGTGGCCTAATTGTAGGCGGCGTACTAGTTGGTGAGAAAGATACTAAATCATTAGAGGCAAGAAGGCCTGGAAAGAGGCCTTTTAAACATCCATCAGCGATACATCCAAAGCTTGCAAGATGTCTAGTCAATCTAACAAGGGCAAGAGTCGGTGGCTTAATATTAGATCCTTTTATGGGGACTGGATCAATTCCATTAGAGGCATCGCTTATGGGATACACAGCTATTGGCGTAGAGTTAAAAACTTGGGTATGCCATGGATCGGTTAGGAATATTAAGTTTCTCGGAAATTTTTCAAAGGTTCATACTATTATTGGTGATTCACGGAAGTTAATGTTTAATCGAAGAATAATAGATGGCGTAGCTACTGATCCTCCCTATGGTAGGTCTACAACGATTCCGGGCGGAGATTTATCCACAATGTTGGAGACTATATTTACTCAGCTATTAGAAATCGTTAAAAAAGACGCGCGAATAGTAACAGCACTACCTCATGGCACTGACTTCATCAATCGGCTTAGTGATATGGGATTAAAAATTGAAGAACAATTTACAGAAAGAGTTCATGCATCACTAATTCGCGATATACTTGTTTGTTCCTTGTTAAAGTAGAGTCATTAAATATTTAAGTAGCAAATCATCAAAAATTACGATAAATTTAATCAATATGACAATGAATTCGAGAAATTAGCAGCAAAATATTTATTAAAGAGTTAATCATTATCATTTCGACATGAGTAAGGTTCAACATCCAATTGATGCTGCACAGATATCGACTGAATATTTTCAGCCATGGAAAATAATTAAGCAGCCAAGAATGAGAGCCATTTTAAAGATAGAGGAAACTGCTACCGATGCCATCAGGAGGTTTTTAAAAAGCGAGGGATTTATTGAACTTTTACCGCCAATAATTGGTCCAGCGACAGATCCAGGTATAAGAGGTGCGCGACAGGTTTCTTTCGATTATTATGGACGGATGTATAAAGTAATGAGTAGCGCCATACTTTACAAACAGCTTGCTGTCTCAGGGCTAGGACGAATATTCTTTTTCTCACCGAACATCAGGTTAGAACCACCAGAAACTA
>JAWBQR010000027.1:0-3663 GCA_038845265.1 Nitrososphaerota archaeon | reverse complement strand
ACTTGTGCCAACGGATCCAGTAGTGCCCAATATTGAGGTTACAATGCGCCTCCCCTCTGGCACCATTTGGACATTTGACAGGGGATTTAAGGTCAATGGAGGCCTGACGATAATTCCTAGCAGAACATTCAAACTAAAAATCATGGACAACTCGGGTGAGATGCCGGTTCCTTCTGGAATTCTCAGAATACAGGCACTCATCCATACTTATTATTTAAGAGAATATACATTTTCTGAAGGCTCAGAAATATTGATCGAGCGTCTCCCGGACGAATATGATTACTTAGTTACAGTCCTTCATGAATCTCCTTATACAGGTACGGAAGAAGTCTTTCGCGCCATTATGAATAGTTATGAGCTTGCAAGTAGTGGTGCCTTGAAAACCAATCTATACAATCTGAAAATAGTCCCATTAGATCTATTAGGCCGACAGCTAAACGGCGCTCAGGTCTTTCTTAACAACATAACCAAGACCAGCAAAGACGGTGTAGCAGTTTTCAACTTAGTTCCAGCAGGAAACTTCACCCTAAATGTGAAGTGGATGAATGAAGATGTGCTAAAGCAATGGATATGGATTGGATACCACTCTACACTTAATCCATCGGGAGCGGTGCCTGAGTATATTACACTAACAACAAATGTAGGAGACCTTATAGTCCAAGTTTCAGACGCGGAGGGTAATCCCATCGGAGCCTACTTCTCAGTATCTGGGCCAGGCGTAGAGATAAATGAAAAACATGAAAGAGACGGCTTACTAATTCTTCATCAATTACCATTGTCTGAGTATCAGATATTAGTTAAAAATTATTCTGAAGTCGTGGACAGAATTGTTTCTGCCAGTATTTTGCATAGGCCTGGAAAAGGCGAGGTCTCAATTCTTAAACTACCTATCTATAAGGTGACTCTAAATGTTCTTACGATAGATGGAAAACCATTGCCCGGAGCAGCGGTAAGGATTGGTAAGATAATAACTCAGACAGGAGGGAACGGCGAGGCCAGTTTAGGAACGCTACCATCGGATATTTACAAAGTCTCAATAACTCTAAACGGCATAACAATATTTGATGAACCGATAAATATAGAAAAATCAGGAAAAATTGAATTAGTTGCTAAGGCATGTAGCATAAGGATTCTTCTAAAAGATAGTAATGGCGAGCCTCAAGCAGTTTACTGGCATTTAACTGGACCGGAAGGAAAATACAGGGGATACGGCGAGATTATTGATTCTCCGCCAATACCTGACGTGCCTCATAGATTAACAATTATGCTTTGGCAGTATGCTCCAGCGATAGTTGAGGAGCATTTTAGACCATCAGAGATGATTTCTGGAGAAATACTGCTGCCGGTCTCAAGGATGAGGATAGAAACAAAATGGGGGGATGGTAAACCTGTGACTAGTGGAAAAATAGTGATTGCGTCAGAAAAATATAACCTGTCACGTACGTTGAGTATACATTCTCAGGTCATAGAGACATCTGAGAAACTGCCATTCACTGAATACGTAATCAAGGTTTATCTTCCATCCGGGCAAGAAGTATTATCCGAGAAAAGAGAATTCAGGGGCGGACCTATTGAACTCATTATACCAACCAGATCAATCTCAATATCAGTTAGAGACGTTTTTGGACAGGTTATACAAAATGCCACTGTTGAGGCATACTACAGTAACTACTTCATAGGGAGAGAAATAACTAATCAGGACGGAGTAGCGATAATTAGTAGGATCCCTGCATATCTTGCTGGACAAATACTCATATCTGTCTCGTATCGTGACGTGAAGACTGAAAAATACCTACCAATTACTCAGGCAGAAACAGCAATAAGTTTAGACGCCGTCAAGATAGGAATTGCAGTCATTCCACTCGGCGAATTTATCAAGTACATCACCATCGGCATAGTATTGATTATAGCATTTCCAGTGATCTTACTAATTAATAAATTGTTGAGGAGAAAAGAAACAAAATAGTTACTAATCATGGAAGTTAAGTTTATGGCTCCTCAGTTATCAAGAAATCTATGTGGCATTATAATTAGAGCCTCGGGCGGGATTTGAACCCGCGACCCCCGGCTTACCAAGCCGGTGCCCCAACCGGACTAGGCTACCGAGGCCCATTCTTTCCAAATCATAATCGATAATTTATCCTTAAAATACTTAACAATTTTATAAAGCTTGAAGAATAATATCCATAAACCAAATACTCAAACATTGGGTAAAAGGTTCCGGAAGATTTATTTTATGATAGTCCATAGCTACCACTCAGAGGATCTCTGAAGATATCCATTCTTGGAGTATAAAATGTGAAGACAATGAAGACTATTGCTAAAGCGACTATAGCTAACACAGCTAAAGCATTGAGCCTATTGTTGCTTAATGTTCCTTGCATTAACTTATAACTAGTTATCTGCCCCGTCGTAATAGATATGAAGAATAATCCGATATCTATTAGAAGGTTCTCTTCTAGGAAGGCTGTGTAAAGATAGTATCCGACTACTATTACCATAGGCATCAAAAATATTCCTACCGTCTTAGCAACTATGAATTTTTCGGGAAGATTTCTCATGAAGACTAGTTGCAGGACCATGTAAACCGTGGTCGGCCAGAAGACTAGCTTAAGATGCTCCCATACGCTTTCATTCACCGCTGCTATCGGAGCGATAAGAATGTTTGAACCCGAAAGATCGTACGCGAAGTGTAGGAAGCTTCCAAAAACAGCTATGAATAAGATTCCTATAATTTCATATCTAAGAAGATTCAATCTGCCAGGCGTTTTCAAATTAATGAATTCTAGTATGGTTCATGAATTTTAAGTTTGCGTATTTTCACACATCTATTGTAGTTAGGCCCGGTCAGCTCTAAACGATACCCATTCTCACAGCAATATTGAGTGCGTTACCTAAAGCTAACTCGTAGAGCTTTTTATTCCTAAATATCCACGAATTCACTCCACTTATCATAACAGGCCTTCTCTCAAATACCTCTCTGACCTCCTCTATTGGAAATACTTTTAGATAATGCTCTGGATTTTTCAATATCAATACTCTTCGGTATTCTATTTCGTGTTTATGTGTTAATGGATGTCCTTCGGCGGATTTTACTTTTTTAATTAGCTCTTCAATGTCTGCGAGGCTGATTTTACTTTCCATGTTCCTATGCCTCCATTCTTCTACACACGCATTGAAGTAATTAACGAGGTCGTAGAAGTAGGGCTTGCCATCGTTATAGTACATAAGGACGACCGGGTGGTTAAGCCATCCTCTCTTACCATCATTAATCAGGCCCATCTTACGCAAAATCACTATCATGAGCTGCTTAGCCTCCACCCTTTGCTTCCCTAAACGCTTATTGTCTAAGACTTGCGCTGATCTTTTCCAATCTATGTAGGGCCTAAATACCTGCATATCCAGAAAAATAAAAATTCTGATTTTTATCTTTAGTAGATCTCAAACAACTATAAGCGACTATCTTCTCCTCATGGTACGAATTCAAGATATCGCTCTCTAATATCACTTTAATACCAAAGCCAAAACCAGTAATTCAAAATTAAATATCCCTGCCGATACCTACTAATTTACGAAGGCGGGGGTCGCCAAGCCTGGTCAAAGGCGCAGGGCTTAGGACCCTGTCCCGTAGGGGTTCGTGGGTTCAAATCCCACCCCCCGCAC
>JAWBQR010000026.1:0-3718 GCA_038845265.1 Nitrososphaerota archaeon | reverse complement strand
ATCATAGCGGTGCATAAGTCGTGAAGGCGGAAAGTAGCTTCCTTAACAGTTCTCAGAAAGTACTTCTGGCCTTAATAGTCGCCTTCTTTTTATTCTCGCTCCTCCATTATCCAGACAGGCTGCACTTGGTCTTCGAAGCTTTAATGATCTGCTTTACGCTTAAATTTCTCTCCACGTTCTGGAAGGGATACGTCGTCTACACCGCTCTCGTAGTCATCGCCATGATTTTCGCCGTGTATTTCCTCGACGTGGATAGAGTATACCGTAGCATCGAGGCTGGATACATTATCCTCATAGCCGGCATAGTAGCTGGCCTCGCATGGTCAATAAAAAAATAGAGTTTATTGATTAATCAATCTCGTCCGGCAGGCCGGGCCATATCTTTCTTCCAAGAATGATCTCCACGTTCCTCATTGCTCGTAGGGCTAGTTTAGTCATGTCTCTGCCGTTCTTCTCATTGATCATGTCTACCTTTCCCTCCAACAATAAAGTACCCATGATAATGCTCATCTGGTCGTATTTTTCGTAATCCTTGAAGAGGCGCCTGAAGTCCTCGACTGCGTCAGGCCTAAGCATATGTACCTCGCCGTCTATGTATACGGGTATTTCCTTACCCAGCTTGTACACTTTCTCCATACTCGTCATCAGTTTCTACTATACGTCTCGAATATATTAATTTTTAAAAATTTTTTTAAAAAATTTAAATATGCTGGAACATCACTCCATAACGATGATAAAGGATCTTTGGTTCCTGCACCTTCCCACCAAGACCTACCGCGAGGGAAGAAACTACTACGGCACTTTTCCTGAGGGATTTCTGAAAAAACTGAAGGAATTAGGGGTATGGCAGAGGCCAGTCGTCGACCTGATGTGCGGCGAGAACATGGAGGCCGACGTCAGGCTGGACATTAATCCAAGCGTTAGGCCAGACATCGTTTGTGACAGCACTCATGCACCACTACGCAGCGAATTTGCAGGCCTCGTGCTCCTAGACCCATACTACAGCGATGAAGACTACGTCAAGGCTGGGCATAAGCCAGTGCCGTTCTACAGGCTCGTAGATGAAGCATGCAGAATTGTTAGGCCAGGGGGATTCGTAGCAATACTGCATCAAAGAAACTTCAGCAGGAGAAAACACAAGGCATACATGGAGAACTACGCATTCATAGCCATCAGCGTCGGCCCGGAGAGACTGCTACGCGTGCTCCAGATATGGCGGAAGGTCTCTCCCCGACTGGATTAAAAAAAGCCGGCCCGAAGGGGCTGGCCTAAATTTTCTCTTCAGGCCGGCACATAATAATATATTTTGGTTTTAATATTTATTTTTTTTAATTTTTTTTAAAATTTTTTCCAGGCCTACCAAAAAACTTATTATCCTCCAATGCATTCAATAATTGCCTTGAGTCCCGACTCATCTAGGCCCAACCCCGAGTCGTCGAGGACTAATATATCTTCCCCCACGCATTATAAATACATTCCTCAGACGCTTGAGGAGGCCGTGGAACTCGAGATAGGCGGTGAAAACATAGATAAGATGATCCTCGACGCGCTTCTTGACTCAAGACCAGTGTTGTTCGACCTTTCATTACTGAACAGGCCGAGACTGATGGAGATGGGGATTAACTACTTTGACCTTTCCCCAGAAATACTAGACGTATTGGAGAGAGTGGTTAGGAACAGGCTGACAGTGGTCAACCCATCTCTGAGGGAGGCAATAGACAGCGGCAAGGCCAAGCTAAACATATCATACATAAATGCATACAGGGTGGAGAAGATCTCCACCGATATTGTCGGCAGAATAGTCTCAGTAATAGGAATTCCACGAGAAGTTACTGAGCACATAATCGCGAAAGAAATAGTATACAAATGCAGGGGATGCAATGCGCATAGAACGGCAAGGCCAGAGGACCCCGCCCCCAGATGCAGGACGGCGGCCTGTGAGCGCAGGGGAGAAAAGATGGAGAAGATGGACGTCTCAAAGGAGACGTGCGAAGTAACATTCATGCTCAGGATGGGCAATGGACAAGTAATAATTTGTAGGGGAGAGAAGAACAGGGTATGCGATATACAGCGCGAGAAATGGCTCCTAATGTCCGGAGTAGAGTGCGAGATAAACGGAATAGTCAGGAGAGACTTGAAGAATAAAGAGGTGGAGTACTGGATAGAAGTAATAGGCTCAAGGATTCTCCACGTAGATGAGAAGGTCAACGAGCCGATACAGACGCTTGACGAAGTAAGGCAGTGCTTCCCACAAATAATAGGCGAGGACGAGTCCCTGCTACTCTCAATCCTAGCAATAGCGAGCCGACTAAACATGAATAGGGCATTCTGGATAATGGGCATCGTCATTCAGGGCCAGAGCAGCGCGGGTAAGAGCTACCTCATGCGGCACGTCGTGGCTCCCTGGAAAGTCATGGGAAGAGTCATAGAGCTGAGCAGATTCACGGGAGCATTCCTAGAACGTATGGCACAGATATTGCAGAGAAGCAACGTGGATAACCTAGTGATAGCCATCCCCGAACTATTCTCAAACTCTCCGCAACAACTACACGTATTGCTGAGCGAGGGAAAGCTAACCCTCGGCGTAGTGGACAAGGAGACTGGAGAGCCAATAATGTACGAGATCGAGGGGCAGCCATTCTTGATAGCTACGACGACCGCCGTGGAGTTTAGGGAGGACCTGCTTAACAGGGTCCTGACAGTGAAGGTGGATGAGACGGAGGAGCAGACAAGGAAGATCCTTCAGAACTGGGTGGCCCTCTCGAACAACAACGGCGAGGAGGACTGTGACAGAGGAATAATTAGGCTGGTAAACCATCTAAGGAGTCTCAGGCCATGCAGAGTAGTTATTCCCTACGCCGACGTATTGCTTAAACTCTTCGAGGAAGTGGAGCTGCCAGTCACCATGAGGAGAGACTTTCCAAAGATGCTCAGCATCATCATGGCCAGCGCCCTCCTATTCCAGAACAACAGACCCAAAATTCAGAGCACAGCCGACGGCCAGACGATCACAACAATAATCGCGACACTAGAGGATTACGAAAACATGCTTAGAATGTTCAACCAGCTAAACATAACCATAACCAGACTCACATACATAGATAAGAAGGTCCTAGAAATCCTCAGGGCGGCGGAGGAAGAAGAAGGAAAAGAAGGCCTGACTAGGAAGGAGATACAGAAGAGGCTGGCAGAGGAGAAGCTATACTACAGCGACACCTGGATAGGCAAGACGCTGCAGAAACTAGCAAATGCGGGATACGTCGAAGAACACTCAGAATCTAGGCCATACACATACATGGCAATTAAGCATCCGAGAAGCATAAATCCGGAATCCATTAAGCCAGAAATAGAGCAGAAAGTTGCGGAATACCTAGACAGAATGGGGCTTAAACCATAATTCAATTTTAATTGAATTAATTCAACAAGAATTTTTGTTCTCAACATAGGGTGTGCGAAGGACCCAGTTGTTATGATCAATTTTATTTATATAGAAATGCGGAATTCCGCCGTTAGGAAGGAAACTCAGCCAAAGTTGTCTTAGTTTAGATGAATATAAGCTTTGCTGAACGTCATGAACACGCAACCAAAATATTTATATTCATCTAAACTAAGGAAACTTTTGACAACTTTCCTTCAGAAATGCGAAATTTGGCGATTCTATATAAATGAAAATGATCATAACAACTGCCTCCTTCACACACCCACCCCTAAAATTCAA
>JAWBQR010000025.1:673-3964 GCA_038845265.1 Nitrososphaerota archaeon | reverse complement strand
AGAACAATGAAGCTTATTGCAACATCGGTCGTGAATCCATAAAGTGTATATGAAAGGCCGAGAATGCCTCGGATCTCGCCGACAGGGAGAACAAGACTGAGTAGACTAAATATAAAGCCAGCTAGAGCCACTATTCGTGATCTTCTCATCAAAAATATTGAGGGAAAAAGGCTCTATTTATTTTTTCATAACGATAATGATGAGTGTGAATTCATGTTTTTATTTTTTATTTATTTTTTGTTTTGGTGATGAGCCAAGTAATGAAGAATTTCTCATCCTTATTTTTTATTCTTTTTTATGAGAGTCCAGACTATTTAAGAGCTTTAGTTCTCCCTCCTCATAGATCAGCTTTAGTCCCTTTTTTGCGAATAGTTCGCGGATGTATTGTGTGCATGCATACATACGTATGACCTGATAGGCATAGCTGGGCGATATCTCCAGCTCCGCGGCGACCATATAGATATTGAGGGAGTGTCTCTTAAGCAGTAGCTGCGTGATAAAATTAAAGTGACGCGTAATGCTGTTACGTCTCATTAATCATGTTTCGGGATGAAGAATTCATAAGCATCAAAGCTACGTAATTCTTAGTTCGGTATTGTGTGAGATTCTCATTTTGATTAAATACTTGTTGTTCTGAATGGTGCATGGAGCAGACAGTTAGGACGGGTTGCTTCATTGATGAGTTTGATGGACTGTATCCGGGGACGTGGCATTTATTCTATGGGCCTGACGGTAGTGGAAAGACGCTTGGATGCCTAGTTATTGCGCTGAGCTTTCTAAGCCAGTACCCTGATAGGCATGCATTATTCATTGAGGCGGAGACTCCTTCTGCTCATGGGACTAGGATCATGGCTGGGAAACTCGCAGATAGGCTGGGGTTTAAGGACTCTTTAAGTAGGCTCGTTTTTGTGGATGGTTTTTCGAGTATTGCGCAGCTGCATGACTTTTTCCTTGATAGGAATAAGGAGAAATCACTGAGTGGTCTATTTAAGAAGTTTGATGTTGGGATGTTCATTATTGATAGTTTGACTAAGTTTTATGCTAAGGAGCTGGGCCGGGCGATACCTAAGATGCGGCCTGTGATTGCGAGTGAGTATGGTGCTAAGTATTTCCATACTTGGTATGACCATTTGAGTGAGGTTATGCTGATGACGGAGCCTTTCCCGGTCTTGGCTACTGCTTGGCTTAAGAGTAATAGGATAGCTCAATTGCTGAGTAAGACTACTGAGAAGGAGGCGGATGAAATGTTTAGTGAGGAGGAGAGTGATAGGGAGTTCGTGGGCGGTAAACACATAGCGCATCTCTGCAAGGTTAGGTATAGAGTCATGCGTAGAGAATTCGTTATTATTTATACACAGACGAGGGGGCCTTATATGGGTAAATCTGTCCAATTCTCACTGATTTAACAATGTTTTGAAGCATTTTGGCTATGAGTGCAGCTCAGAGAATAGCTTTATCTGGTGTTGTAGCGATAATCATTGCTTTTGGTCTCGTATTGGCTGGATTGAACTGGCCGAGAATGGGAGAGATACTATATGTTAAGTGTAATCCATTAACTGGCGAGTGCGCCACGACTACACAGTTATACAGAATTGGGAATGAGGGCGCTGTCTTCCTTGGAGTATTTCTAGTTACACTCGGGCTAATCATCCTTAGCATACTTCTACTAAACTATGTCAGACTTATGTTTAGCTCAGTGTTGAGGAGGCTAAGAAGAGTGAAGCTTCTGAAGAAGCTCGCTTAGGTCTTTCTCTGTCTTTATCTCAGTCTTTAACTCCTCCATAGTCAGCAGTGTCTCCCTAATCTGCATTAGTATATTTCTCCTCTCAGTAATGCTCTCGACGTATGCATGTGTTGATATTCTTGTCTTCTCGGCCCAATACTTTTCATCTATTTTTTCAAGCTTTTGGTACAGCTCATTTAGTCTGCCGAGAAGCCTGAATAATTCTTCAGTCAAATCAACCTGCTTAATTCTATGCTCCTCGTATAGTTTATTGATTTTTTCTGGCTCGAGTATTAGTCGGGGCATGTGTAGTCTGAGGTGTCTCGATAGGCTCGCAATACTGAATTCGTTGTTGAATGCATCGACTATTTCCTTGTAGGGCCGGCCCTCAATTAACATCTTCTCAATCTCGGCCCGATTCTGGTGTCGGCATACTTTGCATCCCCTATCGACTATTAGCTCGCCACGTAGGGTCTTTACGATTATGACTGGCGGCCTGAGAAGCTTCTTCAGGCATCGGCCTATGTCTTTGGCATGTTTATGGATGAGTAGGGCCGCCATGAGGGCAATTATTGCTGATATCGATAAGACGAATTGGGAAATATCAATGTAGCCTGCTTGATATAGGGCCATGGCTACCACGGCCAGTATTTTTGACACTGCGTCAAGAATCTCTGCAAGCTTCATAACTTTTCGATGAGTGTGACTATATATACCCCATAAATCAGGCAGCCGAGGATTACTACTGCTATTCCTGCATCATTATCCGAGGTGGCTGTGTAGTTATAGCTCTCTCCGCCCAGATTAATCAGTAGGAAGCTGTTCAGTATGAATAGGCCCATCAATACCCAGAAATCTACATTCATAAATGCATGGATTAGTATTGAGAGGTAGGCCGTCACGGCCTGTAACCCGAGGGAGATAAGCATGTATTTACTCTCTTCCCAGTTTTTCTTTATTATTCTTCTTAGTTCTCCTCGATAGGCGAGGCCGACTGCAAGGATTAGTAGCGGAACTAGAATGAATATTGATATAAGTAGGCCGGCAGTGAATAATACTGCATAAGACATAATTTTTAATATATAATTTCTAAACAGGAATCCAAGTAGTAGGAGGAGTAGGCCTAGGGGGATAAGCAGTGAGGCGAGTATTGTTATTTTACTCAAGGCCCAGCGCCTTCAACACGTATACTGGGAATACTGAATCATACCATCTCTGGGCGCTTTCTAGTGTCCAGTATCTACGTGAGAACCTCAGAGCTACGGGCCGACGCATCAAGCCATATTCATCGCCAGCCACGTCGGCCACGCTTAGAACTATGCCTCTCTCGGAATCTATTGTGAGGTGCCTAATGGTGGATAAATCAATGCTCTCGGGGTCGACGTATTGTAGCACGATTTCGTCGAGCGTTACGAGCCATCGTGGATAAGTAATTGCCTTCTCGGGCACGGCCCGGGCCGACTGGGCAAGCAGCTGACTCAAAGACTCCTGAATATCCCATGCAAAGTATCCTGTCTTTGCTCCTAGCTGTAGTAACGGTAGCGGAATATTTGCTATCGAGTGCTCTA
>JAWBQR010000025.1:0-641 GCA_038845265.1 Nitrososphaerota archaeon | reverse complement strand
CGCCTCGTTTATCGTCTCTAGGCCGCTCTGGACAAGTATGCTATGCATCCTAACCATTTGCTCAGGATTCGTCCACTCGAGGAGTCTTATAGTGAAGCCGTCGAGGCTAAGTATTCTTTTTATAGCTTCAGTCACTCCGGCCGAAATAAATCTTTGGAGTGACTTGATATGCTGCTGGAAATTCACCATTTGATTCCTACTAGTTTCAAGATTTATTCCACCCTCTAATCCATACACGATTGGCGGTACTCTGAAGACTGCTAATATCTTCTGCCTAAAGTCACGTAGCATCTCTAGTATCTCTAATTCCCTGACTGGATTGCCTAAATCGATGATCTCTACGTCTCCACTAAATAATATATCATCTCCGGGCCTTGTCTCTGAGAGAATATTCTTTATTTTTTCAAAGGTGACGTCATCCGCCTGCTTAACTATGAATGCCTTGCTTAATACTCCCTTACGTATGAATACTTTATAGTAGAATAGTTCTGCCTCACGTTTTGCCTCAAGGATGCGTCTAAGAGTAGCGAGTTTCGGAGAGCCATATGCACGGTCGGCCAGTGGGTGGAGAACCATGTGGACTATCTCTTCTGGCGTAAACTCCACTCTGTAGGCCGTCTGCTGGGCATAGCCAGTCACTT
>JAWBQR010000024.1:0-4008 GCA_038845265.1 Nitrososphaerota archaeon | reverse complement strand
GGATGGCTTGGATAACATTTCTCCCCATTACTTGTTACTGGATAGGCGTATGAGACTATTACTGAAGGCTTTTCTCTTTCACTCTTCAGGAAGTCGTCTCCAATAATGCCATTTCTATAGAGTTCAGAAAGAATTGCGCCCCTAAGCGTCGATGCTGGAATATAGTCCAATGTCTTTAAGAAGCCCCTTGGAGACCTTCTTTCAGTAATTATGGTCGGTGACAAGATTTCAAGTATTATTTCAAGAATTGTCATTCCAGAGCCACTCCTTAAGCTCGTTAAGAAGATTTGACCAAACAGTATTTTTAAGAACATTATCTAGCTCATCAGCATTCTCAATCTTTAAATCTATAAGGCCACTTCCACGACCTATTCTTCCAAGTCTAAGTTCAGCGAGCGAGAGAAGGAGAAGAATTGTTTTCTCCTCTGGAACATTAATTAGCTCTATTGTTCCAGCGAATTCGCATTGTGGTGGTATATACTCGGTTGAGAATAATGCGCCTTCAGCAGTCCTCATGGACCTATCATCTATTCTAACTCTCGTTAGAGCGAGTGTCTCCACAGGGCCTGTTGGCAGAAGGTCTGAAAATATCAATGGGCTTGGTAAGTTACTACCCGGGTAGCCAAAAAGTTCACATACATTACAAACTCCTCCAATCTTCTCATGCTTCTCTCTAATGCGTTCAGGTCTAATCTCCTCGCATGACTTGAAACCGTAGCTTTTCGCAATCCTACTTGCAGAGGATCTCAAGGCACCCTTAAAACTCGATGCTGGAATGTAAATCTGAGATTCACCATTATAGCTAATTCTTTTAACAAATTGTATGTCCGGTCCCATTACAGTGGGGTAGCTCCATCCAATACAGAATAATCCAATAGTTTTAAGCCTAATGTTAAGTTTCAGATTACTCCACCCCCAATAATCTTGATAAGCCTATCCACATCTGATAGGCTTGAGAAAGAGTCTAAATCTTCTGGTATAAGAGACTTAACAAATTCGTAAGAATTAGACATCTTAACTCTAGCAATTTGGCGGCAGGCATAAATATATGCTATTGGAAAGACATATCTCTCATATTCCTTAAATTTCTCTGCCTTAGTAATTATGGATTTAGCAGCTTGTAAAACCTCGCTGATGGTATGTCTAATATTTTTGAGTACTTGTTGGATCTCGCTTATTTGTCCAACCAAGTTGTCTTTAACGCTACCACTAAAATATTTCCTAAGAATCTCAATGTTTCTTGAGACCAAGTAGCTTAAGCGTGCTATTTCACTATACTCTGGTGCTGAGAGGCCTAATATTTTGCACAGCATTCCTTCAAAACTTTCTGTATTAAATGGTTGGACTGTGAGCTTCTCATGCTTTAAGGCTTCAAATCTTTCACTAATAGTGCTGCCTGAAAGGTCGCCAGCCTCAACAATATCGAAACATATCGTACTTTCAATAAGCCCCTCTTTAATCTTTTTTCTAGCCTCCTTCTTAGCTTTATGCATTAACTCTGATGCTGCATCCACAAGTGCCCATATATTGGCCTTTGGACTTGCAGTAGCTATACCAATTGATAAGCCTCGCACACATCCAAGATAATGTAGGAATTCTTTGCCGAGTATAAGAGCAATCAGTGGTGATGCCCATGAAGGGACAAATATTACTGCGTCATCACCACCAGCATACAATATGCCCATCTTTATTGATAATGCAGCTCTAGCAGCGTCTATTTTATCGAATACTTTTGAAACGCCATTGTAGATTTCGTTTATTGCTACTTCAATTGACTTCTTTAGAGCTAAATCTATTCTAGCACTTCTTTCATAGGCATCGGCTATTGACAAACATGTGGCCATCAATGGACCCATTAGTGTTCCATCAACCTTTATCACTGAGATATTTCTCATTTTGGATAGCCTACCGAGCTCTTGCAGCTCCCTAAGATCGTGACCAGCGATTATCTCCATAATATATTCAGAAGCCCTAACCTGAGCTCCTTCTCCATCCCAAGGCATCTCAAAGACTTCCCTTGGTCGATATACACTTCCACAAATCTCAATTTGTGAATCATATTTCTCTTTGAAGTGAATGTTGAGACCTATCTCATGAAGTTTGCTGCAAACTCCACATACATTTACTTCTCCTTCAGGTGTTTGAATCTTAGTTGTTGGCGGTTCCATGAAGCAAATCTGACAAACGTTTCTAAAGCCTTTCTCAATGCTTTTAGGAATGCTAGCAGAGTATCTTTCATTGAAGATCAGCATATTATTAATTGATATCTTTTTAATTGACATCTTTGCCGCGAGCTCCTTCACTGTCTTGGCATAATCTTCATGTAAATCTGCATCGTCTATGTATAATTGAATACCACTGTTTAATGCTAAGGAACGACCTAGTTTTGAAATGCTGTGTTTAACAGTTTCAAGAATCGTGTATGGTACTAATACCTCGACATTCCCACCAGCTGTGTGTAAGAAGGCCTCGTAAGGGAGCCAATAATCTTCACTTATTATCCATTGGAGGAACGCAACTATATAAGCCATGACTAGGGAATCTATCACTAGACTTGCAGCCGCAACTTGTTTCAAGCTGTGTGACTTATATATGAAGCTCTGGATCCCTCCAACATCTATCAAGACGATCTTAATTTTATTGGATTCCTCTTTGCTTTTTTTCTCTTTTGTTTTATCATCCTTGGGAAGCGACACTGTGAAGTTCTTTGTCAATTTACGAACTTTCTCGACGAACCTCTCCGACAAATCCCTTATGAGCTTTTTATCATACTCCTCGTGAATTCTTTGCCAGAAGCTCCAATCATCAAATTCTAAACTATTGTAGTTGAGGGCCTTGGCTGCCTCCTCAAGTCGATTCCTGATGTCTATAAAGTTTTTATCATCCAAAAGCCTTTTGAGCCTATCTATTGCTGAAGCTGAGCAATCAGCTTCACTAACTATCTCGCTCAACTCGCTTTTACGAGTCTTTGAATGATGTTCTTCAATAAGCTTGATGATTAATGCAACATCTTCGTCGAGTATGAGTCCCTTTAAAAGCTCCCTGGCAACCTCAACGGAGGCTTCTACGTGGTTTTCGTATTTGAATGGCTTGCCGATGTCGTGGAACAGGGCTGCAAGTCTTAAAAGGGCTAATGTCTTCCTATCCTTAATCCCCTTATTAATTGCCATAGACCAAGCTATTGCTGATGTTAAAAGTAAGTGTGGGATTAAGCTTGATGTGTTAAGGATGGGTCTTGTGTCGGCCGGTATTAGGAGCCAGCAGGACTCCAAGAGGTCGGCGACCTCGGTCGTCTCAAGTTTGCTTAGCATCTTGGATAGAGTAGGTAACTGCTTATCCTCCCTTAGATACTTTCTCATTTGCTCATTATAGAATGTGTAAGTAAACTCTAGTGGATCAAAGTTTATTCTCTCCCATTCCTTAAAGAGTTCTCCAAAGTCGGTGAGTCTCATAAGCATGTAGGCTTTTAGTGGGCTTGGCGCAACGCTTGGAAAAACCTCCCTATTTAATGGGGTTCTTAAGAAGAGGGATATTAAGTCGCCCAGAAGCTCTAGCTTCTCATAATCTTTAAGACTCCTACCGCTCTCTGATAAAGATTCTATCGCATCTGAGAGGAATTCTCTTAGTATTTCAAGCATTCTCCTCCATAAATCTACTTCATCAGCGTCTACCTCGACTACGTCGTATAATTCCCTATCCCGTTTGTATGGTATTATGAAGGCTCTGTATATTGGATATCCTGGTGGTTCGAAATCAATATCTTGTAATCTGCTCAACTATGGCCACCTCATCCACGTCAATAATTTCGCCCTTAAACTCCATATTTGCAAGAAACCTAAGCTTCTCGATGAGCTTAATTAGCTCTGCTCCCTCAACGCGATCGCCGCCCTTAATTCTCAGTCCGTCGACCTCAAAATCTTGGCTCTCCTTTAAGAACTCTATGGCCCTAACATCATATCCTGCCTTGCCAAAAGTTCTGCCTGAAATAACATGCCTATACTTGAGTCT
>JAWBQR010000023.1:0-4356 GCA_038845265.1 Nitrososphaerota archaeon | reverse complement strand
ACTGCGGCTGCCTTTAAGATTAGGAATCTCTTGGAGGGGAAGAGGGTTGTGTTGATGGTGACTGGTGGGAATATTGATGCTGACTCGTTTGCCTCTATCTTGAAGGGTGGCTCAGTTAAGCAGCCGTGATTTTTCGTGAAAATTGCTTAACACCTCTATGTATTCTTGAATTCGGCTTTCTCGTAGTTATTGTGTGGATTTTCATCTTTCAACAATATATTATAATGATGAGAAGATAATAAAGAATGTGACATATATAATTAATTATTTCTTGTTTAAGAATTAAAAATGGAATTGGGAGTAAAAAACTTATGTGAATTTATTGATAACTACTCGTTCGACGTGTTCTTCCGTACTTTCTACTAGTTCTATTCCTTTGCCGATTTCTGTTAGTGGAATTCTATGTGTTATAGATTCTGAGAGGTTTACTCGTCCATTTTCAACCAATTTTATTATTTGATTAAGCTCCGATAAGGTATGGTCTCCGGATACTGTTGCCCAACCCTCTCTCAGCCACCAGTATTCAAACTGGAATGGCTTGGTCTGGAGCCCTACGCTGACTAGTGTTCCAGACTCGAATAGATTTTTGCCCTTGATTGCCTTTATTGCCTGATTCATGGCTTGAGATGAGCCTGAGCATTCTATTACGACATCGGCGCCAAAATTCTCTGTCTCTCTACTTACGACCTCTAAAACATCATCCCTTAGAGGATTAAGAATTATGTCTGCTCCGTACCTCCTTGCTTTTTCCAGTTTAGAATCTATCAAGTCTACGGCTATGACCTTGCCGGCACCGAAGAATTTGGCCCACATGACTGCATGTAAGCCGACACCGCCTGCACCAAAAACAACTACTGTTTCACCTGGCTCTAGTTTCGAGACTCTTACTGCGTGATATGCTGTCGAGACAGCACAGCCAATTATAGCTCCCCATTCAATTGGTACGGATCGTGAAATCTTTACTGCGTTCTTTGCAGGGACTTTAATGAACTGTGCGAATGTGCCGTTGACGTCGTGTCCTATTGATTTCCTATTTCGACATCTATTATCATTGCCTTCTAGACAATTTTTACAAACTCCACAGGATACTACATAATGTATGACTACATGGTCATTAATTGATAAATTTTTTACGTTCTCTCCTACTTCTTTAACAATGCCCGCACCTTCATGGCCGATGATTAGTGGTATTTGTGCCGGCTCAAACTCACCCCTCCAATAATGCACATCTGTGCCACATATTCCAGCTGCTTTAATTTCAACCAAAACTTCATCAGGCCCGATTCTCGGAACATCTGTCTCCTCAACAGCGAATGGCTTACCTTTTTCTTTATAAAATGCTGCTAACATGTCACATTACATTTTTTGATTATACTTCTCAAGTTTTTAAGCTTATATCACATGATGACCAAAATAAATAAATATGAGAAATATAATAGATGAGGTTGCTGAAAAAATATGTCTGAGAAAAAAATTAGTAGGAGAAAATTAATATATGCTGGTATCGGTGCTGCCGCGGCAGTAGCTGCTGGTTCTCTTGCATATTATACGCTGGGACCTACTATGGCTCCGAAGCCGACCGCTGGTCCACGTCCCGGAACAACAATTACCGTTCTCTCAATCCAAGACCCGTTTTTCTTTCCTATGGAGACTTTAATCGAAAACTTTGAGAAAGAAACAGGGATTAAGGTTAATCTTCAGGCCGTCGCATATGACGAACTACACGCAAAGCTCGTAAACTCTTTCTTAGCTAAAAGTCCTGGTATAGATGTTGCATGCGTTGACCAGATGTGGGTAGCACAGTATGCTGACAGCGGATGGATAATTCCGCTTGATGAGTATATTGAAAGAGACAAAAAAGAAGTCAATATGATGGACTTTATACCGTCCGTTATTCATTCACTATGTGAATGGAGAGGAAAGATCTGGACACTGCCAGTAGCGCCATATGCACAAGGTGTTTTATACAGAGTCGATGTGTTTGACGAGCTTGGACTAGAACATCCACCTACGGACGTTAACAAAAGTGCAGATTGGACGTGGGACAAATATTATGAATTAGTTAGACAAATAAATGGTAAAACTGTAGGCGGTACTCGATTTTATGGTACTGTAATATGTGGAGCACAGCCAGCACCTATAGTACACATGTATACCCAATTAGCCGCAAGCAATGGCGCGAGATGGTTTAAGAGCTTCCCAGAAGCACCATGGGATTTTGAGCCATTACTAAATTCATCTGATAATGTGGCTGCATTAGAACTTTATAAAAAGTTCTACGCTGAATCACCACCTGAGAGCATCAATTATCTGTGGTTTGACGCTGGAATGCAGTTCGGAATGAAAGGAAATATTGGATTAATGTATTGGTGGACCCCATACTTCTACTTAGTCACTAAAGCCGGATACATGGTAAAGGAGGACTCCGTGCTCGGTATAAATGGCAAACCAAATTATGATAAATATAGATGTGCTCTACTTCCTAGAAATCCAGCAAAAACTCAAGTTATAAGTGTGGGTGGTTGGTCCTTTGGTATTCCAACCTACTCAGCCAATAAGGAGGAAGCATGGGAATTCATCAAGTGGGTCACCTCAGCTAAGACTCAGAAAGAGATGGGCCTATGTCTTGAGCCTAGCCCGTATCAGTTTGCAGATTTTCCAAGAAAATCCCTCTATACAGACACTCAGCTTCAGCAGATTTATCCATGGCTACCATTACAGCTGAAACTATTCGAGGGATGGGACACTCCATATAAAGCGATACCGAGTGGAAAGATTGTTAGGCCTACAGTTCCTATCTATGTAACACTTGAGGGAATCTATGGACTATACTTGAACAAGGCAGTAGCAGGAGAAATGAGTCCAAAGGACGCTCTTGATACTGCAAATAGTTTCGCAAAGTCTATTCTGGAAAAGAACTTTTACGTTCCTTATAAGGCCGAGAGCTACAATGATACTCTTGAAAACTGCATCGAACTAATGAAGAAGCTCTCCTAAATAAACTGGGGATAAATATTGAAAAGGCCATACATATTTTTTATTTTTCCTTCATTTATTTTCTTGTTTATTCTTATTGCTTATCCACTAATATTTTCATTGTATTATAGCTTCCAATTTTGGAACCTTGCAACTTCTCATGAACCTCAAGGGTTCATAGGTTTAGCAAACTATCTGACGTTAATCAATGATCCTCGGGTGAGAAACGCAATAATTATAACAGTTATGCTTGCAGTTCCTACGACCCTTATAGAATTATTACTGGGCTTAGGAATAGCCATTCTTTTAGACAGAGATTTTAAAGGCATAGGAATCTTCAGAGCACTTTTTATAATCCCAACGGCCGTAGCGCCAGTAATTGCCGGACTAATATTCAGATTCATGTTTTATCAAGGATTAGGAACAGGAATTATACCGTACATACTCCATGTAATTGGAATTGGAACTCCTGAAAGAGGGATCCTTGGCGAGCAGCAGACAGCGCTCATAGGCATCGCTGTTACAATGATATGGAAATGGACACCCTTCTTTGCTTTAACACTATTAGCCGGACTTCAGTCAGTTCCAAACGAATTACTCGACGCAGCAAAAGTAGATGGTGCATCAAGATACCAAATATTTAGACACGTCAAACTACCACATCTCAGAAAACTGATTGCTATCGTCTTTATAATTTGTTTTATGATGCATTTCAACGCATATGATGAAATATTTGCAGAGACAAGAGGCGGACCAGGAGAAGCAACCACCACTTTATCATATCTATTATATTGGGAGGGCCTCGTCTACTACAATATTGGCTTATCAGCTGCACTGACCTGGATGATCGCAATAATCTTGATTATTGTAGTTAACATATATTTCAAGTTTGCATTTAAGGGTGAAAGAATTTGAACAGTAGAATGACCGATAAATTGATAAACTTCGGTACAATTATTATTTTATTATTTGTAACAATAATATTCATCTTCCCAATTTACTGGGTGTTTCAGCTATCTATCAAGCCACCCCAGTTAAACCTAGTAGAGCCTCCAGCATTCATATTCACACCAACACTAGAACACTACATTTATACCTTCATTAGTCCTGGGAAAAATCTCATAAACCTATCTTCAAGCATAATTGTATCGACTGTCGCAACAATAGTGGCATTTGCCTTTTCCTTCCCAGCGTCGTATGCCTTTTCAAGATTTAACTTTAAGTATCGAAATTCGCTGCTATTCTGGTTTCTAAGCCTGCTACTAACGCCACCCATAGTTTTCACTATTCCTTATTATATCCTGATGTCAAACATAGGACTCAGGGGAACATACGTAGGACTCGTTATTGTTTATCAGACCTTCGCCATACCCCTTACAA
>JAWBQR010000022.1:0-4485 GCA_038845265.1 Nitrososphaerota archaeon | reverse complement strand
TAGATACCATATCACATCTTAAAATCCTAAAACCATCCGTACATGTTATCATTAACCTTTCCCCTTTCAATAATGGAAAACGACAAAAACTCAAGTCAGCAATGTTTAATGTTTCTATGGCTTTTCACTCTTATCGGAAAGGTTTAGGTCTCGGTTGGGGACCAAACGACTCCTTTGTTTTGGGGAGATGAAGCTTCAATCTCATACTTAAACTGCAAAAAGGAAAGAACGTCCCAACTGTCAAAAAAACTAGTAGTCATCTCCAGCACAGAGGAATTAGAGAAGTCTGGAATAACTGCTGCTCTAACCACTATTTACGAATTACTGTCCATGGAACAACTGTTGGAACCCGGCAGAGACCTCACATATGTATTCACCACGCAATGGTTGTACCTATTGTTGGTCTTGGGACTTTAGAGCATCAGAAGCCGAAATTGAAACGCTCATTCCGTAATTTCTGAGCCTTCTACTGTTAGATATAAGGAGCACTTTACTTTCAGTACGCCTGAATATGTGGAAAGAGGAACTAGGAGCAAAGAAGAAACAAAAATTGATGATAATTTGTATGCTATTTTATCCCTTAATTGCTCCCATCATGAATCCTTGGAGGAAGCGTTTCGCTAATGGTAGGAAGAAAATAATTACTGGAAGAATTATGAGTACTGTTCCTGCAAGCAGGCCCCCCCAGTCTATGTATATGCCTCCTATAAGTCTATCTAACGCCGGTCCAACAGTCTTTTTTGCCTCAGTATTGATCAGTATAGTAGTGAAGGTATATTCTCCCCATGCTGTTATAAATGAAAATATAGCTCCAGTGAGAAGCCCAGGTCCTACAATAGGTAATAAAACGTGAATGAATGTTCTAAACCTGCTTGCTCCATCAATCATAGCAGACTCCTCAATCTCTTTTGGTATTGCGTCGAAGAATGTTCTGAATAACCATGAAATGAAAGGTGACGAAAATGTAACGTAGACCATTATTAACGCAAAGTGATTATCAATAAGCTTTAGCAAAGACATAACTTGGAAAATTGGAACCACCAAAATTATACTTGGGAACATGTAAACAATTAGTAACATTCTGGCTAGCAATTCCTTACCTTTGATGATTAGTCTTGAGAGCGCGTAGCCAGCCATTGTAGATAAAATTATTGAAATTATCATAGTCCCAACAGAGACTATAATGCTATTCTTGATGGAGTTGAGCATAACAGGCCCTGTACCTCCTCCGAAATATTCTCCAGGATTAAATAATTTAATATAATGTGTAATTGTTGGATTAGTAGGCAGTAAGGATGGATTTCCACTATAAATTTCGTCCGTAGTCTTTAGTGAAGAGATAATAATCCAATAGACTGGAAATAACATAAATAACAATAGAATAGCTAGCATGAGATAATCAAAATGGCTCCTCATTTTTTCTCACCTCTAATTCTTAGCTTCGGCAGGAAATAGAAAATGGCTGTAATTATTGCCATGAAGATAAACGAGAATACTGAGATCGTTGCTCCTTCTCCCATATTGAATTCTCTAAAAGATCTTCGATAGATTAGAATTGGAAGGGTCTCAGTTGCGTCTCCCGGTCCTCCTCCAGTAGTTAACCAAATCAAGTCAAATAGATTAAAGTTCCAAAAGAATGCTAACAGCCCGATAAATGATAGGAATGGACTTATTATTGGTAAAGTGACGTGTCTGAATATTTGGAAGTGTCCCGCTCCATCTACCTTTGCAGCATCAATTACATCATTAGGAACTGTCTGTAGAGCCGAGAGAATAAATATTATGGCAAACGGCGAGAAACGCCATGTATTTTCAATAATTACTGTGAGCATTGCGTAATCTACTAATGGCACAATAGGAGTTTTAATTAGATTTAACTGTTTAAGAACAGCATTAAAAATTCCGAGGTCAGGCTCCATCATCCATCTCCATACTAAAGCAGTAACAAATGCTGGAATAATGAAGGGTATCAATATAGCTATCCTAGCACTGTCTCTGCCTTTAAAAGGCCTATTGAGTAATAATGCAGCTCCTAGCCCTATTGCTGTCTGCAACGCCATATTTCCAAATGTCCAAATAAGTGAATTAATAAATGCAATGCGGAACTTTGAATCATTTAGTATTGTGTTATAGTTTTCAATAAATACAAATCTTTTAATTATTCCATAGGGGACATCAAAAAATGACAAATATATGCCATAAAATATAGGAAATCCAATCACGATGATTAACCAAAGGAAAAGTGGAAGTATCAGCAGATATCCAGTTCCACCGGGAGTTATTTTAAATTTATTTTTTAGAGGCATTTGTCATCACAAAAATATTCTCGCAAAAAATAAAAATATTACTTTTTGGCCTTTGCTACTATCTCTTCAATAGCTTGGTGTCCCCAAGCTACTGCACTTTCTACGCTTTCGCCTTTAAGGAGTATTCTCTGCGCTACGTCGCATATAACTAGTGCTCCAGACACAGCACCAACAGCTGTATTAACAGCTCCCCACTCGAAACCATAAAGTCTGCCTTTCTTGGCAGCCTCTATAGCTACTTCATTTATTTCTCTAAACCATGAGATCACCGGATCTTCCCAATATCCCTTATATTCAGCTGCTGCCTCATGAGGTGGTAGCCAAACTCCAGGATCTTGTTCAGCAGTCAATATCTTTTCGATTTCCGGTCTAGCGCAAAACATGATCAAGGCCTTTACAGCATTAAGTCTGTTTTCATCTTCAGCGGCGCTCTTAAAAATGAACCAGTCATTAGGATAGTGAAGATTGGTATCAATACCATCTGGGGGGCTCGGCCAGTCAGCCGCGGCAATATCTTTTCTTTCATCTCCTGTCTTTTCGTAATAAAACAATCTTTGCGGCATGGTGAAATACGGCATCATTGCAATCTTACCTGCCGGGAAGGCCAGCTCAATGTCTCCCCAGTTCCAGTTGTAGGAGCCGGGTGGGGAGTATTGGAAAAGTTCTTTATAAGCAGTAAATGCTCTTATCGTCTTAGGATTGTTGAATACCACCTTACCCTGCTGGTCAAATATTGTAGAGTCAAAAACACACATGGTGTTATAGATAGCTTCTTGTGCATACAAAGTTTTGCTTGCCGTTAAGCCTATTCCATAGACCCCGTCCTCAGGATGCGTCAGTTTCTTCGTGTATTCAAACAATTCATCCCAACTACGCGGAGGCTCTGGTGAGCCTAGATATCTCTTGAGTATACTTGGTCTATACATTAACGCCCACGCCATTGTCGACCATGGAACACCCCAATAGTGTCCCTCCCACCAATATGGCCTAATAGTATTCTCAAACCACTTATATCTTTCATCAATTTCTTTTACTAAATCATCGACTGGGATTATACCTCCTGCCTCCCATGCTGCAATAGTTAAGTCTGGAATAGACCACTCTACGTCGGGCGTAGTTCCTGCTGCTATTGCGCTAAGCGTCTTAGGCCATGCCTCCTCCCATGGTACAACGACTATGTTGACTTTAACCATTGGATATTCCTTCATGAATAAATTGATTGCCTTCTGAATGGCTGCTTGCCTAGGCGGAGGAGCGTGGTGATGCCAAAAAGTCAACTCGACTGGTTTTTCGATTTTGTACTTCTCTTCGGGGGTCAGAGGTGACACTGTAGTTACAGGCGATGCAGTTATTGTGTGGTGAACTGTTTGAGTCACAGTTCTCGTTACCGTTTCCGTTAGAGGTGTCGGTGCCGGTTGTGAAATACCTGCAAAATATCCACCCACTCCCGCTACTACAGCACCGACTGCTGCCCCTACAGCAGCAGCTCCTATTTTACTAATTGCTTCACGCCTATTAAACTTATAACCTGAATCAAAATCATCATTACTCTTAAAATTTTTCTTCTTTACCATTTTACCATCGAAGAAAAAATCATAATACTAATATTTAAAGTTGATTTTGAGGATTTAAATTGAGATGTAAAGAAAAATAGCAGTGTAACACTCTTCCATAATTTTTCGCATTGTTTTATTCAACTATGGCGAGAGTAGCAGCACTCAACTTGGTATTAACCATTTGATCTTTATTGCCTTAAGAATAGTTCTGAAGCCCTCTACGATTTTAGGATGATTCTCCTCATCCCATTTTTATGGAATCCAATCTGTCAGAGATATTGAATGTAAAGAAAATTTCTTCGTTTCCACGCGACTCATCATAACATAAAACTTGGTTTTCCATCATAATGCTGAAATGAGATAAATACCATTAACAAACTTCTCTATTTGCCTGTATTTCTGGGCCTTCGAAGCTATACAGCTTACCATAATGTAATTCCATCGATAAGTAAATTCCATCTGTTTTTGGAACAGTAGATTATAGATATAGGGTCGGCTCGGCTCTTCCACCATCACAGTTCAGTCTGGAGCGGCGGCCTCATCCCCAAGAGATTAATTTAATAGATAGCTTTTAAGTCTTTGCGTCTCTTCTGATGTTTGTTCCTTTAGCTTCCTATTTGGTA
>JAWBQR010000021.1:0-4599 GCA_038845265.1 Nitrososphaerota archaeon | reverse complement strand
GGAATATGAAGAGTTGATAAATAGATTAAGAACAAACATAGAAAGGGTTGTGGAAACAATTAATCAATGCTTAACTGAATTAAAAAAGTAGTACTAAAAACTCATTTATTTTTGTGGACTCATTTTAGCACCAAGGAAAAAAATTAACAATGAGATTCACACTACAAAAAGGAGAAAATATTAAAAATTGCCCGACTGAGGGCGGAGACATTCAGCCCAAGATTCTCCAAGAAAAACATGATACTTCATCATTATTTAAAAGTATTGAATATTTTTTTGTTGAAATAAGTTCATATAAAGGGTTTTGAAGATAATAATTATGTCAGCCAGAGTAGAGATTTTAGTTAAGTCGTCAGTTCTCAGATTCAGTATACATGAAGGCGCTTTTATCTATATGGTGACTGATGATCGATATACACAGCTTGACGGACTTGAAGAATATTTCAACATAGATGTTAAGAAGACTACGTTGCTGGATTCTAATTTAGGATTCTTACCTGTTTGTAATACTGTACTAATCAGGAGTGACAAAAATGTATTGGTTGATCCCGGTAACTTTCACGTGGGACTCTATGGGCCTTTAAAAATAGAGCTAAATAAACGTGGTTTAGGTCCAGGAGATATTGATATAGTAGTAAATACGCATTGTCATCATGATCATAATCAGAGCAATTTTTTGTTTAGGGGAAAGAAATTAATCATACATAAAAAAGAGCTGGAATTGGCTAGAGAGATGTATTGGCCGGAATATGTTGACGCGTTTTTTGGGATCTTAGATATTGAGGACTCAATTTATGATGGCATGGAAATAGCAAAGGATGTAAAAATCATTGAAACGCCAGGACACACGCCGGGGAGTTTGTCAGTAATAGCAAATACTCCAGATGGATTAGTGGCCATATTGGGAGATACTGCGATGCTAAGGATTGATTATAGCGAAAGAAAGTTGTCGCATTGGTATTCTGAGGAACAAAAGAAATTAATCAATATGGCTCTTGATAGAGTTTCATCGATGAACCCAGCAATTGTTATCCCAGGCCATGATGAACCTTTATTATTTAAGAAAATAAAGATTTAGCCTTTTATTGCTCCTTCTACTATTCCTTTGATTATATATCTCTGGAATATGAGTGTTAAAATTATCACTGGCAAAATACTGTAAATACCAGCTGCAGACATTTGACCGATCTCGATATCGTAAGTCGACCTATATCTCCCCAAAGCGGTTGTAATCAGTATTGTACGATTAGTCATTATGAGAGGTGTTAAGAACTCATTCCATGACAAAATGAATGCGTAGATAAAAGTTGCGACGAGTCCTGGAACTGCTAATGGCATTATGACCCTTCTTAGAGCCGATAGTTTGGAGCACCCATCTATCCAAGCAGCTTCCTCCACCGAAGATGGAATACTTTCGAAAAATGACTTGAGAATTAATGTTGCAAACGGAGTTATCCACACGGAGTAGGGCAGAACTAGTGATAAATAGGTATCAAGGAGATTTAGATATTTCATAATGATAAATATTGGAATCAAGAATAACATGGCTGGAAGCATGTAGAATGACAAAAGAGATGTCAATATATGCGCCTTATATGGGAATCTCAATCTAGCCAATGCATAGGCCGCCAGGCTAGCAAGCAATAGACTTAAAGTAGCCGCCCAGATCGATACTATAAAACTGTTCATAATTCCTTGAAATACTGGTACCGGATGCTCAGGTTTTAGAACTTCTATGTAGTTTTTAAACGTGGCCGTTATAGGTATCCAGTTGAAAGGTTTAGAGAATAATTGTGCCCTACTTATAACGCTCATCATAAATAAAGTATAGAGAGGAAACATAATTATCAAGGCAACGACAATCGCTGCTATGTAAATTATAACTTTATTCAACTTATTCCTAGATATTCGCAAAATTCTCACCTTTCCGACCTCTTGGAAACAAAATAATAATATGCGATTACGATTACTGAAGTGAATAATGCCAAAAGATAAGCAAGGGCAGACCCATATCCATAACGTAAAAACTCAAAGGCCTGTCTATACACCCATAAATTCATGACAGTAGTTCCTGCTGCTCCGCCCTTTATCAATGCCCAAATCTCATCAAATACTTTTGTTGTCCAGATAATCTGCATAAATATCACTGTTAGTAAGACTGGTCTTATTGCTGGAAGGGTTATGTGTATAAATCTTCTCAAAAAGTTGGCTCCATCAACCATCGCACTTTCATAAAGCTCTTTTTGCACCGTTTGTAATCCAGCCAGTATGAAAAGAGTCATGAATGGAATAAATCTCCAAGTAATCGCAAGGCCTGCTGCGAATATAGCAAGAAGCGGATCAATGAACCATATCAAGTATCTATCAATAATTCCGAGTTGGTTTAGTAAGGCGTTTAGTGTACCGACCTGAGGATGATATATTAGGGTCCAAGTGGTGCCATTAACTATTGGCGGTACTGCCCAGGGTATAAGCACAAGCGTACGTATTAGTCCTCTTCCCTTAAACTCTTGGCTTAATAAAATTGCGATACCAAGTGAGATAACTATTCCTAAACCTGTTACGATTAATATTAAAAGCATCGTTTGATTGAGGGAGGCTATCCAGTCTGGGTCTCTAAATGACCTAATATAATTATCAAGAGTTGAATTAGGGATATTCATTATGACTTCAAATAAATTTTCACTAATGTCTTTCTTTTGAAAACTCATTAAGAATGTAATTAGCGTTGGAATAAAATAAAGACCAATAACTAATACAGCTGCAGGCATCATTAACAATAATGCTAATTTTGTATCTGAATATTTGTTGTTTTTACTCTTCATTCATTGTCACCATATAATTTTTTCTCTGGCAGCATAAATAAATTAAAAAATATTTTTATCGCCTTATGTGGTATATGTTTCACGTTCCTCTCTTATTCTTTTTGCAGCGTCGTCCATTGCTTGTTGAGGAGTCTTCTCTTGTCTAAGCGCGGCGTGAATTTCTTTTCTTAATATATCGGTCCATCTCTCCCAGTCTGGCGTCCAAAAGTTACTATGCGGATACTCATATGATGTTCTTATAACTGGCGCTTCATACATTGTTTTTGTTATTTCAGGATCTGTTAAAAGTGACTTATAAATTGGGGCCCAGACGCCGTGAAGTCCTTGACGCCTCTGCATATCAAATGATGTTACATGTTCAAGCCACATTAGGCCTGCCTCGACTCCGTTAGGAGCAAATTTAGAAACACCGAAGAATTCAGTTCCGTCAACAGATGCAGATGTCTCTTTAGCGAAGTTAGGCGCAAATCCTGTCTTGCCAACGATCTTTGATTGCTCAGGATTTTCAGATACATGTGTAACGAAAGGCCATGTAATTATCATGGCAACATTTCCCTGCAAGTAGCCAGGGAGAAAGTCAAACACCCAGTTATAGGTAAGCGATGCAGGATCTATGCATTTATGTTTATGTAATAAATCGACCATCCACTGTAGAGCCTCAACTGCAGGTGTTTGGTTCATTGCTGGTTCTCCCCACGGCTGATTCTTAGTTGTATCCATAAGCTTCCCTCCAAACATTTGAACAAATATTGCATACTGCACAACGACTTCGTATCCCCATTGGTCAACATATCCCCAGTATTGTACTCCTCCTTCTTCATAAGTCGTAGCCTTAGCATATTCTACAAATTCGTTAATAGAGTTCTTTATTCTCCACCATTCATAAGGTCTCTCTGGGTCAAGCCCTGCCTCCTTAAGTAGCTCTTTATTCCATTGGAGAATTGGGCATCCTATTTTGTCTGGTACTGCATATATACGGCCTTTATAAGTAGCTGCCTCCCAAACATCAGCAATTGCTCCTCTGTCTGGTCCAAACATTCTGTTAACCCAATCTGTCAGGTCAACAAGCCAACCTCTATCAGCCATTTCCTGAACGGTAGTCGCCCACAATTCAAGTGAGTCATATGGCGACGTACCTGCTCTGTGTGCTGCAATGTATTTGTCTCTACTTTCAGCGGCTACGACCGTTTCAAAGACAATTGGCACCCCGAATCTCGGCTCAAAATATGGAGCCATAACCTTCCTGGGAACATCCTCGTAGTGAGAGAATACTGCTACTCTTACTTCTTTTGGCCTTCTCTCAGGAGCAGTTATTGTTCTTTCAACAGTCTTCTCGACTGTAACGGTACTAACAGCTCCAGGCTGCGTTACGGTGACGCCGGGAGCAGTCACTGTCCTTACAACCTCTTTCGGGGCAGCTTGAAGGCCAGCAAAATACCCACCTACCCCAGCACCAATAGCTACGACAGTGCCAATCGCTACTTTAGCTGAGGTCGAAAGTGCAGTTCTACGATTTATTTTTTGCTTGTCACTTTTATATGGTTTAGAATTCATCACAATGCAAATACATTATGTCGTAACTTTTAAACTTATCGCATTAAGTTATCAAATGAAATCAGTTTTAGCATCGTAAAAAAAATAGGTTATGTGCGGGGGGTGGGATTTGAACCCACGAACCCCTACGGGACAGGGTCCTAAGCCCTGCGCCTTTGACCAGGCTTGGCGACCCCCGCCTTCGTAAATTAGTAGGTATCGGCAGGGATATTTAATTTTG
>JAWBQR010000020.1:825-5189 GCA_038845265.1 Nitrososphaerota archaeon | reverse complement strand
CCAGTTGGCGAACCTGCTATCCGTCCTCCAGAGGTTCTCGGTTCCGACTAGCGTGAAGTTGAGGACGTCGGCCACGTCGTTGGGGGCGGATGCGTTGTAGAACTTATCCACTATGAAGCTGGCGTTCTTGCCCTTGCTATAGCTGTAAGTCATGTTGGTCTCGAAGTACATGTTCTTCAGGAGGTAGCTTCCGTTCCAGTAGATGTTGCTGGTCCTCAGGCTCCTCTTCATTATGGCGGATACGTCCTTTATATCCTCGGTCCACATGCTGGTGTAGGTTTCTCCAACCCACTTCTTCTCTTTCAGGTCGTAGTAATACATGCCTATGCCGTTGTCGTTGACTATCCTGAAGCTCGCGTCTCCGACCCTAAGGTCTCCGTCGATGACCCTCTTCCAGAAGTCGTGGGCCCACGTCTTGAGCGTTACCTCCTCCTTGCAGACCAGGGCCGTCCTGTTTCCTATCATGTCCGGGTTCCATGCGTCGACGAGCCAGGCCGGGAAGTTGGCAGTTGTTACCTGGACGCCGTTCATGGATCCAAAGATCCTCAATACAACTCTGTCGTTGATCGTGTTTCCAGGCTCCGTCACCACCTTGGGTATGCTGTCCTCATATTCCGTGGACCAGGCCCAGCTGATCTTGATCTCGTATGGCACCTCGACGTCTCTTCCAGGCCACTTGCTGTAGGCCGGAGTCATCATGTTCTTGTCCCTGTATGGCTTATCCGTCACCGTTGTCACGGTTATGTTGTAGATGGCTGGAGGCATCTTGTGGAAGACGTATTTGGCCTCCCACGCCTCCATCCCATCCATCGGCGAGTCCTCTGCGACCTTGTAGAAGTACGCGGTGATGTCGTATCTGAACCAGAGGTCGTGTATGATTGCCGTCGTGTTGTAGAGGCTGGCGTTGATGTCTCCGGTCGGGTCGAGGGTCTCGAGGAAGTAGATCCTCTCGGTTGTCCATGGCTTATAGGTGCCTATCCAGGTCACCGTTATGTTGAGGTATGGTATCTTCATCTCTCCCTGGAAGTCGGTTGTGTAGAAGATTATGTCCTTGATCGGGACCTTCACCACTATCGGCGCGTTTATGCCCTCATTTACCTCGAGGACTAGCTGGTTATTCACGAGCTCTATCTTCTTTCCTGTCGCGAATTTGGCCTCCATCAGCGGTACCTCTACTCCCTTCCACCAGACGCTGTGTATCTTCAGGGTTCCAGCCGCCAAGTATGGGAAGTCGGCTTCTCCCTCGGCGCTCGTTCTATCCCAGTCTGTTCTGCCATTTGGTAGGGTGAACTTGTAGTATAGTCCAGCTATTGGTTCTCCCTGGCAGTCCACGAACAGCATCTTGACCTTGAAGACCTTGGCGACGATCGTCACGAACTCCGTTGTCCTCAACACGTCTATCTCGTCCCTCTTGTAATATACTTCTGCTCCAGCGTATAGTATTCTCGCTCCATAGGGTCCCGTTGATCCTGGTAGCTGGAAGAATACCGCGTTTCCTTCGCCATAGTACTTGTAGCTCCACTGTAGGCTTCCGGGCATTACGTCCGCGAGCTCCGGCGGCGCAGGAGTCCTCTTGACGACCTCGCCGTTCGGCAGTATTAGGTGCACTTCTGTCTGCCCTGCAGGCAATGGGTCTCCCAGGTTGTCTGTCACCTTGTAGACTATGTCGTGGACGTCGGCTGTTACGAAGACCGTTCCTGTTTTGAGTAGTGCGAAGTCGCTTGCGGGATAATCATCTGATAACGGTACGATCATGCCGTAGAAGTATCCATAGTCTAATCTTGTTAGGGATACCGTACCAGTAAAGTCCCTAAAGGTGGTAGTGCCGTATTCCCACGTTGAGTGGTCCAGTTCTAGTTTTACTTCGGCGCATTCTGGATCGAAGTCGAAGCCTACCTCGCTACTCCACTCGAAATATGCATAATCATCTACACCGCAGTATGCCGGCTTTATCGATGCACCCTTTATACCTGTATAGAAGTAGGCGTCCGTTATGCCTGTACCCGAGCCCGAATTGGGTGTTTTCCCTTCTATGCCATCCCACTCTATACCTCCAGAATCCACGACAAATCCTAATCCTCCATAATTCGTGTATACTTCTATGTAGCTAATGCCTCCCGAGACCAGTATTGGCCTATACACGTTATCAAATGCAATCAGCGTACCCAGTCTTGCATAATAGTCTGTTCCACTGACTAGTATTCTTGGTGTTGCGAACTGCCAGAATATCTCAACCTCTACGGGGCCGCCATAGTGATAGGGGAGGGCTCCTCCGAGCCAGAAACTGTCGAAGCCGCTGAAGTCCTGCACTCCATCTACATCTATATCGGCTACCAAAGCATAATCTGCACTGTAGGCGTATAGATAATAACCGGCCCCACCAAGTACATCGTGGAACTTTACCGTGGCTATGCAACTGTCTACAGTAATGTATGTTACGTTTCCAAGTACCGTCCCGTTCTCGAGGAATACGATCATATCATATGACCAGGAGACAAACTCTAGGTCCGCGACATATCTATCCCTAGGCGGAGAATATACGAAATCTATGTTGATTTGGGATGTTCCCTTAACTTTTATAAGTCCTAAGTAATCCTCCACCGTAACTGATCCAACACCATCTATGTATAGCACTAGGTCTACTGGCTCATGGAATTTAACTAGAACGTAGTTGTCTTGCAATATCGTGTATGGATATATCCATGGATACCCTTTTTCTGCATAATAGTCGTAGTGGGCTGCTATGGCATATGGGTTCTTTATTCTGAGTACGTCCACTACTTTTTCCTGTCCTGGGTAGTTGTTTCTCGCTCCCCCGCTCCACTTGAAGATGACGTCGAATCCCCTATAATCCTTGTCATCTCTTACGGTCAAGGTGTTGGCGTAGTTGACGTCCACGACGAGCCTGCTCCAGTTGCCCTGGAAGTAGTCGCTCTTCAGGACGTCCTCGTCTCCTATGAGGCTCGGCGTCGCGACGTCCCTCAGGTTCGGGCCCTCGGGTATGTCATCGTAGTTGTCCACTTCTCCCGGCAGGTAGGCTATGCTGACGTTGAGCCTCACGTATTGGCCGAATTTCTCCCAGAATGATCCTATCGCCCTAACATCGAAGTAGTCTGGAATATCGTTTTCGTCGGCGTATAATCCATCCACGTATAGCGCGTACCACATTGTGGCGTTCGGGAACCTGGAGAACTTGCTGAACTGGCTCATCCACCCGCGGTACTTGTGCGGGTCATCGGTGCAGCCGCCATTATCTGTTGTCGGCAGGTTCTTCGTCAAGTAGTATGGGCGGTCGCCGGCGGTCTTCAGGTTTATCGAGACCGGCATATTCACCAGCTTATCTCCGACCTCCGGGTGCTGTATCTGGAGATCCGCATCCTGCACACAGAACCTAGCATAGAACACAGTCGCATTAATGAAGTTCGCAATCGGGGAAATTATCGTTGGTGTTCCATCCGTTATGATGATCGTGTGATTGTGTCCAACCGTTAACGGCCCATAGAAGTTCGGCCTCCACTTTGTTTCACCATCGAGGTCCACTTGTGTGAACGGCGCGTAGCCTGTCATATTGATGTATTTTCCATAGTATATTGTCTGGTTTACTACTACTGTCTCCCACCAGACTCTTACTGTTGCGTTCAGGTGTGGCGCTCCAACGGCATAGGCGGTTATACCATTAAGGTCAACTTCCGGGAATCCTCCGTGGAACACTGTCTCGTTGTTCAGGTTGAATATCTGTAGTGGTATTGGTACCAGCTTGTTGTTGTAGAACCTTCCATACTTGTATGTGCCTTTCTCCTTGATGACTAGTCCCTGCTCCGGCGGATAGATCTCCCTTATGTATCTGGACTGGCCGTCCTCTCCAGTTACCGCGGCCTGTATCAGGGATGCCTCTGATGTCGGATCCGTGTGATCCAGGTCGTAGATCTTTATCTGGGCGAAGCTCAGGGCGTCCTTCACATCATACCAAGAGTGGACGTGGAAGAGCTTGAATATCTTGGCGGCCCTGGCGACCCACGCGTTCACGGGGATCGGCTTACCATCCTTATTAGTCGTCTCGTTGCCGAATATCTTGGCAAAGCTCTCCAAGCTCACCCTACTACCATTGAGGTAATCGAAAGGCCCAGAAGCAGCGAAATCGAAATAATCATTCGAATCTTCATCAGGGGGACCAGGCGGGGTTTCATCGCTGTGAACGATGAACTGTCCCTCCATGTTAATTGTGAAGTTGTATTTGAGCCACTCTCTATAATTGGTTGGACCGAGGCTGTATAGTCCCGTCATGTTGGCTATCTTTTCCAGGGCCTCGGCGTTCATGACTCCTGTGGAGTTGTTCGGCGGTATCAATAGCGCGTACATGATTA
>JAWBQR010000020.1:0-815 GCA_038845265.1 Nitrososphaerota archaeon | reverse complement strand
GTTAACAGGAGTGCCGGCTGAAGTCTCGTTGCCGAATATCTTGGCAAAGCTCACCATACTACCATTAAAGTAATCGAAAGGCCCAGACGCGCTAAAGTCAAAGTAGTTTGTATAGTCTACCAGAGCGCCCGTCATGGTGATGGTGAAGTTCTTCCCGAGAATGGCCCTATAGCCTGGATCACCGAGGCTGTATAGTCCCGTCATGTTGGCTATCTTTTCCAGGGCCTCGGCGTTCATGACTCCTGTGGAGTTGTTCGGCGGTATCAATAGCGCGTACATGATTATTCCCGCGAATGGCTCGCCCTCGCCTATCCTCTCGCCATAGTAGCTCTTGGCCTTGACCAAGACGAGGAGGCCCCAGTCGGGGTCAACCCTCCAGCTGATCTTCACGAATCCCGTAGCATTCGGCTCAAAGGTACCCTGATACTGCATTAATGCGAAGTCGGGCTTAATGCCATAAACCTCGACGAAAGCCTCCATATTAGTAACATTGAATCTATCGGCGAAGCCCGTCCCAGCCGGGCACATCGGCGTATTAACAGCCACGCCATCGCCAGCGAATCCCGTGCTTATTCCATCGTAGATGCCGCAGCTCTGCCCATTCCAGGATGTGGTCACGATCTTAAGCCACGCGCTTCTCTCAACGGCGGCCACAGGCGCAGGCATCATCACTCCAGCGATCGCGACAGTCGATAGCAGTAGCAGCGCGATTAGAAGATAGGAACTAAACCTTCTACTCATTTTTCCTCGGGCAGGAGGGGCTTCAGCCTCTATTTAACGCCCCCCATTCTAAACCAGATTCTAACCACTAGAAT
>JAWBQR010000019.1:0-5590 GCA_038845265.1 Nitrososphaerota archaeon | reverse complement strand
AAACTTGATATAAAATCATTATCTCCAGTGGGTCCATTATTTAATCCAGAAATTACATATGCCTACTGGATACAGATTAGTTGGCCACTACTCATAGTTACGATTCCAACAGTTATTTATGCCGTGGCTCATTTTAGAAAAGATAATGTGGCTCGTCTCTGCGCCACATGGTGGCTCGGCTCATACCTCATATGGATAATCATTCGGCTATTCTACCGGAGCCTGACGTACCTCTTTTATTATCTCCCTCTAACACCGCCAATAGTTATTTGTTTATCCTACGTCCTCGGAGGGCATGTATACAAAGAATTGGCTCAAGGCTTAAAGTCAAAGGGCTGGACAACCTTCACAGCGATCTATGTCCTTAGTTACCTATTTTACTTCTTCTACCTATATCCAGTCCCCATATCTTAAATAAATTAACGCTCAGATAATATATTTTAGACAAGATTCTTTAAGATAGAAACACTTATAATCATAGAGTCTTCTTTTAAAAACGACTAGGCTTGAACAGGATGAACATGAGCAGGAGAAGCCTAATACAGACAGCAGCTGCGGGAGTAGCGGGTGCAGTAATCGGTGCAGCAGGTATGTATTTTGCCAAGACTGTTCCGACAACAACGCTCGGCGTCACCACTACGACAGCCCCAGAAGAGGAGAAGCCGAAAGAAAAAATTACGATAGGTTTTGGCTATGTAATAAAGGCTTTACCTTACTATAAAGCCGAATTTGCTACCAAGATGTTGAAAGAAGCTGGATACGATGTAGAGTTGGTGTATTTCACTCCACGTGCGGTGAGGGAGGCATTCTTTACGAGAAAGGCACAGATAGCCTCAGTTTCCGCGCCAGCAATATACGTCCAGATCGAGCAGGGGCAAGACATCGTCGCGGCACCTAATACAGGCATCGTCGAACTAGTGTTGGTGGCTAACGAGAAATATCCAGATGCTGAATCTCTTAGGGGAAAGCGAATTGGGATCGGTCAGATAGGTGCATATGAACACGCTGCCATAAATGCATATTTACGTGAGAGAAATATTGAGGCAGAGTACATTCAGATTGGAGAATCTAAAGAGAGAGCAAACGCGCTTCTAAGTGGAAGAATAGATGCGGCAGGATTACTCTTGTCGGACGCTCTATCCCTGCTGGAGCAGAAAGCGCCAGTCAAGATTCTTGATTCGCTACATGTATTCTGGGTCCTAAACTGGGTATACAGGGATTGGGCTGAAGAGAACTCGAGATTCATGGTTGATTGGTTTAAGGCCCACATCTTGTTTGCTCAATGGGCATTACAATACAGGAGCAGATACATAGAAGAGGCAATTGAGTGGATGGGACTCGAAAAAACAGAAGAAATTAGAAAGAAACAAGAAGCAGTCTATGACTGGCTGCTTGACCGGGAATACTTCCACTATATATTAGCGCCTATAGAAGAATATGAGATACTCATGAAATGGACATTGGATTCAGGAGAAATAAAGAGCATGATTCCCCTCGAGAGGTTCTTAGACTTGCCGAATAAGTTTTTAGAGCAGGCCTTCAACGAATTGAGGCCAAAATAATCCACTAATGCTTAAGCATGCTCCAAATATGTTTCCTTAGTTCTAGGAACTCACTTGATGATTTTATATCCTCGCTTCTCGGTCTCTGGATTCTTGTCTCAAGGACTTCAAGAACCCTTGCCGGCCTATGTGAGAGAATTGCAATTCTGTCACCCATGAATATGGCCTCGTCTATGCTGTGAGTCACAAATACTACTGTCTTCTTGAATTTTTCCCATATGTTTAGGAGTTCAGTCTGCATAAGTTCTCTGGTATAGGCGTCTAGACTTGCGAAGGGCTCGTCCATTAATAGGATTTTTGGATTAACTGCAAGTGCACGTGCTATTGCGGCTCTCTGCTTCATCCCCTCAGAGAGTTGCCTAGGATAAAAGTTCTCAAAGCCTGATAATCCAACAGTCTCCAGATATTTCTTAGCAATAGCTCGTTTTTCATTATCAGGAATTTTCTGCACTTCTAATCCGAACTCGACGTTTTTAAGTACTGTCCTCCATGGGAAAAGGTTTGATGTCTGGAAGACGAGCGCGGTTAGGCTGGATGGTCCTTTTACTTTTTCGCCATCGATATATACTTCGCCAGAATCAGGAGTGATTAAGCCATGCATGATTTTGAGCAGTGTCGTTTTTCCGCATCCGCTTGGACCAACTATAACAAAGAATTCTCCTTCTCTAACATTGAGATTGATTTCATCAAGTACTTTGAGGATCTTGTCACTACTGGCAAAGCTCTTCGATACGTTTCTAACTTCTATAATATCCATGTTCAGCCTTCCTCGGTTTTAGTGTCAATTATTCTTGTCTCCATCTCGCAGCCCTTTTTTCTGCTATGTCTGTTATTTTGAATATGGATTGTGTGAGAATAATTATGGCTATTATTATTGCGAAGACTGCGTCTAATCTGAATAGGTCGCCGTATTTTAGTATCAGCGCTCCTGTGCCTGCTAGTTTGAAGAACATCTCTGAGATTATGACTGATATTATGGACCTAGCGAGTCCTATTTTTAGCCCGGACATTATGAATGGCAATGAGCCCGGCAGAACGACCTTAGTTAGAATTTCTCTTTGACTTGCATGGTATGCCTTTGCAGTTTCAATCAAATTTTCGTCGCAGTATTTTACTCCATACATCGTGTTGATTATTATTGGAAATATGCTTGCAAATAATACGTAAAATATCCGGGCCTCAACGTCTATTCCCAGCCATAGAATTATTATTGGTATGAAGACTATATGTGGCGTGCTGTTCAGAGCGTTTATGTATGGTTCAAGTGCCATCCCTAGTGGTTTGAACCATCCTAAAATTAAACCGCTTACTATCCCAATAACTAGTGAGGCTACAAAGCCAAGTAGTAGGACTTGGATAGTGAAAAGTAACGCTTTAGGCAGCTCTCCGCTTATGATTAATTTTATGAAAGCCGAAATTGTTGCGATAGGCGAAGGTACAAAGAACTCACCAGCAATAAGGCTAACAATTTGCCATAGAGTAATAATAGTGATAAACGAAATTATTTTTAATGCCCATGAATTAGTCCTCATAGACTTTTAGATTTATTATCCGTTTATAAGCGTTGCGAGGATGTTTTCTTGAGAGGCTTTATATTAAGGAAATTTGTTTCTAAGCCTAGTGATGTTTTTTCAAATACTTGTGAATTGGGTAAGGTTTCAGCGTTCACAGTGGTGGCCGAGGGAGAAGCTCATTGAGCTTCAGAATAAGAAGCTCCGGTTAATTATTAAGCATGCATATGAGAATGTGCCCTTTTATCACAAGTTATACAGCGAGGCCGGAATTAATCCTGACAGTATCGTAGATATTGAGAGTTTTAGAAAGCTCCCAATAATTACTAAGGAAGATTTGAGACGCGTGCCTCTTGAGGAGAGAACAGCTAGAGGTATTGATGTCAGTAAATGTGAGGTTAGGACGACTTCGGGCTCTACGGGTGCTCCAATCAAAATTCTTAAAGAGCCCCTCGCAATAGCATATACTGAAGCATTCTATTTAATGATGTATTGGAACTATGGTATCAGGCCCTTTCACAAGATATGTAGAGTTATTCCTACGCCTGTGGGGAGAGATATAAAATTAGGACGTATGATTGATACGGTTGGTTTCTGGGGCGCATTCAGGAGGAGGAAGGCGAGGCCCCTATCATTGGCCACAGATATACGGGCTCATCCAGAGTTTTTCCTGTCTTGGAAGCCAGACGCGATAATGGCTAATCCCTCCTATATGAGGGCACTAGTAATGGTTTGTGAAGAAGTCGGTAAATATCCGAGCTTTAGGATAGTCTCAACGAGAGGCGAAATACTCGACGATTCCACGAGAAAATTAATTATGGATTTCTTTAGCGCTGAGGTTTTTGATGCGTATGGCTCCGCTGAAGTAGGCCCAATAGCGATCGAGTGTCCAACTCACTTTGCATATCATATCCCTATTGATTTTACAGTGACCGAGTTTTTGAGGAATGGTGGGCCTGTTACGTCGGGCGAGCCAGGTGAGGTCTGTGTTACCGGTCTCAACGTGTTTGCTACTCCTGTTATTCGTTATATGCTTGGAGACGTTGCTACGCCGATTGATGATGAGTGTCCCTGTGGTCGTGGCCTGCCTCTTCTTAAGAATATTCAGGGCAGAATAGTGGATTATATCTTAACTACTGATGGACTATATGTATCACCTCAGTTGGTCATTTTTACTTTGCAGGATATTGATGGAGTAGACCAGTTCAGAGTCCTTCAAAAGAAGGATTATTCTATCGAGGTCTTTGTCAAGGTGTCTGGTGGTGAGGTTGAGCCAGTTCTTCGGGAAGTCGCTCGGCGTTCTAGACTCTTATTTGGTGAGACCCCTATAGAGGTTAAAGTGGTGGACAGGGTAATTGACCCAGATAAACCAAAGTTCCGAATCGTCGAGTCTCAGATAGATAAGAGAAGTGTCTGAATGATTAATTCTAGTTTATTTTGTTGCTTTGGCTATTAACATCTCTGCAAGTAGATTCATCTTTGTTTCTCTAAGCTCTACTGCTTCGAAGATTGTTAGAGCGTTTTTGAGGATTTTTCTCATTATTTTTCTTATTTTTTCACTGCCCCACCACTCGTTCCATAGGTCGAGCCAGCGGAGCTGTTTTGGGAATAGATGGTAGCCCGAGATTTCTATACTGTTTAGGTTGAGTCTCCTTAGTATTGATGCGAGTTGGTTGGGTAGGAAGTGTCTCTCCATGTTTGTAAAATCGCTCAGCAGTCCGAAGAAGTCTAGTAGCTTGATGGATGCGGCTCTCAGAAATAGGTTTTGGAGGTTCGGCACTGCGACGATCACTGTGCCTCCCCTTTTCGTGACTCTTACCTGTTCTTGGATTGATTTCTCTACTTCTTCTACGTGCTCGACGCTTCCGAAGCTGCATGAGGCGTCGAATGCATCGTCACGAAATGGGAGTTGTCTGAAGTCGCATTGGACTGGGTGGACGAGTGGTATGTATCCGTCCCTCTCGATTTTGTTTACTGCTTTTTTGATGATTTTCAGTGATATTTCTGCGTAGGCTACGTTGATTTTTCTTTCTAGGAAGTAGTAGCTGTAGGAAGTGTGGGTTGCCTCGTTGTATGCGTCTAGTTTTAGTACTCTTTGCGTCTTTGTGGTGTCTATCCATTTATGGAAGAATCTTTCTACCAGTCTTCTGTAGGTTTGGTCTGAGGTTGCTGGATTCTTCATCCTTAGGTGTAGGGAGCTCTCAGCTACTTCTTCCCAGAATTCTCTCTCGTCTTGCTGCTGGCCTATGCGCATTGATCATATCTATGTTTCTATAGGTTATGTTTATACTTTAAATGTGTTAGGTGCGCTAGATTAGCTTAGATGTGTAATTAAGGGCTAGTTAGCAACGTCCTCGGTGGTGCTCCCGACTGAGAGAATAATCATTTCAGGTGTTTTGCCGTACTTTGTTTTTACCGCATTGACTCTTTCGTAGAGCTTTTCGACCTCTCTAGCTGCTGTTTCCACGTCTCTGATTGAAATTGTGACCTCTCCGATTATGAGTGGTCTCTCGCAGA
>JAWBQR010000018.1:0-9106 GCA_038845265.1 Nitrososphaerota archaeon | reverse complement strand
GTTCTGTGGAGGGGTGGGGCGCGGTGAGAGATATCTCACGGAGACAGAGAATAAATACATGTTCACCGAACTCTTGGGCGGGGGGTAGAGATGCCTAGGAGACGTAGCCGACCTGGGAGACGTAGCCGACCTGCACATCCCGTAACAGTCATTGCCATAGTTACGGTGCTGTTAATTCCCCTGGTCTATTTCGGGTCTCAGTACCTATTCGCCACTTTCTGGCAGGGAGTGGCTGGACCTGCGGAGCTCTCACTATCAGTCAACGGCGCGCCAGTAGACTATAAAGAGCTGATGATTGCTGGCTCGAAGAGCCTAACGTTTGTCTTCTCAGCTAAGGCCAGCGGCTCAGACCTATACAAGGCAAGCATGTTGCAGATAGACGGGTATAAGCTTAGCTATAGTTTTCCACAAATCAGCGTCTACTCACTGCCAAACAGCAAGCTGTTCCTCCCATTCATGGCGTCTTGGGTGGTTTATGACGGAGGCGGTGGTTATCTCTCTGAAACTACTACAACTAGTAGGGTAGCAACTACGACTCAGGCATGTGAGGCATCTAGTCCGAGCGGGTATTGCTCCCTCCAGACCACTACGTTAACTACAACGCAGCCAACAAATACAACTACTACTCAGACACTTACTCCGAGGCCGGAGCTTCCAGTAGGAGGCTACCTTAGGCTCGAAGGCGCCGGCTGGTCAGAGCTGAGGACTGATCCAGAAATGTCAGGCGCGACTGGGTACTCAAACCTGATAAGAGTTGAGCCTTATGAAGTACTTATAGTCAACGTAGTAGTGAGACACGTAGAGCTTCTCAGCGCAAGGGTAATAATATTACTGCAAAGAGATGTCGGAGGAGGTTATGCTGCTGAGAGTACAGCAGACTTCGTCATCCAGCCAGGCGAGACAAAGTCGGCAACATTGGTCTCATATTATGGTCGTGGCGGAGACTATAGGGTGGAGGTAAGAGTTGTAGCTAACAGGCTTGCGCCAAGCGTGGTGGCTGTCTCATACTCTTATAACAAGAAGTCCTACACTGACCAGAAGGCAAACGACGTCTCTGTAGCGGCTATAAACATAGGGGAGGAGGTTAGAGGCTATGTAAGCTTCTTGGACGAGGATAGATACACTGTCCAGATACCGACAGATACAGGCGACTACAAGTTCTGCTTAGCGGCGAGTGACACTCGAGTAACGCTTACTGTCCAAGGATTCGGTAGCACTGGTCGTGGAGGATGCTACGTCATGGCTAAAACAGGCTCAACATCTTTCCAAGCCGTAATAATTGTTAGTGCGACGGATATTACTGGTCCAGCCTCGTATGCGGTTAAGGTTTATCCTCCAGGAACGACTGAGGCTCCGCTGACAGTTACGCCGCCTCAGCTCCCCACCGAGACGACGTTTACAACCACTCTGCCTGCGACTAAACAATATTTCCACGCCTTAAGAATCGCGGAGGTGGTGATGTATGCTTCTGGAAAATGGAGCTTCATGGACGGTAGCGCGTCAGGCGTAAAGAAACTCAGCCCCACAGGCTCCTCCTCCATCTCGACTAGCGTCAACTTCGTATTGAGGAAGGAGAATGCCGTGAGAGGAGGCTATGTAGACATTACCTTAGAGTACATCGTGATTGAAGTATCCGTGTATGGGTCGGGACCCTCCACTCCTACCACCATAACCATCGATGATCTTGCCCGCAGAGGCATCAATCCCCAGTTTACCGTGGACGTGCCTGTCGGAGGCTCAGTAGGGACAAAGTTCACCACATACGGAGAGACTGTCAGAGTGGGGATGGACAAGTTGGTCATGTATCCGTCAAGCTCCTTCACCATTAGGAACGTGGTGACAAATGTAAACGACTGGTCAGTCACCTTCGAGATAGTTAACAACCTCGGAGAGCCGGCCGAGTTCTTAGCCACTTATCCAGCGTTTGTCTCCAACCCATTCATTCATCAAAGGGTCGAGGTGCCGGCTTTCTCTTCGTCGACCGTGAAGATGTACTTCAACAGCTACGTGTCTGAGGCCATGATCCGCGAGGCACAGACTAACCCCAACAGCAGGATAAAGTTCACCATCGGCGTGGAGCTACAGTCCTCCCGGTACGAGGATAGGAGGCAGTCATTTGAGGCGATATTCAATGTCCTTAGAATACCGGCTAAGTTCTCAGTAGGGACTTCGGGTCCTGGAACCGTTAACGTATTCCTGAATGGAATAAGAGTAGGCGGACCAGGAACATATGATGGATATGTCGGAGACGAGGTCACAATCGAGGCTGTGCCGAGCGGTCCAAACGACTTCCTATGCAGCTTTGAGGCGCGAGACTCGGCCGGTAAATATCTTCGCTACGAGCCATGCGATGTTCCCATCAAGTCTGGTAAAAGATTGCTACCGAAGATGTGGACATTAATCCTGCCGGAGGGAGGCTTCAGCGCTAGTTTAGGCTTTAAGTCAATCAATGATCCAGACGTGCTTCAGTACAGGGATACCGGTACTGTGGTGCTCGGCCTCTCAGAGAGAGTAAGGATAGTGGGTAAGGGAGACATAGTCGAGTCGAGGCGGTATTCCGAGAACGAGGTGGAATACATAGACGCGCATGTCAAGGCTGTCTGGACAATTAGCAATGACTGGGACTTCCCAGTCACTGCTGTCGTAAAAGCCGAAATCACAGGTTCGCAATTGCTATCTATCCAGTACGTCTCAATGCCTGAGAAGACTGTCACGATTCCAGCCAAGTCGCGCTATGCGGTAGAGTGGGAACTGACGTTGAACAGGATGAGGCTGTCGACGACTAGGTCTGACTCTGCGCTTGTAGCGTCGATAAGTATGGGTGGAGATGTCTCCCTATCAATCGATCAATGGAGACAGATAAATGAGGCGGGGAAGACATACGTAGTGAATCCGAGCGGAAGCATGAGTCTGCCAATAGTTACTTTCCGCTGGCCAATCGGAGGCAGGTATGGAGGAGCCTCCACTCAAGCTGGAAGCGACTACGCAACGGACGGCTCAGGCAGACCAATAACAACTGGAGGCGGGACAAGCCAAATGAATATGCCGGTGTATAAGCCGTCTGGACTGGCCTCCTCTTACAACGAGGTCCCGCTGAGGTATAACTACAAGTCCAGCGAGGACGTGCTGAGTAAGGACGGGGAGGTTGTCGGCAAGACAACGAGGCAAGGCAGTGGCACAATAACTGCTGTAGAGGCTCCTCCAGCAGCTGAGATAAAGAACGTGAGGCTCGGCGTCCCAGTCATCCAGCCACAGCTAAAGAAGGGATGGCTCGAGTCAATCTGGGAATCAATAGTCAACTTCTTTAAGATGGTTTGGGACTCGTTTAATCGGTTGTTTGGAGGTGGTGGGTGACGCCGAGGAGAGGTAGGAGTACTGCCGGTTCTCTGCCGCTTGTGACTTGGTACTTCCCGCTTGAATATCCTTACAGTGGAGAGAGCCGTGGCGGAGAGACAGGAGGAGGGCCAAACGTGTTCAATCAGAGAACAGTAGGCAGGCCTATAGGGTCTGCATATACGACTGACGGGGCTGGAGCGGGGGTTCAGATAGATATGGGTTACGTGAACGGAGGTGTCAGCGGATCAACATCAGTTACAGACACCGGCGTAGCTTTATCGTATGCCGAGGTCCCGGCAACGTATAGGGCAGTTGACAGCAGTGGCAATACAGTCAGTAGCGGCTCAATAAATATGATAGAAGTTCCCCCAGCAGTCAGCCCAGAGAAAGTCAAAATTGGAGCGCCGATAGTTCAGCAGAGTTTGCCTGCTAGTAAGTCGTTATGGGCGATGATTGTCGACTTCTTCAGAGGAATATACGAGGCGATAGTTAGTTTCTTTGCGAGGTTGATGGGCGGTGCCTAGGAGAGCATATCGTGCAAGGTCAAGAGGCAGTGGCGGCGGGCCCAGTCCCTTGTTCTTCGCGGGCATAGGCCTTCTAACGCTCGGCTTCGTGCTGATAGGTGTTGGAATGTTCGCGCCTATTCAGGCCAGCATGCTTCAAGCTATGTTCTCGACTCTGGGCAGGGGTAGTACTGGCGTCACGTTCATGACGTATGACGACGAGTTAATACCTCTGGTGTATGCGTATGACTACGTGAACGATGTAAGCTACTCGACGAGGAATGGACACCTGACGTTGCCATATGGCTCGTATATCGTTAAGAGTCCAGGATTTGAGCCTGCAGTACTGCATCTATACGACACGGAGGGAGAGGTCTATGTGTACTTGCTAGAGTTAGAGCCTGACGAGATGGTCGCAGATATTGTTAACGAGGCTCAGAATATGCGGACGCAACCCATGAGTATCGTCGGCTTGATGCCTATGTCTTTAGCGAGTAGCCAGACATTGATGGCCAGCGTCATGTCTGCGCAGTCATCCGGTTTAGTAAAGAGGGTGGAGCTACACGCGTTCGAGGGGATAGACCTTAATGTCACAAGGGAGATAGCCGATATACCTACTTCCAGCTATGTACATCACATAAGAACTGAAAAAAGAATTCCATATAGTTTTAGCGCAGACTTAGTTATTTGGTTACGCGGATACAAGCCACGGAAACCACCTCAAGAGGAAGAGTTCCCTTTGGTGAGGGAGTCTATATCACGCGAAATTGCGAGAGGCTCTTTAACTACTGAGAGCCCGTTCCAGTTCACTTGGCCGCCTAATGACCCGTCTATTACGGACTATGCGGGAAATGTGTTGGACATTAAATATCTCTACATAGCCGCTAAAATAACATCGATGCCCCAAGGCTACTCATTGTCGCTGGTGGAGGCGGGATACCCAATATTTGGTAACGTCGAGCAGAGAAAATATCCAGGCTACCACGGCTACGGCAGGATATGGAGAGGGCCTGAGGAACACCATATCAAAGTCTATGCCTGGCCTGTAGGTGTTGACCCAGTGCCTCTCGTAATAAATAACTGCACGTTCACTGGCAAGTTCGTCACGTATGAAGGGAGACTTCCCCGCAGAAACCTTGACCAATTACCAGTAATAAACAACACGGTGCTTCACATATTTACCGGCGATAACTCTGGAGGACTTAAAGCCTTGGCTACGAAGATTGGAAGTGACGGCGTTTTCAAATTCAATCTCAGAGTACCAAAGACGATGAGAGGTGCTGGATACTTCACAGGAAGACCGAGTGAGCCAAAATTCTGGTACACCGCCTATATTGGAATGGCCAAGTTCTTAATCGGGGTTGACGGGAAGAAATGTGAGGTGTTTAACGTGAGGCCGGCGTGGGGTGGGCCTGAAGTCAGGCTACTGAGCGGTAATCCGCTTATAATAGGTATTGAAAAATCTGGGCTTGACAGAACTAGAAGTTTCCCGTTCATAGATACAAGGAACATACAGCTTAGAGGCGACTTCAACTATACGAGTAGGTGGCAGTGGGAGGAAAGGGTCAATGAGTTGCTTAGAGATAGGGGTATTCTTCGGACAGACTCTAACATAGAAGCTATTAACGCTAGGAACCCGAATGGCTCGCCGGCCTCTGTAATCAGAGGAGACCCAAGAGTTGTTCCCCTCGGCGGCAACGTCGACACCTCTGCTCTGCAGCCGAAGGGAAGTAACTCGCAAATGCTAGTAAACACTGGGATACTTATGACGGTGGTAGGGTCGGCTGTCAGTATTGCGGGCTTCTTGCCAGCGGTGAAGCTACGGTGAGATGTATGAGTAGCGTCTAGTTTTTCTTCTTCGGAGGTTGATGGGGCGTTCCTAGAAGGACTCGTATGGTAAGGACAAGAGGTAGAAGTGCTGGTCCCAGCCCAGTATTCTTTGCCGGCATAGGTCTTTTGCTGTTTGGATTTTTATTAATAAGTGTCGGAATGTTTGCACCAGTCCAAGCGAGCACATTATATGCAACCTTCTCAACCATGGGCCAAGACGTAACAACTGTACGGTTCTTTTCTGTTGGCGGGGTATCAATACCGATGGTCACTGCATACGATTATATAAGAGATATCAGTTACTCGACGACGAATGGTGTGCTGTCCCTGCCTAAAGGTTCATACATCGTTAAAAGTCCGGGATTCTGGCCTGTTATTCTTCACCTATACTCTGACGGAGAGGCGTATGTCAGGCTTGAACCTCTTCCAACGGATGAGGCAGTCGAGGATGTCTTAGGGGAGCCTGAGTTGATGAAGATGAGCATGTTAGACCTCGGGAACTTTTTAACATTCGCGTTGATACAGCCGTCAGTCAATCTTATGGAGTTTGCTAAGAGGTACCAAGATAGGACTGCTAAAGAAGCCATTGGAACGCTGTGTTCACTTGGCGCGCCAGCAATAGGGAATATTGAGGGAGTAATAGAAGGGGAGATAGAGGGCGTGCGTTACCGATTTTGCGTCGAGAGAGGCATCTACAGAGTTCAGATATCGTATGACGTGTTCTACTTCTCCGAGCAGGGGTTCCAGCGTTTTATAGACGCTGTCAAGCAGGAAAGGGAAAGGTTGAATAAAGTATTTCAGGAGAAGTTAAAAAACCAGACAGAGGTTGCAGGGAATAAAACTCTAAAGATACGCGGATTTAAAGGAATTGACTTTAAAGTTACGAGAGAGGTGGTTGACTATCCTATAACCGAGTACACGACCTTCATAAAGACTAACGAAAAGATAACAGGGATTCTAGCGGAGGTGGTGATTTACTATTATGCAATCAGAGAGAGGGATAGCTTCTTAGTTGCTCAGGGAAAGCTTGCCGACCTTGGTCCGCTGAATTTCACTTGGCCGAAATACGTGAAAAGACAAACCTACTTAGGACCGGAAGTAGGTCCTCCTAACGAATTGGAGGTTGCGATAAAAGTGTTGAGACTACCGGCAGGATACCAATTAACCAAGGTTGAGTTTCCTTCTGCGATTCCAACCAAGGTTGACCAGCCTTCTGCGATTCCCGCGTTCACTAAGTTATATCCAGGCTACGACGCATACGGCAAATTGTATCTAAGTCCGATAAAGACTTACTATATTACAGTCTATGCGTGGCCAAGCGGGGAGGACCCGTCGCAACACGTCATTAATGTCTGCCACATAAGGGGACGGTTAGTTATATACGACCAGAGCAATCCCAACGTCGACCCAGAGAATTTGCCGGTGGTGACTAATGCTGTGGCGTCTCTCGTCGTTAGGAGACCTCCTGAGTTAGTATTAATTAATGACAAGATTGAGGAGGACGGATACTTCGACTTCAATATCAGACTTCCTAAACGGGACTACGACTACGAGTACACTATATATTTTGGTAGCGAGACGGTAACAATAACTGTGAACGGTCTTGACTGCAGTGTAAGGCAGGGACCGAATAGTAGGGCTAAGGTTCTCAGCACCGACCCGTTAATAATTGGTATTGATGACAATTTTGCTCACCTAATTAAAATGCCTCCTTTCATAGGTACTTCTAATATACGGATGCAAGGAGAGGTAAATTATAATAGTCTCGAGGAGTGGCGTCGCATAGTTAACGTGGTTGAGGCGACTAACCCAGACGGCTCGAAAGAAAAAGTCTTGACCGGCATACCTACGACGAAACCACTGGACAATAATGTTGCAACCTCTGACCTAAAACCGAGGGGCACTAACTCGCAGATATTTATCAATACGGGAATATTTGCGTCAGTAGCAGGCGCAATAATGAGCGTTGCAGGTTTTCTGCCCGCAACAAGGTTGAGGTAGGGAGCCTAATTCTCTAGAAATTACTTCTCCTTTTTCTTCATCATTTCTAATACTGTGTCAGCCACCTTTATCCTCGGCTCCTTAAAGTAGTATGCAGTCATGTCAAGCCTCCTCCAGCCCATATACTCCTTAATAATCACTGGTGGAATGTTCTTTTTGTTCATCTCTATGACGCCTAGGCGTCTGAAGCCGTAGAATGGGCGGTAGCTGTAGCTTATGCCTGCGGCCGTGTAGACCTCGTACACGTAGTTGTACATTGCGCGGGAGATGAATACTGCCTCAGACTCGCTGTTCACGCTCCTAGGGCTCTTCTCTCCTGGGAAGAGGGGGAGGTAGGGGCCTCCGAACCCCTTCCAGGCCAGCCAATCAAGCCTCTTCTTCACGGCATCCACCACGACCTCGTCATCCACTATCTTGACCACCGCGTTCCCCCTCTTCGCAGTCCTCAGCCGGATAATCATCCTGTCGCCGTCAAACTCTATGTTCCTGACCAGTAGCCTGCTGATCTCTATCGGCCTGCAGAACGTCCTGGCAGCCAGCCCCACTAGGCAGGTTCTAATCCACCCCCTCTTCTCGCCGTCAACAACCATTCCCTCCACAAACCTCCGGAACCCCGGGTGGAAGTACCTGTACTTGACCAGCCGCGAGTCGAGCTCAGCCGCCGTCTTCACCAGCTTCTCCCTCTCCGCATCCGTCAAGACACGCATCCTCATATAGCCCTCATCAAGATACTTCGAGTCATAGTACACAGTCACCTCCCTTGCCAAGTTGTCGAGTAGGCTGGCGAGGTAGCCTGTAACCTCCGGGCTCGCGCCTATAGACCTGAGAAACTTCAGCAAAACCGCCACGACCTTACACTCGTATACAGGTCCTGAACGGCCGTAGAGAGGGCTCCGGACAGCATCCAGGAACGACATAACATCTTTGACAGAGAACTCCCCCACATCCTTAGCCCCCACCTCCTCCAGAAACCTCTCAACAATGTAGGAGTAAACCGCCCTAGTAGTCGGCGATAGGCGGGAAAGCTCCTGAACAAACCCCGGATACCTATCCAGCAACCCATCAAGAAAACACAGCCATGACTTAAAAACATACCCCCCCTGTCTTCGCAAGCGTCTTCCCGCACGCCGGCCGAAACCGTAAGATAGTTACAATAATAGTAACTATTATATAAATTTTGCGGTACCCAGTCACGAGTCCGCTTACCTTTTATCTGATGCTTAGGTATAGCGTGTTTTTATCTTCCTAACAATTTCTTTCCTGATACCTCTTCTATTAGTTTCATACTTTGGTGTTTGGCTGGGATGAAGGATTCCATTATTTACCTAAAGAGGAAAACAAAGTTCAGATTCGGAATGCCTACTTTAAAGATTTATTTAAGCTGGATCTAGAGAGAGCACCGCCAATAAATTTTGATGCAGCTAATCAAATTCAAT
>JAWBQR010000017.1:15739-18054 GCA_038845265.1 Nitrososphaerota archaeon | reverse complement strand
TGGGTCGGCCTTGTTTGATGCCCAGTGCATCGTGAACCTGAGGGACAAGAACGGAGCGACATATCACACGCTGCACGAGAGAGGTTCAACAGGAGAGGTATGGGATGGTAGTGATGGTAATTCTTATGCCTTGTCGGATGATCCGCATGACTGGAAGGGCAGCTTGCCAGAGTTCAGGAAGTATCTGCGTGCTCCGAACGCCACTATGTGGATGTACCTAATCAGTAAGTACAGTGGATTATGGATTGATGGTAAGGAAGCCTGGGAGCTGGTTTATGTCTCGAAGTATTACTCGGGCACTGACGACTTGACGAAGAACCAGCCAAGCAAGGTCCCACTAAATGACTACCTCAAGACTAGGACCATTGCTGACGACCCAGGCCCGTTCAAGGGCATAAGGCTGGAGGTACAGTACGCGGGAGGATACAAGAACCTATACGGAGGACTGAAGCAGCAAGTAGGAGTATACCTACTCGAAAACCCATACCTAATAGCACTAAAGAGTTCAACTTATTGGCCCGACCCATTCGCTAGTCCGGATAACTATCCAGAAATAATTGATTGGTATGCAGATATCGAGAGAGAAATTAAGCTCGGAAAATCCGAGACAGGCGCACCAATTGTAGGAATAGTTGATACAAACACAGAAGATATACTTGACCCGGTATTCGGGGCTATTAGCTATGATTTGGATGGTAAGCTCTTGGTCGTGGCTAATGTTAGTGATATTGTCTTCGTTGTCTATGATAATCAGGGCTCACTACTCACGCCTCCGCAGACAGACATATGGCTGCTCAGGGAGAACGGAGCACCAGTACAAATAGCATGGTACAGATTTACCGGGTTTGAGTCCGAGCTTGAAGAGGACTTTGACGGAGATGGTTTAGTGGATGCTGTATATATTAGGGAGAGTGAGTTCGTACCATTCCTAATTTCCATACTTGTTGATGTTGACTTTCTGCCAGACCCAGAGGCTCCTCCGAGCCATATCGCAGTGGCATTCCAGGTCCCAGAGAACCTGATGTATGGAGCGCTCGTCAAGTATGACGGCGTAACGGTCTACCAGAAGGAGGACGAGGTGCCCAAGCTTGTCAAGACGGTCTTCAAGGAGATAACTGCAAACGTCTTCAAGCTCAAAGTCGTATTCGTAGACTGTGAGGAGAGGCCGCTAAGCAACACGCCCGCATGGGTAATCGACCCAATACTGGGCACGGAGCTTAGGTTCAACACCGGCCCAGACGGAGCGAGAGACTTCATCGTGCCTGCAGACAGCATCACGTTCACCGGCCTGTACTGGAAGGGAGTCAACGTGCCGCTACTAGAGGCAAAGCTCCCAGACGGCACCAAGATAAGCGCGGTAGGCGGCAAGGTAACCATACCTGCAACAGCAGACATCTACGCACCCGTCAAGATCAAGGTACTCGTAGACGACTTCGTCTTCAAGACGTGGGACTTCCAGGGCAACGTGGCTATACCGAGACTAAACATAACGATTTGGTGGACAGGATACAACATAAGCGACCCAACCAAGTCTCCATGGATCTTCCTAGAGACGATGGATCCGATTGGATATGGAGTAAGCGACGACACGCTTGCCGAGAGACTTGGAGACCCAAGAATAGAGACACCATTCGACGCTGATAGATGGAACACAAGCGTAAGAGTAGCCCAGTTCTTCAGCTACGTAATCTACTACGACAACAGGACCAACGAGTACACATTCTTCCAGATGCCTCCGGCAGTATACACGATAATCGTGACGACAGTCGTCCCGATCAGAGGCTTCAGCGACTCAGCCTCGCCTGGATATCAGTTCTGGCCGGGCGAGCCTGGAGACAGGGCATACGAGTCTAGGATTACTTGGAAGCCAAGCGGGGAGTCAGTGACTCCTGAGGAGGACCACGTCGGAGCCAGCACGAGGGTGGTCCTTAGGGAGTTCAATAAGGACCTGAGATTCACGGCCTGCGGAGCGCAGAACATCGACCTCAAGACATGGGCACATGAATGGAACCTAGAGATGATTGATGGTGATAGGAAGATCGGTGATGTGAGCTTCGACATCGTGAACGACAACTTCATAACCATGGCGAGCAACTCGACCGAGTGGGAGAGGCTCACTCTCAACTACTACACAGCAATCTATGGAGACAACCTCAGAGAACCGTGGGGAGAGAGCAATCTACAGGACTTCTCATTCATCTGGTGGAACGGAAGCTACAGGCTCGAGAGCGTAAGGCTAGAGACCAATATGAGCTTCGTTGTTGATAAGTTCTACAACGTGTCCGCCAAGCCCAACAAGGTCTATGAGAGGCTCA
>JAWBQR010000017.1:0-15636 GCA_038845265.1 Nitrososphaerota archaeon | reverse complement strand
TTCATAAGGCCACGGGCAATCGATAAGGGAGGAGCACCACTAGAAGGCGCACTAATCGAAGCATGGATACTAGACATAGACAAAGCATCAAAGATAGACATAACAGACCCATACGGAGACGACACCATCACTGTATGGTATACTTACACTGAGGATGGAGAAGAAGGATGTTACTTAGATTTGTTAACATTTGATATATCGTGGGAGTGGGAGACTAAGAGAGTAGCAGACAAAGACACGCCACAGCACTTCGTGGAGGAGCAGTGGGACAGACTATGGCTAGAGATAGATGGAGAATGGTTATTCTTGCAGGTACCGCCATACCCGGCCAAGCTCTACCTAAGAGAATACGGACTGGTTGTGACTGCTAAGGAGATCTACTCGATAGTCGATAACAGGGAGTGCGAGATCGATAATAATGTCGGCGAGGACACGCCGATGACGTATGTAGAGGGTCAGCTAAAGTATGCTCAGTGGAAGACCAATGCTAAGGGACTGATAGACAGCTTCACAGTACCAGGCTACGAGGGACTACTACTAGTCCCGACCAGCGGATGGCTAAACGAGACATTCAGCGTAGAGGGAGCGACAGGCGAGGAGGACCTAGAGGAGGAGTTCCACTACCTCTTCAACGTCGTATGGAAGAGCGCAGTAGTCTACAGCGACAACCTAGTACTTGACAAGAAATACGTAGAGTTCGGAGCCTCAGAGGTCTACGACGTAACCTTCATGTTCACACTCAGCAACTCAACAAGCCCAGCAGACGCAGTCAAGAACCTCAACCTATGGATATACTACCCCAACGTAACAACATGGTGGGAGGACGGGCTATGGTATGATACGCCATACCCGCCGCAGGACTACGAGGCATGCGATGAAAGCGCCTTCGAATGCAAGTATAGAGTCACCCTAATCAGCAGCGCAGACGCTGACGGACTCGTAAGCCTAAGCAAGATACCTGGACCAAGATTCATGAACACCACATGGAAATACGTCTTCAGCGCAAACCACACCGCAATCGACTGGATGGACGACCTAGTAGCAACACAATTCGTACTGAACAACGAGACATTCGGAGACGGAGCACTCAAGACAGTAACTAGAAGCAAGATAGACGTACCAATAATGCTCAACGCAGCCCACCAGCTACAGTTCCTAGTCCTTGGGTGGAGAGATGAGCAGGGCATACCGACTGCCTACCCACTCGAGGGCTTCACCGTCAAATACGAGATACGCAACAAGGCAGCAGGAATAACAGCAGCCTCAGGCTCAGCAGTCTCAGGCGCAGACGGACTAGTAACAGTAGCAAGCAACCCAGCAGACCCAACCAAAGTCCTATGGGCAGGAATGACCGTCAGATACAGAGTAGAGCCACCATCATGGCTACTAAACGTCAACGACGCCAAATGGAAGAGCCTACTAGACGCCAGAGGAGTCAGCTACGTAGAATATGCAGGCTACTCGCCTGACCAGAGAGTAAGCGTAGGCGCATACTTCCCAGACGAAGTACCGACACACTACGCGATCAGCGAGATAGCAACATGGTTCGATGAAGGTAGCTACTGCTACGGCCTCTGTGTCGCATACTTCCCAGAGGAGGGCAGGACTAGGAGCAAGCCATACATAATCAACGTCGACTACACAATAGTAACGGTCAGGGCACTAGACTTCAACGGCAGGCCACTCCGCGGAGCATTCGTCGAGATAGTCGAGAGAGCAAGCGGCAGAACCGCGGGCTGGAGCTACACATTCGGCTCAACATGGACTAGGCAGCCAATCGACCTACAGCAGCTATACGACTACCACAGAGTCAAGCTACTACCAGCCAGGACAGTCGGAGGCGACGGATACACAGAATTCATGCCGGTAGCAGTCGGAGCATGGAACTACGACGCAAACAACGACGACAAGGTAGACGCATCAGGATACAGAGGAGATGACCCGAGGACAACGTATGCTGAGGGAACGGCACTACAGTACATAGTCAGGGTATACTGGGCCGCAACCGACAAGACTCCTGACGACGCCAACGGAGACCTCTTGGCAATCTGGCCATTCATCGACCCCCAGAAGAAATTCACAACGACCGAGGCTGGCGTATCAGTAGTCAAGTACCACGTAAAGGTCTACGACAGCGACATAGATGAGACAGACGAGGCCGCAAAGACACTCGTAGTCCCAATCGACAGCTACACATCGGTAAGGAAGCCAAGCGAATGGATCTTCAAGTATGACGGTAAGCACAGAGACGCGATAACATCGGTCTTCGACTTCAAGCTACTGCTCAACTACGAGGGCAAGACACTGCCAGCAGACATCAAGAGCAGGCTAGACGTGAAGGTCTACAGGAAGCTCGGAGGAACAACAGAACTAGCACTAAAGTTCGTCGGCGGACCAGCAATCGACACCGTGACGATCAACAGGCTGCCAAGAGGAGTATACGAAGTTGAGGTAATATTCAAGCCCACAGGCGCAGTCATATTCAAGAAGACATTCGACATAAGCATAGTCAACGTAGGAACGGTACAGGCAGAGGCAGCACTGCCATTCACAGACCTAACATTCGAAGTAACAGACCTCAGGGGAAGACCACTCAGCGTCGCTCCAGGAGACGTAAAGGTTGACCCGAAGGAGTTCTACTCAGGAGACATAAGAGTAGCAGGAAACGTCGTCGTCATCTCAGCACTACTCAAGGTTGCACCAGTAACAATAACAGTCGAGTACAAGAGCGCCGTGTACGGAACTTCAGCCAACGCCGCAATAACAGACTCAGCTGAAGGACTGAAGACGAGGCTACTAGGAGGCAGGACACTGCAGCTACCAGTGGATGACGTCTCAGTAACAGTCGTCGACGCTAAGGGAGCACCGATAGGCGGAGCAGCAGTCAAGCTAGGAGCGGCACCGGCCAAGACGACCGGCGGAGACGGAAAGGCAATCTTCGAGAAAGTACCACTAGAGAAGGACGGCGCAGGAATAACGTACACACTCTCAGTAACTAGGGATGGAGTAGAAGTGACGCCTGAGGCAGACAGGTCACAGACACTCTCGACGGCTAGGACATCGATAACAGTCATCGGACAGCTATTCGCACTTAGGGTAAGAGTCATAGGCGCAGCTGGACAGGGACTCGCAGGAGCGACGGTCGAGATAGTAAAGGCTCCAGACATCGTGGTGGCATCGGCATCGACTGACGAGGGAGGATTCGCAGAGTTCGACAGACTAGTACTAGCAGACTACACGGTCAGGGCTACATACAAGGGATACCCAGACACAAAGACCGCGACTAGAGACGACCTACTCAAGGGCAAGGTAGTCGAGATACAGCTACCGCCATACACAGAGATATTCGGAGTACCCATAACCTTCTCAACACTACTAGCACTGATAATCGGACTAATACTGCTAGTCCTCGTAATCGCGATAATCATCAGCGAGTACAGATGGTGGAGAGGACGCCGACTAGGCGTCTACCCGCCAGCACCGCCGAAGGCAGCAAAGTAAACCCATAATCCACACCCAATTTTATTTCCCTTATTTTTTCAGATTCTCCAAGTCCTACCGAAAATACTAGTAATTATCCCATCATGGGAAAGATTTTTGACTATCCATACCTAGCTATAACCATGCGAAAAGCGCCACTAATAGCGTTAATAGTACTGTTATTCGCCGCATCAATAACGGTGGTTAGGGCGGAGCAGGCGGGCGTCGAGAGGATCGAGCTACAAATAGAGCAGGAGAAAGTAGTTAGGGGAAGCCTGGCGGGACCTGAGAACAGCGGCGAGACGAAGATATACGAGTTCGAGGTTCCGGGAGGCGTAAGAGTAGAAACGACGATAACGATGAGTCATGTAGAGTATCTGAGCGCGAGGATAATTCTCGGAATAGGATTATCTACCGGTGGGTACTTCCTGTCCCAGGACGACATAGTAACTCCGGGGAGCTCGAAGACGTACCTATTCAGCTGGTACACAACTAGTAATGAGACGTTCAGGATAACCCTGACAAGCATCGCGGACAGATACGCCCCCTCAGTCCTAAACTACACCGTGAAGATAATCCTGAGACCTGAGAGGGACGCACCAATAGTCACCGTTAAGAGCGATGGAAAGCAGAGCACCTACATGACGAGCCTCGTTGACGCGCCGCCAACAGTCGCAGAGGCAGCAGCGGCCGGCCCTATCGCTACACTGGCTCCTGGAGAAGGCCTAAGCCTAGAGGGACGACTCTCGCCTAGCTACGCTGAGAAGGGACAGATAGTAAAGCTCTACGGAGGAAAAGACATAGACGATGTCTACGCAGTAAGAGTCAAGCCAGAGGCGGGAAGCAGCCTGAGAGTAAAGCTAACGCCCAACCATGGCTCAGCAGTACTATCTCTAAGCCTAATGACTGCTGACGGATTCACCCTCGATGCCTCCACCTCGAGGGAGGGATTTGTGCCCGCCACCGCCCAGGTCAACTTTACTAGGCAGGGAGACCAAGAGATATACGTCAAGGTCTCGCTTCTCAGGGCCAATTCTCCTGAGTTGGGCTACACGCTGGAGGTCGAGCTGACGAGGGCTCCTCAGAAGCCCACGATAACCGAGCAGGAGCCACCCCTCTTCCCGGAGTCGCAGGCGAGAACAATCGTCATAGGGGCCTCAGCAGTAATAATCATACTCACATTCGCCTCCATCATCGTCGGGAGATTCAGAAGAAGAAGCATGACGGCATATGGATACGAGTGGTAAATACCCCTACAATGACTAATAAGTAGGACTGACAATCAATCATCGGTAGCAATGTCAGGCATAGAGAAGTTCCCAGAGGTCGGCGAACTAGTAATAGGCACAGTGACAAAGGTCGAGAGGCATGGAGTGAGAGTCAAGCTCGAGGAGTACGACGGACTCGAAGCCTTTGTACCAATCTCAGAGATCTCGCTGAAATGGGTCAGAAACATTAGAGACTACCTAAGAGAAGGACAAAGAGCAGTATTCAAGGTCATCAGGTCCTCACCCACAACGCTCGAGGTAGACGCCTCTCTCAGGAGAGTCTCACAGCGGGAGAGGACCGAGAAGATGATGGCATGGAACCAGTACCTAAAGGTTAGACGAATGCTCATGCTCCTCTCAGAGAAGACAGGCATAGACATTGCGATGATAGAGGAGGGGCTCGTAAAGCCGGCAGCCGACAGACACATCGAGCTATACAGACTCTTCGAGGAAATCTCATCAGGAGACGATGTACCAGACTGGGTAAAACTCCCAGACGAGGCAAAGACAATCCTAGCAGATATGTGTAGGAGGGAAATCAAGAGAATCGTCTCAACGGTAAAGAAGTTCGTCAAGATTAGGTCGTTAAGAGGAGGCGTCGACATGATAAGGACTGCGGCAGAAGAGGCCATGAAGCTCGGAATGAGGGGTGAGAGAGTAATCATCACGACAATAGGCGCGCCGAGATACCTAATCAGGGCGGAGGCAGAGACCGCTGAGAGGGCGGAACAACTACTCCAAGAAGCAGTCCAGACAATCACGAAAATAATCACCACGCATGGAGGAACCGTCGAGGCCCTATCAGAGGGCGAGAAGAAATGAGGATAATGAAGTGCAAAGACTGCGGTAGATATACCCTCATGACTAATACATGCCCGGTATGCGGAGGTCTGGTCACCTCGGCCCATCCGCCAAGATTCCCAGAAAGCGAGAGAATGCTCGAGCTAATAATAAGGGAGAGAAAGACGAGGAGAGAACTTGAAGCTAGAAAGAATAATTGAGGCGATCCATAGACTAAAGGAGACAAAGAGGACTGGATGGCTCGAGAGAGGAGTAAAAGACCCAGAATCAGTAGCAAGTCACTCATACGGAGTAGCAGTACTAACACTACTCATAGCACATGAAAAAGGACTAGACACACTCAACGCGGTCGCAACCGCATTACTACACGACCTGGCAGAAGCAATAACAGGAGACCTGACACCAGAGATGAAGAGCATGAAAGGCAGAGAAGAAACAGAAAGAACCGAAGAAACAACACTCAAACAAATAATAGGAGAACTACCAGAAAAGGAGAAAAAATGGCTAACAAGACTCATCGAAGAATACTACCAACAAACCACACCTGAAGCCCAACTCGTAAAACAAATAGACAAAGCAGAGATGATACTCCAAGCAGCCCGATACACCTACGAAGGAACCCTCAGAAAAAGAGACGCAGCCGAACTAATCACCCCAACACTCAACGAGATAAAAGACACTAAAATAAAAATGATAATCAACAACCACCTCACAAATATTAAAAACTAAAAAAGAAAAAGCATTTAAAAATTACTGATTTGACTCAATTTTGCTTCTTGTAGATTCAGCAGTTCAACAGCATAGTAATGTGATTCTTGCTTATGATACACATGATGAATGCTTTTATTTTTAAAAATATTAAAACTCAAGGTATTTATAGAAGAAAACTAAATCATGTACCCGTACTCGGTGAGGAAAATAAATGACTGAATTCATATTCATGTTGACCCATCACGATGTGACTATTCCAGACGCAATAGAAGTTTTTGAAGAAGTCAAAGATACTGGACTAAAATTTATTGGCTGTAAAGACGTCGGATTACCATTAGAAAAAATGAAAATACTGTTTAAAAAAATGAAAAATAGTGGCATGACTACTTTTCTCGAGGTTGTAACTTATAGTGAGGAGGAACATTTCTCTGGGGTCAAGACCGCAATCGCTGTGGGCGCTGATTATTTAATAGGAGGCATGCCTTGGTTCGCTAAAAAAACTCTTGCTTATCTGAAGGACAATAAGGTAGACATCAAATACTTTCCATACATAGGAGAGATTGAGGGGCATCCATGTATATTGAAAGGAGAAATAGACGCTATTATAAAAAATGGAAAGGAATTTGAAGAACTGGGAATAGAGGGGATAAATCTCCTACTCTATAGATATACTGGCGACCAAAAGGCTCTTCTTGAAAAAGTAGTCAAGGAACTAAGGCTCCCAATAATAGTAGCAGGATCTATTGACAATTTCCAAAAAATACAAGAACTAGTAAAGAGAAACATCTGGGCATTCACAATAGGCGGTGCAATACTAGAGAGAAAAATGGCGTCTAAAAAAACAGTCAGAGAAGAAATTATAGCAGTTCTAGACTTTATTAAGGGTGCTAAGTAGTTGAGGAAAGAATCGTATGGATGGGCTTTAATTCTCCCATCTTTTTTGTACTTAATTGGTGTTATTGTAGTTCCGTGGATTTACTCCATTTATCTTAGCTTTACAAATTTATCCTACACTTCTCCAGGCGCGGTAAGTTTTGTTTGGGATAACAATTTTAGAAACATGTTTAATGATCCGAAGTTATATGCTGCAATTGGAAAGACCGCCACAATAATGATACCTGCATTAGCTCTTCAAATTGTTATCGGTTTATTCGTTGCATGGGGGTTATACTTATTGGGCACTTCTACTAAAGTTAGAGTTCTTACAACTATCTTCATACTCCCGATAGTTATGTCAAGCTCTGTCATAGCGCTAACCTGGTACTTTATACTACATAGCGAGTATGGTGTATTAACATATATTCTTCGCAGTATTGGTTTACTTCAACAAGGATCTGTATGGTCTAATCCAAATTTAGTCATTTTAGGCTATATTTTAGTAGATACTTGGCAATGGCTTCCATTTGTAACGCTACTGTTTTGGGCTGGAATGAACGCAATACCGAGAGACCTAGTAGAATCATCAAGTGTAGATGGTGCTAGAGGATTTTTCTATTTTAGAAAAGTTATATTTCCATCAATACTTCCCCTATTCGCGGTCGTAATGTTGTTACGAGGGATAGATGCATTTAAGATCATAGACCCAATAATAATTATCACGTATGGAGGACCGGGTGATGCCTCCGAAACCCTGCATTTCTTTAATTACAGAGAGGCTTTCAGGCTATGGAATATAGGATATGCGTCTACGATAGGTCTATTCATATTCTTTGTAATTGAGATTGCTTGCGCGTTATACGTGAAGTTTTTCATATCTAGATATGTATATGCGAGGTAGATGCATATGGCAAGAAAAATGATTTATGTTGTTGCGGTCTTTTTAGTGATGTTCGTGCTAATTAATATATTTCCATATCTTTGGCTCATGATAACTTCGTTTAAGACTAGGGCAGACGCTTTAACCACTGTACCAAAGATATTCTTTGAACCGACCCTAAATAACTATATTTATGCATTCTCTGAACGCGGCTTTACCATCTATCTTTTAAATAGCCTACTAATAGCTTTGGGAACAACAGCGCTTGTAGTACTCCTAGCATTTCCAGCTGCTTACGTATTTTCGCGCATGCGGCTTAGAGGTGATAATCATATGTTCTTCGTAATTCTAACTACTAGAATGGGGCCCGGTGTACTAGTGGCTGTGCCTATATTCTTGATGTTCTCAAGTGCTGGGTTATGGGACACACATTTAGTAGTTATTTTAGTACATACTGCTTTCAATTTAGCATTCGCGATGTGGTTAATCAAGGGCTTCATTGACGATATACCAAGGGATTTAGACGAGGCTGCATGGTTGGACAAGCTCAATCCATTAGAGACAGCATTCAAGATAATACTCCCACTCTGTGGTCCAGGAATAGCAATTACAGCACTGTTCGTGTTCGTGATGTCTTGGAACGAGTTTCTATATGCATTATTGTTGACTGGCAATAAGGCAAAGACGCTTCCGGTTGCTATAGCAGGCCTAGTAACACCACATGGGACCCTATGGGGACAAATCGCCGCAGTCGCCGTCCTAACATCATTACCAGTATTATTGACGGCGTATCTACTACAGAGATATATAGTAAGAGGGTTAACGTTTGGTGCTGTGAAGGGGTGAAAAATAAAAATGGAGCTAGTACACCTCTACAACGTCGTTGTTCTTTGCATAGCATTAATTTTTGATTTCGTCTTCATAAACTGGAACAAGAAAAGAAAGATGTTCACTAAAGGTGAGACTGCATTTTGGACGATAGCAATATTGATCTGGACTTTTTGGGCATATTATATTATAATTGGATTAATGTTTTAACATCGATTTGGTGAATGTTATTGAGGGCGTCTAACACATTGGTTATGGGCGTTGATGTAGGAACAAGCGGGCTAAAGGTCATGATATGTGATGTTGAGGGCCAAATAGTAGGTTCGCACTCGACAAATTATGAAGCCGAGCATCCCATGCCGGGGTGGGCAGAGCAAAATCCACTGATCTGGGAAGATGCCTTCCTTAAATCAACTTCATCCTTAATTTCTAATCTTGGAGAATCTATCGCAAAAAATATTGAAGGCATATGCATAAGTAGCCAAATCGATGGTCTAATACCTATTGATAAAGAGGGAAGACCGCTGCATAAAGCATTGATATGGATAGACCGCAGGGCAGTGAAACAAGTCGAAGAAATTAAGAGTCTCATAGATGCTCAGGATTTCTATAGCATTACTGGACTAGTTATTGATCCTTCCCATCCGGCGGCGAAGATCTTATGGTTAAGGGATAATAGGAAAGAGATTTACGATAATACATGGAAATTTCTATCACCAAATGATTATATCCTATATTTTTTAACAGGCAACGTCGTCACTGACTATACAAATGCATCAACTACTATGCTTTTCAATATTAGAAAGAGAAAATGGGCTGAAGAAATCTGCGAGTTATTCGGAGTTGATATATCGAGACTACCTGAAATTAAGTCATCTATCGATATTGTAGGTGATCTTCGTAGAGAGGTGGCTGTCAAGGCTGGATTGAAACCTAGAATACCAGTAATAGCTGGTGGAGGCGATGAAGAAGTAGGCGCGATAGGTGCAGGCGTCTTAGAAGAGGGAAGTGTTCTGGACATAATTGGTACGGCAGAGCCGATAGTTTCGCCTGTAGATAGACCTATATTTGATCCATCTATGACGTTAGAGTTACATGCGCATGCCCATCCTGATAAGTGGCTACTAGAAAATACTGGAATTCTTTCAGGCGGAATTTATTCGCATTTTTTGAAGAATTTTGGACAAGATTTACGTAGTGAATCTAATAGGATAGGAATAAATCCTTATGAGTTAATGAATAGAGAGGCGGAACTCGTGGAGCCAGGCTGTGGAGGTTTATTGTTTCTGCCATTTTATTCAGGTTCTATTACTCCAGAATGGAATCCAGATGCCAGAGGAACATTTCTCGGAATTACGCCCTATCATGTTCGAGGCCACTTTATCAGAGCAATAATAGAGGGTACGGCTTTTGTTGTCAGAGACGTTATTGAAAAGATAAATGAACTTGGATTAAAGACAAAGTATTTGGTTGTAGCAGGTGGAGGTAGCAGAGGAAAAATATGGTTAGAGACAAGAGCCAACGTTACTGGAATAACTGTTAAATCCCCCTCAATAGAGGATGTAACTCCTTATGGGGCGTGTCTACTTGCGATTGTTGGGGTAGGGTTAGAGAAGAATCTTGATAAGCTTGTCTTCGATATAGTCAGATATAGAGAAGTTATAAGTCCTGAAGAAGATTTGTACAATCTTTATTCCAAAATTTACAAAATATACCTTGATTCTTATTATTCGCTAAAAAACATTTTCTCAAGATTAAAGACTAATACTAATTTACTTAAAGAAGACGCATCTAATGGAAAACCTTAATTGAAGGAATTTGAAAAATATTTTAGAGGTAAAAAATATGAATCTCGAATCATTCGGAATAAGACTAGGGGAAAGATTTCAATGTGAATGTGGTAAAACACATGAAATATACATAAAGAAGGTTCTCTTAAGTGAGAATGCTGTTAACTATATCTTGGATGTTATAGAAGAGTTAAACTTATCAGGATCTGCAATTGTGGTAGACGATGAGATAACAAGGAAGATTGCCGGTATTCATTTAATAGAAATACTCAGGCAAAATAACATACCAGTCACGGAATACACTATACTTAAACCTACTATTGAGGAAGTAAATAGAGTTGCGCGGTCGATGAGCAATATTGATATCTCCATAGCGGTAGGGGGTGGTAGTGTGATAGATACATGCAAACTGGCATCGTACAAAAGAAATATTCCCTTTATATCTGTCCCGACTACACTATCTCACGACGGAATAGTGTCTGCTACGGCTTCAATAATAAATGAAGCGGGCCAAAAAGAGACCTATCCATGTAGGTCACCGTTAGCAACAATATTCGATCTAAAAATTTTAAGGTCGCAGCCTAAGCGGATGATTGCTGCGGGTTGTGGAGACATGCTTGCTAAAGCAACGTCTCTAAAGGATTGGGAATTAGCGAGGGACGAAAAAAATGAGTATTATTGTCCGACGGCAGCGAGGCTATCGCTTATGACATATGACGAGGTGACGAAGTTCATTAATGAGGGCGGTATAGATATTGCTGCTTTTTCAATGAGTATCTTTAAGTCTGGCTTGGCGATGGCCATGATTGGGTCTTCTAGACCAAATTCTGGCTCAGAACATCTGATATCCCATTATATCGATATTAGTAGTCGAAACCCGGCCATGCATGGTGAGCAGGTCGGATTGGCAACAATCCTAATGAGTATGTATCATTCGGAATATAATAAGAATTGGTGGTTGGATGAAAAATATCAATGGTATTATATTAAAAGCATGCTTAAGAAAATTAATGCACCTGTAACTGTTGAGAGGCTCGGTGTAGAGTTAGACGTGTTAATTGATGCTCTTGTTGAGGGGTACAAACTAAGGCCTAACAGGTATACGATATTGCATAAGAGACCAATCAATAAAGAAGAAGCTGTATCTCTATTAAAAAATACTGGCATCTTATGATGGTATTATTATGTTATTTTATATGTCCCTTTTGTAAGAGTTCTTCGAGTTGCTTAGTGATGATTCTTGGTCCATTTATGACTTGTCCTTCCCACGTAAATCCCGCTATATGAGGTGTTAGTATTACATTGTTTAGCTTAAGCAGGGGATGATTAGGCGGCAGTGGTTCTTCAGTAAATACATCAAGTCCAGCGCCAGCTATCCATCCTTCTTTTAATGCTTTAACTAAAGCATTTTCATCTATTAGTTCTCCTCGAGCAGTATTTATTAAATATGCTGTATTTTTCATCAACCTTAATTCTTTTTCACCTATTAAATGGCGAGTTTCTTTAGTCAATCTTACATGTAGAGACACAACATCTGAATTTTTCAGCAAATCTTCAAGATTAACGTTGAGTACACCGGCATTGTCAAATTCATTTTGCTGGACGTATGGGTCGTAAGCTAATATTTTCATTCCGAATGCCTTCGCTCTCTTCGCTACTTCTCTAGCCACTTGTCCAAACCCAATGAGTCCCAATGTTAACTCACTCAAGTCATGGGGCAATTCATTAGGCGGCAGAACTGGCCAATATCCCCTCATTACAGATAGGTGATGATCCAAGATTCGTCTGTTAATGGCTATTATTAACCCCATCGTTAGATCAGCAACAGCGTTTGCATTTCTCCCCTGAGCTCTAAGTATCAGGATCTGCTTAGACTTGGCATATTCTAAATCTATATTCTCGATTCCTCCTCTAGCGCAACATATTATTTTTAATTTTTTACTATTTTTAATAACTTCTTTAGATATTGGTGCATAATGCACTACTAAAATTTCCGATTTTATGATGTCATCTATGACCTCGGTGGGCAAAACAAATTTCTCTATCGATCCTCTTTCTATCTCCAGTACGATATTTGTAAAATCTTCTAAGCTTGTGTCGATAATCCAATCATGACATACAAACCTTAGTCCATAAACTTCAAGACTTTTCATCACTTCATATATGTATTTTGACGGTAGTTGTGGGTCTCCAATTATTGTTACTATTTTCTCCATTTGAAATGCTCACCCTTATCAAAATATAGTTGTATGGAAAAAATAAGTATTATAGGGTGAGTTTTGGTATCCTTCTTACAATTGTTTCTGCTGCTTGGTCAAGAGCATCTTTTGCGGTTAGTTGTCCAGTAAGTGCTAATGATAGATTCTCGATCATTACTTCCATTATTATGTCTGCCTCAGGAAATGTAGGACATGGGACATATTGATGTTCTTCATACATTTTCATGTATGACGCAGTGTATTCTTCGACGCCAGGAAGTGTACGTCCCTCCTGCACTAATCTATCTATATTTTCCACGATGTATTTACATACATCAGGTCTTCCCGAGACTCCTCCAATGAAATGCTTCTCTAAATCTACAGGAAATGATGAGAGCCATAACATAAATAGCCAGGCTGCTTCTTTATTTTTACTCGAATATGGAATTGAATCAGTCCATCCATGAGTTTTAAAGCTTCTTATTCCTTTTTCGGGAACATAAGGAAGCGGTCCAAATCCACATGCCTTGCGTGCTCCTAATTCAGCTGCAACTTTTGAGACTGAGGGGTCAACAATAGCGTAGGAAGCGTCTTCCCACATTATGGTATGAGCGACTAATCCTCCTTGAAATGCTGCCATTGCATCATCCCAGAAGTATTCGAGGGTTCCAGGCGGACAATATGGTACAAGACTCTTCATATATTCTAGAGCTTTAACAGCTTCGGGTTGATTAATTATTACTTTACCATATTCGTATGGATAGGAGTGGTCAATAAATCCACCACCAAACTGGAAAAGCCACTCACAGAAGGAATAATATAAAGCTGGATGTCTTTTTCCTTCAATACATGTTCCATATTTTGTCAATGGAAAATCAGCTCCCATCGTGAAATATTCTGATAGCATCTTATATTGTTCTGTAGTCAAATCCCAAACATCCTCAGGGCCCTTCAATTCAAATCCGTATCTCTCTCTAATCTTCTCTCTATGTTTTGGATCAAACCACAAATCTTTTCTATACCAAAGTCTCCTTGAATGACATTTGTCAATTAATCCATAAAGTACTCCTTTGTACTCAGCCAGTGCTCTATAAATTCCTTGCGTTAAATCTTTGCCCCACGGCGCTTTTCCTAAACGCCCTTTGAAATAAATTCTATCTGGGTCAAAACCCGGCGGTGTTAATTTAGGATCTTTGAGAAAGGTTTCAAGAGGGACTAGCCAACCGTTTTCAACAAGTTTTCCAAGTTTACCAAATGGTTGAGCAACTACGTCATATATTCCAGCACCCGATGCCAGATCAAAAGCAACTTTCTCTACTACTTCTGTCTCTTCGTACATTTCGACATCGACCGAGATTCCTGTCTCGTCTTCAAAGATGTCTTTTAATTTAGCTACTGCTTCTAATGGTGGCAGAAATTCTCCAACCATCCTTATGGAAGCTCCTCTATAAGGTTTTGCTGCTTCTTTTAAAGACCAATTTAAGAATGGCTCCCTTAAATCAACTTCTTTTGTCGTGATTGTGGTAATCGGCGCTTCCGTTGTTACTGTTATAGGCTTCGTGATGGTCGTATATTCTGTCTTTGTATAAGTTACATATTGTGTTTCAGGTCTCATTGGTGTCAAAAGACCGCCGACATATCCTATGCCAAGACCGACAACTCCAGTGCCAATATATTTTATAAAATTTCTTCTAGATGTATTTTTCATTGCAATACGTGATAAATACAGTATCTAATAAAGATAATTTTCTAAATTAACAATTTCCAAATTATTAACTAAATTTCTATATAATTCTCCGCAATTTAGTTTTACAATATTGCCTTCCCTGTTCTTTTATCGAATATACGTAAATTTTTATGATTTACAAATACATATATATTCTGTCCCTCACTACAAGTAGCAACTCTGGAAAGTCCGATCAGAGATTTATCTCCTAGACTCATATGTATTAGATTCTTATCGCCTATTCTCTCAACTAGCAATACTTTACATGACATTTTCAAATAGTTATTAGATAAGCCTTCAATACTTCCAAATTCAATGTGTTCTGGTCTAAATCCAATAACTATTTCTTCACCTAGCTGATTAGCTATATCTCCTAAAATATTGGTCAAATTAAACTTAATCTCTCCTGAATCTGCATAGACCATATTATTCTCCCTCTTAACTGAGCATTGTAAAGTATTCATAGGTGGAGACCCAATAAATGTAGCGACGAAAAGATCTGAAGGTTTGTTGTATAGCTTGTCTTTTAGATCAAATTGTAGAATTTTCCCTTCATTCATTACGGCAATCCTATTCGCTAAAATCATTGCCTCAGATTGATCGTGAGTTACGTAGACAGTGGGAACTTTCAGTTCATCTAGTAATTTTTTAATCTCACCTCTTATTTGGATTCTGAGACTTGCATCTAAGTTTGTTAATGGCTCATCTAGTAGAAATATTCTCGGTTCTCGAATTATTGCCCTAGCAATTGCAACCCTTTGCTTTTCATCGATCTTTAATGCAGAGACTGGCTTATCCAACAAGTCTTTATTTAACCTAACTCTCTCTATCACTTCTAATACGCGTCTTCTTATTTCTGTATCAGATACATTTCTCGCCTTTAATGGAAACGCTATCTGGTCATATACCTTCAGTCTTGGATACATTACATAGAACTGGAATACCATAGCTACATTTCTTTCCCATGGTTCTAGTTCGTTTACTAATTCATCGTCAATGTATATATTCCCAGAGGTGGGCTTCTCAAGACCAGCTATGCATTTAAGCGTAGTAGTCTTTCCACAACCCGACGGACCTA
>JAWBQR010000016.1:0-21470 GCA_038845265.1 Nitrososphaerota archaeon | reverse complement strand
GTTGATGACGCCGTTGCAGTTGGCTCGTAAGCCGAATATTGATCTACTAGCTGCTGGTGGTGTGACCGGCATTATGGATCCGGTTGCTCCCGGCATCCCTGTTGGAAGTGACACTGGACACCTAGCGCTGCTCGGTTATGATCCATATGTTTACTATAGTGGCAGGGGCCCACTTGAGGCTCTTGGTGCAGGAATAGATCTCGGACCATCTGATATTGCTTTTCGATGCAACTTTGCTACCGTGAGTGATGATTGGGTGGTGATTGACCGCAGGGCTGGGAGGATATCTGATGAAGATGCAGAACAACTATCTAGGTCGTTGCTTGATTTATCACTAACGTCGTCAAGGAATCTCGAGATAGTGTTTAAGCATACAGTTGAGCATCGTGGCGTTCTAGTAATTAAAGGTGAGGGATTATCGGAAAAAGTATCAGACGTTGATCCACATAGAGAAGGGGTGAAAGTACATATGCCCAGGCCCACTGACAGTTCAGAAAATGCTAAAAGAACAGCAGAAATACTAAAAGAATTTCTTATGAAATCAAAAGAGATTCTTGAGAATCATCCTATTAACATTGAGAGGAGGCGGAGAGGTCTTAAGATGGCCAATGCAGTGCTTCCACGCGGAGCCGGTAGACTTCCAACTCTGCCATCAATCGGTGCGAGGTACGGCGTCAAGGGTGCGGTTGTTGCCGGTGGGGCGATATACAAGGGTGTATGCAAGGCCGCCGGAATGGACATCATAAACGCGCCGGGCGCCACGGGTACTATTAATACAAATCTGGACTCAAAATTCAGGACAGCGATAGAGTTGCTGAATAAATACGATTTTGTATTTCTTCATATCAAGGGAACTGATAGCGCATCCCATGATAAGAATCCGGAACTGAAGGCGAGATTCATCGAAAAGATAGACTCGACTCTGGGGAATTATCTCGACAAAATAACTAGTGATGTCATTATTTGTATAACAGGCGATCATACAACCTGCTCAACTGTTGGTGAACATCGGGGTGACCCGGTGCCAATCTTAATTCATGGAGAGGGTGTGAGAACTGACGACACGAGTAGATTTGATGAATTTGCATGCAGTAAGGGTGGACTAGGAAGAATTAGAGGACTAGACGTCCTCAATATATTATTCGACTTGGCAAATATTACAAAAATGTATGGAGAGTAACATGCTTATTATGTTGCTATTTTTTACTTTTGGTATACTTCCTTAAACGTTCTTCAGCTAGCCTCTCATACTCAATTTCAAGTTCAGCCCTCTTCTCTCTATATTCTTCAAAATCTACCTCACCTCTTAGATAGGCTTCTTTTAAGTCTAGTATTTCTTTAGATAGTTGTGAAAGTTCTTCGTGGATTCTTCTTATTGCTGGGTGGCCTTTTTTCACATCTGTTTAGCCTGTCTTTTTATTAAGGAGCTGCTGATTTCATCGAGGAGTTTTCTTCCCTTCTCGCTTACTATTCGTCCTTTTTTATCCTTCACGACAAGCCCTGCAGCCTCTAATTGCTGAAGTGCCTTCCTGATTATGGCTCCGCTCCCCGGTGCAAATCTTGGGTGGCCATGACCGACTCTATGTCTTCCTCCATACATCTTTCTAAGGCGAGAGACACCTATGGGTCCCTTTAGATAGACCTTCCTCAGAATAGCTGCACACCTGACGTACCACCAGTCAGGATCAGTAGGTGGGCGCTCCTTATGGACTCCAGTCTTAACAAATGGGGCCCAAGGAGGAGGTGTTACTAGTTCGTTATCCTTCAGGTACTGGGCAGTTGCTTTTATCAGCTGTAAAGGCGCCACTTCCTTCACACTCAACAGTATTCTATGCATGTAGAAATCTCTCCTTTTATTTAACGATTAGTTTAATGAGAATAGCACACTTTTGAAAAAATCTTACTGATTAACGTTGTCTAAAGAGATAGCGGAGAAATAGAATGGTAATAATGTTTATTAATAAATCAGGTCTTGAGTTAGTAAATGGGCTGGGATACCCTTATACCAATGATTATCTTAGTTTCTGCATCTGGAGCACTTTTTCCGGGTCCCCTCTTCATTGCCACAGTTCTTCAGGGACTTCGACAAGGTGCAAAGGCTGGACTAATGATTGCTACTGGACACATAATCGTCGAGTTTCTACTAGTATTGATAATAGCCGCGGGAGTTACAATGATATTAATCTACAGTCAACTCTCAGTAATCATCACCATCATCGGCTCTTTGGCCCTAATAGTCTTTGGCTCTATGCAGGTAGTTAGTGTCCTCAGGAAAAAGAACAGTGATGTAGTCTCCAAAGATGCTGGGTTAATGCAAAATTCTCTGTTTATAGGCCTACTATTCACCTCGTTGAATCCAGCATTTATAACATGGTGGTTTACTATTGGATTAAAGCTGGTTTTGGATGCATTTGTATTGGCTTCATGGTTGGGAATTCTAATAATGTTTTTCTCACATATCTGGATGGATTATGCATGGCTGACATTTGTCTCATATACCGCCGGTAAGGGAGGCGAAAGAATTCTTAAGAAATGGACTAGACCAATAGTGGTTATTTTGAGCGCATTGTTAATTGTGCTTGGCATAAGCTTGTTGCTACAACTTTTATGAGTCACGATAATATTTTATAAGAATGCGATTTGTCGAAGAATTCTCCGCGTAATTACAAGGATACTCAGCACTACTATCAACAATATAAGAACAAGTGCTAATGCTTTTTCTATATCTGCAGTTGCAAGTGTTAGATACATTGCTATGGGCAGTGTTTCTGTCTTGAACCTTGTCGCGCCAGCGAGCGTGACAGTAGCGCCAAACTCTCCTAGTGCTCTGGCCCAAGAGATAATTGCTGCGCCGAATATGCCGTTTCTCACTAGTGGTAATGTGACTCGAAAGAATGACTGTATTTCGTTGCATCCTAAAACTCTTGCAACCTTGATGTAAAGTGGGTCAACAGCCTCAAAGATTGGCTTCAGCATTCTTATTGCTAAAAAGCTTACGACACTGAATTGTGCCAATATTATTCCAGGCACCTCGAATACGAATCTTATTAATGAATTGTTAATATAAACTCCGAGTGGGGTATTTGTGAAGAAAATTAGTAGGGCCGTCCCGATCGCGACAGGCGGCAATGCTATGGGTATATCAAGCAATGCATCAATCAATCCCTTCCCAGCAAAGTTCGCCCTTGAAAGAGCATATGCAGCAGGGACTGCCAGAACTATTGCAATGATCGTAGAGATTGTCGCTGTGCTAATTGATAATGATATAGCAAAGATCACTTCTTCGGAAAATATAGCTAGTATTAGAGACTTAGGATTAGTAAAGAGACACGAGGAAAATATGATGATTACTACGAATAGTGAAGCGAATATAAGGCATCCATTAATTATTGCTTTAAAAAAATTCAAGTAAGACTACCTCTAGTCTGCTTCGATATCCTCTATCTCGGCATTTGGCGCGTGTATCATAGCTTCTTGTACGGATGAATAGTATCCATACTTTCCCCATATATCTGCCATCTCTTCGGATTGGAGAAACTCTAAGAATTTTTCAGCTAATTCTTTTTCTTTAGAAAAAGTGGAAACTCCTCCAGCAATGTATCCTATCTTTGGTATTTTTGATGGCTCTATCCATACGATGTCAGCTTTGTCCGGATACCATGCTTTAAATACGTGCCATCCGATAATCGCATCAACTGACCTCGTCGGTATCAGGGAGGCAGTTGCCTCACAGCTCTGTGCATATACTACAATGTTCTTCTTTACTTCCTCCCATAATCCATTCTTCTCGAGTAATTCCTTTGCGTAGAGTCCCACGCAGACAGATTCAGGGTCTGCGATTCCAACACTTATACCGGGCTTCGCGAGGTCTTCTAGAGATGAAATATTTTTAGGATTACCTTTCTGAACAATTATCGCGGGGACGAGATACGCCATCTTCTTTACATAGTCTGGCTCCACAATTCCTAATTTTATCGCCTTTTGTATGTATTCGGGAGATCCTGGTATGTAGACATCGCCAGTCTTCGCGATCTCCATAGCTGACAATAGGCTGCCAGACCCGCCTAACCTGAGTTCAACCTTAACGCCATATTTTGACTCAAACATCGTGGCTGCTTCTCTGTATACAGGAGCAGCAGCAGCGCCTGCAAATACAACTATTACTTTTTCTTGCTGTGGTTTATTAAAGTATAGATTGGATGATGCGGCGCTTATTGTTCCTATTAATATTCCAATAACTATTCCTGCTGTGAGTATGAGGAGAGTTTGTTTATTCATTACGTTGATTTTCGTTTGAGAGTGTTTATAATTCTTCGTAAATCAGCTAATTTACATTATTACTGAATAAAGATTTTTCCATCCTGATATATCTCTACTACTATTGGTGAAATTAGGTGGTGTCCTCTTACTTTTCCCGTAGACTTTATCATTGAGATTATGCGGTCAGCAGATGATTTTATCTTGATTCCTAATATGTCGCCTCGTACAAATATTATTCTCGGAGCGTCGTAGATTGATGTCCCAGCCGGTATGGTCAATATTCTATCCGAGTCAAGCGATTCAAAAGCTTCTAAGGTTGATTTTGCTGCCTTGATTATTCTATACGCATTTTTCTCAATTATGCTTATATTTTCTCTGCTTGTCTTGAGTATTTCCGCTATTTGTTCTTGTGTAAATCCACGTCTCCTCAGTCGCAAAACTTCAATCTGTCGAGGTGTCAATAATATCCGTCTCTTCAACCTACAGCACTGTCATTATAGATTGTTCCTTCTAATAAAATGTTTAAGTAGGCGGCTTAACATTGCTCCATGAGTCTGATAAGGATAAATTATTACTCTGAGAATCTTTAAAGAATGTTGCTATCGGTATTTTGGGAAAGTGGATAAAAACAAGAATATTATAAGGGCGAGGCAGGGCATGAGGATATTCAAAAAGAAGGAGCAACAGATTTGGCAGAACGTCGAGAGAGTAGTGGTTAATCTCTCAGTGATGAATAATAAGTTATCGAGCAGAATACAATACATGACTGGGCGAGGAAAGGAGTTGTTCGAAGCGTGTGTTAGAGCACAGGCCGAAGGCGACCAAGAAAAAGCAGCAATGTATGCTTCTGAACTCAGCCAAATGAGGAAGACGCTCAATAACGTTATTAGGAGTCAATTATCTCTTGAGGCAGTCATAAATAGATTATCAACTTTGAAAGACTTAAAGGATGTTAAAGAAGCAATCATGCCAGTAAAGACAATCATTAGTAACATTAGTAAAGATGTTCATGGAGCTATGCCAGAACTCGGCATGAATATTAGAGCTGTACAGGACTCACTTGAAGATATCTCACTTGAGATAGGTGGATTAAGCGGAAATGAAATAGTTTATCATAATGTATCAGACGAAGAGGTAAGAAAGATACTTGAAGAGGCCGCCGAGATAGCAGCGAGAAGAACCAAAGAAGCAGTACCTGACATAACAAGGTAGAAATCTATAAGTCCTCAGTAGGAAAGATCACGAAATATTTATCTCAAAGAAGTATCCAAATAACATTAGAGACCGCAGTGAATCCTGGATGAAGGAGCGTCGATCAGCTGGGGCCGTAATATTCAACGATAAGCTTGACGATATGTATTTTCTTCTCCTGTTGTATGGTGCTGGTCATTGGGATTTCCCAAAGGGAGGAATAGAGGAAGGCGAGACAGAGATAGATGCGCTTAAGAGAGAGGTCTACGAAGAAACCGGGATTAGGGAAATAGAGCTTATCGATGGTTTTAGAAAGACCATTCAATACTTCTATAGAAGTGGTGAAGACTTAGTAAGAAAGATGGTCATATTCTATCTCGCTAAAACCAACACAACAAATGTCAGGCTAAGCTACGAACATAGAGCCTACGCATGGCTAAAATACAGAGATGCCTTACAGGTCTTGACTTATAAGACTGCAAAGCAAGTACTCGAAGAGGCAAATGAATTTTTGCGACGAAACGCATTTAATAATAGGCTTAATACTCTACTGTCCTGAGTGCAAAATCCATGAAGAATCTCCAGCATGTATTCATAGCATTGGTTCTAATACTCCTTACAATTACATTATTATCCTATCTGGTCTCAGGTCAAGAGCCGTCTGACCTGGAAGTCATAGTAATTGACAATGACGGAAAACCGAGGCCCGGAATAGAAGTAATAGTAGCTAACGAGACTTTTAGGAGGTCCTTTAAGACAGGGGCTAACGGGGTAGCTGTTTTCAAACTTTTGTCACCCGGAAAATATGACTTATCTGTAATTCTTGATGGCATCCGGGTTGGGTATAGCGAAGTTGATTTTCCGACAATGCGTCGAGTCGAGCTTAAGCTCCAAATTGGGGCACTTAGATGCCGAATAATAGATGTGGATGGTAACGGCGTTGGAGCTCTGAGTGTCACGGTTAAGTCTGAGAGCGGTGCAATCAAAAAGACAGGCAAGACATCAGACGATGGAACACTAGTCATAAATGATTTGCCATTCTCATCTTTGCCAGGTATCGGGAGGTATCAAATATATGCAATGATAAATAATCTTACTGTCGTCAGTGAGTTTGTTGATTACCCAGTTGTACAGACAGAGCCATTGAATATTGTTGCTAACTTAGCTAGACTAAACTTCAGGGTTAATGACGCGTCTGGAGACCCAGTTCAGCAGGGTAAAATAACTTTAATTGCAGATAATTATTCAGCATCTCTGCAGATAAAAAATGGGGAGGCGCCAGCCGGAGAAATACCTATATCTAAAATTGCAGGAACATATACGGTTAACTTAATTCTAAATTATCCAGAGTTTGGAAAAGAGTTGGTCATTCTAAGCGATAAGTTTTTGCTCGATAGTAGCATCAACAAAACCTATGTCCTCAACATCGATAAATTAGTGATTAATGTTGCAAGCGATGATGGAAGTCCCGTAAGGAATCTTAGAATCATCTTACAGACAGATAAGTATGGCAACTTAACGATGTCTACGACTGGACGAGACGGCAAGGCCATATTCAGTATTCTACCATATTCAATTGGTCAATATGGTGCCGGAAATTACCGAGCATTAATACTCAAAGAAAAAAACCTTATCTCCAGCTTTAGTTTTTCTTTCACACCGGCTGTATCCTCTATTGACTATACCGTGCCTCGCAGAGAGGTATCCCTAGTAGTATTGAAGCCAAGCGGAGAACCTTTGCCCAATGCCATAGTTAAGATACAAGACCCAATAACTGGATTATCAAGCGAAGTTATGACTAATGATGAGGGGGTAGCTAAAGTCAAGATTTTCCCAGGACGCCATACATACTCAATCACGTATCTTGACGAAGTTATTGATTCCGGAGAAGTTAATATTTTGGAAGAAAAACTGAGACTTACTGTTAGGGGAATTGACATCAATCTTACCATAAAGGTTTTAGACTGGCTAGGAGCACCTATAGAGAACATAGAAGTAGCTGCATACAAGGCTGGACAAAAATTATTGATAACAAGGACAGGCAAAGGCGAGTACAGCTTCATGGTGCCCTCAAGAGGCATGATTACTATAGACTTAATTTATGATGGAAAGATAGTAGAGAGAAGGAGATTGATTGTCACTCAGCCCGGGATGGAAATAATTAGATTACGGGGGATATCAATTGGTGGTGGACTAGTGAGTATTGACACTTTCGTAATGTTGATAGCCGTTTTATTCTTCTTGTCTATACTTATATCCTCGGCAGTTCTAATACTGAAAAGGACTAGAGGAGCATTGCATGGCAAAAAATATACTACATCGGTTAAGAGTTTTCAGGTTTGAACTCAAATAAAAAAGATATATTGAGACTATTACTATTTTATTCAAAACGGTTGAGGGAGAGAGGTTGGAGTGGGTTCTAAGCAGGGAACCGACCGCTATATGTAATCCTCTTTGCCGGTTCTTCAGGTGCAGAAAATTCCTATCGCCCGGGCAGGTTGCTCTTGATTTTCGTCGCGACCCCCCATGGTGTAACTGGGTAAATTCTCCATGTATCGGGTACAAATGCCCATACGCGAGTTGTGCACAGCTAAAGTTACTGCCTGAAGGCAAATGCGCTCTATTCGTAAAGAGAAAAACAGAGGACAGGGAAGAACCACATGAAGCAGTGCCTAAAGTTGCCCTGAATATCCGATCGAAGAAACGTCTCGAGAAGCTTGGCTTTTAGATGATTTATAGAAACGGCAGGTCTGAACGAAAATGGTCCAAAAAATTGAGATTATTGGAGTTAGCGGAATACCACTAATTAGGCCTGGAGACAATCTCGGTGAGATAATTATAGAGGCAGTGAACAGGATGGGTCTGACAATAGAGGATCACGACATAGTTTTAGTGACACAGATAATTGTCTCAAAGGCAGAGGGTAGGGTTTACTCGCTTAGCGAATTTATTCCAAGCCAGGATGCTCTAAACATAGCGGCAACTACGGGTAAGGATCCGAGACATGTAGAGGCAATCCTTCGGGAAGCGGTCAGGATAGTGAGGATGAGGGGAGAAGTAATAATTACCGAGACTAGGCATGGTTTTATTTGTGCGAATAGCGGTGTAGATTTGTCAAATGTTGGCGAGGGAATGGTGGCGCTCCTTCCGATTGATCCTGATAAGTCTGCTGAAATTATTAGGAAGGAGATCGAAGCCTTGACTGGAAAACATGTTGCTGTAATAATTACTGACTCGCATGGGAGGCCCTTCCGCAGGGGGGCGATCAATGTTGCTGTAGGTTGCAGCGGAATCGAGCCCATTTGGGACAGAAGGGGTGAGAAGGATCTTTATGGACGAATATTGAGGAGTAAGCAGATCTGCATTGCAGATGAACTAGCATCTGCTGCTGAGCTTGTTATGGGCCAGGCAGATGAGGGTGTGCCGGTAGCAATAATACGAGGATATAGATATAAGGCGAGTGAGGATGGGGCGCGGAGGATTATTAGGCCGGCCGATGAAGATCTCTTCCGTTGAGCGAAATGTATTGTTATGTGTTTTAAGAACATCGAGAGTTGGGCCTATATTTATCGAGACGGTTAAGGAATGGTCAGGGTCCTCGAGAGATGTTGTCAGAAGGGTTTTTGAGAAATTTAACTTGAAGGATGGAGAAATGCTTGGCTCTGATGACCTACTGAGAATAGCGGTAACTCTTTTCGGCATGAATGTGTCTCCAGAAGTGCTCTCAGTATCACTTGATTGGAGCTTATTTGAAGAATTAACTTCACGTATTTTTGAAAATGCCGGACTGAACATAATGAGGAATATTCAGATCAGTATTGGGAAAAATAAGACGCAGATTGACTTATTGGCATTTAATGAAGATACGTTATATATAGTTGAATGTAAACGATGGAGGCGAAGCATAACAATTGGGCTCATCAAAACAATTGAGTCGGCAATGAAGCGAAGAATACTCATTATGAGGGAATTTCTCAGTAAGACCATTGGTGAGGGAGAGTTCGAAATACGATTAATTCCCTTACTATTGACTGTATATGGTAGTCCGTATTTTGATGATGTTTTGTTTCATTCTCCTTTAAGGACATTGAAAAGCTTTCTATCAGAGCCAGCTGTATCTCTACCATCTCCCCCCTTATTGAAGATGCGTCTTAAGGAGCCATTAATGACTTGTAGTCTCCAGTCCCCATATTTGAAGCACCTTAGGCGCAGATTGTTCGATTAATCCTAATAAATAGCTGTAGATTTAAATTATGACGCTCATAGAAGTAGTGTTAAGCATGGTTGCTAAGGACCTCGTTGCAGGATTATTTACGACATTGCAGAACAACGAGTTCGTCAGGAATAAAGAGTGTATTTACTATTACTCTAAGCTGATCACAGATATTCTTAGAACGTTGCAGAGACATGGATACATAGGCGCTTTTGAATATATTGAAGATGGGAGAGGCGGAAAAGTCCTTATACAGCTTCTCGGACGTATAAACAGGGCTGCACCAATAAAGCCTAGGATAAGCGTAAAAAAGGACGAGTATGAACGATGGACAAAGCTCTATCTACCGAGCAAGAATGTGGGAATAATAGTTGTAACAACTACTAAAGGCGTCATGTCGCATACCGAAGCAATAAAAATGAGAATAGGCGGCAAGCTACTTGGATACGTGTACTGATATTATTGCGAAGCATATTAAAGGTACCGATTTTCATACATATTGCAGGAAAAAACATGCAGGCTATAAGCAAATTAAAGTTTGTCGAAGACTCTGTCCAAATACCTAGTGATGTACAGGTAAGTCTTAATTCACCAAATACAGTTACGGTGAAAGGAAAGCTCGGAGAATTGACGAAGAGTTTTATTAATGCGGGAGTTAAGATGAGCATCTCGGAGAACACATTAAAAATCAGAGTCTACGGGAGAGGACGACGCGCAATCGCTATACTCAATACAGTCAGGTCAATAATCGAAAATATGGTTACTGGCGTCACTAAGGGCTTTACATACAGGATGAAGATAATTCAATCTCACTTTCCTATAAGCATAAAAATAAAGGGAAATGAGTTGTTGATCGAGAATTTTATTGGAGAAAAAGTGCCCAGAAAGGTAGTGCTTCCAGACGGCGTCAAGGCGACAGTAAAAGGAGACGAAATAATATTGACCGGGCTGGATAAGGAGAAAGTTGGGCTTGCAGCAGGCATTATTGAAAATACTACGAAAGTTAAAGATAAGGATCCACGGAAATATCTTGACGGAATATATCTATATGAGAAGAAAGTAGGGATAGAATCATAATTCTTTACATTTTAAGTACTTGGGTGTATAAATTATTTTTTATATTGACGCACCTACATGGATAAGATTGAAGGATTTGGAAGGTCACGAATCTCAGCACGAATATACATCTACTCTCCGTCTAATTACTTTGGAGGAGGCTCAAGCAGCAATTCATGAATCCTTGATAAATTACAAGCCATGCATAGAAGAGATAAGCTTAGTGGAGAGTCCTGGAAGAATTCTGGCTGAAGACATATATGCGCCAAGCAATGTGCCACCAAAAGAATTAGCTGCACTTGACGGGATAGCTGTCAATAGTAAGGATCTTTTACATGCATCTCATAAGAATCCAGTTAAGCTCTATCTAAAGAAATCATATGTTGACTCGTTAAGAAGTGGTGAGGCCGTACCTATAGCTACTGGCATGGCTCTACCGAGAGGAGCAGACGCAGTGGTCAGGTCTGAGAATTTTAAAGTTGAGGGCGAATACGTGCGTATAATCGAAAAAGTCATGCCTGGAAAAGACGTCATACAGAAAGGTGAAGAGGTGAGGGAAGGAGAATTGCTACTGAAAGCTGGGAGCATAATAACTCCAGAGATCACCGGATTATTAATGGAGCTTTCCTTCGAAAAGATACATGTTTTTCGTAAGCCGAGACTAGCAATCATTTCAGTAGGTAATGAACTATTTGAAGGATATCAGGAGAGAGGATTGGAAGCCATTAATTATTCATATATAATTTCGCGAAAGTCACTTGAAGCTGGCGCCGATGTTGTATCGATTAGTGTTGTGCATGATGATGAAGTTGAATTTAAGAATAAGTTATTAGAGCTTTCGAGGAATTGCGATGTTATATTTACTACTGGTGGATGTTCTATAGGGCCTAATGACATAGTCCCTAAAGCCATTAAGTCGATAAGTGGTGCAAAGATTATTTTTCACGGCGTTAGATGCTACCCGGCCAAGCCCACCGGTTACGCTGTAGTCAACAATATACCAGTATTGATGATGCCTGGACATGTTGTCTCGATGTATGTCTGTTATCAAATATTTGGAAAGAAAATAATTAATCTACTGTCAGGCGTCAATGAATCTATCAATTCATGTCCCGCAATTCTAGATCTTGATGTAAAAGGTAAGGCAGGATTGACAAGCATCATCCTAATAAGTCTAGAGCTGCGGAATGGAGAACTCCATGCCGTGCCTCTTAAGTCAAGACCATCTTCATTCAGCAGTTTACTAAGGGTCAATGGATACCTATTGGTCGATAATGACAAGACAATTAAAGCAGGCGAAAAAATACTAGTCAATTTAGTGAGATGATTAATCAATATTACTGATTATTGGGCTCGAAGGATGAATGTAATATGTCTGAAATTATGCACTCATCTATGATAATTTAGGAGAGATTTTATATGTGCTATTTTCATATCTAAATCTTTTGCTCTAGTATATTTGTTAAGCTTCTCAAAACAGATTTTTGCATCTTTGTATGCATGCATGGCTAACGTATACAGCTCTTCTTCTTCGTATTTTTTTCCCTCGAACAAGTAGTATTCTGCAGCCATGGGCAAATCATTCTTAAGCATGTTTGTTGCTAATAGAAAATTCTCTATAATGTCTTCCTTAACGTGTTTAATTTTAGGCATCGAATAAGACAGCACAGTATTGTTTTTCGATAAATCTTCTGGTGTATTTATGTTAATAAAAGTTCTGTAATTTTTAGTGAGGTGAGATATTGGAATATAGTAAACTTTCTTTGATGCTCTTAGAATATCTGATGACCTAGACATTGCTCCCCTAATAGTGTATAGAGATGCATGTTTTACTGCTTTTTCGCGTTTATGATATTGAATAAGGGCATCGACCCAACCACTTGGCCAGTAGATCGATCCAGAATTAGCATCTAGGGATTTACATGTATCGATAAACTTAGACAATGACTTAGAATCAATAAAAGGCATATCCCCAGGAATAGTCACGACTTCTCCGCAACTTAATGTATTCAGGGAAGTAATTACGCCATTTATGGGGCCATTAATTTCTTTGAAAGCATCCAATATTACACCGCTGAACCCATCACAGACGCCTAGTAGGATATCTGCCTGCGCCCTGTCCTTTACTGATAGGTAAATATTTTGCGTAATTTCTGAGGCTGCCTTGAAGACACGTTTAATCATGCTTTCACCCTCGACTTTGTAGATTAATTTATTTGTTCCAAATCTTTTTGACCTTCCTCCTGCCAGAATGACGATTGCAAGCATATTGACTATCTATAATTATCAAGTATGGCTTGAAATAAATGATTTTTAGGGCGTCCAAGACTTAGAGTAAGGAAGGTTTTATAGATGGCGAGTTATTAAGGGCTTAGAAATAAGATTGAGCGAGGAGACAGAGGTGGTCAAGAAACCCAAAGCCGCAGTCAAGATTCCACGTAGAGTACTCAGGATTAGAAAGGAGAGACCAGAATTCAAGAGACAAGAGTCGTGGAGATATGTCAGGTTAAAGGAGAACTGGCGCAGGCCTAGGGGGAAGGATAGTAAAATGAGACTTCAGGTAAGCGGCTGGCCACCACTCGTTAAAGTAGGATACAGAAGTCCAAGAAAATACAGAGGTCTCCATCCATCTGGATTTAAGGAGGTACTCGTCAGCAAAGAGGACGACTTGAAGGGGCTTGATCCTTCAATACATGCCGTGAGGATTTCTGGAAGACTTGGTAGAAGGAATAAGCTAAAAATATATGAAGCCGCTCTCTCTGCTGGATTAAGGGTGCTTAACCCTCCGAGAGGTGTCACCTAAATGTCGTTAAAGATTCAAAAAAGACTAGCAGCAGATATCTTGAAATGTGGAGAGAATAGAATAAGGTTTAATCAAGAAAGACTTGAAGATATCAGAGATGCAATAACTAGGGCAGAAATCAAGGCATTAATTAAAGATGGCGCAATATATGCTGAGCCAGTAAGAGGGCAGCAGAGGCTTAGAGTAAAGGAAAGACGTGGCCCCGGCAGAAGGAAGGGCGCAATGCACTCAGTCGTTACGAGAAAAAGAAGATGGATAATGAGGGTAAGGTCGCAGAGGAGATTCTTGGCATCTCTGAGGGATGCAGGTCGATTAAAGGAAGGTGTCTATAGAAAGATATATCTACAGATCAAGGCTGGTAGATTTAAGTCGGTAGCAGACCTCAAGGCATACCTCACGGAAAACCAGCTTGTAAAAACCTCATTAAGTTAATGTGGTGTGTAAGATATGCCAAAGCGGGTCTTTTATCGTAGGTTTCCTCCGCGGAGAAAACGTATGGGCATAACTGACTATAGACTACGTCTAAAACTAGTGAAGTCTGGTTTGCCTCGCGTAGTGGTGAGGCGCTCTAATAGATACATGACTATCCAGATAGTAGAGTCAAGGCCTGGCGGAGATCGTACACTGTTGACTGTAACTTCGAAACTGCTCTCCTCTTATGGCTGGAAGGCTGGGACTAAGAATATTCCAGCAGCATATCTAACCGGACTTATTGCGGGTAAAAAGGCTGTAGAGATGGGCATAACGAAAGCTATCGCAGATATTGGCAGATATAGTCCGGTCCCCGGTTCAAGAGTCTTTGCAGCGATAAAAGGAGTGATAGACGCCGGATTAGAGGTTCCTATGTCAGAGGCGGCAGCTCCGACTGACGAGCGCCTGAGAGGTGAACATATTTCCGCATACTATCAGAGCCTTCCACATGACGGAACAACTTTTCAATTCTCGCTTCTTGCAAGCGAGATTATGAGCTCGCTACCAAGACACGTTGAAGAAGTAAAATCAAAGATTCTCAGCGGATCTTAGATTCTGAGCAGTAAGGCGGTTTTTCGGTATTTGTGGATAAATAAGTCCATCTTTACCGACTCTCCCAGTACCCAAAAAAATGTCATCAAATTTAGCGACAACGTATCTAGAGTTTGAAACGTTCTCAATCCTTAAAGTCTCACCGCGCATCCATTTCTCAGCCTCGTCTATGGTCAGATTAATTATATTTTTCCTAATTAGGCCCGAAAAAAGCTGTGTCCCCTCAATCGATAATGACACCTCGTTCTCAGCGAGTTTTGCTATGTATAAACCAATATTCACAACTCCTTTAAGTTTCCAAGAAAATTCTAAGACATCTTTATGAGTGATTCTTATCCTGTTTTCACCACTTACTATGGCTACGTAGTTTTTTAATGCATTACTAATCCCGTATTGATTCTCTAAAAGTTCTTCTACTTTCTTTTTCTCTTCCTCAGTCAGTACTCCCTTCATGATTTACATCTCCTTCTTAATTTTTGCGATAAAGAACCCCTCAGCATCATTATCATGTGGATAGCACTTAAAGCAATTTTTTATCTCTGATGAGAACTTTACACCTGCCCACTCTTCAAGGGGTTTCCGTGATTTCAGTCCATTCCCAGAGACCGGCAACAATTTAGCATCACTCCTCTCATCCAGTAAATGAGTAACCACCCATTCATTTTCTAATGGATGAATCGTACAGGTAGAGTAAACTAGGAGTCCGCCAGGCTTCAGACAATCATATGCCGATATTAGAAGAGACTGCTGGAGTCTGCTAATTCTTCTTGAGAGTTTTTCTGAATATCTATTTGCAGCGGACCAGTCCTTTGATAATATTCCTAAGGAGCTACATGGTGCATCTACCAACACATTGTCAAATTGTTCTTTACACCAGTTTCGGAATAGCCGACCATCGGATTGAACAATAATGACATTAATTACTCCACATCTCTGAAGATTGGCTACAAGTGGTTTTATCCTGGTAGCCGAAATATCATTACACACAAGTATCCCCTCATTATTCATCAATTGTGCAAGCTGAGTAGACTTACTACCTGGTGATGCACATAAATCAAGCACGGCGGTCCCAGGCTTGGGCTCTAGCACTTCGGCTGGAAGCATAGATACAGGACCCTGAACATAAATAAGTCCCAACATATGTTCCATAGACAGACCCAACCCACTCTCTGGGCCACTCATCAACCTGTAACCAAATCTAGCCCAAGGAATCTTTACAAAACTCCATCCCCTATCCTTTAGTAAGTTTTTCACTCGTTCCTCCGGAAGTTTAAGAGTATTGATCCTGAAACATTCAGGAAGAGGTTTCGAGGCCGCCTCTAAATATGCATCAATATCCATATCAGGTAGTCTCCTAAGAAAATCCAAAAGATCATCAGACGGATTAATACCGCTCTGGCCTGACCATGTACAGGCGCTCATTTGAATACTTCACCTGTCGAGCGATACCAAAGCAGTAAATCAAGACTTTCAGGACTTATCCCAAGTGAGTAGGCCGCAGCAATGAATATCTGCTCAAGTTTAAAGTAACGGCTACGAGTCAATGATTTAGGCACCTCATCTATGACACCCATATACTTCATATTCCTAAGGATATGTCTATCAAGAATCGCTAAACCCGTGAATCCAATATTCCTTAAGAAATGAGAAGCCTCTTTATATCCGAAGCCCCAAACTTTTTCTACCAAAAACTCTCTACATTCAAAAGAGTTAAGTCTTAACGCACTTTTCAAAATAGCTCCATTATCCTTAAGGAGATACCTATTATGAACTATATAACGAGCCTTAGCCTCATAAAACCTCACATTCCATTTTCTTAAAACGTCAGCAACTTGATGATATGTGCCATTAAACAATAATCCATCCTTAACCAACTCTCTCACAGCTGCGTCAGCACTTTTTGCTCTTGACTGTGGAGTAAGGACGCAAAAACTCATCTCTGAAAACAACTTCTCAACATCATTCTTGTCAAAATTCTGGAACTCTAATAACCTAGACTTGATAATATCTTCTATGCCTACATATAATCTTAACAGCTCGAAACGTATCTCTTCAGGAATCCTCACGAGACCTGCTTGCATATTACTACTAATTAGTTTGTTTTGCCTTAAAAAATAGCTTCGTCTCCCCCATCATGTTCAATTCTACATCCTTAACATTCAGAACAATTGGAATTCCACACACTACTTTCCCAATAACTATGGCCTGTCCCTTCTGAAGATACGGAGAAATCTTCTTAATCGTGTCTGAATCAACATGACTATACTTTGCAATCGCTTCTAAGTCTGCCTCATTCGTAAAATTGAATAAAAAAATATTGTCGGCTTGACGATAAATCAATTCTGGAATAGTGTCGGGCTGATTAGTAATGAATACTGGAGATATACCTATATGCCTCATCCTCGTAACTATATCTTCCCAATATGTATTCCTCAGGTATAAGTGTGCCTCTTCAGCAAAAAGAAATATTGGCTGGATAGTTCCTGAAAACAGCAACGAACTCAGCCTACTCAGTAAATACTCAACCACTACTCGACGAATCTGAGGTGATACCTTGCTTAAATTAATCACAAGTAACAAACCATCATCATGCTCAGAGAAAATCTCTAGCAAGCCATCTCCTTTACCATCAATGAAAAAACCAGAATTCATTAATGAAGATAAACGACTAAGCAGCGCCTCCCTTACTGCTTCGTTCATAGGAAATCTGCTTACAGCGTTAATCAGCTCGTGCGGGGAAATTGTTCCCCTGCTCGTTAGGGTGTTCCATATCCTAGCAAACTCGCGGAGACTAGTAATAGGAGTACCGTATACATGCTCAAGTATGTCCAGAATAACATTTAGATCCATGTCTGATATGCCAACCCTAAAGTTTATCGTCGGCTCCAAGACAACAATTTTATCACTCATTACTGGGTGTCTCTTACCAGACTTAAGCAATCCCAGATTGACATATTCACCATTTAGATCAAAGACAATCACTCTTCCACCTTGGGTCGTAAGCCCTGTGGCTAAAATCTTCGCTAAATGTGATTTTCCCGATTCCTTCTTACCAGTTATAATTGAAAGCTTTCCCTCAAGCTCCGTTGCATCTATGTAAAACTCTTCGCCTCCCGCATCTCCGATTAGTATAGGTATTGTCGTTCTTCCTCCCAAAATTTTTAAAACATCATTGACACTTGCCTTTACTAGTCTTGCATTAAATCTTGAGGGCATCCAGACCTTGCCCATGGATAATCGTCCATTATCTATGACTGCTCTTATCTTCGTGAGGATTATTCTCGAATCTCTAATTACCATTGTCAGTGAAGATATGTTAAATGGATCAAAGAGCCTAGTCTCATCCATCGACTCGATGGATATCTCTCTTAAAAGATCTTCTAAAACTCCAGGTATATCTGCATACTCCTCATCTATAACCTGAAGTAATAAGGACTTTTCTCCCTCACTTGCAAGCAAAAAATCTCCTCTCTCTAATTCAGCATCTCCGGGCAGAGTAAGGATCTCGACTGTATTGTTATGCTTTCGAAGGATCTTCAATTCTCATCATTTATGAGAATGGTGATAATATAGCAGTCCTGCATTCAGGCTCATCTATGAGGATTGCTGAAGTATCTTTTACAAGCGCTCTCTGAAGTCCAACTACGTCGAGCCAAGTGAAGGAGCACATTGAATGAGCGATCGAGAGCGTCTCTGGATATCCATATATTAGTGCATCTGATAGGATTAGAGATCCGAAGCCGTGTAGCGCTGCTGTGCGTGGATAAACATCTACGCGGTATGGGAACATTTGTTTTGAGAGTCTTGATAGGTATGTGCTTCCTGCGAGTCTTAGTGTTGTTGTCTTGTACTTGATGGAATCTGTCAGGTCGATTATGAATGGTGGCTCTGCGTTTGCGTCTATGCTGAATAGCGTTTTTCCTGATAGTATTATGCCGCTGTCTTTTGAGAATGCCATGACTATGTTTGAGTTGTTTCTGGCGTTTTCAAGTATGTCTATGAGTAGGTTGCCGGGCTTGTCGGGCGTGATTGTGAGTGAATGGTCTAGTAGTATTATTGCGTTTTTGTTTTTTGTTGCTGCGTAGTGTTGTATTAGTCTTTCGAAGATTTTTAGTTCTGTCTTGATTGTTGTTTCTATGTTTGTTATGGTTGTCATGCCTTCGTAGCTGATGAACCTTATCATTGGTCCGATGATCTCGACTTTTATGTTGTTTGATCGATGTATTATTGCTCCTCTTAGTGCTATTACGGTGCCTTTTGCTGAGTCTGCTAGTCTTATGACTGATGCGTCTATTGCGATTGTGTGTTTTTGTTCTGTTGGTGTGATTTTTATGGGTTTGATGTTTTTTGGCTCTATTAGTAGTTGTGTGTTGTCTTCTTCGTTTTCGTTGAGGTTTGGTTTTTTCATTGTTTCTTTGATTCTTGTGTTTTTGAGTTGTTGGATTGTTAGTGTGCATTCTTCTGAGTAATCCATAAATAGGCGCATTTCTTGTTGAATATTGGTGTTCAGGTTGAGCATTATGTTGTTCATCATCGCTTTTGTCGCCATTACTAGTTGTTGTTGGTTGTTTATTAATGTTGCGCAAGATGGTCAAAATGAACACCAGTGAGCGTATAAGGGTTAAGATTACGGTCGGGAATGCGACGGTCGAGATTGAGGCTTCTCCTGATCAGCTTGAGGAGGCGGTTAGGAGGGTTGTTGCGGCTCTGGGTCGTCAGGAGGTTGAGGGTAGGGTTGTTGGGGAGCGGCGTAGGGTGACTACTTGTCGGGATATTTTGGAGCGTCTTATTGATGAGGGTTGGTTTTCGGTTTCGAGGAGTTTGTCGGATGTGGTGGCTGAGATTGGGCGTAGGGGGTATTCTTATGATTCGACGGCTATTGCGCATGGTCTTCTTGATTTGGTTAGGGAGGAGCGGCTTGTGAGGGAGGGTGTGCCTCGTAGGTATACGTATCGGGCGAGGCAGGGGAGGGAGGCAGTTGTTGGTGGCGAGGTCGAGGAGAAGCAGGGTGAGGGCGGCCTGGGCGCTGAGGTGGCCTAGGGTTTTTCTTGTTTTTTTAGCTTCATGAGTTCTTGGAGGCCTAGAGTCGTGATTGTGTAGTCGCCTCTCTCAAGTCTTCTCACCATTCCTTTTCTTATTAGTTCTGTGAGTCTTGATGATGATGTTCCTTCTTTTAGTCCTAGTTTTTCGGATATTTCGCGCATACTCATGGCTGGTGTCTGTGTTATTCCCCAGATGTTTTCTAGGTAGCGCTTCGCTAGTAGGAGTAGAATCTGGTCTGATGATGGGAGTTGCTGGAATCCTGGCTTTAGGAAGAATCCGTCATCCTTGCTGTACCCGATATATGTCTCGACCGCGTCTACTAGGGATTCAAGGTCGACTGTCAGTGTTATTCTGCGGGCGATTGAGTACGTTGGGATGTTCTGCTCGAGGAACCTTATTAGAAGCTTTGTAACTTCTTCTGGTGTGCCTTCAAAGTCTGCCTTCAGGTCTCCGTACTGGAGGCTTAGCCTCATCTTATCATTCATCACGTATTTATTCTTTGAGGCTATATAAAAAGCTCTTTTACCATTTATTGGGCTCGGCTCGTTCTGGTATTCGTCTGTTAAGCATCTGAAATTTTTATAAAAATTGCTTAACACTTCTTCTATGCTTTCCCATAATTCTTGCTGGGTTATCCTCATCTCTTTGTCGATGTTTCTATTCATCTCCGAATCGTCTATCCCGGCTTACTCATTACTACATTAAAAAATGCGAGGACAGGAATATATTTTCTATGAAATAATTAAATAATTAATTGTTTGCTATAATTGATAGTTTAACATTTCGCTGCTGGGAATTGATAGTCCCTCTACTGGTCCCCATGTTTTTGTGTATGATGAGGGATTGAGATACCAACGATAAGCTAACCAATTATTAAATAAAATATTTGTAATAAGTAGCAATGCTATCCATGTATCTTCTGACAAATATTTTAATATGGGTTTTCTTGCTAAAAGTTCTGCCAATGACTTACATCCATATCCTGCTAACCAAAAGACTGAGTGGAAAAATACTATGGTTATTCTAGCAGTATTTGGGGGCCAGGAAAACCAAGCAATTAGTGAGGTAATAAACATTAAGTAAAATATGTACATTGCTTCTTCTCTCTTTTCCAGAAGAAACCCTATAAACAAAGCAATTGTGCCTAACGGTGAGATTGCTACGATAAATTGGGATACTCTATTACCTAAGTCAAACCAGGTAAATACATCATACATATTAATGCTTTTAGCATACAAAATTGAGGCCACGAGATATCTTTCAATAATATTATATCCACCAATAATTGGTGGAATAATCTGTGGAATAAGCGAGGCTAATAGATAGATGAATGCTTCTCTGTAATTTTTTCTAAATAGAAATAGAAAGAATCCGAAAGCAACACTGACATAAACTGTCTCATAAGCTAGTCCACCAATCCCAGAGATCAATCCTGTTAAAGCAGCTTTCATTAAACCTTTGGGAGAACTCAAAACAATGAGAGTAACCAAGACCTGAAAGAATATCCCTCCAGCTTCTTTTCCTGATGCAGCACCGTATGAAATAGTTATAAATGATGTTAAAAGCATTATCGAAGCTATTAGTGATCCTCTGCTGGATTGTGTTAATTTGAAAGCAAGCTCATAATAGAGAATACCGGATAGAATTACGAAAATGGTATTAATAATGCCGTAGGCAGCGGGGAGTCCTAATATCAGGCTTAGCGGGGTCGCTAAAGCGGGTATAAGCGGCCTAGTTACCCATAACTTTGGATCCCAATTATTAATTTGTATTCCTAATAAAAATCTAGTAACGTTGAAATACTGTATGCTATCGGCAGAAGTTATGGCTCCAAAATGAGTAATAGATTCAGCAAATCCAATTAATGCAATTAGGAATAAG
>JAWBQR010000015.1:0-21736 GCA_038845265.1 Nitrososphaerota archaeon | reverse complement strand
TTGACTATCCCTTCATAAATCATGTTGTGACTAGTACAGTTCAATTAAATCTCACCTATTCTTCTGGTTTTAGGATTTCTACTCTGCAGCTAGCTTTTGACTTAAAAGTTTGAGCATCTTTTTCTGAACCAACTATTTCTCCAAAATGCATCGGTATTGCTAGGTCGGGCTTAATGATGCCTACTGCCTTAGCAGCTTCTTCAGCAGTCATAACGTAAGTACCACTCACAGGAAGCAGAGCGACGTCAATTCTTCCCAACGTCTTCATTTCTTCTATGAGGTCAGTATCTCCAGGATGATAAATCCTTATATTATCTAATTCTATGATGTAGCCTACACCGCCATATTCCTTAGGGTGGAATACTACTCCTGGCGCCCGAAACTTATTTACATTATATGCTGGGACCACTGAGTAGCGTACACCCATCAACTCACCGGTCATGCCAGGAGAAACAAACAATTTTTCCTTAACGGCTAAGGTTCTGAGAGCGCTCCTGCAATTCTCCGAAGCTACAACAATGGTCCTGCCCGCCTCAGCTATCTTTCTTATATCTTCGACTGAGCAATGATCAAAATGGTCATGAGTTATAAATACTAAATCTGTTGGACGCTTCGTCCTAGTTCGGAGCTTAAAAGGATCAATTATGACTTCCACTTTAGGAGACTTTAATCTGAACCCATCATGGCCAAGCCAATAAATTTCTATCCCTTTGTATACTAACACACCAGCTCAATAATAACATGAAATGCGAGATAAATATACTTTAGGATTACCTATCCCCGTTAAATGCTCTTGCATCAATCTATTAAGTTTGATCATGAATTATTACGCGAAATTTTATCAGTAATTGCCCTCTCCCAGTGTCTAAGAGTGTCTTGTAAGTCTTCACTCCCCATAAATAGCATGTTGTATTCCTCAACCATCTTAACGAGCCTCAATTTTTTCCTGATTTTTGATTCGGTGTAAGTCCCAATAATTCCCAGTCTACAGCGCGGATTAGGACAATGTATCTCTGCAGAGCCTGAGCCTACCTTTATAATCATCACGTCAGGTGTCAACACCTGTCCGCAGATACATCTTAACATCATGTCAGTCATTGCTAATTGCTGTCTCTTCATCAAATTATCCAATATATAGGTACTTCGCGTCCAAAATATCAAAATATGGATAATGCTATTATGAAAATTATTTTTGAGAGAAACGATAAAAGTCAGAGGTAAAATAGTCTAATAGGCATGACTATTCAGGAAACAATTCCATGGGTTGAAAAGTATCGCCCTAAAACTCTTGACGAAATAATAAACCAGGAAGAGATTGTCAGGAGCCTTAAAACAGTACTTTCGACTAAGACTGTACCGCATATGTTATTCACAGGCCCTCCAGGAGTTGGCAAGACGGCTACTGCACACGCATTTGCCCGTGACCTATTTGGAGATAGATATATTGAAGATGGCCATTTCATGGAGATAAATGCTAGCGATGAGAGAGGAATTGACATCATAAGGGAAAAAGTAAAGACCTTTGCTAGAACCATACCTATGGGCGGAATAGGTTTCAAGATACTTTTACTTGATGAAAGCGACCAGCTGACGGCGGACGCTCAACACGCATTCAGGAGAGTGATGGAGCAATACTCAACGACCTGTCGATTTATTCTGGCTGCGAATTACTCAAATAGGATTATCGAGCCAATACAATCAAGATGCGCTGTTTTTAGATTCAAACCAATAAATCCGGAGCATATGGTTCAAGCAATAAGGAGGGTAGCCCAACTTGAAGGATTAAAAATCAGCGAGAAAGCTCTTCAGGCATTGTTTGAAGTCAGCGAAGGCGACTTGAGAAGAGCCATAAACATGGTTCAGACAGCCGCATCTTATAGCAGTAATATTGATGATGATTTAATCTTCAGAGTAGCAGGAATAACTACAGGTGGAGAGGCCAGGAAAATTCTCGAATTATCCCTCGCAGGGAAGTTTGAAGAGGCCAGAAAATTACTGAGAGAAAAATTATACGTCGATGGAGTATCTGAACGCGACCTGATAGCCCAAATATACCGAGAATCTTTTTACCTACCAATAAAGGAGGAGGATAAGCTGAAGTTACTATCACTCATAGGTGAGGTTGATTATAGATTATCACAAGGCGCAACACCAGAGGTTCAGTTTATGATGCTTTTATCCTATCTCTACTCCTTAACTAAAGAGAGGAAATAAATAAAATGTCGATCCCCCTAACGGAGAAGTATCGTCCCAGAAGTGTCTCAGAAGTAATAGGTAACAAGGAAGCAGTCTCGAGTTTCCTCGAATGGATGAAGTCGTGGGAGGCGGGGAAGCCTATTAAAAAATCAGCATTCCTAGTAGGTCCGCCAGGAGTCGGGAAAACCTCACTTGTCATAGCATATGCCAAGGAGCATGGTTACGACCTAATAGAGGTAAATGCAAGCGATAGAAGGGGTGCCGAACAAATAAAAGCAATTATAGCAGAGGCGTCAAAACAATCAACATTAGCAGGAACTAGAAAGAGAATAATCCTCGTAGACGAGGTTGATGGTGCATATGGCTCAGAGGCTACTGGGGGGATAAATACTCTTGCAAGCATAATTCCAAGAACGAATATTCCAATAGTCCTAGTAGCTAATGATCCATGGGATCCAAGACTAGCAGTCCTTAGAAATATGTCATTATTAATAAAATTTTCCCATATAAGACAAAATGAAATCATGTCGCATCTCAGAAAAATTTCAGAAAAAGAGGGCGTTAAGGTCAGTGATGAGTTATTAAAATTTATAGCTTCTCGAAGCAATGGTGACCTCAGATCCGCAATTAATGATCTACAATTATTTTTGACAGCAGATCAGAGAATAGTCGAGCAGTTAAAGAATGTTGTCTCTACAAGGGACAGGACCAAATCTGTCTTTGAAGCCTTGGCCGAAATCTTTGGTGCAACAAACGTGATTTCAGGTAGAAATGTTACCATGAATCTAGATGTAGATTTAGACACACTCTTTACTTGGATTATTGATAATTTGCCCAACCAAATAAAAGACCCTCAGGCATTATTTGAATCGTATGAATTTCTTGCATTAGCCGATCTTCACTATTCTAGGGCAAATAGACTACAGAGATGGGACTATATCAAATACGCAATCCCATTACTGGGCTCAGGGCCAGGAATCGTAAAATCCAAAACCTCGGATAAGGGAGGAAGATTTGAGTTTCCATCCAAAATAAGATTCATGCAAGAGACACGTGAAAAAAGAGAAAAAATAAAGTCAATTCTAAGAAAACTCGCGATGAAGTCGAAGATGTCTCAGAGAAAGGCCGCGACAGAGATGATGCCGTTCATACGTGCAATCTTAGGTTCAGGCAAGACAGATATAGCAAAATATTACGAACTAGACAATGAAGAAATAGCCATAGCTTCAATTGGGGACAACCTGCTTCCTCATGTGATGGATGAGAATAGCTTGACGAAGGATAAAGAAAAAGTGGAGAGCGTCAAGACGTCTCAGAGACCAAGAAAGAGAAAAACTTAAAAAATGCTCAATAATTAAAAAGTAAATGTCCTTGCTCTAGCACTATAGATTGATGCTAGAGCAAAGTTCGTATCGAGATCTTCAATGGATTTCTTAGCTTCCTTTAAAGTCACAACCTCTGACTTGCCCGAGTATAAGTTGCATCTAAACTCCAAGTTATTTGTATATTCACCTAAAACGTCAAGCATGATTGATATAGGCATATCGATTGGAAATCCTCCAGGCCCCACCCGAACCATGACTTCAGAGATGTAATCAATAATAGTTTCAAACGCATTGGGCTCGAATTCTTTCCTGAAATACACTTGAGAGACCTGAAATTTTGAGGCACTTTCGTAATTTAAATCAAAATTCAATTTAGCATATTCATTAATTTTTAATTTTTTAATTTTCCCGTTTAAATAGATTTCACATATGCCCGTCTTCTTCGCTTCGGCTTCAGCCTCTTCGATAAAATGATTAATTATTTTGAGATTCTCGTCAAATTTTTGAGAAAAATATGACTTTATTTCATCTTTCAAAACCTCTAAGTCTTCGTCAAGTATCAGTAGACGGTCAACATTTTTAAGTCTTTTTAAATTTAATGTATTTTCTATCGCTTGTCTGACTGACCGAATAAAAGAATGTAAGTAGGTTCTTAAATTGCGATGATTTTTGGCATAATCTTTTAACAAAATGGATAAGTATCTATTAAAATTTAATTTCGAATCATAGGAGACATAATGATTAAATGTGTAAAATGGGACAAAAGGATTTTGCTGTAATTTATTTACTAATAGGTCGTCGAAAAAATTAGGTTCCCTCGTTTTGATCTCTTCAATTGTTTTTAGTACAAAATTGAGATCAACTATTTCATCTCCCACTCCGATTCCTTCGCATCTAATCAAGTTCACAAATAATCTACCGTCAGGTAAATACTCAAAGGTCAATGGAAATGATACGCATACAATTGGCCTATTCTGATAAATTATACATAATTTATTTTCAGATAAAAAAGGACATCTTCCACCGACTTGGAATTTATATAAGAATGGCGGGTTTGTCGTAAGTATAAATCGTTCTCTTTTACTAATTATTTTCAAAAAATATTGAAATTCTTTCGCAGTAAGTGAAAGTCCAGCTGGGTAGCAACACTTACCGCACTTTGTGCATTCGAAAGTAAATGTACTTGGAATAAATGTAAGATTCAGCTTCAGAACTTCATCGCGCCTGCAAGTTGTGAGATATTTATGAACCTTAGAATAAGTAGGACTGCAGCTATCATCGGCAGCATTGTTAATGTAAGAATTGAATACATCATTGCCCAATATACATCGGTTGCGGTGGCCATAGAAGCCACGAATACTGGTACTGTTTGAACGTCAATACGTCCGAGCAGAAAGTGAGCAAAAAGAAATTCGTTATAAGATGTCAAAAATGAGAATAATGCTATGGCAATTAATCCAGTCCCGGCAACAGGCATTGTGATGTACCGAATGGTCTGCCATAATGATGCCCCATCAACTCTTGATGCTTCTTCTATTTCTATTGGGATTGTGCGGTAATAAAGAACTAGATACCAGATGGAGAATGGGAGTGACAATACTATGTGGACGAGTATTATTGATGCTAAATTGTTTACCAGCCCAAGAATCTGCATAAGGACATAGTATGGTACAGCTAGGACTACTGGCGGCAATAACCTGCTAATTAGTACAAAAGTGAAAAGACTGGTCCTTCCTTTAAAATTAAACCTAGTAAAAGCAAAGGCCGCTAGAGACGCTAAGAAGAAGTTCGTCACTGCCACCGCGCTTGCAACAACTACACTGTTGAGAAGAATTCTACCAAAGTAAGCTATGTTTAGGATCACAAGTGATCTTATTTCATAACGTATATATGGGTCCTGAGATGGGAATTCAAATCCAAAAGGAGCTAAGAAGACATACTGGTAATAAACTGTAGTGGGGCCTCGTGCAAACCATAACTTACTGCCGGGGGGTGACCGTAACTCGGTTTCTGGCATAATGCTACCGATTATGCAGAAGGCTATTGGTAAAAAGAGATAAAGTAGGAAAACTGCAATGACTATATAGCTTATCAAGTATCTAATCCTCATCATTATTCACCTGTAAAGGAATATCTGTAAAGTTTTTCAGGCGGCACAATTCTTAATATTAGCAAAATGACGAGCAGCGTCATGATGGCTAGTACTACTGCTAGCGCTGCTCCGTGTCCAAAGTTGCCCCATTGAAACATCTCGGCGAATGCGTAGTACGAGATTAATCCGTAAGTTCCACCTGCAAATGTGTAAACCATGTCATAAGTAGTTAATGCAAGTATCGCCTGATAGGCAGCAACTACTGCAAGAGCCGATTTTAGATATGGGAGTGTAACATGTCTAAGCCTAGAGATGCCTACAGCCCCATCCAACTCGGATGAGTCTATCACATCTTTAGGAACTAATTGCAAAACTGCCAATATTAATAAAACACAGAATGGTAATTGCTGCCACATTTGAGCAATCACTGCAAAAATTATTTGAACACTTCTAGGAGCTGACAAGAAATAAAACGGCTCATTCCAGATACCTAGGTCGACGAGCACTTTATTAATCCAGCCAAAGCTTTGAAACATGAATCGCCAAATAAGTCCTGCAGCTGCAGGAGGTATTGCCCATGGAATTAGCATTATAACTCTAACTATATTTGATCCCCTCAATCCTTGATTTAAAATAAGAGCTATTGCAAGTGCCGCGCCGACAATAATCATGACCGAAACTGTCGTAAATATCAAGGTATTAATTATCGCTTCGCTAAAATATGTTGAATTGATTATTTCCTCGTAATTTTTAAGAGCTATGAAGGTTCCGATTGTCTTTGGCTCATATATGACATACTTAACTAGGCTCATTGATATTGCATGAAAGAAGGGATAAAGTGTGAAGAAGCCGACGATTACTAATGTGGGAAGTATGAAAATATACGGGGATGGTTCTTTCACTTTAGTTCTTTTTGTATTAATAACCATTCCAACCACCCATCATAAAAAGAAGTACCAAAAATAAATAAAATTTTTGTTATCCCCTGAGTTCTTTTGCGCGTTTAGCCATTCTGTCTACTGCTTCTTTCACAGTAATTTCATTCGCAAACGCCTTTGCGATAGCTTCTTTAATGCTATAGTCTACCCATTGGCCGAACCAAACGGGATGTGGTATGGTCTTAGCAATCGATGCCTGTTCCTTTATTGATTTATCTGCTCCTGGACCATAATATTCGACTAGTGACTTAGCGATATCGGGATCGCTGTAGGGCGATAAGAAACCGAATCCTAGTCCTTTTTCTACGGCCCATCTTTTTAGAACAGGGCTATCATTGGCGCCGAAATATTCTATGAATGTTATTGCAGCTTGAATAGCAGCGTCACCTCTGTCAACACACATACGGGTTATGTTATACATCTTTGCAAAGCCATATGCTTCATGTGTCTTTCCAGGCATTAGGGCCAGCCTAAAGTTTCCTGCATTTGGTGAAGATCCGGGTGCGTTCATGGCTGCCAGCATATATTTGGCAAGAACCGTAAATGCGCCTTCTCCTGCGCCCATCTTTTTCGCGGCATCAGTTTCATGTGTAGCAAGGTAATCAGGATTGACGATCTTATATTTGTGGATTCCGTCTACTATCCATTGCAAGTGCTCGTAGAATGGATGGTCTTCTGATGCAAATATCGGGTTAAGGTCTTCGTCAAATAACCTTGCTCCCCTTCCCATTGCTCCAGAGAATACTGCATAGAAGTCAAATGGATTAGTTGCCTGATACTGTAGCACGTAAGGATACTTTATCCCCTTTTCTTTTAGTTTTAAAGATGCATCTAGTACATCCTCCCATGTCTGAGGAACTTCTATACCATTATCTTTTAGTATTTTATCATTGTACATGAATGTAAACATATCTGAATAGTAGGGTAATCCATAGATTTTTCCCTTGTAAGTCATTGATTCTCTTGCAAAGGGCACCATGTCGTTTACATATTCGTTAAATTTCTTCTTCACAGTGTATTTGTCCCAATAATCTTGTAGAGGGACTACCCATCCTGCTTCCGCCCATTGGGCTAGCCAGTCTTCACCATTATAACATACGTCAGTTGGGGTCTTGGTAGTAAATCTCTGGACCATCGTCGATGGATAGTCAGGCCAATTAAAGTCGTAAAGTACGACTTCTATGTTTGGATATTGTTGCATAAACTTCTGAATATTGTCACGTATCGTCTCTACTGAATAGTTCCACACAGTAAATTCAAGTTTTACTTTTTGAGGCACAGCCGCTTGTTGATAAAGTGCATAAGCTACGCCACCAACTATAGCGGCGCCCACCACACCTATGGCTACTTTAGCACCAGTGCTGAGGGCTTCACGTCTAGAAAATTTAATCTCTGAAGCTGACATGCTTCTTCAGGTGTACTAAATGTTTTCCTATATATAAGTATTATATTAATGGGTTAATTAATTGATTAATTATTAATAAACTTATTCTTTTCTTTTTTCTAGTAGTGCTTTTAATTCTCTGTTAAGTATTGATGCAGGGATTTCTGGTAGTGTGATGTAGCTTCTCCTTCCCCTTATTCCTTCGCTTAAGACCCTTATTCTGATGAATCCTATATCTTCGAGTCTTTGAAGGTATTCCCAGAACCTAGTGTAGCCTCTAGGAAACGTGCTATATTCTTCACATGCAACCTTATAAGTCGAGTATAGTTCAGACGATGTGATGTGAGACTTCGCGCCATTCATCAGCAGTCTAGTAGTTGCCAGAAGAATTAATCGCTCATGATGAGAAATGTGAGCGAGATTCTCCCTCTTTATGGCTGGATAAACACTTGCAGCGGCCTTCCTAACATGTTCAGGAGATACCTTATCGACACCTTCGTTCTCAGCAAATTTGCCGGCTCTCCATAATACTTCAATCGCATACCTTGCATCACCCCTCTCGGCGGCCATATCTACTATCAAGCTGAGAACCTCAGGCGTCACTACTCCTTCAATAAATGCTTCAGAACATCTATATTCAATAATGTCTCTTAACTGGTCAGCATTATATTCTGATAGATACAATACATTATTTTGAAGCAAATTTCTAGTGCTCTCATCAAGAATATTCAGTACCTCGACATTCCTACTAATCATGAGGAGTGATAATCTAGGTACTGCGTCTCTCTCTTCTGATATTCTGCTTAACAAGTATAGTGCCTCTGGCTCTTCTCGAATTAGTCCGTCCACTTCGTCAAGTCCTAGAATTAAGGTCTGACGTTTATTCTCTAAATAATTCATCAAGCTGTGGAGAAGCTCCTCATTTGATAATCCCCTTCCAGGAATAGGTGATCTTAAAGCATCTACAACTCGTTTAAGAAGAGAGAAGAGAGTTGTATGTATCTTGCAGTTAATGTGAATATATCTCAGGTTTACTCCAGCATGTGACGCTATTTCTTCAGCCTTCGCTCCAAATAATTTGCTAAGCGCAGTCTTTCCGGCTCCGACGGGCCCTGTTATTAGTACTCTGACGCTATATCCTTTCTTGCCATAAATATGGGTCGAGAAGAAAGTAATGAGTAGGTTTAGTTCTTCTTCTCGATGGGGGAGTCTCGACGGTACATATTCAGGCGAAAGCTTCTCCTCATTTTTAAAGATTCTCAATCTATGTTGAATATCAAAGTGGTAAATAATTAAATTATCAGGGTTTAGTGAAAATGACTACTTAAGAATTCTTGGGTCCATCCAAGCAGGTCTATAAACCATTACTTTACTCTGCGCTTTAAGACATTCTATGGACGGCGGGACTTCGATATATCCATCTGAGAGCCCAATAAGAGATATTAGTGAAGATTGGCCATGCCGAGGCACGGCCATGAATTCGTCTCCCATAGCTCTTAGCTTCACCCATACAACTCTTCTAAAACTTATCCACTTTCTTAATGTTAGGTCTTGACTTAACTTTGCCTCAAGTTTCTCGATCAGGGATTGATAATTTATTTTTTGAATATAACATATTAATGGAGCAACTATGTAGTTAAAGACATTTACTGTCGAATGGATTAGTCCGGGAAGCGTAAAGACTGGTTTTCGGTTCATAATTGCAAAGCCTCCCACTCTTCCTGGTTGTAATTTTAGACCTTTAACGAAGATTTCTGAGATTTCCTTTAATGCTAACGAGGCGACGTCTATCTCGCTCACGCTTGACCCACCTATAGTCAATACTAAATCGCACTCCTCAAGCGCCTCCATTATTCTTCTCTTCGCTAATTCAACATCGTCAGGCACTATTCCATAGTATTTGACATTACATCCAAGATTGTTGAGCATCTGCTCTATGAGTGGTGATAAAAAATTTAGAGTCTTTCCACTCTTAGCCTCCTCGGGAACATCTGTTAATTCATCTCCGAATGTGAGTAATCCAGCTACTGGTCTATCTATGACACTAACTTCATATATGCCTAGTGCTTCAAACAATGCTGCTTTGGTTGAAGTTAAAATCTCGTTCTCATAAGATAATATGTCACCCTTTTTCACATCGCTTCCCTTTCTATCTACATTTTCATATGGGTGATAACTTCTAAAAATTAGTAAATCATTCCCTTCTACCTCCACTTCCTCTATGGGTGCAACTGTGTCCGCACCGGGTGGCAGATAACCACCTGTATAGATCTTTACCGCTTTGCCCGGCTCGATTGGTTTAAAGTTTTGTGATGGCTTAATACATCCTTCAATCCTGAGTCTGACAGGGTTTTCTTTGGAAGCATGAATAGAGTCGATAGACCTTATCGAGAAGCCATCGACATGAGACATATCGAGAGGAGGCCTATCGACAGGAGAAGTGATTGCATTAGCGAGTGGTCTACCGATCAAGCTGAATGGTCTTCCTTTAACTATTCTTGAAATAGTTAATGCATTGTTTATTAATAGATTAACGGCGTCAGAGATCTCCATAAAAGAAGTGATTCCTTTATTACGCATATCTCATACGTGAAGATCTATACTTATCAGGTTTTATATATGTTCCAAAGAACTTCAAGAATGCTCTATAATCCTCAATTACACTTGTACCAGCCAATACATCTATGTATGGCAAAGCTGTGAGCATACCAATAGTTAGTGGCCTAAAGTTGAGCCTATCCGCATGAGGATTAAGCCATATTATCTTTGAAACTCTCATCCGTAGGTTTTCCATTCCAATTCTTAATAAATCTATATCGCCTGTATCCCATCCATCACTTACTATTATCGCGATCCAATTCTTGCCAATCATTGATCCATAATTATCCAGAAATGTCTTTAATGAATATCCAATTCTGGTGCCACTTCCCCATAGATCTATGTACTGAGACAATCTTCTGCGAATCTCGTCGAGCGAAGAAGTCATTAATAAATCAGTTATTCTTAGCAATCTTGTGCTGAAGACAAATATTTCTGCCCTCTTGTCAAATCTGCTAAAAAGATACATTGCCCTTACCAGCCAGTCATTATAGCTATCCATAGACCCACTTATATCGAGAAATGCCACTAAATGGACTCTTGTTTTTATTCTCTCTGATTTTTTTATCTTAATTATCTCTCCAAAAGTGTTAAGGCTTGACCTAAAGGTTCTCACAAAATCAATGTTTCCCTTCTTTGATGGTTTCCACCTCAGGCCTGGGAGTATTGCAAATTTTCTCCTTAGACGCTTCATAATTCTCTTTCCTGTCTTTATCTTTGTTAAATCGATTGGCTTAACCTCTCTCTTGTGCAGTACTTCAGCAGGGCTATACATTATCGTGTTTTTACCAGCTTTATCAGATGAGGAAGTATTCTCAGCTTGTCCAGCATTACCATATGTAGCTGTTTTACTCATTATCTGTCCACTTATATTGCCCATTCCTATATTTCCATTCGCAGTTATCAGTGCCTGAAGCATTTCTTTGAATAATTTTTCGAAAATAGAATATTTCGAGTAATCCTTAATCATGGTTATTTTTATTCCTGTCATGATTGTTTCATAATCATAATTTGATAATAAATTAACTGCTTGACATGCGTCTAATGATTCAGAGACACCTACCCTTACTCCACTCTTTCTTAATAAATTTGACAGCTCTACAATAAAATCGTACAAGTATTATGCACCACTCGACAACATGTTCAGCATTGATTCTACGTCTATTCTTGAGATATCTTCCTGTGTCTTTATAATACATAATAATGTTGACTTAACGATCTCTTTATTGAATTCTTTAGCACCGAGCTCGGTTAGCGCTTTCGCCCAATCAAGGGTCTCGGCCACGCCTGGTTTCTTTAAAATATCGTTTCTCTGTCTGATCAAGTTCACAAAACTTACAATCTTTTCAGCGACTGAGTCATCGATAGATTTAACTTTCATTTTCAATATTTTAAGTTCCTTCTCCATAGATGGATAGGAGATATAAAGATATAAACACCGTCTCTTTAAGCCGTCACCAATCTCTCTAGTCCTATTAGACGTAAGAATTACAATCGGCTGATTTTTTGCCTTGATCGTTCCTATCTCAGGAATAGTTATTTGATACTCTGCCAAAAATTCTAGCAGAAATCCCTCAAATTCTTCGTCGGCCCTATCAACCTCATCTATCAATAACACAGGAGGGACCTCACAATCGCTCAGGAGCGCTTTAAGGAGGGGACGCTTTAAGAGATATTTTTCACTAAAAATCTCTTCCTCGACATCTTTCGGTTCTTTTCTATTCTCAACCATCTTTATGTATAGTAACTGTCGTGGGTAGTTCCACTCGTAAATCGCATCAGATACTTCGAGCCCTTCGTAGCACTGCAGCCTGATTAACTCTGTACCTAAAATTTTTGCCAAAACTTTGGCTATCTCAGTCTTGCCACAGCCTGGCTCTCCTTCAATTAGGAGCGGCTTCCTCATCTTGATTGCTAAGAATAATGCAGTCGCTATCTCTCGATCAGCTACATACAATTCTTCCTCCAACTTTTTCATGAGTATATCAATATTTAGTGAATCAAGTAAAGAGTCAGCACACACTTATCAGACACACCCTTGTAGATACTTACTCCTACATCATTAATAAAACTTTTCCGAACATACAAATAAGAAGTAGGTATAAGACAAATAATTTTGAACAATTATTTTCTACTCTGAGATGCTTGTTTTTCTCTCCTTATTAAATAAAACACATCCCCTTCTCGAAACTCTCTATTCGTTAAATTTCTAACAATTATGAAATAGTTTTCAACACGACCAAATACATTTGACACATATCCCACTTCTCTTAGCTTTTCATCATAAACTCTATCCCCTAGATCTGGCAAATTTTTTCCCAATATCAATAACTCATGACCAACTTTCTTAAAGTAAGTACCGAGCAACAATACCTTTTCGCTTATACGTCGATGCTCGACATCCTTTCTCCTTCCTGGTTTCACTTTAACTTTACAACCTCATCAGCTAATAGTCTCAGTAGAATTTCTTTCTTCACGCGCTTGTTAGGATAAACTCTAATAGCTGATGATTTTTTCCACCAATATGAAGGATGGCTAAGCTCTAATGGCTCAGCTTTCCATCCTAGTCTTTCAGCAGCCTTTAATAGCTGTTCCTTGGTTGGCGACTTAATAGCCTTATTGATAGGCACACGTCGCCCTTCACTTCGAGATAAACCTCTATCAAAATATGATAACCAAACTATAACTCCATCACGCCTAATCAAATTATCTCCACCTAAATAAATTACTTTTTAGCTATCAATATTGCATTTATTACGCCATCCATCGAGGGTTTAGAAGTTACTCGTGCATCTCCTATAGGAGTTTCGATTATTGCACCCTTAGTAATTATGCCCCTTCTTTCAAAATCTTTATTTGCGGGGTTAGACTTAACTCGGATTATCTCTGTACGTACACATTTATTCGAAGATGGGTCAAAGACATTAGCAAACTTGTCTGACTTTACACTAATCTTCACTCCCCCACCACGACATCTCTTTATCTTGATTTCTCTTTCTCCTATCGTCACTAGAACTGGGTCACGTCCCCTCTCATATCTTTTTTTCTTACGCTGAATTCCCTTCTTTCCACCTGTCTTCTTTCTTTTGTGTAAATCACTATGCCAAATGGTCATATTACCATCAATAGGACAAATACTCGTTAATTTAAAGTTAACTAGTCATTTGAGGATTACCAAAATTTTAACTAATTAACTGGTATGTTATTAGCGTGAAAGTATGAGTTTTTCAACACATTTTTTATGTTCATGATAATTTGTTATTTTACTTTTTATCATTCATGATTTTCTTCCATTATCATTGATATTAGGGTTTCGTCGTCAATTGGTTCTATTCCGATGCTTAAGAAGTATCTATTTACATTTTTGATGTCTCTTTTTAGAAATTCGTTAGCCATCGGGTGAGAGATATGAATAGCTTGAGAAAGGTCTATGAAGTAGATTTCATCTGTGTCAGCAACCACGATGTTATATTCACTCAGATCGCCATGTATAAGTTTGGCATTTTTGTATAGCTTGTCGATATATTTTATTATTTTTTCGTAAATAATTAAAGCCTTTTCAGGCTCAATTTCTATTTCTCTTAATAGGGGATACCGTTCGCCATTCTTACCTAAAAAGCCCATGACTAAGACATTTCGACTAACGAATACCGGTTTGGGAACAGGAATCCCTACCCTATAGGCAGTCTGCAGATTAGTGAATTCTCTTCTTGCCCATAGATAAATAAATTCTCTTAATTGATTAGGTACCCTTCTAAATCTTGGATCATTTAACACATATACGTTTCTTGATCTGCGAAACTCTGCGTTGTTCACTAGGTAGATCTTGACAGCGAGTTCTTCGCCTTCCTTCGATTTTGCATTATATATTCTAGATTCTTTCCCAGCACTAACAACTCCATAAAAATCGTCAATAATGCCTTTATTCATTAATTCATAAATTGTAAATAAAGTCAATTTATCGAAAACTTCTTCAAAAGCCGACTCGTCTAACGACTTATCTTTTTCTAGAAACCTATGTCTAACATCGCTTATATATTCTCTGCGCATTAGTTTTTTTAAGATTTTATCCTCTCGCATCTTCTTTACCTTCTATTAAAAACTCGTTTATCACGTCACTATAGATATCCGGTCGCCTTGCTAATAGTCTATCCATTCGAGCCTTTTTTAGATTTTCTGTCTCAATAACGTCAACTAAAGCTGAGGAACCATTTCTTGATACTTTACATAATGGTACATAGATTCCCTTCGCTTTCTCTGTCGGCTTTACAATCATGCTGTTACCGCCGAATCGACCCTTTATCCATATATTGGGAGCAATTATAGGTACTCTGTTTTCTAAGCTCCTAACTTGCAGATAAAGGTGCCATGGCTTTATTCCAGATGTCATGATTCTAGATGGGTTAAGAATTATCTCTGCACTTTTCAAGGCTAAAATTCTTATATATTCAGGATAAACGATGTCGTGACAGATTGCTATCCCCATAGTTGTTCCCATGATTTTGAAGATGTCAAACCTGTCTCCCGGCGAGATTAAGGAGCGCTCCTCATTAATAAGGTGAAGTTTATGCTGAATCCCTAATAGTTCTCCATCTTGGTTTATAACTGGGCAGCCTATCTTTACATGGCTCTCCTCATGGATATAGATGCCTCCACCAATTATTGCTACTTCAAACATCTTCGCAATTCTCATCAGTTTCCGAACGATCAAATCAGAGGCACTGGCTAGTTGATTGATTTTTTCCATAGGTCTTGAATGTATCCACAATTCAGGAAGCACAGCTATATCTACACCATTGTTGCTTGCAGTTCGTATTAGCCGCATGACTCCCTCTATATTTTGATTCAGATCGTCGACCACGGTTGGCTGGATTGCCGCAACTCGAAGCTGCATATTCCCTTGATCTATTTATTATTAATCTTCTAAATAAGTATGGCGATGTTTAAAGAAAAGTAAATTTTATAGTAAAGATCAAATCGATTGAGCAAGATTGCGTATATCTGAGATCATTAATTCAATCGAGACTAGTTGGATAGAGGAGTTTTTTGATAGTTTATCTGACAAAAGAGAAATAATCAATCTAGGGATAGGAGAGCCAGACTTCGGCGTACCGGAGGAAGTGAAAAAGATAGCTTGTAGCGCCATAGCTGAAGGGAAGAATCGTTATACACCTACTGCTGGGTTAAGAGAGCTAAGAGAATTAATAGCCGAAAATTATGGCTCCTGGTGGAATTTTGACCTTGATTACTCAAATGTAATATTGACACCTGGTGCTAGTAATGCTTTATTCATGATTATTGCTTCATTAGTTAAGACAGGCGATGAGGTTATAATTCCTTCACCTTCTTATCCCAGTTACGAAGCTATAGTGCGCATTGTGGGTGGTAAGCCAGTAGAAATACCCACTGTATTAGAAGAGGACTTTAAACCAAAGATTGAAGAAATCAATGAATGTATAACTCAAAGAACGAGACTAATTATTGTAAATACTCCCACAAATCCCACTGGGTACGTATATGATGAAGAATTATTGAATTCGCTTGTTGATTTAGCGTCGGAAAAAGATATCTATATCCTCTCAGATGAAGTGTATGAGAAATTTGTTTATGATGGAGAGTTCACTAGTTGTAATAAATTTAGGACGAAGTTTGATAAAATAATTACTGTTCATAGCTTTTCCAAGACTTATGGAATGACTGGTTGGCGGCTTGGTTTTGCAATAGGAGATAAGTCATTAATTAAGTACGTTATAAAACTTCAGACATATATGAATGCTTGTCCACCGAGCACAGCGCAGTATGCAGTACTGCATGCTTTGTCAAGCCCATATGTTGCCGAGGTTGTTAAACTTAACATTAATTCTTATAGAACGAGACGTGATCTAATATATGACCTATTAAAGAGAAGAGGCTTTAGTGTCTCACTGCCGAGGGGAGCCTTCTACATATTTCCACGAATTCCTTTAAGGGTAAACTCCTATGAGTTTTGTAAAAAACTATTAATGAGCCAGGGCGTCGTAGTAATGCCTGGCAAAGCCTTCGGGAGTGGGGGAGAAGGGCATTTTAGAATAACATTCGCAGTCAGTCCTAAATTATTAATCCAGGCGATTGAATTGATCGAAAAATTTGTATCATACTATAATCAATAACTAAATAAGGAGATGGGAATGGAGCAACACTATTATGTAGTCATCCTTGAACCAGTAGGCGATCAAAGCGAAGCAGCTAAGCATAGGGCTGAACATTTAGCATATCTCGAGGAGCAAAAGAGGAGGGGAAAGTTATTACTTGGAGGAAGGTTTACTGACGGTAGCGGCGGAATGTACATTCTGCTTGTTAGCGATCGTTCAGAAGCTGAGGAGATAGCTAACAAAGACCCATATTGTAGACTGGGATTCAGGGCTCCCAAGATAAAAGAGTGGGAAAGAACTTTTTAAGGAAAGAATTTATATTAAATCACATTTCATAGTAATTGAGATGAGCTGGGGATTAAAGAATCGATTGTCTAAAATAATTAAGCCTTATGACGGAAGGACGGTTATGCTGGCCATAGATCACGGATACTTCCTCGGCCCTATTTCTGGCTTAGAAGATCCGCGGCGGAGCATAACGCCGCTATTACCATACTGCGACGCCATTATGCCAACTAGAGGCATTCTTAGAAACTGTTTCGATCCTTCAATTGATGTAGCCGTGGTGCTGCGTGTTTCTGGAGGTGAAAGCATAGCAGGGCCCGCGCTAGGTGATGAGGAGATAATAACCTCTATTGAAGAAGCACTCAGGCTTAACGCTTCAGCAGTATCATTCTCAATATTTGTCGGTACGCAGTTTGAACATCAGACACTTACTTCACTAGCAAGACTTGTTGATGAAGGAGAGAGGTACGGTATGCCTGTTTTGGCAGTAACTGCCGTCGGTAGGGAGCTTGAGAAGAGAGATGCTAGATACTTATCATTAGCTTGCCGAATTGCAGCAGAGTTAGGAGCACATTTTGTCAAAACATACTACTGCGAAAACTTCAATAGGGTCGCTGATACTTGTCCGGTGCCGTTAGTAATAGCCGGCGGACCAAAACTAGAGAGTGATATGGACGTCTTAAAGATGGTTTACAATGCGATTCAAGAAGGCGCCATAGGAGTAGATATGGGCCGGAATATCTTCCAAGCAAAGAATCCAGTAGGAATGATAAAAGCAATTAGGAGAATCATCCATGAAAATGCTACTCCTGAAGAGGCAGCAGAAGAACTAACAATAAAGACTTCTGCATGATTTTTTCTTTTTATGGCGTAATAATAATTTTTCCACAATCTCTTGATTCATATATTTCGAGAGCTTCACCAAATCTATCAAGAGACAGCCTATGTGTAATTATGTCATCTACTTTAATCACACCTTCAGAGATCAACTTTAATGCTTCATCCATTTCTTTTTTAGTCGCTGCATTACTCGTAACAATTGATAATTCATAATTAACTAGTCTACTGATATCGTAATCTAGTTTTGAATTATGTGGAGGTAGTCCAAATAAGCAAACGATTCCTCCTGGCCTCGTACAGTCGAGGGCCGTCGCTAAACCCTTCATACTGCCGGTCGCCAAAATAGTTAAGTCAACTCCTCTTCTATCAACAATGTATGGCAACTCGGTAGCCACGTTATCACTATGTACCACTTTTGCGCCCGCCTTTTCAGCCATCTTCAGCCTGTATTCCGTCAAATCATACCCTATTACTGATTCCGCTTCATAATACCTAAGCAGTTTTATGAATAATAAGCCGATGGGGCCTAATCCTAATATTAAGGCATTTATTCCCCGCTTCAGTCCCACCCTCTTTAGAGCCCTTATACAGCAAGCTAGTGGCTCAGTGAGGGTAGCTTCTTCTGGATTTATATTTCTAGGAGGAACATGTATTCCCCCATTACTTACAATCCAAGCTGGAAGCTTGAAAAACTCAGCAAATCCTCCGGGAATAAAGTTATATTTTCTGTATTCTGGACACATTGTCTCGCTTCCGTGAATGCAGTAGTAACACTTTCCACACTCGACGTGGTGATGAGGCACAACTATGATTCCTTTCCTAAACCCTGACACATCATCTCCAACCTCCTCTACGCTTCCAACAGCTTCATGACCAATCACTGGCATTGAGCCCTTATAGTGCCCCTTAATCTTCTCAATATCTGTGCCACAGATTCCACATGCAATCATTTTAATCACAACTTCACCTCTTCCAACAATTGGCAAAGGGACTTCCACTAGCTCCGGCTTACCAGTTTGTCCTATTAATACAGCCCTCAAAGCTGATTCACGATTTATCTCATCTAATTAATTCTTGCCCCAAATAATAATATTATTCATATCCGGTATTTTAATAGTAAGTATGGTCATCAAATCAGTACATTATTTATGGATACTTCTTCTGTTTTTGATTTCTTCAATTAATGCAGGTACTATTACTCTGTAGTCTCCGACTATTCCATAGTCTGAGTTTTCAAATATTGGTGCCTCAGGGTCATTATTTATAGCCACTACAGTGACTGCCTCTCTTATTCCGAAAAGGTGTTGTGCGGCCCCGGAGATGCCAATAGCTAGGTATAGTGATGCCTTTACTGATTTGCCAGTCTGTCCTACTTGTCTCTCATGAGGAATCCATCCAGCATCGACGGCTTTCCTAGACCCTGCCACAACGCCGTTCAGCATCATGGCTAGGTTTTCAAGTAGCTTAAAGCCATCAGGCGAGCCAATTCCTCTACCGCCTGAAACTATGACATCTGCCTTCTCTATTGGAATGTCCTCAGTTCTAATCTCCTCACTACTTACTAACTTCGCCACCGGATCGGGAATCTCTACCCTTTCCTCGACCACATCTCCATTTCTTGACTCGTCTCTTTTTGGCAGCTTGAAGACATTTGGACGCACAGTTGAAATCTGTGGTCTTCTTTCAGGAGATTTGATATATGCAAGAAGCGTTGCGCCGTATGGTGGTCTGATCATAATTAAATCCCTTGACGAAGTATCTACATCAAAATCTGTACAATCTGCAGTTATCCCGCACTTTAGAATATTCGCCACGTAAGGAATCATTTCTCTTCCTCTTAGAGTCCCAGCTGCCAGCAAAACTTCGGGCTTATGTTTCAGTATCAATTTTGCTAAAGTCTCAGCATAAACATCAGGATAATAGCTAGCTAGTTTTTTATCATCAACATAAATTACTTTATCAGCACCATAATATATCGGCTCCATTAAGAATCTTTTAACATTATGTCCTAATATAACACCACATAATTTCGTTTGAAGTTTTTCTGCAATAATCTTACCTGGACTAAGAAGTTGAAGTGATGATTCATTTACTTCGTCTTCAAATGTCTCTATGAATACCCAAACGCCTCTCCATTCATTCTTATTAATAGGCTTCCACTCTGAGCAACCTGTTTGGGAACTCATATTAATTTTACCCCCTCCTCATTTAATCTATCAAGCAGCCATTTCACAGCCTCTTTAGGGTCATTTCCTTGGAATATTTGCTTTTTTCTTGGAATCGACGGAGTGGGAATACATTTCATTACTCTTGTCGGTGAGCCTTTGAGCCCAATACAATCAGTGTTTAGCCTTAATTCGTTATTCGTCCATGTCTCTATTAAGTTTTCTAGTTTAGCTCTAAGCTTTAGTGAAAGTTTTACTGGCCTAGGATCGTTACTTTTCATGGCTGTAACTAGCAAGCATGGTATTGGGAGGTCATATATCTCGACTTTTTTCTCAAGCCGTCGCTTTGCCCTTATGAATCCATCTATATACTCGGCATCAATCACGTAGTAAAGATATGGAATTCTCAACGAAGATGCTATCTGCGCACCGATGTGCGCAGTTGAGCTGTCTATGGTTTCTTGACCCAATATTAATACATCGAATGGATTGAGCTTCTCTATCGCTTTGGCTAAGGTATATGCAGTTGCTAATGTATCTGCCCCTGCAAAAAATCTATCGCTGATAAGTATTGCTCTGTCAACTCCCATTCCGAGGACAAACTCTAAGCCAGTCTTTGCTGTTGGTGGCGCCATGCTTAACGCAGTGACTTTCCCCCCATATCTCTCTTTTAACTTCAGAGCCAACTCGACTGCATTCAGATCGTGCGGATTAACTATGCTGGGTATCCCTTCTCTAATTAATGTTCCAGTCACGGGATCAATATTTACTATCTGCGTATTTGGAACCCATTTAACAGATACAATAATGTTTAGTCCCATTCTTGATTCACCCAAATCTATACTGCACTCCCCTACCACTCAGGGGATAATCCCAATTAATCGCCTCATGTGGACAGACTATCCTACACGTTCCGCACTCTAAACATCCTTCATAACTAAATAGTATTCCATTCTCTGTAGGAATGTAACATTTAGCAGGACATAAATACGTGCATATCTTTTTATCACAAAGTCGTTTACACTTCTCATAATCTACTATTATATGGGGCTTAGAGTCAACATCCCATACATTCAAATTTAACGCGTCATCTACTTTTACCCTTTTTACAATTTTTTGGCTACTCATATTGTTCTCACCAATTTTAACAACTTAAATAAAATAGAAATCATACTACTCTTTCCCCTTATAGATTCTCTAAAAGCTTCCATTAACTTTGGCGAATATTCCTCAATTTCATACAACCTTTTAGCAGTATCAATCACTAATGATGGATAGAGACTAAATAGTTCATTTGATCCAAATAATTTTGAGACATCACTATGTTTCTTCATCTCCTTCATGATAAAACTTTCCTCTATCAGTTTTTGATAGTAGGAGAGAGTCATAGATGAATAGTCACCGTTTTCATGAGCTTTAATTACTGCTTTGGCTGCTAGATAACCGCTGTAAGCAGCGAAATCTACGCCTCTTATTGTATATCCTAGGTTTAGAAGTAGGCCCGCCGCATCACCAGCAATTAGTAATCCATCGCTATATAGTTTATTTGGACAAAGACTTAGACCGGCTTCAGGTGTAAGATGAGCACCATACTCAAGTAAAGTACCATCACCGATGATATTCATCATGACTGGGCTGAGCCTTAGTCCTTCAAGGAGTTCATAAACATGTTGGTCGATTCTACTAATGGCTGCGTCTAAAAAGATGACTAGGCCAAGACTGATCGTCGAAGAATTTGTATACAAAAATGCACCACCTGGCAGATATCCTGTAGGTTCACCG
>JAWBQR010000014.1:0-22559 GCA_038845265.1 Nitrososphaerota archaeon | reverse complement strand
TGGTGTTTTCTTTATTGCTGTGTAGCATGCTAGTGCTAGGCTCATTACGTAGTCGTCGTGTTTGTCTTCTGGCGCTGAGTATTTTTCTCCTATTCTCTGGAATTGTCGGAGCTGGTTTATGAGCTGGGTGGCGTCGGCCGGGATCGTTATTTTCTTGTTGCTGAATAGGTTTACGAGTGTATGTATCATGGCTTCCTTGATGCTGCTCGTGAAGGTTATGCCCTCGAGCTGTGGCAGTCTCTTGGATAATAAGTCATAGATGGGTATCCCCATGCCTGTCTTATCTATCGCTATGCTTACTGGGCCGAGTAGGTCTGCGAGTCTCAGGATGAACTCTATCTGTGTATTGAAGTCTGTTTTTTGGAATTCGTGGATGAGGATGACCCTCAACTTTTCATCGCTTTTCTCGAGTGCAGTTATGACTGTGCTATCCCTATACCGGCCGAAGTCTATGCCGAGATAGACGTGATTCTCGGTCTTCCTGATTCCTGTCTCATAGTCCTCTACGCATTGCAGAATCAATTCGTATGGGAATACAGCGTTTAACTCGTCGAGGAACCTCATCTCCATCTCCTGCTCCCATTCTAATGGATTCATGCTGGCCCGCATACCCTCAAGGTCTTGAGAAGTTATGTGCGGGGCCTCCGTGTAGTGGACTTGATGCTTAGAAAAAGTATCCGAAGTCCAGGCCTCGTAGAACCATCCACGCTTACCCTTAGGCGTGCTTATCAGGCTTAGGCGGCCCTCTCGGCCCGCAATGGTCGGTATAACTGCCGACTTTATTGCGAAGTCATTCTTGAACATGGCTGCTTCGTCTATGTAGACCATGTCTGCCCTGTATCCCCTTATGGCGTCGGGATTGTTGGGCAGGCTCACGATCCTGCTGCCGTTCTGAAACTCTACCTGCGTCTTCGTCTCTGAGAGCGTAGCCGTGAAGGAGTATACATCATCTCCAGCCCTAATTCTTAATCCCCTCCAGTTATTGATATGCTCCTTGACCTTCCTGAAGAGTTCTAAGCTCTGCCTCATGCTATACGAGACCAGCAACGTAACCGAGCCGGGACGAAGTAGGCTTAGCAGAAAGCTCTCAAGCGCTATGATGAAGCTTCCACCCACTGCACGAGACTTCAGCATTATCCTAAAGCGGCTACAATCATCTAGCCATTTCTTCTGCCAGCCATATAGTTCAATGTTGCTTTGCGAAGCGTCGAGGACTAGCTGGGCCAGCTGGCTGACCTTCATGCCCCTCAAATATTTCTTTAAACACCTCGTCAGCTATACGTCTCAATCTATCAACATCGCTCAGACTCCGGGCCCGGCCCTGAACCACTAAGTCCTCCCCGACACGCCTAACAACAAACTCCACTCCACTCACTACTTCCTCTCCGCCCTGCTCCACCCGCCTCTCAGGCCTACCACGAAGAAGCCAACTCATACCCAAAACTCGCAAAGATATGCTTAATACCCTGAGACACTTGCCTCCTTCTTGATTACTTGAATATCGGCTTGTAGTTGGCTTAGTTGTGCCTCAAGGGTTTGAATTTTATTCCTTAACTCATTATTCTCATTTTCTAAAATAATAATTTTTTCTTGCAATAATTTATTTTCTTCTAATATTTTTTGTGTTGTGTCTAATATGATTTTCTTGAGTTTTTGGGCCTGCTCAAGTGGTAAGCCAGTCTCCGGATCAATGAACTTAATCATCATTTTATTCAAGCACCATCATTGTGGCCCGTATTTTTCCGCTTATGTTTTGGATTTTCCAGACGATGATTGGAGGGTCGAAGGTGATGGCGCCTGAGTCTCCTGAAAACTCCTGCAGTGGACTGTCGTTCAGTCTTGCCTTTGAGCTGGTTTGAAGATATTCTATCTTTTGAAGATAAGCCTCTGAGGCATAAAACATATCTAACGTGACGGGATTAACTTCATAGATCAGGCTGGGATATAGAGTTGTATTCACGTTTCCATTATTGATATCGGACGTGGTGTAGAAATCAAAAGTATATTCTATTTTCTCGTTCTGTGGAAATGGTATATTTGTCCCGGGCGATGTCGTAGGCAAATTATAGTATGCATCATTTACTAAATCATGTATAAGGGATACTCCAGACGGCAATGATTGTGATTTATAAATATATAATTTATTTGCTTCATCCGTCCTGAATATTTCTCTTGACGATTTTGGATAACGCAGAACAGTGATTACCTCCACCTGCCATCCCTGCCATGAACGATTAGTATTTGATCCTCCATCACTTCTATGAGTCTTTGTCGCAGTGAATTTCCCTGATGGGGTCGAGGTATAGCTTGAATATTCCTTAACCGTTATGGTTTTTAGATATATCTCATAACTACTATAGAGCCTGATGCCATAGGCATTTCCAAGCGTGAGGGGTTTACCATCGAATGGATTTGTTACTTGCCATGTCCATGAGCCTGAGCCACTGCTGCTGACTGAGAATGACCCCAAATCACATATTTTAGTCGTACGGTCTAAAGTATCAGAGTCAGCATTCCATAGCTCTACCGTGTAGGTCCCCGTGCTTCCAGTTGAGTCAGTCCAATATATTACCACCTTTGTAAGAAATGTTCCTAGAATTTCGTAGTTCGTTGTTATGGATGAATATAGTTTAAAACACCAATCAACCCATTTAAGCCCGCCGCTACCCACTGTATAGCTACTACCTGCACTACCACCATGTGACAATAGCCACTGTGACCTTTCTTGAGTTAATGTTCCTGTAAAGTTTATTGGGTCATAGTTTACCTGTTTTTGGTATTCCCAAACTAGGGGAAATGCTCGGGCCTGATTCAGTATTAGGTATTCAGTCATGCCATCACCTCCTCATAGGTGACTACTACTCGCTTAACCTTTGGAGAGATAGCGTTGGCGTCGGGCCTGCTCAGATTAAATCTTATTCTAAGCTCCGCTAATGGATATTGATGAAAAACATAGTCACTATCAATTAATGTCGTGTAATTGGTCAATATGCTTATCCAGTTTATATTTGACAAGTCTGGACTCCCTACATTTGTGAAGGTATTTATGTTTAAGACGTATTCTCTCCATTTTTCCGCCTCGCTAATTACTATGCTCGCCTCATAGTAATTATTATCATCAGTGTGTAGCCTTATCTTCACGGTCGTGTTTGGAGAAAATGCGAGCAGAAATATACTCATGTATCGGGCCCAACTAATATCGAGTCCTAAATTTTTTGTTTTTGGATAAAATATCTCGCCTAAAGTGCCTTGAGTAATTGGCTCGAGCCTTATACATGTTCCTGAAATCAGGCCCGCATACGATATATTGACCTCGCCGGTAGTCGTTGAGCCCCAGTTAAGCTTAGCCGGATGCTTAGTCATTTCTTGTGAGCGTGCGGGCCATCGCCTCAGATATAATCTTTTCTGGAATGAGGGGCCCGAGCCCCAATCGGTCTTAGATGCTAATATATTATTCTGAGTATCCAGTAGCTGGACAGTGATTGAACCATCATTCATAAAGCTTACCCACTCAACATATCCCCATCTCCTAAAAGTCTGAGACGGTGGTAGAAAACTGATGACTAAGTATCCGCTTGTAAATCCAGCGGCCAGTTCTGCCTCTCCCGTGTCTCGCCTAATAGTTATGTTTTCCGCCTCATGAATAGTTAAAGGCGGCCTATTCAGATAAGTAACAAATCTATAAGCCGTTACGCTCTGAATCTTTCTAACAAAATACAATGTTGATTTGATTGTTGAGACTTCACCTACAACACTAACCTTTTGCCCGAATCGTGCCGCCACGTCTCCACCAATAGCCTCATTCAGAAAGTCCTCGAATAATTCTAATTTTCCGCCGAGAGTAAGCGAGTATATTAGCCTCGATGGGTCATATTCTATCTCAAGCAAAAACATCTCAACGTTTTCAAGCCCCAATGATGGTAAATTGACGCGGATGGTGTCGCCTAAATCAACGTTCATATTCTCGAAATTATTTTGATGCATTTCAACGCGTAATTGTTTTCCATATTCCTTGTTCAACGCCAATCTGATATTTGCGCGCCTTTGTGCCTCGCTTACATCCGTTAGAAATGGATCATGAACGACGACGGGGAGATCTCCCGCGCCCTCCGAGACATCGGCTAAAACCTGCCCATTAGCGCCGACGTAAATCACCCTATTCTTCAGCCTCCACTTATCTTCACAATACTCAGCCGAGATTATTTTGGAGGAGTCTATGGTCTCTACTGGTGTTGAGGTGGTCTTCGGCTTGAAGTATAGCTTCTTGCCGGGCCGCATTCTTAACCAGTAGTTCGTCCCCTTAGCGATTGACTGCATTATCTTGAGAACCACCTCATTCTCAATAGTCCAAGGCGAGTTTAATGCAGGCGTGTTATCTTCATCAACGTTTGATACATCTACATCAGTCTCCAGGCCCGCGAGATCCTTGATTATTGCCCCCGCCTTCGTTCCAGTGCCGTAAGCCTTGAAGACCACGTGTCGGTCATAGAGTATTAGGTCTGTGTAGGCCGTTAATCTGCATCTTGGGACATCTCCAGCCCTCTGACTCTTGTCCGATTCATATACTACTCCTTCGAAGATAATTGTTTCCCCTCTTTTCAGTCTGACTCTTGTCCCTACATCGATGTTTTCTATAAGCTCGGCCTCGAGGGACTCTAATTGCCTGCTTGATATCCCTAGGCTAAGAGAAATGCATTTAGAGGTCTTATCTATCCACTCACCATCTATATATTTTTCAAGTATTAGGCCCATTGTTTTTCTTTAATTACATTTCTATGCTTAAAAAGATAAGAAATAACTGTCTATGCAACTGCTTTTCATGAGCTAAACCTTTTTATTTAAGGCAAAAATTATTACTGAGAATCTGCATTGTCCGGATTCCCGAAAAGAAATATAGTAAAATGGTTTTGGGGTCCCATCATCATATCATTCCTTCCTTTTGTAATAATATTATTAATAGCATTATTCCCTGAAGTTAGACTGTTGAACTTTCTCGATAAGTTTGTCGGTTATTATTACCTGCAGAGTCTATTTTTTGTAATCCTCATAATATGGTTTTATTTTAGTTATGATTCTAAACATCGACCCAGACCTCTTAAAATTGCCTTTATGGTAGCTGTCATTTCGCTTTTATCTATAGGAATTTTTATTGCCACTCAGAGTTGTTTTAATGTTAGGTTGTCAATGTTTATTGACTCGTTAAGGCTAAATGATACATATCGAAACCAAAATTACGCCTTCCTCGAACAAATATCCAATTTTTCGCATTGCTTATCAAAATACGAATATAATTTTACAGAAATTGTTTGTTTATGTTTTGGCCTTCAGGTACACCAAGTAGTTTCAATAAATAACAGGATTATTGGTATGCTCGCAGTATTTTATGGTTTAATTTCAGTCTACGTGGTTTACATAGGGACTCGTTGCAAAATTACTTCTTATATCAAAAAACTCTCAAGATACGCAATTAATTACATTTCGGCTTTTTCTATCGTAATAGTTTTAATGATTTTTGCTCTTAACTACACTCGATATCTTTTACCTATTAGGCATGTCATGTCTATTTTTTCCATTTTATTATGTGTGTTTTTCCTATCGTTGGGTTTTATTTTTCAAAAGCATAACGATTGCATTAAAAAGGAGGAAAGCGTTATGGGTTTTTTGTTACAATCCGGGGTGGCCTTTACTATTGGTACCATTTTTGGCAGCATATCTATTTTGTTCATTCGTACTCTTGTTATCACGTTGCCTAATGGTCAAGATTTCTATTCTTTACCAATGGGCTCATTCTTCTTCTCATATCTCACTATAATGACTGGGGCGGTAATTACATATTTAATACTCGATGATAATTGTCCTCTATTAAGAATTATACAGGGATCAAGATTATACCAAAGATTTTTAAAGTTTTTGGGTCTTGACTAATTTTTACATTAATGTTCTTGCTACATTGCTCTTAGTCGTCTGGCTAGTTCTCTTGAGATGGTGTCTGCGAGTTTTGTTGGCTCTTCTCCGGCCGTGGTGATGTTTATGCTTATGTTTATGTTCTTCATGGCTGCTGAGCCTGTTTTTCTGAACCATTCGGCTACGGGTCGTGGGAGAACCATTTCTCCCCTGTGTAGGTATGCTAGTCCCTCCGGAGTATACCATGCTCCTGCTTGATACACGTTTGGCCTCGGTATCCATTCCTCAGTCTCTTCTTTCTTAGTACCCGTGACTGTTATCTCGTGGTGATAGTGATAGGTATGAATTGTTGTGCCGTCAAGCTTACTCAACGTCTCTCTAAAGCTATTTACTTGGTCTTGGGTCTCGACTAATTTATTCTTGAATTCATCCATTATATTCTTCAAGTTTATTACTGGTCTTCCCTGCTCATCGAAGGTTACGCCAAGCATAGTTAGGATGTTTTTGTATTCCTCCTGAGTTATGACTCCGTCTGATAATGCGTCGGCCAGCGCTATGCTCGTATTCATGAATGTATTTGCAGTCTCATCTGCACCCATCATTGCGAGCTGGAGGGCCGTCTGCTGTAGGCTGACTATCTGGCTCGTGAATCCGAGCATCTGTTGTATGCCGGCTAATCTTTCCTGACTTGCTGCCTGCTCAACTGTTAATTGGGTTGAATCCTTCAACTTCTGTAGCTGCTGCTCAAGCTCCGCTCTCTGCTGCCTGATTACCTCTATCTGGTATTTTGCTGCGTCTCCAGACTGTCTGAGCGCCTCTTCCTGCTGCTTTAATTCATCTATTTGCCTCTCGAGCTGAATTATCTGGTCAGCTATGAGGCCCTCTTGGATTTGGGTTATGGCTGAATAGTAGCTCGCGCCCGTGGCCGCTACGCTCTGGGCGGCCGAGACTGTTCTGGCCTGCCTCTCAAGACTACTAAACTGGCTATTCAGGTCAGTCATGAATTTTAGGAAGTCTTGTAGTTTTGAGGGGACTTTTTCTCCCTCCTCTGTAAGCGTCCTTAATGCCTCTTCTGCATCCCTAATATTGCTTGTCAGTGGGCCGAATGCTCCGCCATACTCCAGTAATGCCTGAACTGACGAGATAAGCGTGTTTCTCGCGTCTTCTACTGCTTGTCTATGTCTTTCCTCCTCTTCTTTCGCCTTTTTGGCGGCCTCTGCCTCTCTCTCCAATGCTTCTATTAATTCACGGGCTTGCTCCTCAGTTATTCCATACTCAATAGTTAATTTCTTTATAGCATCTGCGTGTTCGTCGAATGCTAATTCAAGGCCTAGGACTTTTTTTGCGAGTTCGAGGGCCCTGTCCGACGTTATGCCGAATTTTCCAGCTATCTGGACTAATACGTCACCCGTTTTTTGGCTCTGAGTTCTCAGCTCCTCATACGAGTGTGCGAGTGGTTTTAATACGTCAGGTATCTCCTCGCCAGCCTGTAGGTGCTTCTCGATTATGCTTGACAAGCTACTGGTCATTATTGCCTCGAGGGTCAGTGTCCGGCCTGCAATGTCCATTGCCTCCTTCTCCGTTATCTTTCCCATTTCTAGCCAAGCCATTATCCAGTCGGCTGCCTGTTGCTGTGTTATCCGGCCTAGCGTGAGCTGGGCATCAATCGCTGACTCGAGCTGTGTCTTAGCGTCTCCCACGGCAGTGGCTATTATTCCGCTCCACGCATCGAATGCATACTGCACCGCTGGCAATACATAGTTGCCTAGGGTTACGGCTATGTTTCCAGCCGACTCTCCTATCCGCCTCGAGGCCCTGTCAACGGTAGTCTGCATCCTGTCGAACCTTCCACTAATAGTATCCATCATTTCTCCGAATGCCTCGGCCGACGTGCCAGCCCGGCCTATCTCATTTCTAAGCTCTGAGAATGACTCAGTCATCTGTGAGAGTGTTAGGAGGGCCTTTATTGCACGCATATCGACGCCCTTAAGTCTCTCCTGAAGCATGTTGAAGTCTCCGCCCATCTCCTTAGCTGCTTTGATCACGTCCTGTATGACTGCATTAGTGTCTCTGAGGGCCCCGCTAGTGTCCCGGATAGGGACGCCCAGCTTATTCGCTATCTCGTATAGCTCTAGTAGGAATCTGTTTAGGTGTGTTCCTGCCTCTTGGGCCGAGCCAAACCTCTTCTCGAGGACTACTAGCCACGTAGTCGTGTCCTCTAGGCTTAGGCCTAGTGCTTTTGCGGTTGCTCCGGTATCTGCGAGGCCACGTGCAAAGTCATTTGCAGTGCCTATTCCCAGCCTCGAAGCGTTCGTCAATGCATCCACCACTCTGGCTGCCTCTCTGCCGGACAGTCCGAATTGTGCCATGACCTGCACTAAGTTGTTTGCGGCAACCTCGAAGTCTACGCCCTCAATTCTCGCCATCATTATGGCGCTGCCTAGGGCACTCATTGCATCGCGTCCCGATAGGCCTGCCTTAATCAGCGCCTCGAGGCTACTCAGTGCTTCACGGCCGGAGACTGCGAATTGATTTGCCGCAGCTGATGCGATTGTCCTAAACACCTGTGCGAGTTCTCCTACGTCTTGTCCGGCCCGCCTGCTCAGAGATGCCAGCTTTACTGATTCACGCTCAAACTCTGCAAAATTCTTGATGGATTCCTCCACGAAGCTCCTAATTCTGCCGATGAGTTCATAGCCAAATAGGCCGCCGAGGACGCCTGCAGCCACCTTCCCCACGTCGCTAAATATACTCGACATCCTCGAGCCCTGATGCTCCGTTTCATCCCCGAGCCTAGCTAATTTGCTCTGGACATCGCTTATCTTTCCGGATAGACGGTCTTCTGCCTCAAAGATTGCCTTCAGGACGAATTCCTCTACAGGCATCTAGCCATCCCCCTAAGCATTATTTCGGAGACCTTCTCGGCCGCATACTGGAAAGCGGGCCGGAAGAATGGCTTGGGCCCAGCTCCCGGATGATAAACCCTAGTGGCATACACTACTTTTCCATCAGCCTCAAATCTCAAGACCTGTTTTTGCCTCGGCCTAATAATGTGTGGTCTCGTGCCAAACTCCACGAATCCACTATAGGGTGCCTCGGCCAGCACGCATATCCTATTCCTTCGCTCACGACTCACCTTGATGCTATTCTTGAGACGGCCGGTATATACTGGCGCTAACTCCCTAGCCTTACTCGCCATGAGTTCAGCCAGATTAGATAGCCCATCCTCAGGCCTACTGACCATTTTCCTCAAGCTTTTCAACGAGTCGTTAAGCCTCGATAAGCCCTCAATCCTCATCTCTTTATCCCAAAAAGTTTTTTAAGCTTATTTCTCCGAGACTCAATCCTCTTCCTCCACTCCTCATACGCACTCGGGGCCAGTAAGTAGTATAGCGCCTCGGCCCGAGTGAGCCTAAGTATATCCTCGTGCCGCCAGCCATACTTCTCAGCCAGTAAAAAATATTCAAAATTCCTTGCTAGCTGGAGGCCCGCCTCAATCCACGAAAATCCACGTTCCAGAGATGAAGCTCACTGATAGCATCAATAAGAAACGCAACCACCGGGCCCGGCAACTCCTCAGTATACCTAAAAAGCCTAGGCTCAACAACGCATCGCTGAAGCAACTCCTCCCAAACCTTTACGAGTTTCTCATTAGCATCAAGGCTCTCATCCTTGAATATCTTGTCCCTAAATTCATACCAGTCAAGCTCCTCCTTAAGGGTCATCCTCCTGACTCTGAACTTTACGCCTCTGACCTCTAATTCTGCCTCACGCCTGAATAGGCCTGAAGCCAGCTCCTTTACCTTCTCAGGGGTCGGGGTCTCCATGGCTACCGCCTTAATAAGTCGCTATGTTGTCTTTCGCAACTATTGATATGTTTGAGGGCCTCAGACTGAGTGTCTGCATCAGTTCTCCCTCAGCCGGAAGCTCAGAATCAACACTTACATAGCAATCATCAAGAGTTATCTCGATGTAGTCATCAGTCGAGCGTGTAAACTTTATTGTGACGTCAAACTTTGTCTTGTTCAGCATTAATTCATATATGCTCGAATCGATGTAGAAAATATCTAGGCTCGCCTCGATGTCCACCCTATCTGCGACTATACCGGCTATGAAGTCTCCGCTTCGGGGATACTTTACGTGATTATTGGTTATCGATACGCTTCCAGACACGACATACAGATTCTCAGTTCCATTTATCGTAACGGTCTTCTGGCTAGCCTTGAATGGTTCTTCGTTGCTCGGCGTGACGCTTGGTAGTGTAGTTATTTTTTCTACACTTTTACCGATCAGCTCTACTGATGCGGTTAGGAAGCCGTCCTCTTCCCACGAAAGCTCTAGACTCTCGACTCTGCAGCCAGTATATTTATAACCATGCATCGGCGAGCCTATCCTATGCTCTACCAATGTAATGCTGGGCAATAAGTAGTCTGGGCTTATCGTTAATGTATGTGTATACGGCGGCGCTGTACCACTATTAGTTACGCTCCCGAATGCATACTTCAAAAATATCGCATTCTGAACAAAGAACTCCATCGATGGCGAGACGTCAATGCCGTATATTACTGGTCTTTTCAGCCTATCTGCGTCGAGGGCCGCCACCTCCTCGCCAGCATGCTCAACCCCGCCATTAAACGTCTGGACAAGGCCTATCCACCTACCCAAATCTGACGGGGGCTGGCCGTATGTCGTCTCTTCACCATACGATACGAGTCTCTTGAAGCTCATATTTCCCTAAGATATTTTTGATGCTATTAATCTGAGATGTTTAGCAGTCTTCACTGCCTCGGCAGCATTCAGCAGCCCCATCCCTATCAAGTTTCGTGAGTCCAGTAGTCTCGGCCACGCCTCAAATATTCGCTTTATTAGGCTTGACTGCCTAATACCCTTCAACATTATTTTTCCAGAGAAGATGATGGGGATGGATGTGGCAGTAATCTCAATAATTCTCCGCACCACATAGCTATCACCTATTTCACGCATTAGTATTGCGCTTAGTGCAGTTGCTATGGGGGCCGAGAAGCTCGTTCCCGGCCAGCTCTCATCCTCGTCAATTTCAGGTATTACATAGTTCGTGGGCGCGACGATGTTTGGCTTCCATCTGCCGTCAAGCGTCGGGCCCCGGCTACTCTTAATCCATAGGCGGCCACGTGTATCGGTAGCCCCTACCGTCAGTGCCTCTCGGGCCGTTGCTGGCGCGCCAATACTCATGAATCTGGGCCCGCCATTACCAGCACTTATACAGACTACACTGCTTCTCGATACGTAATCGACATATATACTGCATGGGTCAGTTCCATCAGAGGGAAATTCACTCGTGAAGCTTAGATTAATTGCGTGGGGCCGCCACTTCATGGCTTCATTCAATGCGCTTATCAATATATGGTCGGGGACTGGGTCGGGGATCTTTACTGCATATATCTCGGCCTCCGGCAATATGTAGCTGATTATGTATTGAATGATTGAGCCGTGCTGTGTAACGTCTACTATCGACTCATCTGTGAGGTTGATTATGTCCTGCACTTCTAAGTCATTGGCTACTCCTGTATCGATGAATACTATTCGGCACCCATCACCCGTCTCACTGCTGAGAACGTCCAAGAACTTAGTAATATTGAGTGCATCATCTATGTTTCCTCTTACCATGTGAGACACCTATGTTAAAGCTCTTAACGACATACTCGGCATGACTATTCCTTAGGGCATCTATCGCCTCGTTCAGGCCCACCAAATGTCGGCCCGGCATGAGCCAATAAAAATCCGACTTAAAATCGCTTCTCACTAATACTTTCCAGAGTTCGCCGAATGGACAAACCCCGGGCATACATTTCAGGGGATACCTCTTCCCACACAGGTATTCCCCCTCATACTTTATCCTAAACATACACATTTATCCAACCACCCTTAGGCGGAGCATAACTATCTTCCTGAATACTCCCTCCTCCTCCAAGTCGGTCAGGCCCGTGAACCTGACATCAAACCATCCATAATCATTGTGTAGTGCGGATTTGTTCTGGTCGAAGTATGCTAGAATCCTGTCAAAAACCTCGTCCCGAGCCTTGGCCGACTGGTGCCAAATATCTATCTGGAAACGAAGGTCATATATTAGTCGCCCAGACATATCTATCGGCCTAATCTCCGAGTCATGCATTAGCAACGTTATTAGTGGCGCTACGTCTCCCACAGCAATCCAAGCAGTCTTGACCCGAAGACCAGTAGCCTCGCGAAGTCTCCTCACTAGAGCATCAACTATATCAGTGATTTGCCTCAAGCCTTAACCACCCTCCGAGGCAGTAGCTCCTTTACTCTTGCAACCTCGGCCCGCAAAAATTGTAGTCTATTCGTCAAATCTTCAGGCGTCTTGAACGCCATTGTTATTCCCGAGTAATCCTCTGTAAATGTTACTTGTCTCTGAAGCCTAAGTAATAATTGATACGTCGCTATGAGTATTGATGCATGCTTCACGATGCTGGGAATAGCCTGATAACCAGCAATGTATTGAACCCTCAACCTAATACTCTTCGCAATATACCACGGAGGCATGACCAGACCTGCAGATATGTTTTTCAGCCTGACTATCCCTGCCTCCGCATCAACTATTTCATATTCATCAGCAGTAAGTGTATAGCCATCAATATCGATAGAGTTAATGGTGATAATTGGCTCGGCAAGCTCAAAGACCGAGCCATAATGAAGTATTACCTCCTCAGTCTTTTCATGCGCCTCATATTTAATTCCCGTAGTGGTTTTTATTTCCTCCTCTGCGTAGGATAATGCAAGCTTAATTTCAGAATCTCCGACTGGGTGATGATAGTAGTCAGCAGTTAGGAGGGCCCCGCTTGGCGGAGCCGTGGCTAATGTTATGACGCCTCTCTCCTCATCGATACTGTTTATATCTGCTAATACACCATCTACGTAGACCTTCACGTCATCGAGAACATCATCATCCCAGTCATAATCAACTATTGGCTTCTTAGATGTTCTAAACATATTTTCTGAGAGCCTAGTAAGTATATCGCCCCTCACCTCGACTGGAAACCATCCGTTAAATATTCTCACATCTCTTACCGATGCATATACCATGTCTCAAAAAAATAAAATACGTGTTTAAGATGCTGAGAACTTCCTATATATCATTATGAGGGGACAATTCCTCCAAGCAGGCGCCATAGCATAATAGACCTCTTCGAGCAGCAAAGAGGAAAGACCAAAACACCACGGAGCGTTAAGTATTAGTTTTCCACCAGGCCTCAGGACACGGAAAAATTCCTTTGCGAGCCTCGGCCTGAGATGATACGGCATATTCCATGGCGGGTCGCTGACGATACTCATAAATACATTATCTCGGAAAGGCAGACGAAAACCATCGGCCCGGACATCAGCATCAGTAAATAAATCTACACGTACGTCCCCTAGTCTTGACTCCCCGCAAAAGACGTGTAAGCTAGGAGAGACTAAAAAATTATTAATAAATTTCTCCACTGAGCCGGGCCAGCTCCAAGCCTTCTTGAACCTATACTCATATTTTGACTTTGGGTTCGGCATTCATTAATGGTCTTCACGACTTCCTTGTCTTTCTGAGAATTTATTCACGCCAGTCTCGGAGAGCCATATAGGCATAGTATTTCTCATTCATTTTTTTGCGTTCAGGAGACTTTTCATGATTAATTATATAGAAATCATTTATTCGTGGATATTTTGGGGGATCTGCACTAACATAATATACCTCGTATCTATTACCCTTAACTGTCCAGTGGTTTCCCTCATACCGCATGTTCGACTGCCACCTGTAGAAGCGTATTCTCCAGGCCCATGTATTTCTCTCTAAATCATGTATTCTGACCGAGAATACGTCATCATGACTTTTCCTAACCTTTTCAATCCCTGAGGCCACGTCTCCCATGCATTCTTCATCACCATCAAGCATGAAGAATACGTCTCGATTCGAGTTCCCAAACCTGAAAAAATATGTTCTTTTCTCTACTTCACTCAGCCATGGCCTGACAGGCTTAATAAAAAATATATTTGGATAATTTGAGACTAAGTCGAGAACTATTTTTTCAGTATCATCATTTGAGAGAAAAAATTTAAGTTATTTAAAGCCATGAATCTGGCATAAGCTCCGTCAAGGACTATTATTTTGTCGACATAATCAACTATGCTCTCTATGGCTCTAGCTATGTTGTCCGCCTCATTGAAGACGCTTATGCAGCAGATTATCACTGGCTCAGCACGTTCTGGAAGACGTATACTGCATCTGGCTTAAGAACTCTCCATGCAAACCTCTCACTGGCAGCCACTATCGTGACTCCCTTCGTAATGTCCCTGTCACGCTCGATAGTTATTTTTCTCCTGTCTCCGCCGACTGCTGAGACTGATGGATTCGTTATGACTACATCGGATACAAGTGTTGTGTCGGGTGGAGAAGCGGTCGGATTATACTGTCTCCTGACAAGCCATCCAGTAGGCACTATTCTAATACCGTATAGCCTCGGGAATTCTCCTTCCTCAGTAACTTGAGACGCAAATGTGTCCAGGCCCGCATCTATCAGTGCCTTCCTCAAGTGCATCAATGCGTATGGATTGATCAACATGACTAAACCACCAGTATCATACCCAGCGTCCTCGAAATACGCTAGAGCATTATTAATATCATCTAAGCCGAGGCTATTTTTGGACTTATTGGTTACTTGTGCGCCATCTGCAGAGGAAAGTTTTGAAAGCCCCTTAAATAAATCATTTGCGGATGAGGCATCCCCGGCACCCGTGAGTGCGTTTCTCTCTTCACATTCTGCAAACTTATTGCCGAAATGCTTGACTGTCCTCGCTATAACGTCGATAGCCGCCTCCTCAGACGCTACGTCAGTAATTGATGACCACGCCCTAATTTCCTTCGCTATTAGTTCAACCGGTGTGCCAAAGGTTATCTTTGACTCCGTTACCTGTGCTCCTTCAGTTGAGGGTGAATAGACTGATATAGTACCCGACTCGACGTAATACTTCACGGTGTCACTGTCCATCATTATCCATGGGAAAAGCCGCCTCACAACGCATTTCTTCCAGACATACTCAATGATGTCTCTAGCTATTTCTGGCGGAATTTCTGGAAAGCCAGTATCTCCACTCGTAAGCGCCTTGTAGAACCTTAAATACGCCTCTGCCGATTTCCTAAAGTCTATTTCCTGACTCATGACTTAATCACCTACCTACTCTTTTTTTAGTCTGAGACCATACAGCTCCTCGTAGAACTTCCTCAACACATCTGACTCATAATTCCTAGGCTCCTTCTTCACGACCTCCTCAGACGCTACCATCGCCTTAGGCGTCTTATCCATCGATTTTACGAGCCTTTCACTCTTCTCGATTATCGAAGAGACTATATCCTCGAGTTTTTTATTCTTCTCAATTATCAATGAGACTGTATCTTCGAGAGACCAGACCTTCATGAATAATTCCTCAATCACCGTTGATTTCTCTTCTCGTTTCCACGGGACTTCATAGTCTTTTGGCAGGATTCCCTCATCTACTAGTCTCTTTGCAAGTCTCTCGAGTGCACGTTTTACTTCTGGAGGGGCCTCAACACCTCGGGCCCCGGCTGCATGCTTGATGGCAGTGATGATTCCACTAGAGACCAATACGGGTCTTCCATCAATTATGTCTCCTACGGGCCAGCCGTAGTCGCCCCGTCTCGAGCCGTCGTCCCGAACAATTAGGAATAGTTTTGAGACCTTGCTCTTGTCTATCGAGCCGTCCTCTTTTTTAGCCCATTCAAATATTCTGTGGCTCGCAGCATCCCCATCCCATGTCCCCCTCTTTACTATGGGTAAGTCAAAATCTACCTTAGCGATTGTCGTTAATACTCCGTCCTCAACCGTGAAGGCTTTACCGAATACGTTGTATATCTGGGCCGATGGATTCACGGGTCGTGGCGCTAGGCTGACCTCCTCTATATCTGCATCCTCAATTACATTCACGGTCTCCCGCCTGACCTTCCTCGCCACTCCGCCAATCGATAATCCACGCAAAACTCCGGCCTTAATCTTTTCCCAAATATCCTTTGCATGCTTGAAGATGCCTGCCCTAATTTTCAGTACTCCACCATCTATCCATGCATCGATTATTTTTCCGACCGGCGTATCTCTAAGCTTTGGGTCTCGGCCATGACCGAAGAGAATAGGTTTATTCTTTAGTTTTTCAGCATTTTTGCTTAATACGTCAACAGTGAATGCATCTCCCTCGAGGTCTATCTGGGGAGTAGAGGCCACGCCCTCAAAAATACCGATGAATTCCTCATCCCCACTGTCTTTCACTACTTCGGGCACTATCTCGACTATGGCCTGAAAACTAACTTTATCCTCACTCATGCATCAAAACTTGAGAAAACTATTTATTTTTCTCAGAAAATTTGATTAAGGCTTTAAGAAAATTCTCAAGTATTGCTACTTCTCCGGCCGATAGCGCTATTAACACTGCATCCTCAGTAATTGGTAGGCCCAGCAATGCATTAGTTACTCCGACTAGTGCTGCTAGAATAATAGTTCTGGCTAATTTTTTCCAGTCGAATTTTTCTCCACTTTTCAGGTATCCTGATACTCCGTATAATGCTCCTCCGAGTATGCCATATATTATTTGGTTCATGTCTCAGACGAGGTGGCTAGGTTTTTTAGTCTGAGAACTTGAATCAATACGTAATACCTCAAAATTTCTGGAAAAGGATTATCTAATAGTCTATAAAAAGAATCTCAGAATGTGGTATGCCTAAAGAATGGATATTGAACTCTATTTTTAATCGATTTCAATTAGGCTACCAAAAGAACGTTGGACCTTTAGCAGAAGAAATCAGAAAATGTAAACCAAAAACGTTAGAAGATTGGGAAAATTATTATTACAATAATGTGAGGACTAAAGAACATTTAATAAAGCTTGGACAAAAATTATGGGAAAAAATTTCTACAGTAGCGAAACAGGAAATTGAAAGTATAACACTGGATGACTGTATTAATTATGTAATTGATGTCGTTATTAGAAGAACATTTGAAGGATTCCAAAGAGAAATGAGTGTTATTAAAGGAATACTTGAAAAAGAAACAGGAATGAAATTTCATCCATCGACTAGCGAATTAGAACGATTGGGAGTCGATTATTATGCCATAGTAAATGGTCACTTAATTGGTATACAGATTAAACCACTTACATATGGTCAGTCAAGACTTGTAGAATCATTCAAAAAATTTGTAGTAGAAGAACCGCATAAGAGATTTCAGAATTTATATGGTGGAAGAGTATATTTAGTTATTGCGTTAGGAAGAAAAGAGAAAGTAGAGATAGTTGATAGAGATAAAATTCTTAAGAGTATAAAGCAGGAATGCGAAAGGTTAAAGAAACTTCCACCCGGGCGATTCATTCGACCCTTTTTATGAATTCAATGCTGATTATATCTTGAGTAAGCCTTTCTTGACCATAATTTATTTTCTTCTCAATTATGGGTCTTAGTGACTCATCAATTTCATACCCAATACAATTTCTTTTTAATTCCATCGCTACCTTCATTGTTGTCCCTGTACCGAGGAATGGATCAAGGACGGTATCCCCTATTATTGAGAACATTCGTATCAATCGAGTAGGAATTTCTTCATTAAAAGCCGCTGCCCTTCTTTCAACTTCTGAAAGTTCCTGTTTAGCACCCGGTATATCCCATATTTGGGTAAACCATGAGTCGCGCTCTTCTTTAGTATATTTACTTGCGTATCTTAAAGGGTCATTGGGTTCAAACTCTCTAAGCTTACCTTTTCTGAATATCAATATATACTCACAATCCAAAGTTACATATGCATTTGGCGGTAAGAATCCGGAACCTAAGAATGCGCCCTTTCCTTTATACTTTGGTTTTGTGGTTGGTTTCTTCCATAAAATGTAAGGAAGTGTAGTGAAACCTATCTTTTCACAAAGCTCAATAGTCCTTGCATGGTTTGGGAAGAGCTTAAAGATATTTCCTATTGATCTCGTAGCATCTCCTATGTTTATGCATGCTATCCCGCCTTCAACTAAGACTCTATAGACTTCTTTCCAAGTTGATGCTAAATTTTCATGCATTAAGTCATATATTTTTTCCGCAAAATACAGTTTTTCTTGATCGTCTTTGCATTCCTCCATTTTTATCCATAATTCGTCTATCCTTTTATCGAGTGTCCGAAATTGTGAGTCCCAAATCTCAATCATTGGATAAGGTGGTGACGTGACCATTAGATGGACACTCTTGTCATCAAGTTCTTTAAGTGTCCTCGAATCCCCAAATATTATTTTACACCATGTATTTTTGACCTGCCCTAAAGGCATCATATCTTCTATTTAATAATGTACTATATAGGCCATATATAGAGCTTCAATCAAACTTGTTCTTAAAGCAGAGAATTCAACTAAAAACTCTCTTCGTATATTTTTAAAAATAAACTCTTATGAATTTTTGTATAAAAATTAGCCAGAACAATTATACTATTCTTATACGAACTTGGTAGTTTTTTAGTCTGAGAACTTGAATTCTTGTAGAAAGCTATCTCTAAGCTTCTGGACATGCTTCTTATTCGTGACTATGTATGCTATTTCATAATTGTTATTCATTGCGTCATGTGTGAAATTCGTCGAGGCGATTAGGGCCCTTTTGCAGTCAATAATTATGTATTTTGCATGTAGAATGCCCTTAGGGCTTATCCATAGCCGAGCATCTATGCCATTACTCCTCAAGAATTGCTTGACGGGTTTATTCCTATCGTCACCACTGAGTAATACCTTTACCTCGCATCCTCTCTGCTTTGCTCTGACAAGCTCGGCCAGTATGGCCGGCATAGTCAAGAGATATGAACATATAAGCACTTCTCTCCGGGCCCGAGATAAAAAATCGATGGTAAGCTTGTAGAGGTCGTCACAAGTCGATGCATAAATCATTTCTTTCTACGTCGCTTCTCGGCCGTAGTGACTGTTTCCTGCGCCTCAGCTTTTAATTCCTCGACTTTTTCCTCTACTTTCTCCGTAATGACTTCGTCTTTCCTAACCCAGTAGCGGTAATAGTATGTCTCCGAGCCGTCAAGATTCTTCTTAGTGACATGTTGGAGATAGATGTAGTCCTCGTCTTCACGCTCTATGAGTAGTGCCGATATGGCTTCACCATTCTTTAGCTTTAACTCCAGCATGTCTGACCGATGTTTTCAAAGAATTAAAGTCTCAGACATCTCAGAACACTATGAGCTGGATTAGAAAAGCATTAAGCATCTTCAGGGCCGTGAGGGGGGAGAGCGGGCCTAAAGCAATGGTCTCAAACCTGCCCGGGTTCTATGGAGTATATGGGGAGCCGAAGGAGCTTGACCAGAAGAAGCTACTGGAGCTGGCTGAGGGGGACCCGGATGTTAGGGCATGCATCGACGCTATAGTGGATGCAGTCACTACTAATGGATGGATAATAGATTCTCAAGACGAGGCTGTCAAGAAGAGGGTTGAGCAATACATTCAGGATTGGGGAGAAGATAATTTCTGGATGTTCCTCAGGAATCTTACTGGCGTCCTAGTGATTTTTGACGAGGCTTATATTGAGGTAACGTCTGGGGTGCCGAGAATAATTGCTCCATGGAGCATGACAGTGAAGAGGAATAATTACGGAGAAGTGACTGGCTATGTCCAGCAGACGGCCTACAGGGTGGAGTTTACGCCAGAAGAGATACTCCACAAGAATTATATTGTAAGCATTGTGAACTAACCTATCAGCTCGAGCTGCCCAACAATATCACGAGATGCATATTTTGCAGACATATTATGGAAGTGGACAGGGCTAGCATACTTGTCAGGACTATATTACCGGGAAACTTAAGATAAGCTTGATAGATCTATTCTTAAATTCCCTTGATATTTAGGATCTTCATAATAGATCTAAAAATTATGATTATTTATATAGATCAAAAAATTTATATATTAAATGATAGATCTATAATTGAGGTGATTTGGAGTGGAAGTAAAATCCCTTCAAATCAAGCAGTGGGGATATGGAGTAGGAGCCGAGCCAGTTTACCTCTATGTCACCGCTCTGCCCATGAAAATCTTAGAAAATGCAGAAATCGACAGGTATAGCAGAACCAATAGAGAAGGCTATCAGAGACAACCCTTAGAAAGTCGGGTTAAGCCAACAAAGGGAAGCGTAGTCAAATACATTCTAGAAGAAATGGGAGTGTTCCCAACTTCTGTCCTATTAAACGTGAGAGACACGAAGCTAGAGTTCAGATCAGAAGGTAAGATAACTGAAAATATTGAGTATGGGGCCCTGAATATAGGTGACAAAACTGTCTTTTGGATCATAGATGGTCAGCATAGGATTGAAGCACTCAAGAGGGCTCAAAAGGAGCATCCAGAATTAAGTGAATATCCTCTACCTGTAACTATCACCAATATGAAAAATAAGTTTGAAGAACTTGTTCAATTCTACATTGTTAATTCTCGACAGAAAAAAATACCTACTGGAATAGCGTATCGTCATATGCAGAGGATGTATCAAGAAGTAAAAATTAAAGGCGAATATAAATGGCTCGAGAATGTAATACTTGGCCCCGTACAAGAGCGGCAGGCACTCGCATCAGAAGTAGTAGATTATCTGGACGCAGAAATAAGCTCACCTTTTGCAGGAGCAATAAGATACCAAGGTGAGGATAAGGAAGAATGGCATCTCGTGAATGACGACGTCTTAATTAGATATATCAGTACATTGTTCAGAGAAAAAGCACTTAGTAGTATGAGACCAGAAGAATTAGCAGATCTATTAGTAATGTATTGGTCGGCAATTAAAGAATTATATCCAAAACCATTCGATCCCAAATTAAAAGACGCCTATACATTACTGAAACATACAGGTATAGCTTCATTCACGTATCTATTTCCATTCATATATGGTTTATGTGCTAAAGAAGGGAAGATAGACAAAGAAAACATGCGGGCAAAACTAGAACTACTGCAAAGGACAATCCCCGAAGATATAGGTAAAGAACTAGATCCGGATTTTAGAAGACCTATAGATGAAGAATGGTGGTCAAGAGCACATGGCTCCTCGCTCGCTACGCTCACTAGCGAGAAAGCATTCAGAGATATTTATGAAAACATGGCTAAGAAAATTAGCTTACTTTTGACTAGTAAGTGATAAGATATGATGAGAATTGGTGATAAAATATTATTGTCTTTTTTTGAAGATTTCAGCCGTAAATTAATCGAGTATCAAAATACAATATCTGAGTTAATAGGTCTTGGAGATTCAGTTTTAGTCCGATTAAGGGCCATAGCAGACCCAACACCAACGAATAACCTCAAAGCATTATCCAGACCAGAGCCCGAAAATATACGCGATTCTATAACAATTCTAGTAGAAAGAGCGAAAATATTGCAGGAGGATTTAAGAAATTGCTATCAACAGATAGTCGAATATTGTACTCTTACTAGAGTTCCATGTCCTAGATGCAATGGTAAAGGAATTATTGTCGAAAAAACCATTGTTAGAGATGAAGAGTTCGTAGGAGAGGATAGCTGGGAGAGAAGATGCATGAATTGTGAAGGAGAGGGATATTTACACATCAGCAAACCATTTTCTGAACAAGCGTTAAAAATGTTCCGTTCTCTGAATAGTTTTTTTAGTTAATAACGTTAATTTTTTATTTTTTTATTATTAACAACCCTTTTACAATGATATTGACCTTACAATTATTCTCATAAAGCATTCTGAAGGAGTTCGGGGAGAGGTAAATTGAGGAGATGGTTATCAGAATGTTGATCAAGGCTAAAGACCTCTACGCCCGAACAGGCCGATTAAGCACGTATGACACAAAAGAATTCTTAGAAAACTGATGTGCATGTCGATAGCTCTCATGCAGTATTTCCAGAAAAATACAGTAATCCCGAGACTGGGATAGAAATATAGCTAATAAGATTCAGCATAAGTTAATTCAAAGATGGTATCAGTTGGGCTGAAAAACACGCTCCTAAAGATAGCCATCCCGACTATTTAGTGCTTGATGGAGACTTGATCGATGTCCCTTCAGAGAAGACAAAACTATCAGCGTGAAAAAGGACTTCGGGCAATCGAAAACACAATGAAAATATTAGGAATCACGTGGAAAGATGTAGAAGAATTATTTTCAGAAAAATAAAACAAATTTTATTTTTATTTTTTATGATTTGGAACGATGTAGAGTTTTATTTCGCGCGTAACAAATCCTACAAGAATGGTTATAAGTTCTGCTCCACTTGCCAAGTCTTCATCAAGACGGATGAACTTAATTGTATATTTTGTGGAACCCCACTCAGGCGCAAGACGCGGGACAAAAAATACAGACCAGACAACTACAGCCGCATCGATCCCGAGAAGTATGGTGTCTGCAATGTGTGAGTTGTGCGAGAAGGTTAGGGATGCCTTGAGACGTGTCTCGTATTGTGAAGACCTTGTAGCTGAGCTAAAATATCGCTTAGCTGCTTCTTCAGGGCCGCAAGCTCGGCCTCCAATTCATGAATCCTCTTGACCTCCTCGTATCTCGGCTCCTCCTCCCTGAATAGGGTCAGGGCCCTCTCGGCCTTCGCCCACTCCTCAAGGATCATTTTCTTGTTTGGCTTGAAGTATGCGTGAACCACGCCAG
>JAWBQR010000013.1:0-25277 GCA_038845265.1 Nitrososphaerota archaeon | reverse complement strand
TACTATGAAAAATCAGCGAGACGAAGTTGTGATGGAGGCAGACCATGCGTTATTTGTTGGAAAGAAAGGGAATTACTCTACTATGAAAAATATTTCTTCTTAACAAATAATTACTGATGATTTTTATCATTAAAATTCTTTTTATAATTTCATTATGCTGAAGAATTTTAATTTACAACACATAGTTTATATATGAGTGAAAGTCTTTTTTAATCGAGAATATGAGCGGGGAAAGAAAATCTGGTAGAAGAGATGCCATTAAAGTTGTAGGCAGCGCGGTGGGAGGTTTAGTTATAGGTGCAGCTATTGGTTATTTGGCTAAACCAGCAGAATTGATAGAGAAAACTGTGACGTCGACTGTTACAGGACCAGCCACGACGGTAACTGCAAAGGAGACAGTGACACAGACTGTCACTGTCGGTGGTCCCACAACAGTTGTAACTACACCATCTCCAACTACTGTAGTAACTACACCTACAACAGTTGTAACTACTCCAACCCCTACTATTAAGCCTGGAAAAATAACGTTCTGGCACTGTGAGTCTTACGACCCTACTGCCAAGGCCTTTGTTAGGCTAGCTGACAAATTTGCACAAAAGTATCCCGGAAGCTCCGTAGATATAAGTGTCCTTGCCTGGGCGGATGTTGGACCAAAAATATCATCAGCATTGGCTGCCGGAGCACCGCCCGAAGTAGCAATGGGTACATTTTCATGGATATCTAAGTTTGCAGATATGGGGGTCGAATTGCCATTGGACGACTTATACAACTATTGGGGTAACGATGTGTTTGAGGCTTCAGCAGACATGTGCTATTATAAAGGGCATTACTATGCTGTACATTGTACTATTGCTACAGATGTCCTAGTTGTTAGGAAAGACTACTGGGAAGAGTATGTAGATATGCCATGGCCGGGATTACAAAAGCGACTTTCATGGAATGAGTGGTTAACAGCTCTTGACCAACTAACACGACCTGAAAAAGGAATTTGGGGATTAGATCTTGCAGGAAAAACAAGATACTTCATAGATGAAGATACGTGGATGTCCATAGGAGCTACTGGCGGTGCCTGGTATGACGATCAAGGTAGGGTAGATTTTGACAATGATAAAGTAATTCAAGGATTAGAATATTACGCTGAATTAACAAAGCACTGTCCGCCTGGTTGGGAGGGTAGAGATTATCTAGACACCTTTAGCTCACTAGTTACGGGTAGGGTCGCAGCCGCATATGGATGGCCCAGAGCAATTGGATACATTGAACAATATGCCCCTGCCGAGTTAGCAAATCAAGACACCTTCGGCGTTATACTGAAACCAGTTCCCCCAGGTGGTAGAGACTTTACACAGATAGACGACAATACTTGGCACGTATTCTCAAACAGTAAGAATCCAGACCTCGGAAAGGAATGGCTAAAATTCTTCATGGAGCCAGAGAACTATGTAGAATGGTGTAAGGACGTGCCTATTCATCTAATGCCTATACGAAAATCTGCGCTAAATCTACTTAAGCAGGTACGTGCCGATTATTTCAATAAGTGGGGGAGTTGGCTCGATTGCCAACAATACTATATAGATAGAGGTGCAGCATTACCTACTATGGGTTTCAGAAAAATAAGAGTAAAGGGTGAACTCATGTGGGACTATTTGCTACCATACGTCTTTGAGTTAAGAGAGTCGGGAATTATAGCTGACATGGCGATGGATGTTGCATTGGGGCGTAAATCTCCTCAGGATGCTGCGCGTGATGCTCAGAAAAGAGCAGTTGAGCTACTTGTGTCAAAAGGATATCAAGACTATGTACCTTAAAGAAAAATGGAAGATCGGAAATGAGGAAGTACAAAAGTCTAGAACAAAGTGAATCTAGGTTTGGTTTTTTATTAGCGCTTCCCTCAATAATATTCTTTTTAGGAATAATTGTATTTCCCGTGGCTTTTGCAGCATATCTTAGCTTTCATTATGCCGATACATTTCATCTCGAATTATCCTTCGTGGGCATAGATAACTATATCAAAGCATTTTTTAATGACCAGTTTTTTACACAGTTTTTTTATCAAGGAGTAATATATGGGATAGGTTCTGTAGTTCTACAGTTGGGGCTAGGAATCGGTATAGCATTAGTATTAAATGAGGAATTCAAGGGAAGGAGCCTAGTGCGAGGCCTCTCACTCTTGCCATACGTAATACCATTTGTAATCGGTATACTTGTATTCAGGTGGTTACTTGAACCTGTTTATGGCTTTGTAAACTACCTAATCGTTTCAACAGGTGGAAAACCCGTACCATGGCTAGGCAAAGAATATATCATGTTAACATTGATAATAATAAGCGTATGGATATTTACTCCTTTTGTTACTGTCAGTGTATTGGCAAGACTTCAGACAATTGACCAATCATTATACGATTCAGCAAAGGTGGATGGTGCAGGAAAATTGAGTCGGTTTAGACATGTGACTCTTCCAGCATTAAGAGAAGTAATTTTCGTCGTAGTAATCTTAAGAACACTCTGGATGTTTACAAAGTTTGATGTACCTTACTTATTAGCGGCGACAGGTGGAGCCGGTAAATACATTGAAAATTTGCCGGTATATGCCTTCGAGACGACTTTTGGTGTTCTAAATGCGGGTTATGGCGCAACAATATGCATAATATTGATAATAATTTTAGCCATAGTTGTAACTGTGTCTCAAAAAATATACGAGGTGTTAACTAAATGATAAAAATTAAAAAAGAGAGGGTAGTGTTATACATTTGTGTAGCACTTGTAGTATTATGGGCAGGATTTCCTCTCTACTGGATGTTTATAACTTCTATCAAGCCCGACAGAGAAATAGTTACGTGGCCACCCTCAATTATTACACTAAATCCTACATTAAAACATATATATAATGCAGTCTTCGGAACTCAATTCTTCGCATTTCTCCGCAACTCGCTAGTTGCCACAGTTTCATCTATTGTCCTAGTATTATTTGTTGCATCGTTAGGAGGATATAGTTTAGCCCGGTTCAAATTTCCAGGCAAATCAATTTTTGCAAACTCAATATTGATGACCTACATGTTTCCACCCGTAGTGTTAGCAATTCCGTTTCACATAATTTTCAGATACTTAGGATTGAATGACACATTATTAGGATTAACAATAACTTATACATCAATATCCCTTCCATTCTCCCTATGGCTCTTATGGGCATATTTCCAGACAGTTCCAATACAAATTGAAGAATCAGCATTGATAGATGGCGCGTCTCGGCTAAGAACATTGTTTAGTGTAGTTTTTCCCACAGCTTTACCTGGAATAATAGCTACATCAATTTTCACATTTGTAACAGCTTATAATGACTATCTATTTGCAAGAATTATTATTTCTTCTGAAAGCCTAAAAACACTGCCACTTGGCATTATGGATGTATATGAAGCAGTGGTGACTGATTGGGGACTACTAATGGCACTCTCATTAGTATCAGTTTTACCAGCACTAGCATTCTTCGTCGCCATCCAGAAGTTCCTTATCAGAGGATGGGGAATGGGGGCTGTCAAGGGATAAAGACAGAATATTGATTTTTCCGATAAGTATAAATAAAAACAAAATTTGTTAATAGGCTGTATGAGTGAGAAAATGGAAAGCAAGGTCATCAATATTGATGATGTACCATTTTACTGGCTTGGCGAAATCGAGAACAATACCTTAAGAAGAATAAAAGTAGTATTATCGAGTAAACATATGCGAATCCACGTAGGTATATTTCCAGGAAAACAAGCAGGATCAAAACATGTACATGAAAATTCAGAAGAAGTAGTTCTGGTAATTAAGGGAAAAGGAGAAGTTTATATAAATGATAAGGTATACAATATAGGTCCAGGCTCACTAATATATACACCCCCAGGAGTGCCACATCAATACAAGAATACAGGAGAAGAGGAATTAGTCCTTTTTGCTGTCTACAGTCCGCCAACTGAATTGCCATCAAGATAGATAAATTTATCAAAATCAAATTTTGCATTTTTTAACAAAAAATGATTTATATAATAGCAACCTTAGTAAAATATCATGTCAAAAAGATCATTTAGATGGAGTTCTGACGATGTTAATATTTCTTATGCTCGTGCAGTTTTAAAAACGTTAGGATTCGAAGATAGCGATTTCGATAGACCCATTATTGGAGTAGTGAATAGTTGGAGCGAAGTATGCCCAGGGCATATACATTTAAGAGCACTAGCAGAGGCTGTAAAAGCCGGGATTTGGCAAGCGGGCGGAACACCTGTCGAATTTAATGTTCTTTCACAATGCGCAGCAATATGCGCTGGACAACCAGAAATGAGATTTGATACCCCATCAAGAGATATAATCGCTGCCGAGATAGAGATAGGAGCCAAGATCCACGAACTCGATGGCATTGCAATATTAACGACTTGTGATAAAAATGTTCCAGCTGCCCTTTTAGCGGCAGCAAGATTGAATTTGCCAACGATAATAATCCCAGGGGGACCAATGCTTCCAGGATTTTTTGAGGGGAAAAAATATTACCTCTCAGATTTGGATGAATTTGTTTTTGGCGGTATCAAAATAGACCCAGAGCTTGCAAACAAGGTGAGAGTTTTAGAAGACGCAGTATGCCCAACGCCTGGAGCCTGTCCGGTTATGGGTACTGCGAACACTATGCAATGTCTATCAGAAGCTGTGGGTTTAGCATTACCATACTCATCTACGACTCCAGCGATTTCAGCTATGAAACTAAGAATAGCTAAACAAAGTGGTAAAACAGTAGTAGAACTAGTTAAGAAAAACGTTACTGCAAGGGAGATATTAACTGAAAATGCTTTAAAGAATATGTGTGTTGTCTTAATGGCATTAGGGGGTTCTACAAACGCAATAATTCATATATTGGCACTTGCATATGAGCTTGGACTTGAGGACATAATAAATTTGGATTTGATTGAGAGTATAAGTCAGAATACGCCTTGTTTAACACCTATTAAACCTATTGGGCCCTATGACTTAATAGACTTCCATGAGGCTGGAGGAATTCCCGCGTTAATAAAAGAACTTGGAGGCCTAATCGATACCCAGCAAATGACAGTTTCTGGTGAAAAAGTTGGCGAGATAGCAAGCAAAGCATATGTTAAGAGAAGAGATGTTATATACAAAATCTCAGAACCTGTTTATGAGCATGGGGGCTTGGCTGTTCTTAGAGGTAACCTCGCTAATAGCTCTGTAGTAAGAGTTTTAGCGATAAAGAAAGAATTATGGTATTTCAAAGCTCCGGCAATAGTTTTTGATTCTCAGGAAGATGCTATAAAGTTTATTATGAATAAAGAAATACAAGAAAAGTCCGTTTTAATAGTAAGATACGAAGGACCAAGAGGAGGCCCAGGACTCACAGATATATTTCCAATTGTGTTGTCAATAGTCGGTAAAAAAATAGATACGACAGTAGCAGTGGTAACTGACGGAAAAGTATCTGGATTTGCTAGAGGCCCATTCGTGTGTCAAGTTGTGCCAGAGGCAGCGATAGGTGGAACTATTGCTTTAGTAGAAAATGGAGATTTGGTCGAGATCGATATTGTTAATAAAAAATTAAATGTGGATATAAGTGAAAGTGAACTTAAAAGAAGAAAGAAATATTGGGAAAGACCAAAACCACGATTTAATAACTCAATTCTAACACTATACAATTTATTGGCAAATCAGGCAGATAAAGGAGCAGGATTGCCAATAAGAATTAATTCCACCAAATGAATTACTAAATTTCCTTTAGGTAATTTATTTGTGTTTTAAATAAATGCATAGTGTGTAAAGAGAAGCTAATAAACTGAGAACCGGATATATAAATTGAATGCTTTCAATTCCCCATAAACTCATAGAAAGCCCAATCACGTTTGTAATAAAAAGTGAGCCTACGCTTCCCATGGTAAAAGTTAATCCTGATGCATAACCACTAGAAGCTAATTGATTCTTAGTAATCCATGCAATTATATTTGGATAAATTGGAGCTAAGAAAAATCCAGTTAGAGGCCAAAAGAATAATTTAATTTCAATAGACGAGGATACTGCTGTTATACTCAATATTAGGGTTGCGATAACAACTGTCAGTAAGATTGTTCTACCATATCCAAGTCTATCTGTAAATATGCTCCAAAAAATTCTTCCGACGCCCATTAACGCCCAATATAGTCCCATGGTTAATCCCATGGTAATGGTCTCAATGCCAATAACACTCAATAATGTAGGAAGCCATAACCCTATTGCACGTTCAAGAGAAACAATAAACATAGCTACTATCGTAACTTGAAGTGTTTTTCTGATATTTATGAAAATTTTAGATTTCGCATTAATGATGGGTTTATTGTCTGCAAAAAATTTGTAGGATAGCACTGATAATAAACTTACTATGATCAAGGGCGTAATGTAAACATTTCTCCAACTATTCGAATAAATCACAATAGTTACTGCTGTTGGTGGACCTATTGTTGATCCAACGTTCCATGCAAAATGCAGCAAATTCAATGACATCCCCCTTCTCTCTTGATAGATGTCCACTGAAATAGCGCTCGATGCTGCTTCAATTACTGCTGCGCCTAGCCCAAGAATTATTAATGAAATACCAATGAATACTATGTTGCTAGACGTTAATAATATAATCATTCCAATCCCTAGTAGCATAAGTGCTAAGGAATTGGTCCGAGGTCCAAATCTGTCATAGATATGTCCACCAAAGATCGCAGCGAAACCCATTAGAGAATAAAGGCTAATTATGAAACCCTGAAGTTCATACTTTGTTGGAAAATCAGAAAATATTTTTGGAATCATAGGACCAATCGTAGAGACTATGTATGCATAAATTGTGAAGGACGAGAAAACAATTAGCCATGCTTGATATCGTCTCAAGTCATAATTCATAATTCGAAAACTATGCCTCCTAAAAAATGTTTTATTAAATGGTATTCAGTCTTAAATCATAAATGAACAATCCTAATTCATTCACATTCTAATGTAAGCCTCGTTGACTATTTCAAGTACATCTTCAAATTTAATTTTTACAGGGATTTTTTCAATCAATCTTTTAAAATTATATCCCTCCTCAGCTATTTTTGTAAGTTCAGTTTTAGGGATATTTAAATTCTTAAGCCCAGTCATTATTTTTGAGTGTCTTTTTAGATTTACGATAGTCGTAAATAGTATATTTTGAGCTTCATCAGGATTATCTGAACTAAATCCTAAAGCTTTAGCTAGTTTTAAAGTCATCATTGGTAAAGCGTTACTAATTTTCTTCAGATATATATCAATAAACAGGCTGTTGGATAAGCCATGAGGAATGTTATATTGAGGTGTGATATATGCACTCAAAGCGTGAACTACAGTAGTTCCTGTCATGTTTATAGCCATTCCAGCTAACATACTACCGTAAAGCATGGCTTCTCTTGCTTCTATTTCATTATCATATCCTTTAATAAAATTATTTATTAAAATTTTTAACGCATTTACTGCAAGCATTTCAGAATAGATATTAGATTCTTTGTTAAAGTATGATTCAATGGCATGAGAAATTGCATCCATACCAACAATGGCAAATTGATCAGGAGGTAAAAGTTTTAAAGTTTCTCCGTCGAGGATTGCGGCTATGGGAATTATTTGGTCACCTAAAACAGTATATTTATTTTTGCCTTTAGTTATTACTGCGTATTTTGTTACTTCGCTTCCTGTTCCGCAGGTGGTTGGTATGGCTACAACAGGCAGAGTAGGCGGCTGTACTGATTTATGAGTTAAGTCATAAAAATAATCCTCAATCGATCCACCCTGCAACGGCAATATTGAGATGGCTTTCGCAGCATCTATTACACTCCCTCCACCAAATGCAATTATAAAATTTATATCATTATCCATTGCTAGCTTGGCTCCTTTGCTAACTGTATCGGTTGAAGGATTTGGCTCGACGTCATCAAAAACGAATGGCCTATCACCTTTATTTTTTAGAGAGGTGATAAGTAAGTCCAAGTACCCAGATTGTTTAGCGAATCTCTTTCCTGTGACTATCAATGCATTCCCTTTTAACCCCAAACTTGAAAGCACATTAGGTAAATTATAGATTGAACCTCTTCCAAACACTATTTTACGAGGTTGCCCAGATTCGAAATTGTTACTCATGATTAAGGTTAATTAAATCATAGTATTTAAATTTATTTTTAGATTTTAAGTAAATAACGCATACATGTAGAACCTTTTCATTAATTTTAAATTTGAGTATCGTGTTTCATCAAATTTTTAATATTAAAGTAAACCTTTCAAACATGCACATAGTTATGAGGAATCAGATAATCTTACTTATGAAATAAATGTTAATGAATGCTCATCTCTTATTAAAACAGTAGAAAACTTTAACAATATTAATTTAATAAAATAAATATTATACTATTATGCCTCTTTTTCTAAGATTTTCTATCTTGTCCTCGTCATAGTTAAGTAATGATGCAAGTACTTCATTTGTGTGATATCCAATTGGGAATCCTGGTGATTCTACCTTACCTGGTGTTTTCGAAAGTTTTAAGGTAGAACCAGGAATTTGTACCTCTCCTAAAGTAGGATGTGATAATTTTACTATCATTTGGCGTGTTTTAACTTGTGGATCATTTAAAATATCCTGTAAATGACGTACTGGCGCTATTGGAAAATCGACTGATGTCATTAGCTTTTCTGCTTCTTTTGTAGATATAGTTTTGGTCCACTCATTCACCATATCGTCAATAATAATTCTATTCTTTGACCTATCAGGCAGTGTTTTAAATCGTGGATCATCTTTTAAATCTTCGCGTCCCATTATTTTTAATAACGCATTCCATTGAGCATCCTCTCCTGTTACAACTGCTACATATCCATCTTTTGCCTTGAATATGTTATACACAGTTTGCATCGGGTTTGCGTTTCCTAATCTTTCAGGATAACCCATAAAATAATATGCTAAATGCTCAATCATTAGCATTATAGCAGCGTCATATAGAGCTATATCTATAAATTGCCCTTCCCCACTTTTTTCTCTATAATATAATGCCGAAACTATCGATAATGCAGCGCATAAACCTGCTGCAATGTCTATTACGGGAGGCCCGCATCTAATTGGAGGGTCTTCTGGAAATCCATTTGTATATGCCATGCCCGATAGACTTTGGAGAATAATGTCATGTGCTGGTATATCTTTATAAGGCCCCTGAGTGCCAAAACCAGTCAAATGTAGGTAAATAATTTTAGGGTTAATTTTTTTAAGCTCATCGTATGATAATCCTAATTTTACAATTGTTGAAAATGCATAGTTAGTTAGAAAAACATCTGCTTTTTTAACTAGTTCATATAATATTTTTCTTCCTTCCCCGTCTTTGAGATTAATTGCAATAAATTTTTTATTTGCATTCACTGATGAAAACCAATGGTTCCCTAGCCGTCTTCCCATTTCTCCATAAGGAGGCTCAACCTTAATCACATATGCTCCCAGCTCTCCTAGAAGTCTTCCAGCAAAAGGCCCAGCCATAACGTGCGTATTATCTATTACAACAATGTTATCTAATGGTCCTCCCATACTTAACAATTATTTACCACTTAATTCTATTATTTTACTTTTGCTTCTCTATCAATAAAGATTTCTAATTCTTGAAAATCATATTAGTTATTATTAAAATTTAAATTACAGCACTTGTGACAAATTGACAGGAATAATAAAATGAGACAAGTAAATGTAGGTGTCATAGGATGTGGTTGGATCAGTGATGTACATCTAAAATCTCTTAATATGATTCCCGAGGCAAAAATAATTGCAGTTAGCGACATTATAGAAGATAGAGCAAAAGAAGTCGCTTTAAAATATGGAATAGAAAAATATTATACTGACTATAAAATGATTCTTAAAGACAAGGAAATCGATATGGTCGATATACTTTTACCAACTGAGCTTCATCATAAAGTAGTAATGGAGGCATTAAATTCTGAGAAACACGTAATAGTTGAAAAACCAATAGCCCAAACAGTCGCAGAAGCAGAAGACATAGTTGATCTTGTAAAAAAATCGAAAGTTAAATTTATGGTAGCCCATAATATGAGATTCTGGCCGTTTTATCACGAAGTAAAAAGATTGATAGATGAGGGCAAAATAGGTCGTCCAAAGTTAGCGATGCTTATGCACCGTGGATGGTTTTGGTGGAAGGGCGCTTGGACGAGGTGGACAATTAAAAAAGAAAGTGGTGGACCGATTGTTGAAGTGGGAATTCATGGAATAGACCTACTACGATGGTACTTAGGAGAAGAACCTTCTGCTATATACGCTTTAGCGCGTAAAGTTCATTTTGGATTAGAAGTGCCAGATTTAATATATATCACATTAGAATTTAATGGAAATTCAATAGGATCATATGAAGTGAACAGAACCGTCATTCCAGGAAATTATCCATTTTACCATGGTGTCCAAGTAGAAGGTACCGAAGGATCTATCATGTACTATGACTCATATAACATAGATTCTTTAATATACAATGTCAAAGGAATCTACATAAGAAATCAGGATTATTATAATGTTAATCACGGATATTTGCAGGAGCTTCGACATTTTATTGACTGTATAATCGAAAATAAAGAACCCTGCATTAGCGCAGAAGACGCAAAAAAGGCACTGGAAATCAGCTGGGCCGCAGTTAAGTCGGCTGAAACTGGAAAACCAGTAGAACTATAAGAGAGGTGACCATCACGTGATTAATGAATTAAGAATCGGCATAGTTGGTTACGATCATTTGCAAGAAAAAATTATTAATGCATTATCTAGATACACATTTGTAAAAGTAGTTGGTGCTACCGAGATAGCTAAAGACAACGAAAAGGCCATTTATGATAAGGGAGTTTTAATATACAAAGACCTTGATTCATTAATCGAAAATGAGGATCCCAACATATTATCCGTTTGTTCAATATTAGAGACACGTTATAGAATTGTTAAAAATGCTATTGATAGTAAATTAAATGTTATGTTTGAAGAACCATTAACTCTAAATACAAATGAGATATACGATTTTAAAAAAATTTTAAATAATATTGACAACATTTTAGTTGTCCCAATAAATGATATCTATTATCATCCAGTATTGCTCGACATGCTCAGTTATATTTATGAAAATGAGATAGGTCTTCCCGTCTCAATTAATTTTAAAAGGTCTGTGTGGATAAAAGAAAACATAGATTTGCTATATCTTTTGACTGGGGCTATTCATTTTGCAAGGAAGGTCTTTAACAGTGAGGCTATTGAGGTGCATTCATCAACTACATTAGATAAGAACTATAGTGTTATAAATTTGTCATTTAAAAATAATACGATTGCAAATATAAATCTTTCAGTGTCACATATCATAAATGATGAAAATAAGAGAGACGACGTCTTCATTGATGTTATAGGTACTGATGGAATTATAATTTCAAGACCGTCTGAGAACATAGTTTTTCTTCAGACTAAAAATAAAATAGAAAGAGTTCCCTGGCTGGAAAACAATATATCTAATTTTATCAAATTGTTTATAGAAAGCTTACTAGGTAATAGAGAATACAAAACTAAATTGTTAAACATTATGGACGAAATGAGACTTATAGAAACTATTGAATTATTAACAAAAAGTAAAAATACAATATAAAATATTTCGTTGTTTATATAATTATTCTTTTTAGAAAATCCATACTTATTTTTGCTCCTTCTTTCGGATTTTGTGGATACCATAAATCTACTATTAGAAAATCGTTATATCCTATTTCTTTTAATTTATTTATTACTACTTTAAAGTTAACCGTTCCATGTCCTAAAGGTAAGTGATCAAGCTTTGTTCCATCATTATCCCCTAAACAAACTGATACTAGGTGGTTTTTTAAAATGTCTATTTGCTCCTCTATAGGTATTTTCGATTTTATTACATTAGCTTTGACTGTATCGAACTGTGCCTTGAGATTTTTTGAATTTACTTCTTTTAAAAGCTCAATTACTTGTTTAGGTTCTTCAACAAGATTTGTGCCTGGTAGTGGTTCTAGCGCCAACATTACATTTAACTTTTCAGCAATGTAGGCTAATTCGTTTAAACTCTCTGCTGACCATTTCCATGATTTTTCAAACGGCGGGGTTGTAAAGTAGTATCTTCTTCCAGCAATAAGTGAGACTACTTTAAAACCTAAGTTTTGAGCCAACACAATATTCTCCTTAACAACCTTTATAGAAAACTCTCTCGCATCGGGCTCAGGACTTGCAAGGTTAATATCGCCCCATGAGGGGCAGATCAACATTGGTTCTAGCCCTTTTTCCTCAAGAGCTAAACTTAAACGCCTTCTATCCTCAGCTGACATATTGAAGGGCCATGCATGAGGTTCCCCAGTCCGTAAAGATATTCCAGAATATCCTAGCTCACGTACGATATTGATTGCTTCAAATAACGTATAGCTCCACATAAAGGGTGCAGTTGATAATCCAATCCTCAAAGTCATTCGCAACTTTTTTCTTTAAAGATCAATATAAGTATTATGTTTAAATAATGCCTTCATTCAATTTATACACGATTAGAATTGTTCATACCTAATGGCATTATCCCAGCTTTACCCACTCCATTTAAATCAGATCTAGAAATTGATGAATCTCAGCTTAAGCAATTAATTAATTGGATCGTAAACAAAGAAGGAGTAACAGCACTTCTGTTAAATGGGGAAGTAGGAGAAGTATCATCACTTTCTTTACATGAAAGAAAAAAAATTATAGAAATAGCAGTAAATGAAGTAGGTGAACAAACACCAATTATCGCCGGTATTAGGGGAGGTGCTTTATGGGATACTATCGAGCAATTAAATACAGCAAAATCTCTAGGAGCCAAGGCTGCTTTAATAATGATTCCTTACTCAATACTTTTTGGTTTCTCTGAGGAACATATTCTTCATTTCTACAATGAAATTTCAAATAAAGTTAATTTTCCATTAATTATTTATCAGCATCCAAGACCGTACAATTATTCACCAATCTTGCTTCAAAAATTAACAAAAATAGAAAACATTATTGGAATTAAAGACGTTTCATGGGATTTCGAGACATGCAGAGCAGATTTTGAAGCACTTGATGCTACAGATAGAAAAATATCAAAATTAACTGGTAATGACACAATTTTGCTATCAGTATTTTCGTTAGGAATAGATGGGGCACTACTAGGATTCGCTGCTTTGGTACCTGAGAAAGTTAACGAATTATTCATTGCTGTAAAAAGTGGAGATTTAAGAAAAGCTATATCAATTAATAATATTGTAGAAAAATTCGCTAATTTAATATTTGGGCATCCTGCTTGTCAAAACAGTGCAAGAATTAAAGAAGGATTAGTTGTTCGTAATGTACTAAGCAATTCATATGTAAGACCTCCTTTGTTACCGACTGGTGTTGATGAGAAAAATCAAATATTACACTATTTAAAGACGCTTAACCTCTTGGATAAATGATTATGTAAGTGAACTCGAAATGATTATCGGGTTTATTGGAGTAGGAACTATGGGGACACCAATTGTATTGAATTTACTGAAGAAGGGATTTTCAGTAAAAATATACGCTAGAAGATCCGATACAGAAAACGTTAAAAAAGTTGTTGAAAAAGGCGGAACTTTATTAAAGTCACTTAAAGAAATAGGAAGTAATGCAGATGTAGTTATGACATGTCTCCCAAGCCCTGCCGCTTCTGAAGAAGTGATCTTAGGTGAAAATGGTGTACTAAACTCAATGAAGGAAGGCTCAGTAATCGTTGAATTGAGCACTGTGCCAGCATCATTAATAAGAAAAATCGGAGAGGTGGCAGTTCATCATGGCGTTGAAGTATTAGACGCTCCGATTTCTGGTGGTCGGAAGAGAGCAGAGGAAGGAACATTAACTATAATGGTGGGAGGAAAAAAAGAAGTTTTTAATAAATGTTTACCAATTTTTCAAGCTATTGCGCAGAGAATCTATCATGTGGGTGAGTTAGGAAACGGAGAGAAAATTAAATTAATTAATAGTTTGATTGCAAATATAAATCTACTAGTTGCGTTAGAAGGGTTAAAAATAGCTAGAAAATCAGCAATCGATCTACTGATGCTCCATGAAATAATAGATAATAGCACAGGTCAGAGTTGGATGTGGACAAATTGGATAAAGTCAATATTAAAAAATGAGTCCTTAGGCGTTAAACTGGAAATAATGTTAAAAGACCTTAAGTTGGCGTTTTCTATGGCTAATGAAATAGGGTTTGAAGCAAAGTTTTGTAAATTAGCATCAGAAATAATTAAAGAAAGTGTTGAATGTTTTTCAGGTGATGCAGACGCGTCAATACTATATTAATCTTCTGAAAGGTAGCTGACTATTTTTAGTTTTGAGGAGGAGTAGTAACTTATTCTCAAGTAGGTTTTAGTTTAGTATAGGTATTAATATAATTAATAATGATTATTAAGAATTTAGGAGGAAACTTGGCAAAGATACAGGAGATGCGTGTAAGGGCTTCAGAGTCTCTTTTTAACATGAGGGACCAACTTTCTCTGCTGAAGAAAATTATTGATGGTTATATGGAGAAGACTAGTGGACTTTCTGAGTTTTGTGATAGATGTCTTAGAACAGAGAGATGGGATGGAAATGTGGTCTTGATGGTAATAGATGCAGCTTTTACGTCAATTGGCTTAAACTATTTTAAAACAGTTGTTCCTAAGGTCTTAGAGTTTGCTGAGAAATTTGTTTATAATGGGAGAGTAAAAAGTCTGAGAGATCTTGGAATCATTGAGTTAGAAGAGTTAAGAACTATATGGAGAAATAAAAGATCATGGTTTGTTGCAAAACAGATAGCACAGTACCTATCTTCTATTCATCAGAATGATAGGATGGCATTAAGGACTTGGGCTGCAAATTCAAAACTAGACTTATGGAAAGGAGACCCAATTGGCAAGATTAGGGGGGTCGGGTTGATCACATATCAATACCTTAGAATGATGGGTGGAGTAGATACTATTATGCCAGATAAAGTTGTTAAAAGGGTCATAAACGAGATTTTTATTAAAGCAGGTCTTAGACCAATAAATGATGATGTATTATTTATTAAGAAAGTCGAAGAAGTCGCTAAATTATGCAACTATAGGCCGATTGAACTTTGTTGGATGACGTGGCTTATTCAATCTGAAGGAGACATAACGAGAAATGAGAAATACCAAGATATTTTATCCAAGATATAAATTCATAATAATATATTATTTTGTATATGTTCCATACCATAAAGCCGCTGTATAAGCAGTCAATATGTTTTGAGGTGGGACATCTGGCTGTATATTGTGTGCAGGTGAGAAGATATACTCTCCTCCAGGAGAGAAGGTCTGTATTACATCTTTTACTTCTGTTTCTATTTCTTCAATTGTACCTCTTGGCAAAACATATTGCTCGTCTAGTCCTCCATGGAAAATTAATTTGCCTCCGAATTCTTTTTTAAGCTCCTTTCTGTCCATTCCTTTCGCTCTTGGTTGTAGTGGATTCAATATATCTATTCCTGCATCGATGAATTTAGGTATTAATGGCCTGATTCCTCCGCAGGAATGTAATAGGACTTTAACCTTGGCATTATTCTTAATATATGAAACAAATTTTTTTAGTCTAGGATAAATGAAGTATTCCCATGCCTTAGGGGACATTTGAGGACCTAGCTGGGTTCCGTAATCATCGCCGTACCGCATAATGTGGATATAATCCCCTACTTCGTTCAATATAATTTCAATAAAATTCATATGTATCTCTAATACTTTGTCAAGAATTGCATTCATCAATTCTGGATTCAGGACTATATCTCTCAAAGAGTTTGAGATACCGTGAAGCCACTGAGTTAATTCCCATAATCCACCAGTGAACCAGTTCATCGCAACTGCGTAGCCGTCCTCGTTATAATGCTTAGCAATTTTTCTAAGCCCTCTGACCCTACCTTCATGAGCTTTTGGAGGAATATATTTCTCTACGTCCTGCAGAGTCTTCGCGTTGTACAGAGGTTTTTTATCCTCAACCATCTCAAAATAATATCCACGTCTCTCAAATGTTATTCCAAACTCGTCTACGAAGCTGTCTTGGGATATGTATCTGACCTCACTTACGAGTGGAGGATTAATTCTTACGTGTCTAAAATCTACGCCGAAATGCCGTAGCAAAAATTCAGGAACTTCTGCAAGTCCTTGCATCTTATCAAATATAATCACTGGGTAGTTTTCTGCTCCAATAAAAGATAAGAGCCTCCTTAAAGCAATGTGGTGAATACCATTTATTGGACTTCCAAAATCAATTGGAATTCTGTCGGGTGGCTCCTTATGATTGAGAACTGATAATACGCGTTCTATAGGTTCTACCAAGGCCTAAGCAAGTAAATATTCGGTAGTCAATTATAAAAGTTTAATTAAAGTAAAAAGCTTAGAGTATCTTAAACAATTTAATTTATTGCTCATCGAGATATTAATGCTTATATTTTTGGAGAGTAGTATTTTCTGAGATACGTAGCTAAGGTGAATTATTAAATGAGGTTCAAGTCATTGGAGATGAGTGCTGACGAATTAGTTTTTGGATATTCAAAGCATCCATTAAGATATGGTACTGGCCTAGAAGTTGGGATAGGCAAAGTAATCCCTGAGATAAAATATTTTCCGAGAGCTGATAAGGACCTTAAGGATGAATACATAAAAATCACGGAAGATGTTTTGAAGAGGGCGTTAGATTTAGGAATAATGGACCTGCAGTTGGAGACGGAGCTGACATACATCGAGACCACGCAGCCAAAACTTGCCGGAGAGATAATTAATAAGCAAAGAGAGATTATTGAAAAATATTCAAAGGAACATGATTTAAGGATAGGGTTCCGCGTAACTGTGGCTGACATTCGTGACTTCGCGAAACCTAAAAACGATGAAGAGTCTCTCAACAAAATGCTTGAAACATTTGAAGAGGTGTCTAAAAATGGTGCGGATGTATTATCAATAGAATCTCTTGGTGGAAAAGAGTTATTCAACTATGCAGTTATAAGACAAGACTTAGTAGGTATAACCGCCTCGCTGGGATACCTAGCTATACTTGACATGAAAAAAATTTGGAAAGAAATCGTCAGTATTGCTAGAACCAACAACGTAATTCCGGGCGGGGATACTGCTTGTGGCTTTGCCAATACAGCCATGAAACTAGCAGGCGGATTCAAAGACCGCGTCATACCTCACACCTTAGCAGCAATTATCAGGGCAATGTCAGCTAGTAGAAGTTTGGTTGCATATGAGATGGGAGCAATTGGTCCTGGAAAAGATTGTGGTTATGAGAACATAATTATAAAGTCTATAACTGGGTATCCAATCTCGATGGAAGGAAAAAGTTCCGCATCAGCCCACTCAAGCCTTTTAGGAAATATTTCTCAAGCTGCCGCTGATCTCTGGTCAAATGAGCAGATCGAAAATGTTAAACTATTCGGTGGATATGGCCCGCAAGTCTTTCTTGAAATATTATACTATGATACAAAACTATTGAACAAGGCAATTGAACTCGGATGGCAGAAAGAGTTAAGAGATTTACTTGTCGAGTCTGATATATATTCTGATCCGCAGGCATATGTACTTGCTCCTAAAGTAGCTCAAGAAATTGCCTATGAATTAGTAAGTCATGAAGACGAGCTTGAGAGAACTATGGCCGCTGGACTTAAGGCCCTTAACTTAATCGCAAAAGAAGACAAATTAAAATTATCACCCAGTGAAACTAGAATTTTAGAAATGATTAGAAAATCGCTTGAAAACTTATTAGATAATGCTCACAAAAAAATTGAAGAAGCCCTCGTTTCTTTTGAGGGTAGAGTTGAAAAGCTGAAAGTTAAAGATTATTTAGAAGTCTAAAACTATCTTAGAGAGACAGCTTCGTTTATAACGTTTCTGAATAGCTCTTTTCTTGCATGTGGAATTTGGGTGGCATCGATGAATTCCTTCTGAAAATCTTTCACTATGTTTAGCTCAATTACTTTAGTTTTTTTAATTATCTCCTGTAGTTGGTCCTCGATATCTTTTGAGAGCAGCATCATCTCTGCTCCAGCTAGGGAGCCATTCCCTATGAAGGAGAATCGGTCTCGTGGAATGTCTGGGAGCATGCCTAGTATTTGAGCCGCGAAAATGTCTAAATAATTGCCAAATGCCCCTGCCACGAATACTCTCTCGATGTCTTCGATACTTATTTTTGCAATGCGTAGAAGAGTTATAAATGCGCTGAATATGGCGGCCTTTGCTAGTTGAATCTTACGGATATCGCTTTGAGTTATGGTAATTTCTTTTAAGTTACTTGCCTCATTTGCTGGAACGAGTATATATTGGAGCTCGTCTCCACTCATAGAAAACAACCTATACGTGTTTTTAAGCATTCTCCCAGAATCATCGATAATCCCTCTTATCCACATCCAAGCTACTGCTTCTACTACTCCAGAGCCACAAATTCCAATCGGTTTAGTATTGCCGATGACTCTATAGTAGCTCCTTCCTTCCTCGTCTATAATAATCGATTCTATTGCTCCTTTAGTTGCTCTCATCCCATGCTTTATCCCGTAACCCTCTAAAGCTGGGCCAGCTGCACATGAAGTTGCTAATAACTCTCCTGAACGGGACTTTAGCACGATTTCGCCATTAGTGCCAATGTCTAAAAGCACTGCTATTCCTTCATATTCATGAAGCCCAGAGGATAGTATATCGGCAACTACGTCGCCTCCTATGTATGAAGAGATGGATGGCAGCGTTCTTATGTATCCATTAGAATTTATTTTTATTCCTAAATCTCTTGCCTTAACTTTAATAGATGAAGTAAATGGAGGAATGAAGGGAGCCCTGGTAGAGTAATAAAAATTATTACCAAACAAAAATGAGAGCATAGTTGTATTCCCTGAACATACTACTTCATATAAATATCGATTTTCTAGGTTATTGTTTTTAAACACATTATTGAATAAATCATTTATTGTATTAATGATTGCGTTCCTTAATTCATCAACATTCGTTATATTTCTTGAAGCATAATCAACTCTAGTTATAACGTCTTCTCCGAACATTATTTGTTGATTATATGATGACTCGGTTGCAACGACATCGCCTGTCAGCAAGTCATATATAGAAAGCACTACAGTCGTCGTCCCTATATCGACTGCGGCGCCCATTAGTCTACACATACTCTTACTGGGAATCAAGTCAATAATTTCTCCATCATACAGAACTACTCTAACTTCGTTACCAACTTCTCTAATGACACTTGAGACATATTTTACTATTAAAGGGTCGTAATTCTGTATGTGAGAGGCATCCAAAAGTCTTTCTAGGTCTCCTCTTCCATCAAATATCGCTGGAATTTCGAGTTTGATAGTTTTAACGGTGATTCTGGGCTTTAGTCCTATGTCCCTCCTTCTCCGCCACGTAAGTATCTTTCCATCGCTGGCGCTACTGATTCTTTCAATTTTTATTACGGAGTCTGTGAGGGTTTTTGCCTGACAACTCAGCCTCATATCTTTTCCAAGAATATTCAACCACTTTTTTTCAATATCTGATGGTTGTGATAGTTTTCCTTCTAGGATTTTCACTGAACATTTTCCACATATTCCTCTTCCTCCACATAGATTATCTATTTCTATTCCATGATGAATTAAGTTCTCTAGTAATGTTTCACTAGGGTTAATCCATAGTTCAATTTCTCTATCATTTATTATTGTTTTGAGTCTATGTAGATTCTTTCCATTCACTTTACTCATAAATTTGTAAAGTTTCCTCTCTAAAAATGATTATTTTAGTCCTCGAAAAATATTTTTATTCCAGACATAATTATTTAACTGAAAAACATGCAGAAAGAGGAGCTAATTGAAAAGATTAAAGAGGCTATAATTAATATTCAGAATGATTTAGCATTAGAGTACACAAAAGAAGCCATAAATGCTGGAGTGAATCCACAAGAAATAATTTCAAATTCTATAGTTAAAGGGTTAGAGATCGTTGGAGAAAAATTTGAAAAAGGAGAATACTTCCTATCAGAATTAATAGCTGCAGGCGAGATAAGTAAACAAATAATAAGCATCCTCAACCCGATTCTAAAGGCCAGTGGCGTCCCAGCTAAAAAATTGGGAAAAGTAGTTATCGGCACTGTCAGGGGAGATATTCATGACATCGGTAAGAACATTGTAGCAATGCTGCTTGAGACAGCTGGATTTGAGGTTATTGATCTAGGCGCAGACGTAGCCCCTGAAAAATTCGTAGACGCTGTAATCAGGAATGAAGCTAATATTGTAGCTCTCTCAGCACTCTTAACAGTTACAATGCCAGAGATGAGAATTGTTATAGAGGAACTCAAGAAAGCAAATGTTAGAGACAGAGTGAAGATTATAGTTGGCGGCGCCCCCCTAACTAAAGAATACGCAGAAGAAATAGGTGCCGATGGATATGGAGAGAATGCATTTGAAGGAGTAAAAATATGTAAATTATGGGTCAAGTAACTCATGAAATAATATGAACATGGAGAAATTCGATAATGATTTGGAGATAGTTTTCAAGAAGCTTATTGATAGATATGGCGTAATGGTTGAGAGAGAACTTAAGAAATTATTGATAAAGCTTTCAGAACTATATAGACAGAAACTAGTAAAGATAAATCACTCTATAATGGAAATGATATGTGCAGCATATTTAGTCTTGAGAGGATATTCGGTTGATGTTGAGCGTATGCTTTCAGACTTACTTGTTTGTGATGTTTATGGAGTAAAGGGTGAGGGTGTAGTTATAGTTGAGGTGGAGACTGGTTTTACACCGCCTGACCATGCATTAGATCCATTGATGTATCTTCAGGCGAGAATTGTAAGCAAAGTAGCTAGATATAGCATATTTGCGAATAAGTTCTGCTTAGCAACTCCAAGGCACAATATCCTTGAAATTCCTGCGGAACTTCTGAAACCGCCCAGATTCCGTGAAGAACAAGAATTAAACAAACTCAAGATTCTCTGTGACAAATATTATTCTAATCCACCGATAACTTATGATGAACTTAAAAGATGTAGATTACATTCAGTGTTTATACTGAATATCGATGATTTTGAAGTGAATGAATTATCTCCAGACCAATATTTTCAAAAATTTCTATCGATAACATAGAAATGATACTTTAAAATGATTAAGGGGCTTTCGGAGGAGGACTTACTCCGGGGACGGCTGGTGTTCGCCCCGCCTTTCCCCGAAGATTGGTCCAACGGATTCTTAGGGCATTATCACCTCGAATCCGATGGGGGGCTCGCATTAATCTACTACTTAAACCAGGGCTTACCCCGGGTTAAGTCGTAGATTTGAGCGATTCCCCCTTCTCCTTTTCCGGCCTCGTCTGTGGGATAAATTTTATCTCTTATTTAATCATTTTTATTTTCCTTTTATTGCATATTCTTAGAGTATTACTCCTACAAAAATTACTTAATTTAATGAAGTCATTTTTGGAATCAAGAAGTACGTTCTAAATCGTTATTAAATAGGTTTGCGGATTAATGGTAGATGGTTAGTAAATCATATAGAGACTTGGCAATAGAGGTCAAGCTTCCATTTATTTTATTGAAGACAGATAGACTGCTTAAGTTCTATGAGAAAGTCGCTGGAACTAGGTTAACGAGAGTTTTCAGCTGGATATCAATTTTTTTATTACCATTCGTAGCAGCCGGAGGAATCTTACTGCTTGTTAATTCTGTAATGCTAGTTCTTACAAGACCTGAGGTTCAGGAGGCACAGAGAGAGGCTGGCCCTCAGTCTTTACTTTTAATCCCCGGGATTAATCCCTACCTACCGATTATTTATGGCTGGATAGGAATCTTGGTCGCGATAATAGCTCATGAATCTATGCATGGCATAATCGCTAGAATGGTTGGCTATCAAGTGAAAACGACTGGAATGATATTGTTTTTAGGAATACCTATCGGCGCCTTTGTAGAAATAAACGAGGAGGAACTAAAGTCCGGTAAAACTCGTGATGTTGCACGTGTGTTATCAGGCGGCCCAATATCTAATGTTGCTGTTGCGACCCTGTGCCTAGTGGGATTATTAATAATAATCACAGGACTACAGCCAGCACTAGGAATCATCGTGTCTGAAGTACTGCCTAGCTCTTCAGCAAGTGAAGTTGGCATAATGCCTGGAGACGAGATTATAGCGATCGACGACAAACAAATAAGCTCTCTAACAGAGTTGAGAAAGATTCTTGAATCTAAGAAATTCGGGGAATACGTAACCGTCAGCGTGCTTAGAAAGGATGTAAAAGAGGTTAAGAAATTTAACGTAGAGTTAAGGGATCTAGGAGGCGGGCATCCCATGATAGGAGTAAAAATTGCCAATAGCGACATTTTAGAGTGGTCTGTGCAATATTTGGATTCCTACAAAAATGTTGCATTAAAAAATCCAATAATTCACCTTGTGCCACCTTCGTATCCGACAGTTTTGCATCCTTATTCTGATAGGATGATCTGTTCAACAACGAATCAGTCAACGACAACAGCCTGCTTCGACGTCAAATCACTATACATTCATCCATTATTTGGACAAAATTATTATATCATAGCGAACCTTCTTTTTTGGATATGGTTCGTAAATATAAACGTAGCAATATTCAATGCCCTTCCAATATATCCACTTGACGGAGGCCAGGCTTTACGAAAACTTTTCTCAATAACGATAGGTAAGAAACTAGGTGAAAAGTCAGCATTTTACTTATCAGTCTCAGTGACCTTAGTATTGGTAGGGTTGATCTTCTCTCTTATCATGGTACCCTATCTCGCTCTCCTGGCTTAAAAATAAAAATAAACTTTAAAATCCATAATTAGTATCAGATGTGCGCAGTTTATGTCATTGTAAAGCCACCGACTAAGAGGGCAACGATAGAGACTATTAAATTACTCAAAGAGTTAGAATTCGATTCAGTATTCATAGACCTGCCAAGAGAATTTGAATGTTACGTCTCTGAATATTTGAAGCATAAAAATTTCGATCTCTTCATCAAACAGATTTTAGAAATAATGCCCAGTGAGACATTTCCAATATCTTCAATAAGAGGCTACGAAGAGCTTTTAATGGCTTTATGCTCCCTATCTCGTGGCAGAGAAGTGTACTGTTATGGCTCTGTTTTAAAGAGCAAATTAGAGATAGAGTTCGCCTTCCTATCAGCTCAGCTTACATTACATGATATTATAACAAACAGAATAAGTATTGATAGATGGCTGAATATTCTTTCGACAAGAACCTGTGATTTTGAGAAATGGATCAGAGAAGAGGCAGAATATATAGCTACAGAGGCCTCGAAATACGGTAAGGCGGTATGTATCACTGGATACGACGGATCATTTCTTAAGAGGCAGTTAAGCAGATACTGTAAATCGCAGATTAAATATACTGGTCTGCCATTTCATCTTCCACCGATAGAAGCATTGACCAGACGAATGAGTATTAAGAATGTAGATCAACAAGAAATTCTTAACTCAATAAGAGAACACATATGTTTCGTTAAGGATTTCATAATACCATATGGGTTAGAAGATGGGCTTGAGCTTTGGAGTAGGAAAAAACTCTATTGGCTTAATCGTTTGAGCTAATTCATATTCATATAAAAGGATACAGAATGTCCTGGTAATCGAATGAATAGTAAGGTAGTTTGATAGATTTTATTTTTGTGAGGGAAGCATTCTCTAACTTTAAAGATTGCTTTGATGTTTAAATAGTGTGAAAAACTGATGCAGATGCTCGTTGTATTCCTTGGCACCGGGGGCAGTATGCCCACTAAGGAAAGGGGACTGCCATCAATAGCGGTAAGATATGCTGGCGAACTGTTGATCTTTGATTGTGGAGAATCAACTCAGAGACAATTACTGGTCTCGGGCTTGGGATTGCCGAGAAATATCAATGTATTTGTGACTCACCTACATGCTGATCATTTCCTTGGTATACCTGGCCTTCTATTTACTCTTGGTATGCTTGGTCGTGATGCGCCCATAACGATTCATGGACCGCATGGATTGAGAGAAGTAGTAGAAATGCTCCTCGGTGCTTGTCGCGTAGAACTGCCATTCGTAGTAAGAATAAGTGAGATTAGCGAGGGCATCATATATCGGAGTAGAGGCTTCACAATAGATACAATGGCCGTTGATCACAGTGTAGAGGCATATGCATACAGGTTAAAGGAGAACGACAGACCTGGCCGAATGAATGTTGAATATTTGGAGTCAATAGGACTTGAGAGGGGACCCAAGTGGGGGTTATTGCAAAGAGGAGTGCCTGTAGAGCATAAGGGACAGATAATCGACCCCGCAAAAGCAGTCGGTCCGCCTAGGCCGGGACGCACTATTGTTTACACAGGAGATACGAGACCAGTCGACCGGCTAATTGACTTTTCGAAAAATGCAGATGTTCTGATACATGATGCAACCTTTAGCTCAGAGCATTTGATGACTTTTCGAAAAATGCAGATGTTCTGATACATGATGCAACCTTTAGCTCAGAGCATTTGAAAAAGGCAATGGAGGATGGACACTCAACTGCTGAGCAGGCCGCTGAAATTGCATTAAAAGCCAACGTAAGAGAACTATATTTATTTCATATCAGTCCGAGATATCAAGATAATGAAGAAAAACTCTTATCAGAGGCGAAAAAAATATTTCAAAGATCGTATTTACCTCATGATTTAGATAAAGTAGAGGTCCCTTATCTTGATTGATTTTTAAGTGAAAGGACAGAAGGTGGCCAGCTTGATAAGTCGATACTCCCTCTGATTACGTCTTCAAGTAGATATGATACTACATATCTTGGTTTGGACATGCTTTGCTTAGTTATGAGATTATACTCTGCATTAATAATAAGCTCGCGTTCTGTCTCGTTAGGAATATTTAACATCACAGTCTCCCCAGGCATGGCTGGAATGACATAAAGTTGAGGCGGTAATGAACCCATTCCTTTACTAATTATAAGCATCCAGCGTCTCCCATCAGATGGGTCTATGGCTCCGAGAACTCCTTCATTAGTTCCAGTGATTCCTGGTCCCCTAATGCTTACACGTGTTGCACCGCATTTTTTACATTTCCACATCTCGACTACCTCGATAAGGATATCGCCATTGAATATGTTGACTATCCCTTCATAAATCATGTTGTGACTAGTACAGTTCAATTAAATCTCACCTATTCTTCTGGTTTTAGGATTTCTACTCTGCAGCTAGCTTTTGACTTAAAAGTTTGAGCATCTTTTTCTGA
>JAWBQR010000012.1:0-32046 GCA_038845265.1 Nitrososphaerota archaeon | reverse complement strand
ATTAAGCCTAGAACAATCCTATCATCATCTAAGTATTTTAAGATGCATTTGATTAGTAGAGCTTGAAGAGTGTTAGTACATATTCAAGCTCTGTAGCAGTAATTCCGCCATCAACAGGAATAATAGCTCCTGTTATAAATGAAGATTCATCAGACGCTAAGAATAATGCAGCATATGCTACTTCTTCAGGAGTACATATCCTGCCAATTGGATGAAGCTTACCGACAGTGTCGAGATATTTCTGAGGGTTTTTCTTATCGACATATTGTTCAGTTAGTCTAGTTAGTACAAAGCCTGGGCAAAGACAATTCACCCTAATTTTATAAGGTGCGCCATCTAATGCTAATGCCTTAGTAAGTCCAATGAGGCCACTCTTTGAGGCCGAGTAGGCAGAACAGCCAGGCAAACTTACAATTCCTAGTACTGACGAGTTATTAATAATTGAGCCACCAGTACCTTGTTTGATCATTTGTTTGAAAGCATATTTCGAGCATAGGAATGCACCTTTGAGATTTGTATTTATCACTTTATCCCAATCTTCTTCACTATAATCAGCTACAAAACCGTCTATCTCGATTCCGGCATTATTAAAAAGAACATCAATCTTGCCCCACCTATCTACTGTCATATTGATTAGATTCTGGACATCCTCAGACTTCGAAACATCGGTCTTTATGAATAATGCCTCGCCTCCTTCACAGATTATTTCCTCTGCAAGATTTTTTCCTCTCTTATCATCTCTACCTGCTATTACTACTTTAGAGCCTTCTTTTGCGAATAGCTTAGCAGTGGCTTGACCTATCCCACTTGTTCCTCCAGTTATTATTGAGACTTTTCCAAATAGCCTCAAGTATTACACCTGTCTACTCGTCGCGGGTCCTTTTAATAAATATTCAATATACTATACACTCTTGATATCTTCAGGCTTAAGTTTTGTATAGTCCCAACTAGTTATTTTTACAGGCCGGACCTCTATACAAACTGAGTCCGGAGAACATAATGCAACTTGCTTGAATAATCTTGCCACTTCATCCTTGATTATAATATCGTTTGTTAGATATTTGTCGTAAATTTTTTTCTCTATCTTCTTGCATTCCTCTCCGCTTATAACCTTTGCAACTCCTTTTACTAGAACTCCCTTTAACTTTAATCCGCCATCGGTTGAATCGACAAGTAATGTCACTCGATTGTCTCTCTTAATATTACTAATTTTTAATGCCTTTTCATATGTGGATATATAGAACTGATTATTCTCGAATATAAACCAGACTGGAGAAAGCTGAGGTGTACCATCGGTATTAATTGTTGCAAGTTTAGCAATCAATGGTTGTGAGAGATAAATCAACATCTCACTTGGACTCATTTCTGGAACGATTATCATCCTTATTTTGTTAACATACTATTATATATAAATACCTTTTTAATCTATAAAAAATTTTAGTCTATCAGAAAAATTTATATAAAATATAATTCAATTAAGAACGAGCACAAATGAGTAATAGAAAAACCTCTTCTGAAACTCGAGTTTTCGTTAGAGAAGCAACAGGGCTCGTTAGAGAATTTGGTGTTATTGAGCATTTTATGGCTAACCTGAGTGGCGTTGTGCCACTCTTCGCTCCTGCCTTTACTGCATGGTTTATTTGGTACGCAGTGCCCGGCGGCTCAGTCACACTTGCATCCATAGCGGCATTTCTCTTTGGCGTATTCGGTTATTTGACTGCTTTTGCATTCATATGTGCTACTTTTCCTAGGTCAGGTTCCCCCTACGTCTCTCAGAGCAGAATTCTCCACCCCTCTATTGCATGGCCAGCTGAGATTATGCTTTGGCTCTCCATTTTGTCATTTGCAGCTTTAATACCAAGTGCATATGTTATCCAGTGGGGACTTGCCCCTGGATTATTTGTTTTAGGAAGAATGCTAGGGAACGAAGCGCTAATGGCTGTAGCATCGTGGACGACCACGCCGACAGGAATAATAGTTATTGGAACAATATTCCTATTGATTTCATTAATCCCGGCTATAATGGGAGTACGTGTCCTTCTAAGAACTTTCTTGGCGCCATTGTTTGCATTAGGAATCATCGGCTTATTAGTAAGCATAGGTGTCCTATTATCATCTAATACATCCCAGTTCATAGAATCTTTAACAATATATGAACCCAATCTAAGATTCGAGGAACTCGTAACTATTGGAAAGGAACTTAAACCAGACGCGTTTGTACCTGTTACATTATCGATAGGAACATTTTTGGCGGCCCTTGGCATGACGATAGGTACTACTAACTCCTACTGGAACGCTTGGAGTGTAGGTGAAATGAGACGCGCAAATTCAGTTGTACGTCAGGTCGTATCAATGGTTATACCCGGATTCATACTAATGTTGAGTGTAGTTATAATTATTGAGTTGCTGCAAGGCATAGCGGGACGTGATCCACTAATTGCCCTAACACTAATTGGCACGTTATCGCCTGAAAGATTATCAACTCCATTGTTTGGTGGAGGTGTAGTGACTATCTCAATACCATATATACTTGCAAACAATCCTATAACTGTTATCTTAATAATGATTGCAATAATTGCTGCTGCTTTTACGTTTATGCCAATTAACTGGCTTATACCTACAAGGCTACTGTTTGCTTGGTCATTTGATAGATTAATTCCTGCTAGGTTTGCATCTGTAAATGAGAGATTCCATACGCCTGTATTTAGCTTAATCGTGGTTTTCCTAATAGTTGAAGCATGGCTTATCTTAGTAGCTACTACGCCATACTTAGGACTAGTATTCACGGTGACGTGGGTTTGGTCTGCAGTAAGTGTGGGATTAACTTGTCTTGCATGTGCATTGTTGCCGCTAAGAAAAGAGTTCTGGGAGCAGTCACCAGTAAGGAAATACAAGATATTAGGTATTCCAGTTGCTACAATAGTTGGTCTCGTTGGATTTTTCTATCAGATGAATGGTGTTTATCAATATGCAGCGATATCAGAATTAGGTTTTGGGGCCCCTCAGGCCTATCTACTTGGAGCGTCTTACGCGGTTGCATTTGCTCTTTACTGGATCGTCAGAGCAGTGAGGGCGAGACAAGGGATACCGATAGATCTGGCATTTAAAACCTTGCCTCCAGAATAGGTATCTTGAAATAAATAGTCACTTTTATTTAGGGTCAGGCTGCCCGTCGAGGCCTCATCGTCGCCTCGGCGTGGACATTGCTCATCATCCCATATCGAGGATTTATCATGCTTCATAAAAAGCTTCTCTAATCAGCTCATCAATAACCTTTAAAACAAATGCTTTATACCTGTCTTATCCATTATATATCGATATGACTGCAATGGATAAAGAGTCAGCAATCAGAGAAATCTTGGCGAGGGAAAACTCTGATCCTGAATTTATGGTTGCAGCCGATATTATGAGGGCTATGGTGATACTCTACGGTTCAGGATGGGAAAGTGACGTCTTAGACGTAGTCTCTGGGTTATGGACATTAAAGAATCTACCAATGGATAAAATGAGCATACTCCAAGCAAGGTTTCAAGATGGTGCAAAAATACTTGAAAAAGCCGGAATAATAACTATCCAGTTAAGTCCAAGAGCATACCTAGAAGAATCGAAACCAGTAGAAGAAAAATTATACAAGACGCCTGACTTAACGACATTATTGCGCATGCTTGCAGCAGACAGATATATCGATAAATATAGATTTGAATTATCAGGATGGGTTATTCCTCGGAAACAATGATAAACAAGTAATCGAAAATTGTTTATCAACTAGTGTTTATGTGAATTAATTGAAAATTGAGTAATCAATCTTATACTGATGAATTCGAGCTCGAAGTAATAGATGCAGCTCCTTCAATTACCTATCACGACTTATCTATAGGTCCTGACGAAATAATCGCAATACAGGGATCAGGCACTTTTGAGAAAGTCTCACTCAAGGAAAAGATTAAAAAATTAATTGAGCAAGATAAAAACTTAAAAAAATTTACCAAAAATGTTCATTGGGAATCAACAAGACGTGGACATGCATCTTTATCAACATCCGCAATTTTATTTACCGAGACAAGAAACTGCAGCAGGCTTTTGACAATGCTGCTTGTCTCCTCTCAGTTTGGAAGCTATCTGCAGGAGAGTCAAAGACGCTCCAAGGTTACGAGGGACAGAGTTCTGGTGCCAGCAGAGCTGAGAGAGAAGCACCTGGAAAGATTTTTCATAAAATCGATGAATAATTGTTATGATGTATATGCTTGGCTTATAGATAGAGGTATTAAGCTTGAAGATGCAAGATATATTCTTCCACTATCATCATCCTCATCAGTCTTCTCAGCAGCATCATTAGAGTCGTTCGTGTATCTGTTTGTAAAAACTAGTGAGAATATAGGAATCGTCCCAACAGAGCTAAAACAGTACACCCATAAACTAAAAAACTTGATGGATATTTATCTCCCTGAATTAACAAACGCTAGATTAAGCTTCTCAAATCTTAATACATATTACCCATTAACTGATCCATTAAGAGAGCCTGATAAATTAATAGAAAGAATAATTCAGCATAAGCCTAGCATTGGCGCCAAGGTGATAAAAATTGAATCTATTGGCAATGCTGAAGAAATAATTACTAAAGGTACATCTCAAATGCTTGATGCTTATAATAATTTTTTTAGAGTAATAACGTGCGAGGTCATCTCACTGGCCGCTTATCATCAGGCAGTAAGACATAGAACAGTTTCCAATATTGTTGAACCGCTTCCTGAAGCTATACTAAGAGTGGAGAAGAATTTAGAAGAATACCTCGTGATTCCGCCAGATATAAAAAGAAAAGAAGAGTTGACCTCAAGATTCTTAGACGCTGTAAATGATTTATTGACTCTTTACCGAAAGCTTGTAGATGAAAACGAAAATGTAGCTGCCCTCTACGCAGTACCTCAGGCAATCACTGTATCAGTCATCAGATCTTATAACCTCTTTAATCTTGTGTACCCTATGGGATTCATAGCTACGAGGACGTGCAGTAAAGCTCAATGGGAAGAAAGGAGCATAGCTTATAAGATTTGGCATGATATCGAAAGAGAAATGCCATGGATGTCCTTAATAATGGGCGAGAAATGCAAGCATTTAGGATATTGCCCAGAGAAGGAATGGTGCCCAATTATTTTAAAATACAGACAATACTCCGACGAAATCCATCGAGAACATTCTAAGATATTTCAGACGAAAACATAATAGACGCGTATCCAACGACTGAGCTTTTTTCACCGGTTACGTCTCCACTCGTCGCATATTTGAGAAGTCTACTTGTTTTGTAACCAATTTTTCGAGCGAATGACATCGCAGCGGCTATAGGTCCGTATCCACACAAGGTTGCCTTCCTATGGCTGATTTCTTGATAGAACCCATCTATATCCAGCTTCAATATCCTCTCTATCACTGGCAAGTCCCTTCTTAAGGCTTCATCTTGACTTACATAGTGAGAAAAATCAGAAGAAGCAACTACTAGAATTTTTTCGGGTTCTGAGATAACGTCTGCCAATATCTCACCTATTAATTTTGCAACTGAGACAGACTGATCTAACATGCATATAGGTACAAACTTTATTTCGCCATATACATACTGGAGAAATGGTATCTGTACTTCGATTGAATGTTCCTCCATATGGCTGAACTCGTCTAGTGAAAATATTTCTGAAGAATTTGATAACTTAGTAACAAGCTGAGTATCAATCTTTGCCTCTCCGAGTGGAGTTATCCATGAATCTCTAGGGTATATTGATACATCTGTACCTATACCGAAGTGATTTGGCCCAATTATTACTATGCTTTCAGGTCTCCGTCTAATGGATATTTCATAAAATCCATGAGCAGCGACGGGACCCGAATACATATAGCCAGCATGAGGAGACACTATAATTGGTGGAGGAGCATCCATCTCGGATTTTGACTTAGGCAGTTTTTGTGGACCGTGAGGTGAATTAAAGCATGAATTAATCTGCATCAATAATTCATCTCTGTCAGCTTCGTAGAATGTACCTGCAGCGGCTGGCTTTCGCCTCGTCAATTCATTTTTCACCCACTGAGTTAACAATTACTGGGTGAGGATACGTCGCCATAATATAGCCCAGTATCCCAATTATCGCCAATATAGCAATTACTAAGACATATACCGCAATTTTAATGGCGAGGTTGGGGTCCAGACCGTTAATATATCCGAATACCCATAAAGAAAAAATAATCAATATCAATGTAGATCCAAACATCATTAATATTCCTAGGACTTTAGAAATACTTATCATTTTCTGGTGAAAATTAAGTAAATTCATATAAATAAAGTTAACTCTTTTGAAAAATATAAAAACTGTTTTATGATAGTACGTTATTTTTGAATTTACTTATTATGTAAGATGCAATAATTTATTTATATATTTGGCTCACCTCAACAATACTAATCTTAATTTTTGGTGTTTCTTTTTTATTATTATAAAACTTATAAACAAGGTAATGATGCGAAGTATTTAGATGACAGAAATAGTGTTGACATTCGACCCATCTCTAGGTCACATGTATCACAACTTTCCACTACTAAGTTTTCTTCCATGTGCCCCAGTTCGTTTTGTTCCACCTCCAATTTATTATTATTTAAGCAATCCTGACACACCATCCGATGATTATGGAAGAGCAATCCTAGCACCATATGGTATCAGGAAAGTAGAAGCATCACTAAAAAAATTTTCTAAACTTAGATGCGAGGTTGCTCACCCTAAACATATTGAGAGATTTATCAGTAGTGATACAAAGATTATAGGAGTCAATACAATGGATCCTTTGGGTATAGGTCCACTGACACTTACGTTTAATAATGCTGGCAGAGAAAAATCGTGGGTTACGGAGGAGATTGATAACTTATTCAGAAAAATAAATGTGCTGAGAAAGGAACGTTGTCCCAACGCGAAGCTTATTGTTGGTGGTTATGGAGAGTGGGAGTTTGAACATAGGCCCGAGATGCTTAATTACTGGAAAATTGATTATGCCGTCCAAGGTGAAATGGACGACATTGTTCATATTTTATTCGAGCAGATAATAGACAATAGCATTGACGAATCTATCTTTATGTTCGGATATAAGTCAACTGAGTTTGACACATCTGGACGGCCCAGAACGACTTATAAGAAAGATCCTGATGGTAAATTTATATGTAGAAATCCATTTTCTAAGTATAAGATTCCTAGTGTCGATCAGATTCCCACAATTATAAATCCAGCTATAAGTGGACAGGTTGAAATTATGCGTGGTTGCGGCATAGACTGCGATTTTTGTGAAGTTACTACAAGGCCTCTGAGACACTATCCACCCTGGAAGGTTTTAGAGGAGGCAAAGGTGAATCTTAGAGCCGGCATCAATAATGCCTGGTTCATAACAGATAATCAATGGGCGTACATGTTGAAAAAGACTGATTACTGGCCGAATAAGGAAGCAATCTTCGAATTATATAGAACTGTTTTATCGCATAATGGTATATCTCACGCGAATCCAATGCATGCAACACTTGCACCAGTCGCCGCCGACCCTGAGCTTGCCTTTGGTATAGCTAAAATAGTTCGCGCAGGTCCAGACAGACATATTGGTGTTCAGATAGGCCTAGAAACTGGAAGTGATAGGTTGATAAACTTACACTCACGTAGAAAAGCTTTACCGCTTAGAGTTGGTGTTGACGCGTCTTGGGCAGAGATAGTCATAGAGGCGCAGAAAATATATAATGCTGCCTATTGGATTCCCGCATATACAATACTATTTGGGCAGGAAGGCGAGACTGATGAGGATGATTGGGATACGATTGGACTAATAAATAGTATGGCCGCGCAGAATCTATACTTCACGGTAACTCCAATGGCACTAGTTAACTTAGGATCACTTAGAGGTACAAATAAATTGACGGATGTTTATCAAAACCTAACACCTGCGCAGGCAGCGCTTATCTACGTATGTTGGCGAAATACTAGGAGAATGGCTGAGGCGCTTTCTTGGAGGCTCAGCAAGGATAATCCGATATTCAGGGTGCTGACCAGCGCTATACTCAATTTAGGAGCTAGCATATGGCTAAGCGCTATCGAAAGATACTTAGTAAAGATCAATCCAGAGGCAGAAAAAGCAATAGAGAAGGCAAAGAGATACGTCGAAATTAAGAAGATGGGTACAGACTTTAATAAACTTAGAGACGAGTTCAAATCAATGAAGATAAGCATCTAAAATACTTCAAAAGATTTTTACTAAACCTTATCTAAATGCTTTGCCAATGAAACTATCGGACTTAAGCATTGAGTAGTCTAGCATATTTTAAAACAGGCATAGGACCATTTGACGATAAATACAATGGACTAAAATTAGGACTACTCTATTTAATTAGTGGAGAGGAAAAATCCGGAAAGACGAGCCTCGCATTGCAGGTTGCATGCATAGCTAGCAGAAGCAATTTTAAGTCCTATTTACTAGATTGTGGTGGACATGTCCATTATTTAAGATTGTCAAAAATTGCAAGGAATTGGAATGCCGATTTATCACAAATAAGAATAGCCCATCCTCAAAACTTTAATGAGCAGGAGAGAGCAATAACTTGGGTAGCCGATAATGCTCCAGCTGGATCACTCGTAATTGTTGATGACTTTACATATCTTCATAGAATCCAGATGAGTGGTAACGTCTCTGCGGATAAAGCTTTATTCCATAGTTTAGCTTTTCAGATCGCATACCTAAAAGAGGCTTGCAAAACTCGCGACTTAACATCAATATTGATCACTGAGGTTCACGACATTCCTGTTGAGGGTGTTACAAAACCTGTTGCCTCAGTGATTGCAACATATTTTTCTGATGTTCATCTCTCAATGATTTCTGAGTCTTATAATGTAAAGATATTAAAAGTAATTAGTGGAATTCCGCCTGGTGAATTTAGAATAATAATTCATGATGGGGGAATAAGAGAGGCCTAATTAAATTTAGGAAGTAACTACAATTTTTTAGAATTTACTTGTTATTCCAGTCAAGATGCCTATGATGGAAAATAGAACTAAAAGCGTAGCTCCTAGGATAGCATAATTATTTCCTCTCTCGGAGAATCTTTGTCTTACAGCTAGGTAGTAGAGGAAGATTCCAGCTGTGCCAAGTAGATAGTATACCAAGACAACGATGAACTCGGCATATGTTTGAAAGGCCATGCTTGGTGCAAATACCCTGATCCCATAAAGAGGTATGCTCTGTGTTGTCAAAATTCTGACCACTCCACTTATAATAGCTATACTTGCCACAACTATTACTACCGCAACTATTTCTTCAATCTTTTTGAACCACTCAAGTGATAGCAATTTTGCGATTATTTCCTTTATCTGTGGCAATTCCAATCTATTTAGTTCAATTATCGATGATATAAATGGTTATCGAGATATAGTCTTAGTCGACTATATAATTTATTATTTGGTTTTTCGCGATTTATATAAGCGAACTAGGAGATGTCGAGGATAAGTCTGTTGGGATTGAAGGAGTCGTTTATACGACTTGACAAACGAATTGGTGGTCGTCTAGGCTACTTAGAGATTACGATTCTCCTGATTGCTGTATCGGTTGGGTTTTTCATCAGAATATTACCGTCGAGATGGGGATTTTTACTAAGTGAGTTTGATCCGTGGTGGCACTTTAAGGTTGCAGAGACAATTGTTGAGAGAGGGTGGGCTGGGTTTTTTGAATTTCCACGAATAGTCATTACAAAAAGTTGGTATCCCACTGGAATACAGATTGGGAAGGTATTTTATCCAGGAGTGTCGTTTACATTAGCGTTCATTTATTTGTCTCTTTCTTCGCTTGGATTTCACGTCAATATGTTAGAGCTGGCTTCCTTGCTACCTCCTATTTATGGAGCATTAGCCATTGTTGTTACTTTTCTCTTAGCGAGGCACGTAATTGGTACTAAAGGTGCCCTGGCATCAGCATTATTATTAGCAGTCAGTGCGGCAAACATCTCAAGGACCCATCTCGGCTGGTTTGATGATGAGGCATTATCCATACCATTAATGCATGGTGCTTATCTGTCTTATCTTGTTGCAATTGATAATAAACGCAGTCTTAAGGGCGCGTTATTTTATGGTTTACTGAGTGGATTTCTGTTAGGATACATGTCGGCTAGCTGGGGTGCACATAAGTTTCCTTTGATGCTTGTTCCACTCTTTACCGGAATATTGACATTCATCGGACGTTATACTCGACGACTTCTAGTCGCATACATCGCAACGGTGATCACCTATACACTTATAGCGATCAATGTGCCTAAGCTTGGCTATTCCTATCTCGGAGAGATAACAATGATTTCAGGAATAGTCATTCTCGGATACCTTATATTTACTGAATTCTGTAATAGGTATCTTAGTCCAGATAATAGAATCTTAGCCGTTCGAGGCGGGGCAGTTTTAGCTGTGGTATTCATACTCATTATGACTGCGCTGGGCAATATTGGTATACCTGGATTAAAGTTCTTTTCTGTATTGGCGCCCTGGCTGAGAGGAGAATTACCTATTGTACAGTCAGTAGCTGAGAATCAAACAGCGACGTGGGCAACAATATTCCAGGATTTCGGACCAACCATCATCTTGGTGCCTTTTGGAATTTATCTCTTAATAAAGAAAAAAAGTGATGGAGCGATATTTTTACTAATCTATGCCTTATTGTCTCTTTACTTCGCGTCGAGCTTAGTTAGGCTGGCCCTTCCGGTCTCTCCATTAGTCGCCATCCTCGCTGGCTACTCATTGTCTACCATGTTTGAAAGTGGTAGTAGGATGTTGGTGGTCCGTGGAGTTAAAAGAAGAGCTGGGCCGTCCTCCGCCATAATCGTTGTCCCCATCATTTTAATGATAATTATCTCGATCTACTACATGCCTCAAGGATTAGGTAATCCAATCCCATTATCATCTATCGATTTATCTTATGTCCCAGCAACAATATTGACAAGTAGTCTTCCAACCAAAAGCCCGATAAATGATTGGGCGAGGGCTGTAGAATGGATGCGTAATAATCTACCTGATAATGCAGTCGTCGCTGCTTGGTGGGACTATGGAAACTGGATATCAATTGTAGGAAACAAGACATCTATAATAGACAACACGACAATAGATAGCAAAAGAATCGCAAAAATTGGATATGCATTCATGTCTCCTGAAAACGTGAGCTACAGGATATTTAAAGAAATGGGTGCAACGCATGTCTTGATATTCGTAACACACCGACCTCCCTATGGAGAGTATCCTGGTCAGTTTCTCTATTACGGCGATGAATCAAAATGGTACTGGATGCTGAAGATAGCGAATCAAGAAGCATCCGCACTTGGATATCCTTCGATTGATGAAAATAGTCTTCTCGGGCCTGGCGGAGACCCAACGAATCCGACTGAGAAGTTCTGGACAGACACGACTCTTGGACAATTAATTCCATTTAAGCCGCAGAGTGTAACGATTGGCACATCATTGACATATGCACATGTGTATGAAGAACCGAAGCTAACGCATTATAAGTTAGTATACTCGTCTAGCTCGCCTTACTCTAGCATTGCATATGTCTATATCTATGAGATTATAGATTAAGACTACCCTATGTATGAAGGTGGTCTTCCTCCCCTCTCTTTGAACTCCTCCCTTAGAGCTCGCTCAATCTCTTCAAATATTACTTTCTGCTTTTCTATCTCTTTATCAAGTCTACTCACATCGATAGACATGCCAAGATGCTTGGACAAAATACTAACTAGTTTTTTCGCAGCTGATAGGTCGGGCATATAGCTAATCGTATCCGAAATTAGCAGACTAACGGGGGCTCCTTTTATATAGAGCTTAAACAATAATGAAGATGCTAATCTATCGATGGGCAGCGCATCCGTATTTGGCGCCGGTTTGGCTCCGAGTTGTAAAAATGCCCGTGTCAATTCAAGAGTAGTCGTTGATACAAATACATCGCCTGTCCCCGTAATCCTTGCACTGGATAATAAAATAGCCTCAGAAATCGCATTATCGCCTAAGAGCTCGCATATCAATTTAGATACCTCCTCACCTGCTTCATTCGAATCTACTAAGAAGTTACGTGTTACTAATACTATTGAAGCATGGTCTTTATTAGTTGATTTTATCTCGTAAATCTCTATTTTTGGCAACGAGGCAACACCATCGTTATTAATCAGCGTCACCTGTGGGAAATATGGAGAATATATCTCGGCAATTTTTTCGGAGACAAATGAATCAGTGAGTAAGTTGCTTATTATTAATCCCACGACTCCTGGAGACGGAGATATATCGATCACTATGTATTTTTTCTTATCTTCAGGCTTCTTGAATAGTGTTACCTCAGACCTTAGCATTACTCAATCTTATGTCTAAGAACCATATTAACGTTAATCCTTAGTAACAATTAGTATTTTTATTTTCAGTCGACTGGCTATTGCTTAAATATATCTTCTACCTAATTTAAAGTGGAGTTGCCACAGAAAGAAAAAGAAAAACATCCAGTCTTTACGGACATATCAGAGCTTCCGGGTGTAGGCCCGGCGACGGCCGAGAAGTTAAAAGAAATAGGCTACTCGACAATTGAGGCCTTAGCAACAGCAACGATAAGCGAGCTCGAGGCAGCAGGTATAGGTGAAAAGAAGGCAGCAGAATTAATTAATCTTGCCCGCGAATCCATAGAGATCTCCTGGGTGACTGCGAAGGAGCTCGCATCACTTAAGAGCAACATAGGGAGATTAACAACGGGCAGCAAAGCACTCGACGCCCTGGTCGGAGGAGGATTAGAGACACAGTCAATCACGGAGTTCTTCGGCGAGTTTGGCTCAGGAAAAAGTCAGATATGTCATCAATTAGCGATTAATGTTCAGCTTCCAACAGAGAGGGGAGGACTAAATGGTTCTGCACTCTACATAGATACTGAGAATACATTCAGGATAGAAAGGATAGAGCAAATGGCCAAGCACCTTGGACTAGATTTTGACAAAGTTGCAGAAAGAATAATATATTCAGAAGCATATAATTCAGATCATCAAATGCTATTATTGGATAAAGCTGATAGAATAATAAAGGAAAATAATGTCAAGTTAATCATCATTGATTCATTGACCGCCCATTTTAGAAGCGAGTATGCTGGTAGGGAGATGCTTCCTGAAAGACAGCAAAAGTTAAACAAGCACATGCATAAATTAATTAGGCTGGCGAGAGCCTTTAACGCCGTAGCTGTAGTCACAAACCAAGTCATGGCTCGTCCGGATGAATTTTTTGCACCGACAGCAGTCTCACCAGTGGGCGGCCATATAGTGGGACACACTAGTCATACTAGGCTCTTTATTAGGAAAACAGCGGGAAAAAATGTGAGAATAGTTAGATTGATCTCAAGCCCATATCTGCCTGAGGGAGAAGTATTAATTAAGATAACATCAAATGGTATAGAAGACGTGGAAGAGTCTGAGAAAGAGAGAAGATAAAAGCGCTAGGTTTAAAATGTTGATAAACGAAAATAATGAGTATGGATGATGAGCAACTAAAAAAACTAGTACTAAAATTTACTAAGACGTTATTTGAGGGGAGAATCTCAGAAGCAGAAAAAATGCTAGCATCATTTAAAAAGAAAGTGAAGACAGAGGAGGAAAAAAGGATTTACTTGGCACTTTATGGATTATTTTTCTCATATACCTCAGAGGATACAGACTCGCTTCTCTTCAAAATATACACTGATAATGATGTATCATCGCAGGCGCAAAGAATTTTCAAAGTCATCAAAGAAGTTTCTGTTCCAGTATTGGATGAAAGAGACCCGTATCTTGACGTGTGGACAATTATATTGAACAACATTGACAAAATTCCAGTACCTCATAAGCTAAGACAACAACTCCCAAGCAATTCAACTACTTAATAAATCAAGTTATAGAATAATATCCACCCTGTAATCCAGAATAACACGTAAGTCCCAATACCATTTATAATGGCGCTTCTTTTCTTGGCACTCGTGTCCTCAACAACTAAACGAATAGATAATGGAATAGTTGCTCCATAAGCCAATATTCCTAAAATACCAATTAAAAACCACGGAAATGAGCTGGATAAGAAGCCCGATACAACGCCCATCAATAATCCAATAACTAATCTTAAGAAATAAAGTAAGTCATCCTTCTTCATAGCTAGACACTCCTATATTCATTTGCTACTCTTTTATTCATATATCTATCATCGACCCCCTCAACAGGATCTTGACAGAAAGTCAATGCGTCCTCCATCTATTGTTATTACTTGACCAGTGATAAAACCAGCCTCATCAGTTGCTAGATAAGTTATTAGTGATGCAACATCATCAGGGCTGCCAACCTTTCTTAATACAGATTTCTCAAGTGCTAACCTCATAATATTTTCACGGTCTTCTTCACTCTGAGTTTCGACCATGTCTGTAAGTATTAATCCTGGCGCCACAGCGTTTACAGTTATTCCGTATTCACCTAACTCTAATGCTAGACGCTTTGTAAGTAGTATAACAGCGGCCTTGCTTATGGCATAGTAAGTTGTATTTCTAGCAGAAGTTCCTATCCCTGCGATTGAAGAAACATTTATGATCCTGCCATGTCTTTGGTTCATCATTACCCTAGCTGCCATCGCTGTACAGTTTATTACACCTTTTACATTTACATCGATTAACCTGTCAAAAATTACTGTATCATCAAATATCCCTCCCTTAATAAAAATACCTGCATTATTTACTAGTATGTCTAATTTGCCAAAATTATTAATTGCAGTCTCTACTAATAGTTTCGCATCTTCCTTAGAAGAGACGTCTGCCTTTACCGCTACTGCTTCACCTCCAATCGACTTTATCTGTCTGACGACTTCATCAGCTTTAATGCTTTGCGATACATAATTACAGACGATTTTAGCTCCTTCACGGGCAAATCTTAAAGCCACTGCTCTTCCTATTCCTCTGGAGCTTCCAGTAATTATCGCTACCTTCCCAGATAGTCTACCACTCATTGATTATTATAAAGAAGATTGGAAAATAAAAATTTTGTATAGCTCAATTCTTCTTTGAGGTACTAAGAGTTATGGGAGATTGTAAAGACCCAAATTATATAAATATCGCACATTCACACCTTTATAGAAATGCGTAAACAGTCATCTATGTTGGCCCGGGCTACAAGAGCTGCCGAAGTATATTTCAGGGTTACAAAGCCTAGAGTTTGGTGGTTACTAGTATTCACTGGAGTCGGTGGACTATTCTTAGGAACTCGAGGCATACCTACGATAGAGAATTTCATATATGTCTTGATAGTTTTGATTTCAGGGTCTGCCGGTGCCGAAACCATCGCGAATTATTTAGAAATTGATATCGATAGGTTGATGCGTAGAACGATGAATAGGCCTTTACCTTTAGGATTGATTTACCCACCTGAAAAGGCCCTAGCATTTGGTATAGTTCTGATAAGCATCTCTATACTGCTGGCTTTTTCTCTCAATATTTATGTGGTGATTTTCTTAATCTTCGGCATTATTGATTATGTCATAATATATGTCATGCTTGCAAAGAGAAGGACTCCTCTGAATATTTTGTTTGGTAGTTTTGCTGGTGGAGCTCCTGCAATTATAGGCTATGTTGCAGCTACCAATCAAATTGCGGTCGAAGGATTTATAATTGCCGCTCTTGTCGTACTCTGGATACCGAGCCATGTATGGAGCCTTGCACTGAGGTACAAGGATGATTATGCAAGGGCAAATATACCGATGATGCCAATCAGATTGTCCGAAAGAAAAGCCGTAAGATGCATCGCATCAACTGCTTTCCTTATGTTCATCTTTTCAGTAATGCTATATTTAATAGACCCACAAATATTTGGACTAATCTATCTAGGAATCACACTTTCATCAGGCGTTATTTTGCTGTATCTGAGCCTAAGGCTATTTTTATCACCAACCCAAACTAATATGTGGCGACTTTTCAAATTCTCGAGTCCACACTTAGCATTGATATTCTTAGCAATAATAATTGACTCCCTTCTATAATTTTTATTAATTAACTGCCCCGGGCCGGACTTGAACCGGCGACTTCCCGGTCTTCAGCCGGGCGCTCTCCCAGCCTGAGCTACCGGGGCATTAATTCCATATTACAAGATACGCAATCAACTTATTTATTTTTCGGTAGGACTGATTGGTTATATGCAATAAAAGAGAAAAAGTCAAGGTTTTCTTATGCGCTGAGAATGAAGAACGCAATTGCTATTCCATAGATGGCGAGCGCTTCTCCGAAAGCTGATATAATAATTGCTACTGTTCTTACTTCAGGTCTCTCCGCGGATGCAGCTAGTCCGGCTGATCCCGCCTTAGAGATGGTGAACCCAGCGGCTGCAACTGCTACGCTAAAAGCAATCGCAGCGGCGAAGACCTTGCTCATGATAGTGTTGGTCTCGGCCTCAGCAGCAGCTACGGCCTGCATCATTAATAGCATTATTAAAGAACCCATACATATCGCTTCTAAGGATCTATTCATGCAACTCTCAATAATATCTCCAATAAGCTCAATATATACATACAACTAAGAAGATTGCAGATTAACTAGGGAAGATTCTTATAGAACTGTCAGGTAGGTCATCCACTCAAAAAATAAGGATTAAAGATGCCTGTTTATAAAATTGTCAAGATTTACATAATAAGACTCTCAATTAGATTTTAGGTCGATACAAACTTCATTAAAAGATACTCATGAAAAATAATTAAGGCATTCATTAAAATGATTAAATCATTCTGATTGGATTGATTTAACATCATTATGCCCTTATTTTTAACTTACCACTTATTGATTATCCTGCCTAGAGGTATTTCAACAATTTCAGCAAGAAGGTTACCTTATAGTTTCTCTACTTGTGCCTAGGAATTTTTATCAAACAGCCTAGGGAGCGCTGTTAACTTATCTACAATTAGCTCAATCTCCCACATTCTCGGGCCCGGCGGGACTTGAACCCGCGTTCTCCGGCTCCGAAGGCCGGCGCCTTATCCAAGCTAGGCCACGGGCCCATTATTTACTGATGTATGCTAGGGTTGATAAAGGTATTTGTATATGAATATTGAGTGTATGCTTGATGCTTAAGCTAATTGACAGGCTTAGGATTAGGGGTGTACGTGGAGATCTTACCCGTGACGAGGAGCTTAAGAAGTTGAGCAAGACCATTGAGAAGATTAAGACTCAGAATACTGCATTGCTCCAGGACTCACTCCAGGACTCATGTAAAGAGTTTTCTAAGCTTCGCCAAAAGAATAAGCAACAGCTATCATTTTGTAGAATTGAGTTTTCTAAACAGAGGGCCAAGCTAAAAGATGAGTATCGCCAGTTGATTAGTAGTAACCGCAGAAATTTAGAGAATCTGAAGATGCAATTAAGAAGAAATATAACTTATTGTTATTGAGTTGTATTTGATTTGAGTTGGCAAAGATTATATGAGATAATCGCCAAGGCTACTATTCTCGCAGTTATCCTAACTATTCCACCCATTGCCGGGCTATTTTTAATTTGGAGATATGGTGAAAGATCACCATTTTCTATTTTGGTGTGGCTAGTCTTTACGTTGTTATGGAATACATTTATATTAATGTTATTCATCAAGGGAATACTTTTTAGAGACGCAAAGTAATAAGGGTCTAGTATGGCCTCGGTTTAAGTACTATTGTGCTACCCTCACGCCTTATGATGATGGTCTTTGCCTTCTCAATGCTTGGTCTCAGTTTAACTGGAATGTAGACCCTGCCATGCTTGTCCAGCTCTACTAGCCATCGCTCACCCTCAATTTCTATTAGCGCTTCAGAGGTGCCTTCCCTAAACTTCCTAGGTACTCTAACTCTCCAGTATTTTTTCAAGAGCCTGCCAATCTTGACCTCACTTACTGCTTGCTCCATTGCTCTATTGTATAATTTATAACTGGCACCATTTAAGTTAAGATGAGCATTACCAATAGTTAGTTGAAGTAGGTTTGGCCCTGTTAATAATAATGGCAGGCGGACTTGGAAAACGATTGGGCGTAGGCGTCGAGAAACCGCTTGTTATGCTTGGAGGTAAAAGACTAATTGACTACGTGATTGATGCTGCGCTTGAAGCAGAAACGATTAGGAAAATAATCTGCATAACGAGCCAAAACACACCAGATACAACTAAGTATCTACTGTCACGCGGTTTTGAGGTCATAAAGGGCAAAGGGACTGGTTATTATGATGATTTATTATCTGCACTCTGGGGGCTGCCAAGCGATATATATGTAATATGTTCGGCTGATATTCCTTTCATATTGTCTAAGGACATTGATCAACTGGTGAAAGAGTACGCTGAGGGGTTGTGTGGAAATCCTTACATCCTCGTAGCTGTTCCGGTAGAAATTGTCAAGAAACTAGGGCTTTCTGCATCGTCAAGATTTAAGGTTGATGAACAGGAGCTCTGCCCAGCCGGGCTAAGATTGATAGATAAGAAACTAATTGCTGAGAGAAGACTTCCTAAGCCGTATATTTTAGTATTGAATGAGCCGAGGTTGGGAGTTAATATTAACACTATTGATGATCTTAAGCAAGCAGAGGCGCTGCTTCGCGGAAACTTATCTAGGCTACTTTAATTGTTAGAGGATATAGTAATTAATCAATCACTTTTGTGATATATTTGGATGGATGAGAAGATAGATAGTGATCAACAATCTGAGCCTTTAATGCTTTATCTTAAGAAAAAGATTGAGGAATACTCTAAAAGGCCAGAAATTATGGAGAAGTTATCTGGGATCGAGGCTTCAGTCCAAGTAAGGCCAGTTGACGATAAGCCATTCTTTCTAAGGGTGAGTGGAGGTTTTATAGAAATAAACGAAGGAGAATTGATAGATCCATTAGTAACAGTTATAGCTAGAAAGAATGATTTAAAGAAGCTAATTGACAGAGAAGCTGATCCATTTGTTTACTATTTTGCTGGAAAAATAAGAGTAACGGGTAGGGTGTTTGAGGCAGCTGAGCTTTTAAGGATTTTGCTTAAAGAGATTAAATGATATCAGTAATTTATGGTCCGAGATTATTCACTATGTGCTTTTCCAGTAATGTACAAGATCGTCTCGGCTATGTATGTCGCGTGATCTCCTATCCTTTCTAAATATCTCATTAATAGGAGAACTGCAAGGTCGCATTTTTTGTCAGTAGTTACGTTTTGAATGGCTTTTTTTAGGTAATTTCTGTATTGAGCATCTACTTCATCGTCAAGCTCGATTACCTTTTTTGCTTTTTCTGGGTCTTTTTCCTTAAATGAAGCTATGCTTTCATTCACAAGTCTCTTGACGAGTTCTACTGTGTATCTTACCTCCGTCATTCCGCAGTAAGATATGTCTCCGAACTCTCTAATTATGTCTGCAATGTCGTATGCATAGCGGCCGAAACGGTAAAATCCGTAGCTTATCTCGTAGCATGATCTTATGTATCTAAGGTCGGATGCAACTGGTTGATATCTAGCAATTAGTTCTGTTGCGATGTCAGTTACGATTTCGTGAAGATCTTTTAATTGAAGTGATAGTTCGTAGACTTTTTTTGAGACGTCTATTCCCTTCATGAATGCTTCGGCTGCTAGCTCTATTGCCCTGACACTTATGCTGGACATCTGTATAAGTGTATCGGTTAGTCTCTCTAAACCGAAATCCATGAGTCGCATCGCTTTTCACCCTACTCTTCCACTGATGTATGCTTCAGTTCTTTTATCTTTTGGATTTGTAAAGACTTCTTTGGTCGGTCCATACTCAATCAGTGTTCCTACTAATTTTTCATTAGGCATCATTACTGCAGTGAAATCTGATACCCTAGCTGCCTGGAGCATGTTGTGCGTTACAATAATTATGGTTAACTCGGACTTAAGCTTGTATAATAGCTCCTCAATCTTAGCGGTGGAAACCGGGTCGAGGGATACTGTCGGCTCGTCAAGAAGTAACACTTTAGGATTAATTGCTAAGGCTCTGGCAATACAGAGGCGCTGTTGTTGTCCTCCCGATAGCTCATATGCATGGGTGTCGAGCCTGTCTTTCACCTCGTCCCAAAGGGCGGCCTTTCTTAGTGCATCTTCAACTTTTTTATCAAGTTCCTCTCGGTCTTTGGCAAGCCTGTTTATTCTTACTCCGAAAGCAACATTGTCATAGATACTCATTGGGAATGGATTTGGTCTCTGAAAGACCATTCCAATGACAGCCCTGACAGCTACGGGGTCGACTGATTTATCATAAATATCAATGCCATCGAGGTAAACCTTGCCGATTACAGTGGCGTCCGGTATTAGGTCATTCATTCGATTTATGCTCCTTAGCAGAGTAGATTTGCCGCACCCAGATGGACCAATTATCGCCGTGATTTTATTCTTTAAGAATTCAATATTTATGTCACTAATGGCCAGTCTTTTCCTATAGTATACTGAGAGGTTTTTAACCTTTATATGTACTTCGTCTCGTATCCCTCTAACTTTTTCCTCAACTTTAAACTCCTGTTCCAAAACTCCGTAGCCCAACTTCTTTATCGCCTCTTCGATAATCTATACCTTAAATATATCGTTGCAGCGTTGAGCAAGATTAACAGTAATAGTAGTAGGATGATTCCAGCGGATGCGAGTTCTCTAAACTCAACCTGAGGCCTACTAATCCAGTTGTATAGCTGGAGGGGCATAACTGTAAACCTATCTAAAGGTGATGTGGGGATCTCCCTTATAAAGACTAAACCACTTATTATGAGGATTGGCGCTGCTTCACCAATGGCTCTGCTAGTTGCTAAAATGCTTCCGGTAAGCATCATAGGTAAGGCCCTCGGAAGAACTATGGACTTGATTATCTCCCATCTAGTTGCTCCCAATGCATAGCCGCCGAGCCTCAGGTCGTCCGGTACGGCTTTAAGGGCCTCAAGAGAGGAAACCGTTACAAGCGGTAGTGTCAGAAATGCTAGAACTATTGACCCTACTAGAATGCTTCTACCAAGTCCTAGAGTATAGGAGAGAAAACCGAGACCAACTACTCCGAATATGACTGAAGGTACACCTGCGAGGCTGTTTAGATTTATCTGTAAAAATGACCTTAGCTTTTCCATGCCTGAATACTCATTCAGGTATATCGCGGTGGCTATTCCTATGGGTAATGAAATAAGTGTAGATATGCCGACGGTCCATATAGTGCCGTAAATCGCTGGTAGCATTCCAGCTTGTTTTGGATTTGATGAGGGAAAATTAGTTAATAATTCCCAACTAAGTCTATGTGCTCCAGTAACAGTTATGTATAGAAGAAGCGAGCCGATAAATAAAATTGCGATAAATAGACCAATCGAGTAAATTATGGGCATGTATATATCGAGGATAACTTTTCTCCTGTTCCTGATTGCTAGTACTTGATGGCCCATTTCTTCAGCACCCTTAATGCAATAAGATTGAGGGGATAAGTCATTAGCAGAAGGGTTAGTCCAACGGCAAATAAGGAGTTGTATTCTATAGTGCCGTGAGGAGCATCGCCAGTCGCTACTTGGGCTATGAAGCCTGTCATTGTCTCCATTGACTCCCTAACGTCGAAAGATAATATGGGCCTAAAACCAGCCGCTATTGCCACAATCATCGTCTCACCCATCGCTCTGCCAAAAGCAAGAATAATCGAAGCAAATATCCCTGACAAGGCAGCAGGAATAACGATCTTCGTGACCACCTCAGACTTCCTAGCACCGACTGCATATGCAGCGAGTCTGAGATCTAAAGGAACGGAGCGAATCGCGTCTTCACTTATAGAAGCGACGATTGGAATAATCAGGAAGCCAATCATCAATCCAGCAGCCAACACATTATTTATCTGAATATCCGGCAAAAAAAGACGTAGAAACTGAGGTGTTACGAAGTAGAGAGCAAAATATCCATATACAACAGTAGGAATACCAGCAAGGAGTTCAATTATTGGCTTTAAAACATTTTTTATTTTTGGGCCTGCATACTCGCCGAGATAAATTGCAATTGCCAGACCAATAGGTACAGCTAGGGCTAGAGCAACAAATGAGCTTAGAAGAGTGGCGTTTAACAGAGGTAGTATTCCGAATTTCTTCTCCTCGAAGAGGATCGTCCACTCAGTTCCTGTTAGGTATTCAAAAATATTTACCTTCTCGAAAAATGAGATTGACTCATTGATGAGTGTGGCTAATATAATAATTACTGCGATAGTTGAGGCTGAAGCAGCCAAAAAAGTAATATTCTGAACAATGGAGGAGATCAGTCTTCTCTTTTTTAGTGTCTTTGGGTCATTTGTAAGCGTACTCCTCACGCCCCTTCAGGAGGGCCCTAAGTCCTTGCCCTTTATTAGTGTTAATTCATAAAGTCCATTAGATATCCCGGATCTCAGAGCAGCTAATGCCAATTTATAGTAATTATCTGAATAAGGTGTGTAATGTGTCTCTTTGACAAATCTATCTGCATTTTCTAGGTAAAAGTAGACAAATTCTTTCAACTCTGGCTTCTTTTCAAATTTTTCTCTATTCACATAGATAAATAATGGCCTTGCAAGTGGATATTCAAAGGTAGCTATGTTTTCATCTACTGGAGTGACGCATTTCGAGCTTGGAAGAGCATCGTCTCTTATGGCTACCACTTTAAGCCTATCCTTATTGTTAACATAGTATGCATACCCAAAATATCCCAGTGAATATTTTTCACTCTCTATGCTGGCTACAAGTACGTTATCATCTTCCGATGCTACATAGTCAGTCCTGCTTGATTTAGCCTTACCTACGACCCTTTCGGTGAAGAAATCAAATGTGCCAGAATCTGGTCCTGGACCATATAGTCTTATTGGCTCCTTTGGCCATTCAGGACGTACATCGCTCCAATATTTTATACTGCTTTCGGGTTTCCATATCTCTCTCAGCTCCGAAATAGTGAGGCAATCGACAAAATTGTTTTCGGGGTTGACTACTACAGCTAATCCATCGATTGCTACTGGTATTTCAATCCAGCCTATCCCGTTTTTCGTAGCTGCCTCGGCCTCAGTTTTTAGAAGCGGTCTTGAGGCGTCATTTATGTCAGTCTCACCTGTCACAAATCTCTTAAAACCTCCTCCTGTACCAGAAATTCCAACAGTTACCCTTACGTTTGGATATAGCCTCATGAATTCCTCAGCGATAGCCTCTGTTATTGGATAGACCGTGCTCGAACCATCTATCTCTACGCTGCCTGTCATCTGACTTGGCGAGGAACTAATACTAACTGTCTCAGTAACGGTTATAGTGACTGTCTTGTTATTTTCTTGGCTCTTTAAAAAAGAATATGAGACACCATACCCCGCGATCAATCCTACGAGAAGCATCATGATACTAAGCAAAGCTACGAACCTACTCAAACCAGCCATATTCAATTTGTTCATTCCTTTTATCATTCCTTCTTCGGCACAAATATGAGAAGTGGATAATATATATTTGAGGTCAATAATATGAATATAAAATTATAAACTATATAGAATACGTAAAATGAATTTTTCAAACCACTCTAAAGCCCCTTTCATGAAGTATTTCATTCATTTTATTTAAATGAATGCCGGCGGTGGGATTTGAACCCACAACGACGGGATTATGAGCCCCGCGCTCTGCCAGGTTGAGCTACGCCGGCAGTACTGGCCAGTCCCGACCGCCGGACATAAATTAATATTGCATAGGATTATTTATCTTTAAAACCCATAAATCAGATAAAAAAATAGTATATTTTCGTTGAATAAAGTTTTGGCTAATGAGGCTTCTGGCGTCTTTTATGGTATGATCGTTAGTGGGCAGGATATCTTTTCCATGAATTTTCTCTGACTTCTGAATATTCCCTTTGTTGTTTTTCGCAGCTCGTTTAGTCCTATAACTATTCTTGCAGGGCTTACATACTCGGCAAGCGATGCTATCCTCTTCATTGTATTCTCAGGCTCAATTATCTTCTCGTACTCGATTCCCTCTTTTATAAGAACTTCCTCGAAGGGCCTCAAGAGCTGTTCTCCATACATCATCTTGTAGACATATGCTGGTTCTGCGTTTATTCTTTCATTGGCAACGAATTTATTGAATTCGAAAGGTGGTTTTATATTCTTGTCTATTAATGCAGCCAATATAATTTTGCCGCCGGTTTCCTTCACCATTTGTACTGCAGCATCAAAGACCTTTCTAGAATCTTCTCCTTCACTAATCACTACTAGGATGTTCTGTCTTGTCTTTTCCGCTTCTTTTTCTATCTCTTTGCTTACTCCCAATACTGCCATTTTCATCACCGATGATAAACTAATTGTCCACAATTATAAACATGTTATAATTATTGTTTGTAAGCAGCTTTACACGTATATACGACTATATTGGATAAATATAGTTAAAATGACAAAATTCATAAAAATTTTGTCAGAACAATATGTTTCATCTTATTATATAAGCTACTTATTACATGAGTAAATCTATTGACTGATTTCCTCTTTTTCAACTACTTTCTCTTTTGTGAATATCTCTGGTATCGTTGTTGGTTTTTCTCCTTTTTCCTCCATGACTATTCTTTCAGGCTTAAGCTTCAGTTCTACATAGACCTCATCTGTACGATATTTGATGTCGAAGCCTAGCTTCTTGCAGAGTCCAATCATCTTGGTGTTTTCAGGTAAAACTATTCCATAGATCGAGTGTAGCCCCTTTTCAAGTGCTATCTCAATTAGCATATCTGTTAATTTCGTGCCAAGTCCTTTCCCTTGGAAATCATCCGCGACCAGTACAGCAAACTCGCCCCTCTTCCTATCAGGCTCGATGATTAATCTGCCGACACCGACGTTTCTTTTCTTTCCATCCTTATTGTACTCGGCAATTATGGCCATCTCTCGGTCGTAATCAATATTACAAAATCTAACAAGCATTTCGTGGGTGACTTCTCTTATAACTTGGAAGAATCTGAACCTGCTTGTTTCTTCTGATAAGCCCTTTATGAGTTCATATTCAAGCGGCTCGTCTTCTGGCCTGATTGGTCGTAGCAATACCTCTCTGCCGTCTTTAAGTCTCCATAGTGTTACATATTTCGTTGGGTATGGTGTGATGACTAAGTGACGATACGGCTCAGGTGAGTCAACGCCTTCAGGGTCAAGGATAATTCTAAAATCAATTGCATATATCGAATCATCGGTAACACTCAATGGATTTATATCGGCCTCCTTGATCTCAGGGAAATCGACAATAAGGTTTGAGAATCTTACTATTATTTCTTCAAGTTTCTTTATGTCTGCAGGTGGCTTTCCTCTCATTCCATGTACCAGCGAGTTATATATTTTGGTCTCCTCCATCAGTCTTCGTGCAAGTACTTGGTTAAGAGGAGGCAGTCCTATGGAAAAGTCTCTGAACACTTCTGTCGCAATTCCGCCTGTTCCAAACATTATAGCCGTCCCGAAGTCTGGGTCTTTTTTTGAGCCCAATATCAGCTCGTAGTTTGAAGATCTTATCATCTGCTGGACATATACTCCCTTAATTTTTGCGTCTGGAGCTTTTGACTTAACTGTATCAATGAGTTTTAGGTATGCTGCTCTTAATTCGCTATCAGAATTAATGTCAATAATTACGCCTCCAATGTCCGTCTTATGGATAATATCCGGTGAGACAATTTTCAGCGCTACTGGATAGCCAATCTTCGAAGCAATTGAAAGTGCCTCGCTGAGGTTTGTCGCAAGTTCTCCTTTAGGTCTTGGTATTCCATAGGCATCGAGGAATTTATCACTCTCATCAGGAGTCAAGACGACCCGCCCTTCACTTAGAATTCTCCTTATCAGAATCTTCAGAAAGTTTTTCGGCGGTGCAGGGTCTATTGGAAGATCTACCGGGGTCTCGTAGAGAAGCTCCAGATTTCTCTTATACTTATACATGTATATGTAGGTCTTCACTGCGTCCTCAGGAGTATCATATGTGGGTATATCATTTTTATGGAATAACTGTCTAGCCTCTTGAACTTCGTCACCACCCATCCATACGGTTAGGACGGGCTTAGCCCGCATGCTTTCCCTAACTATCTCCACGACTTCTTCGGCAAGTTCTAAAGGTCTTGCAGCTCCTTGCGGAGTATAAATTATGATGACTCCATCTACGTTTGGGTCAGCTAAACATGTCTTTAGCGCTATTAAATATCTATTGATGTCGGCGTCTCCTAGTACATCGACTGGATTTCCTCGGCTCCAATAGGGTGGAAGCACCGAGTTCAGAGTCTCGATGGTTGTTTCCGATAGCTGAGCTAATACGCCTCCATTTTCAGCAATTGCGTCTGCAGCTATGACTCCTGGCCCACCTGCATTTGTTATCACTGCCAGTCTAGGACCTGCAGGCAGATTTCTAGAGTCGAGGACACTTGCACAGTTGAATAGATCCTCAATCTCGTCCACTCTTACAACTCCCACTCTTCTGAACGCAGCTCGATAGACTTCGAAGCTGCCGGCCATCGAGCCTGTATGAGAAAGTGCTGCCCTTGCCCCAGTCTGGTGTTTTCCAGGCTTTAAGACGATTATTGGCTTATTTCTGGCGAAGCCCCTGGCAGCGCTCATGAATTTTTTCGCGTTACCTACGCTCTCCATATAGATCAAAATGCTTCTGGTATAGGGGTCTTGTCCAAGGAAGTCTATCAGGTCTCCAAAATCAATGTCGACCATCGAGCCTAGTGATATGAACATGCTGAAACCGATGTGGGCGCTGACTGCCCAATCTAGGATTGCTGACCCAAGGGCTCCGCTTTGAGAAATGAAGGCGATCTGTCCCGGCTCTGGGTCTTTCAGCAGAAATGTTGAGTTTAGACCTATGGGCGGCCTGATGAAGCCTAAACAGTTAGGACCGAGAACTCTCAGTCCGTACCTCTCCTTAATTCTCTTAATTTCTTCTTCAAGTTTTCTGCCTTCCTCTCCTGTCTCTCTGAATCCTGCCGAGACTATCACTACTCCTTCTACGCCTGCTTCCCCGCATTCCTCGACGATCTTCGGCACTGTTTTGGCGGGAGTAGCTATTACGGCTAGATCGACGTGTTCTGGGACATCTTTAATGGATGGATAACACTTTATCCCTAATACGCTTTCTCTATTCGGATTAACGGGATAGATCTCTCTATCGCCGTTATTTTTAAGTAAGTTTTTTAGAAGTGCCAATCCAACGCTTCCTTCTTTATCTGTTGCGCCTATAAGCGCAACAACCTTCGGATTGAACATCCGCTCTAGGCTACCCAAGATTACTCTCCAGTCAATATTCGTGCTCATGGTATTTTTAGGTTTATTCATAGTGATTTCATTTATACAATAAAATTACTATGCTAAGACGTCTGTAGTAGCATTGATGAGTCTCATAAAGGAATTTTCTTTTATACGTTTGGAATTGATATTGCTTTTTCTTTTGTTAGTGCTGAGTGTTTAAATACTGGGAGTATAACAATGTTATAGAGAAAAGTTGACAGAATTTGTATTTGAATATTCCAAGTATAACTTCAGGGACAATATCGAGTATAGTCACGTCACCAGTCCGGGACTCTCAGAAGAAGTAGTAGAAGAGATCTCAAGAGTAAAGAATGAGCCTGAATGGATGAGGAGATTTCGACTAAATGCCTACAGGATATTTAGGGAGAAACCGCTACCGAGCTGGGGTGCCGACATCTCTAGATTGGATTTCGATAAGATTAGGTATTACATGAGTCCTACAGATAAAAAATCTAAGAGTTGGGATGAAGTTCCAGAAAATATTAAGAAGACTTTTGATAGGCTCGGAATCCCAGAGGCAGAGAGGAGATTCTTGGCGGGGGTCGGCGCACAGTACGACTCAGAAGTGGTCTATCACAACATTCGTAAAGAACTTGAGAGTCTAGGTGTAATTTTTGTCGATATGGATACTGGGCTTCGAGAATATCCTGAGATTGTTAAGAAGTATTTCGGGACCGTGGTTCCCCCAAATGATAATAAATTTGCCGCCCTAAACAGCGCGGTCTGGAGTGGTGGGAGCTTCATCTATGTACCGAACGGTGTCGAGATTGAGTTTCCTCTACAGGCATATTTCAGGATAAATGCTTCGAATATCGGCCAGTTTGAGAGGACGCTAATCATTGCAGAGCCATACAGCAAGGTTCATTACATTGAGGGGTGCACTGCACCGATATATAGCACTGAGAGTCTGCATGCCGCAGTAGTTGAGATAATAGCGATGAAGGGCGCATATGTCAGGTACACGACTCTTCAGAACTGGAGTACGGATGTTTATAACTTGGTGACGAAGAGGGCATTTGCATATGAGGAGGCCACGGTTGAGTGGGTTGACGGAAATATCGGCAGCAAGGTAACTATGAAGTATCCGTCGGTCTATCTCTTGGGAAGGGGTGCGAGGGCTGAGGTATTGTCAGTTGCCTTCGCTGGCCGCGGGCAGCATCAAGACACTGGAGCGAAGGCCATCCATCTAGCACCTGAGACTACTAGTAGGATTACTTCTAAGTCGATATGTAAGGATGGTGGGCGGACAACTTATAGGGGTCTCCTGCATGTCGCTCGTGGCGCAAAGGGCGTAAAGTCGAGTGTAAGATGCGACGCACTCATTCTTGACGACCTCTCTAGGACAGATACTTATCCATACAACAATGTGAATGAGGATGACGCGACGATTACGCATGAAGCGACTGTGGGCAAGATAGGAGAGGACCAACTCTTCTACTTGATGAGCAGAGGTATACCTGAGCAAGAAGCCCTAAACATGATTGTACTAGGATTCCTAGATGGCTTCACTAAGACCCTCCCAATGGAGTACGCAGTAGAGTTTAACAGACTAATAGAACTAGAAATGACCGGCGCGGTAGGCTGAGCCTTAGCTCAGACATAATTTAATACTCTGCATATTCTGAGAATAGCTTCTTTACGGTATTGTAGGTTTCTTTGGCCATCTCAAGCGACTCTTCTGCCTCGGACTTATCGAAGAGGAGGTCTGCCGGAGTCATCGAGAGTTCATCACCATACATGGCAGGCTCTCGTTTCTCTGCTAGTTTTCTCGAGATCTTTGCGAGCCTCTCTACAGGGAACCATTGAGGAAATCTGTCCCTGAATTTTATTAAGACTGGGCCGACGTCGTGCTTTTTTGGGTACTCTATTCCGAGGAGTCTCAGGGCTGCCTTTAGTCCCAGCTCGACGGCTTCTTGCGAACTACGAATAGAGTAGGCCAGGCTTCCCCCTCTTAGTTCTCTTTCTGCCGTTTCTATTCTTCTGATTGATTGGTTTAGAAGAGATTTTGCGGCTTCGGTGTTCCTCATATCTCTATCACTTCTCCAATCTTTGCGTCTGGTTTTAGTATCCAGACCCATTCATCTCTTGTTAGCCATATTCTTTTTGCTCCTAGCTCATTCATCCTTGCCTTTATTTTTTTGGCTTCTATCCTATAAGTTCCATCGTCAATTATGGGTATTCCCTCATCGATTATGTCGAGAATTATCGGCGGGTGCATCTGAAGTGTATGGCTACTTACTGGGTGGAATGATAAGTGGGTTGATACTCCGTTATTCTCTAGCCATTCTATTTCTTGTACTACTCTCGGGGAGTATTCTATATCTACGAGCTTGTCTACTGCTTCTCCGAGTGATTTGAATGCGTCTGAGAGTATGAGTAGGTCTACGTCACTGTCCTGCCTAGCATTGCCCCTGGCCACGGATCCGAAGAGCACGATGCTCTTTATACCAATATTTCTTTTTATGACTTCTGTGCTGAAGATTCCTATTAGTCTGCTATATCTCTGTTGTGGTATTTTTTCGAGGTTTCTTATTATTCCAGCTATGCTTAGTAGATATGTCTCAGGATCTGCGAGTCTGTAAAGCCATTTCCTCGTTTTCTTTTCATGGACGTAGACTGCGCCTGCTTTCCTCATTCTTAATAAAGCGGTTCTTGCGGCTCCTTTTTTTCCCATTATTTCAGCGACGTCGCTTGATGTAAATGTCTCTGGGCCGAATCTTTGGTATATCTCTGCGTAGAGCGTTCCGAGTCTTTGTGAGAGCCACCTAGCCATTCGTTACAATTATTGTAACGCTTCTATATAAGGCGCTTGTAGGCTCAGGTAAGTATGGGAAGCAACATGAGCAATCTATGTATTTTTCTTGCTCATGGCAGTATGTTCTGTATTGAAGTGGGTTTATGGGGAATTAATCGGCCATAAAATAAATCATAAATAGTCTTCTGTCTTGTTCACTATGAATGATTAAAATCATTCTTGGTAAATTTGATTCTTGGGCTTATGCGTTACGTGTTGCGAGAAAGCATTTTAGGAATTGGTATTTAGTCGTTTTATGTTCTCTGTTTAGGCAGCCTTGTAGGGCTGTGCTTAGGGGTGGTGGCGCGGTTGTTTGGAATGCCAGGGGGCTCCTCAAAAAAATTGTAAGGTATGAAAATAAGTGGTTGATGGCCGGTCAGACGGCCCCACTAATAAAGCATGTAGATGGCTTTATTGTATTTTCATTGTTTGAGTTCACGTACCGGATACCGTTCCATTTCTTCATGAAACGTATGGTATGGCCAAGCTCTGAGATTGCCGCAGAGTATCCGGTTGATGTAAGCGGTAAAGTGGTATTAGACATAGGTGCATATACTGGCGATACTGTTCTTTACTTCCTTTCTAGGGGTGCCGTAAAGGTTATTGCTGTAGAGCCTGTTCCCGAACATTTTGAGGTTTTAAAGTTGAATACGCAGGGGCTGCCGGTGGTAGGGATTAATGCCGCGGTTGGTTGTAAGGCTCCATATCTAAAAGAATTGATAGGTAGTGGAAGTTATGGGATTAAGGAGGTTAGAAGTGATGAAATCGCGTGGCTGAATGTCCCTGTTTTAAGCCTCGTGGAGCTTGTCAGGAAGCATAATCCACAGGTAGTGAAGATTGACTGTGAGGGTTGCGAATACTTCATCATCGACGAGATAATTAAGTTGAGGGAATTGGGTGTGGAGCAGGTCATAGTAGAGCTACACGACAAGCCGGGAAAAGTACACGATATGCTTGACGCTCTAAAGATGGGGCTAGGCGAGCCCCGCAACATGATATCTCACAAAAATAAAACTTTAGTGGTTCTATGGGATTTAAAACTTGCCCTTTGAGTTTAATGCGTGGATTATTTGAATAAGTTTTTCCGCTCTTTTCTCGTATGTGTAGTTCTGTGATTCTTGTTTTGCGTTCCTGGCTATCTTTGCTGCTAGTTCTTTGTCTTGTTTTATTCTTTTTATTTTCTCTGCTAGGTCTCTTGGGTCGTTTTCATCGAATAGTAGCGCTGTCTCTCCGTCTCTCAGTACTTCTTCTATCCATGGCTGTCTGGGTGCAAGGATTGGTTTTCCAGCCGCCATGTACTCGAAGATCTTTATTGGTGAGTATGATTTGAGTAGTTGGTCTTTTGAGGGTGTGTAGTGGACGAGCAGGTCTGCGGCGAACATGTAGTCAGGGGTCATGTGAGGCTCGACGAACCCTTTGAACTCTATGTTCTTTATATTTCTCAGCTGGGCATACTGCTTCACCCTCTCCAAGTCTTCAGGCGAGCCTCCAACAATGAGGAGTAAGATGTCTTCACTGTCGAGGTGTGAGGCAGCGTCTATTAGGAATTCCGGTTTTTTCCAGCTCTGTAGTGAACCGACGTAAGCCACTATGTACTTATCCAGTGGCAGGCCAACCCTCTGCCTAGTCTTTAATGGATCTGCATCCATTTTGTTAAATAATGTGTTTGGGAAAGCATCATGTAGAACGATTAATCTGCTGTCCTCTCCGACCTGTCTTTTAACTTCTTCTGCGAGATATCTAGAGATGCAGAGCAGTAGAAATGTATTTTTGAGTGCTCTTAAGAAAAATTTTTTGAGTTTGCCCTGTGACTGAATTTCGTATGGTAAGTTGTGAACTTCGTATATGATTTTAGAGTTGTGTAGGGGCCTTAATATGTATAGCATTGTCAGCAATAGTGGTATTCGGACATAGATATAGGGAGTCTTGCGGGTGAGTAAGCGTAAAATATTGATGAGTAGAATTGTATTGATTGAGTGAATTAATGCTG
>JAWBQR010000011.1:0-36621 GCA_038845265.1 Nitrososphaerota archaeon | reverse complement strand
GCTGGTTGAGGATGAGCTGCCCACTAGGCAGCGTGTCTATTTATTTATGAAGAGCCGGAGGTCGCGTCTGTACGATGCCCTAGAAACTAGGCCGGGGTATGGCGAGTTGGTTAAAAGCTATGGGAGGAGAGGTAACATGAAGCTTCTAGTGATGCCTCATTTTAACCCGGCTGCAGGAGGCGTAGAGGTCGAACAATTAATCCATAGTAAGATGGGGAGCCCATTGTTGAGGTCGGGTGTATTTGATGTTAAGAATGCACTTGTCCTTTCTTTGGAAGGCGTGATTCTTAAGAGTACTCAAGAAAATTCTTCGGGTAGGGGATGATTTGTATTGAGGATTAGAGAGACGCGTGGAGTAGAAGAGATTGTGATGGGGAAGCATGTAAAGAAATATGTGTTTAGGCCGAGTGGTAGGGTTAGATGGATTGTTGTTGGTAGGCATAGAGACTATATTGTTCTGATTAATGTTCCTTACTGTAGTTGTGATGATTATTTCTTTAGGGTTATTCATGGCTCAAAGCCTTATTGCTATCATATTGAGGCGGTTAATCTCGCGATAAAGACTGGAAACTTTGAGACCATTGAGGAGAGCGATGATTGGTATGATAAACTCATGCGTGAGTGGACAGATTTCACGAAGTAGTTATTTTGATTTAGTTTAATGCTTTATAAGGTCCTTTTGGTGGTTGGTTTTGTAGAAATGATTAGTAGAGGAGATATGATTCGGGCGTTGGATGAATATTCGCCAGATGAGTTATGTATTGCTGTACTTGGAAGCCACTCGGCTCTTGAGATCTGTAGGGGGGCAAAGGATGAGGGGTTTAGAACGCTTGTCATTTGCCAAAAGGGGAGAGAAAAGACATATGTGGGATACTATATTTCCAGGAGGAGATTTGGGAGATATGTTGGCTGTGTTGATGAGGTAGTTTTACTCGAGAGATTTAGAGATATGGTCCGTGATGAAGTTCAGGAGAAGCTCAGATCCAAGAATAGCATCATTATTCCTCATAGGTCTCTCTGCGTCTATCTTGGTTACGAGTCGTTGGAGAATGATTTGAGGGTGCCGCTTTTTGGCAACAGGCATCTTTTACGAATTGAGGAGCGCGACGTTGAGAAGAATCAGTACTACTTACTTGAGAAGGCAGATATTCCTCACCCGAGAATTATTAAAGAGCCTTCAGATATTGATGGATTGGTAATGGTCAAGGCTCCTGAAGCATCAAGGGGGTTTGAGAGGGCGTTCTTTATTGCCTCTTCAGTAGATGAATATTATCGAAAGACGGATGAGATGGTAAGGAGAGGATTAATAAATAAAGAGAGTCTCGAAAAGGCAGTCATTGAGGAATTCATTATAGGATCTCCATTTAACTTTAATTTCTTCTATTCGCCTCTTGATGATGAGCTGGAATTACTCGGGATAGATACGAGAAGACAGACGAATCTGGAGGGACTGATGAGGATCCCAGCACCAGTCCAGGAAGAGGCGCTGAGATATATTGAGCAAAGAAACATCGAGGTGGGACATATCTCGTGCACCGTCAGGGAGTCATTACTCGAGAGGGCGTTTGAACTTGCTGAGAAATTCCTGAAGGTATGTATGGATGAGTATCCTCCAGGAGTTATTGGGCCCTTCGCTTTACAGTCAATGATTGTTCCAGGCCCGCCTCATGAAGAGATAGTTGTTTATGACGTTAGTGTAAGGGTTCCAGGCTCTCCGGGAACAAAGTTTACTCCATACTCCGAATATCTCTGGGGCGAGACAATGAGCGTTGGCAGGAGAATAGCGATGGAGATACGAGAAGCAGTGAAGATAGGTAGGCTAAAGGACCTCATCACATAGGCCTCCTATGAATTTTTACGAGGTGCAAATTTATCAAAGATTTAAATTCTGATAAGTTGATTGAATTTAGAAAAGAATATGACAGACGGGGATGTTGGGGAAGAGATCGATTTTATAGTTGTGGGTTTTGACGAGGATAATCGGATCATAGCTTCTCCTACATCGTCGCTTGGCTCTCTACGGCTCAGCGTCCTGAAGGGACTTAATGCGAGGTATGAGGACTTTAATGGGGTGGTCTGGGTTGGAAAGATAGTTGAGGTGTCTGAAGAAGCGATAATCGTCGAGTTTGAAAAAATTGGTTCAGGCGAGTGGCCTCCCGGGCTTGGGCTGGGAAGCATAATTAGAGTAACTCGCCCGTAGAGTTTCATATTAATCTTACCGTACTCGGCTATTTAACGAGATGAACGCCGAGAGATTTAGAGTTGAGAAGGATTTCTTGGGTGAAGTACTTGTGCCTAAAGATGCGTATTACGGAGCTGAGACCGTCAGGGCGCTTGAGAATTTTAGGATCTCTGGGCTTCGATTTCCGCATGCATTCATAAGGGCTCTTGCAATGGTAAAGGCATGTGCCTCACTTGCAAACATGAGTTTAGGCCTATTGGATAAAAAGAGAGGAGAAGCAATCTATTTTGCTGCCATAGAAGTGGTAGAGGGCAGAATGGATGAGCATTTTCCAATAGATGTCATTCAGACAGGATCAGGAACCTCAATCAACATGAATATGAATGAGGTCATTGCTAACAGGGCAGCTGAAATGCTAGGCGGAGAAAAGGGCGATAAATCCCTTATTCATCCGAATGATCACGTAAATATGGGACAGTCCTCAAATGACGTCGTTCCTACTGCCATTAGAGTGGCAGCAGCAGAAGAAATAAACAAAAAACTTATACCTAGCCTCGAAAAAATGATAAGGGCACTTGAATTAAAGTCTGAAGAATTCAGGGGCGTTGTTAAGAGTGGTAGGACACATCTTCGCGATGCTGTCCCAGTGACGCTTGGACAAGAATTCAGTGGGTACGCCGAGATGATGAGGAAAGGTCTTTCTAGTATTGTTAGGGCTTCCGAGGGGCTGCTAGAGCTCCCCATCGGTGGAACTGCTACTGGGACAGGCCTAAACACGCATCCAGAGTTCGGTAAAAAAGTTGCTGAATATTTATCCGAGAAGATTGGACTGCAGTTCAAAATTACCAATAATAGATTTGAAGCGATGGGGAGTCAAGGTGCTGTATTGGAGGTGAGCGCATCTCTTCGAACAGTTGCCTTAAATCTACTCAAGATCTGCAATGATCTCAGGTTGCTGTCCTCGGGCCCGAATACTGGGCTCAATGAAATTGAAATACCGCCTGTTCAGCCAGGGTCCTCTATAATGCCCGGTAAAGTAAATCCGGTCATAATCGAAGCGGCTATGCTGGCGTCCTGCCTAGTCATTGGTAATGACACAGCAATAGTTGAGGCGTCGAGGGTCGGCGAGCTTGAATTAAATCTTGGCAACCCCCTCATTGCATATTTGTTGCTACAGTCAATCGAAGTGTTGTCAAATGCGTTAGACGTTCTTTCTGAAAAGGCATTGAGGGGTATCAGGGCGAATATTGATAAGTGTAGGCACTATGCAGAGAGAAGCACCGCTCTTATAACTGTCGCTGCTCCACTGATAGGATATGATAAAGCAGCAGAAATACTAGCTAGGGCCCAGAGGGAAGGAATTACAATAAAGGAATTATTGGTAGATACGGGATATCTTGACCGTGGAACTGCAGAGAAGATTTTTGACGTCGAGAAAATGTCGAGGGGCGGTCTAATTATTCCTAGCAGCTTTAGGAAAGAAGAATAGGCAGGGGCTCAAATACTCCTAGCTTCTTTATTTTTTCGAGATATTCAACGACTCTATTTCTTATCTCTCTCGGGCTTGGAATGTCTATTATTATTTCTCCCTGCCTGATGATTTGCTGAAGAAGTGGCTTTACCGGTCCGCCACATCTTGGACATCTCTCTAAAGTTTTGCTTCTCGGCGTAATAGTATCATGCAGGTTTGGGCATCTATAGACTTGCTTTGCGCCGGGTAGCTTTCCCCTCTTAGAGATTGGCTTATCATTAACCTCAACTATGTCTAGTGCAAGGTCCACCGATTTGGGAAAAGCTATTGACGTCCCCACGCCGAAGCCATCAGCGACGTCGTGGAGCTCTTTAATCTCATCTTCATCAATTCCCCCACTTATCAGTATCTTGACGTGTCTATGACCCCTCAGGTTTAGGACCCATCTAACTTCCTGTGCTATCTGTTTCATATTTCCCCTCCTTGATCCCGGAGTGTCAAGTCTCACACCTTGAAGACGCTCGCCGAGAATTTCTGCCGCCATTAACGATTCTTCTCTCTCGTCTAGGAAAGTGTCGCATAGCGCTATTCGAGGCACATCACTCGGCATTACTAGGTCGAAGGCCTTCCAGGCAAGTTTCTGGTCTCCTGCCACTATGATTAATGCATGCGGCATTGTCCCTATGGGTTTTTCACCAAGCATCGCTGCGCCCATGACTCCTGATACCCCGTCACATCCACCTATGAATGCTGCCCTATCAATGAATGGAGTGATTGCTGGGTGTACGCATCTTATCCCAAAAAAGATAACTTGTTTATCAAGCGAGTGGAGCTTTATTCTCGCAGCCTTCGTGGACACGCTTGTTCCGTGCCTAAGTATTCCGAGCATTGCTGATTCATATACTCCGAATTCGATGTATGGCCCTGTGATCTCCATTACTGGTTCGTACACCCTGAAGAGCTCGCCCTCGTTCATTGAGTAAACATCAACTTTCCTGCCCTCCAAAAGCTTGGCCACCTCCTCTATTCCTGTGAGTACTGCCCAATCATATCCTTCTGGAAAGCCATATGAATGCACGTCTGCCGTGACTACTCTGTCTGCTGCGCCCATTCTTGTCAGGATTTCCCTGGCCCTCTGGAAATAGACATCGGTTACCTCGCCCCTCAGTATTGACTCCTCACCTGCGATGTGAAATCTTGAACACTTCTTGGCATTCATTTTTGATTTCATAAACACTAATGCTAATAAAAAAGTCTTCTTTTAGGCCGTGATTAATCACTACGCAGAATATTCACGAGACTTCAAGAATATATATCCGAGAACCCTGATTAGGGTTTTGGATGATGTTTAGGGAGCTTCCAGTACCGCCACACTTTGATGAGGATTTGGTTAGCAAGATCTGGAACGTGCCCTACCAGAAGAGGGCGGCAGAAGCTGAGGAGTGGGCTAAAAAACATGAGATATCTCCATCGTCTAGTGATGAGTTTAGAACCTGTCTATTATTGATAGATTTGCAGAATTCCTTCTGTATTCCAAGCTTTGAGCTCTTTGTCGCTGGCAGAACTGGGCGAGGAGCTGTCGATGACAATAAGCGACTCTGTAGATTTATCTATAGAAATCTTACAAATATTTCTCAGATTGTGCTTACGCTTGATACTCATCAGGTATTTCAGATATTTCATTCCGTATTCCTGGTCGATGAAAATGGTCGTCATCCGGAGCCGTACACATTGATAACGACTGAGGACGTGAGGGCTGGTAGGTGGAGGATAAGCCCAGAGGCATGCAGGACCCTCAGGATTTCACGAGAATATGCCGATAGGTATCTTCTCCACTACGTCGAGACGCTAGAAAGGGGCAGTAAGTTCAGGCTCACAGTATGGCCCTACCACACATTGCTTGGAGGCGTTGGGCATGCCCTCGTACCATCAGTCGAGGAGGCAGTCTTCTTCCACAGCATTGCTAGGTCATGCCAACCCATCATGAGAATCAAGGGAAACAATCCATTAACAGAGCACTACTCAGCGCTCAGCCCAGAGGTGAGAAGTGGGCCGGACGGCGAGCTCATCGGAGCCCTCGACGTGGAGTTGATAAACTATTTGGCAGGCTTCGACGCCATAATAATTGCGGGCCAGGCGAAGAGCCACTGCGTTGCATGGACCGTCGAGGACCTTCAGAAAAACTTCATGGACATCGAGCCATCACTGCTCAACAAAATCTATCTTTTAGAAGACTGTACATCGCCGGTAGTGGTTAAAGACGCAGTCGACTATACTGAATTCGCCGAGACGATGTTTAGAAAATTTGAGAAAAGCGGCATGCATATTGTTAGGTCAACTCAGCGCATCGATGAGTGGCCTGGAATTACGAGTAGAGCCTGATATGCCTTAATGTCTTCGCGTATGGATAAGTCCAAAAGCCTTAAAAGATCTATCAATCAATATTATAATGAATGAGCCCAATAGGGAGGGTGGCTGTTCTCTCCGAGCAGATCAGTTCTGATAGAACAAAGTGTACAGCATGCGCTAGGTATTGTCAATTGAGGGAGGGACAGACTGGGCTCTGCGGTGTAAGAGGAGTAATTGACGGTAAGCTGTACCTATATGTCTATGGGAGAATAATAGCGAGCCACGTAGACCCAATCGAGAAAAAACCAGTAGTCCATTATATGCCGGGAACAAGAGTATTCAGCATTGCTACTAATGGTTGTAACTGGCTTTGCCAATACTGCCAAAACTTCGATATCAGTCAGCGTCGCCGAGTGGAAGGCATCGAAGTAACGCCGGAGCAGGTAGTGGAGAAGACTCTCGAGTATGGCTCTGAGGGCATAGCGTATACTTACAATGAGCCTGCAATCTTCATGGAGTTTGCACATGACGTAGGAGTCGAGGCCCATAGACATGGACTCTTCAACATATTCGTCACTAATGGTTACTGGACTCCAGAATCTGTCAAGCTTGCTTCTGAATTCCTCGACGCCGCAACAGTTGACTTTAAAGGTAACGGCGAGACAAGCTTTGTGAGGAAATACATAGGCATACCAGACGTAGAGCCGGTCTTTCAGACACTCTTAGAGATGCGTGATAAGACAAAGATACACATCGAGATCACGGACCTAGTCGTTCCTAAGATCGGTGACGATTTAGCGGCTGCGAGAAAACTGGTTAGGTGGATCCATGATAATCTAGGTCCGGATATACCGATACACTTTTTAAGATTTCATCCAGATTATAAGCTGATGCATCTTCCATGGACCTCTGTAGAGACGCTTGAGGCGCATTGGAGGATTGCACGTGAAGAAGGATTGAACTATGTTTATCTGGGAAATGTCCCTGGCCATCCATACGAGAGTACATACTGCCCTGGATGCGGACAGATCGTTGTCAGGAGGTATGGATTCGACATCCTTGAATGGAGGCTCGTAAAGGATAATAGGTGTCCGAACTGCGGATATAAGATAGCAATAATAGGGTCACCGCCTAGATCATTTACTAAGAATAGGTTCATACCGGTAGAGTGGGAGATATAATCCTGTCGTGAAATAATTCATATTAAATAATGTATCTTTATGTGCTCTCTGAGGAGCTCGGGATAAGTAGTCACGTATCCACAGTGTGGACACATGAATAATTGTTGGGGCTGGCCTGAGTATTTTCTCTCAACCTCCTGAATCATTGATGGATTCGTAATCTTGACTACTAGCTTGTTACCCTCGATGGTAATCACATAATTATTCTTAAGTTCTAAATTGTTCATACATTCATGAATTATTTCAACGATTTTGTCTAGTGTCAGATAATCCGATGCATTAGATAGGTCGAGAGCGATAACATCCCTCTTAATGAAGGCAAATGCATTATAGTCTATTAGTTTTTCTGAGAGGAGATATGCAAAACTGTTAGATAATTTATTCATGCCTTCTAGCTTAATTTCGAGCACATCTTTCATAGCTTCACGCATCATTCTACCTGTGCTGACGACTTCATCAGTTGTCTCTGCTCACTTGAAACAATCTTCCTGATTCTATCATCCCCTCTGATGCTTTCTATATAGCTTGCAACTTCAGGTTGGAGAAATCTTTTCCAGTCTTCATTCCTAATCATTAATGCGCGTATACTCGTCGCGTTTAGTTCTTCTCTGTTGATTAGTTTTGGCTCTATTACTGGCACATTTTGATCTTCTAACAATAGTTTTACGAACTGATTATTCGTGTATGCTACATCAAACTTTGGCAGCATAGATTTGAGCCTCGCGACCCAGATCGAGTGTTCACCTATATCTGGGACTGGAATAATCATTATTCTCCTCAGATCGAGCCCCGCTGCTTCAAGCCCGATTCTGATCATCTCTATCCTTTCACCTGCAGTGAAGGGGTTTTCCAGCGTGTAGCTGTACTGAGCGCTTCCCACAGCGATTATTAACTCATTGCATTCTTGGAGGATCTGTTTTACTGCTTCTAGGTGTCCTAAGTGAAAAGGCTGGAATCTTCCAATAAATACAGCCCTACGTGCCTTGTGCAACGGTGTTTACCCATCATTCATGATATTAGCATATCCATAAACCTATCTCTTCTTCACTTATAGCTCGCGAATCGTGTTAGAGACTATCTACTCTAGATACTAGATAGCTGTAAAGAATATGTAGAAATTGTCATTTCAAGTGGAGGACTTGTCACTATAAATGATTAATATGGCTCTGCAAATTCACTATGACTCTGGCTAAGCAACAGTATAACACTCATATAGAGAGGGAGATGGCTAGTATATTGATGGATATTAAGCGTCTGAAGCCTCCAGTACCATTAGAAGTGGCTGACCTAACCAACTTGGCGCGACTCACACTGACTAGACCTGATACTCAAACATTATTCTGGATGTTTAAACACAGGGAGTCTTGGATTCTCGGAAGTCTCTTTTCAATACCATATTGGCGCGGTAATCTCCCAATATTCTCCTACGTACGTTTGCCCCGTAATGAGGGGGCATCAGCATACGTTGCATACACCAACATAGGCACCGAGGAGTCCTTCCTGACAAACTCTAACGACGACCCTAAATATCTCTATGGAGCGATCGTAGAGGCAGCTACTCCACCACGATTCCTTGAGGAAGCATTAAGAAGAAAGAAGAGTGGAAAGATAGTTAGGCCAATATTGACGAGGGCCAAGGACATTACCGCGCTGGTCAGGCTTCTATTGATAATGACGGACAGCGTCGGCGCGCCTCCTATATGGAAATTCAAACACATGGATGGCTACATTTTAGGCGTGCTTGCGCCATTCTATGATTACTACGAGGCCAATGCGCTTCCAGTGTTTATCTATGTCAAGGAAGAGGAGGAACCGCCAGGTGGATTCTTAAGATATATAACAGCCAACGGCAAAGAGGATATTAGTTTCACCAATTACATAACAGATATGAAGTATTTTTATGCAAGGATAATAAACTTAGTAGACGTTCCTCCATGGCTAAGACCATCTCGAAGAGCTGCCTCGCCTCATTGATTCCATAGTTCACGCTTCAGTAAGTCTCTCACTGCTGTTCTCAAGATAGCTGATCTGCTTGGATAAACTCCTCTTCTAACAAGCTCATCCATACCCTCGATGAGTGCTTCAGGAAGCTTGACACTTATCAGTTTCATGATCAAATCGTTTAATCAAATACTCTCCTCACATATAAACACTAGCTAAGTCACTCGTCGAAAATCACTAAAAAGTAATTTAGCCAAAGATCCAAATACTAATTCTCAAAAATTCTAATAATAATTGTCTGTGAAGAGTATATAAAAAGGAGCATATATATTAAGTGTCGGTGAATCTGGAATGGCAGCAGCTCCAGGTAGTCAGGGAACTCCAGTTATAATTTTGAAGGAGGGAACACAGCGGACTAGGGGAAGAGAGGCACAGTCCGCGAATATTATGGTTGCGAAGGTTATCGCAGAGACTATGAAGTCCTCGCTAGGCCCGCGGGGTATGGACAAGATGCTTGTCGATAGTTTCGGCGATATCGTGATCACGAATGATGGTGCAACAATTCTGAAGGAGATGGACGTCGAGCACCCAGTGGCTAAGATGCTTGTTGAGGTCGCCAAGGCACAGGACGAGGAAGTAGGAGATGGAACAACAACAAGCGTCGTGGTGGCTGGAGAACTACTTGCTAAGGCAGAAGAGCTCATCGATAAGGAGGTACATCCATCAATCATAATCGAAGGGTACAAGAAGGCCGCAAGCGAGGCAATAAGCTATCTGGACAAGATAGGAGTAGAAGTCAATGTAAATGATAGGGCATCCCTCATGAGGATAGCTAAGACAGCATTGATCAGCAAGCTTGTATCCGAGTACGCTGATTTCCTGGCGGAGCTAGCAGTCAATGCGGTTCTGCGTGTGGCTGAGAGGTATGATGGCAAGATGAAGGTCGACCTCGATGACATTAAGCTAGAGAAGAAGGAAGGCGGATCAATAATGGATACTAGACTCATTGATGGAATAGTACTTGACAAGGAGGTCGTCCACCCGGACATGCCTAAGCTGGTTAGGAATGCGAAGATAGCTCTGCTTGACGCGTCGCTGGAGATCGAGAAGACCGAGTTTGATGCTAAGTTAAACATCGAGTCGCCTGAGCAGATGAGGGCATTCATGCAGCAGGAAGAGGAGATGCTGAAGCAGATGGTTGAGAAGGTTGCGTCAGTCGGCGCGAACGTTGTGCTCTGCCAGAAGGGCATTGATGACTTAGCACAGCACTTCTTGGCGAGGAAGGGCATAATGGCTGTCAGAAGGATAAAGAAGAGCGATATGGATAAACTAGCAAAGGCGACAGGCGGGAGGGTCGTTAGTAGAATTGATGATATCACTCCTGAAGATTTAGGCAAGGCCGCTCTGGTGGAAGAGCGAAGAGTAGGGGAAGACAAGATGGTCTTCGTCGAGGGATGTGAGAATCCAAGATCCGTCACGATACTGATTCGTGGAGGCACTCAGAGAATTGTTGATGAGGCTGAGAGATCGATTAAGGACGCGATAAATGTTGTTAAGGACGTTTTACAGGAGCCGAAGATTGTGGCTGGCGGTGGTGCACCAGAGATTGAAGTGGCTCTTCACCTCAGGGACTATGCTAAGAGCCTGCCTGGAAAGGAGCAGCTAGCGGTTGAGAAGTTCGCTGAGGCGATTGAGATTGTGCCGGTCCAGCTTGCCGAGAACGCTGGTCTCGACCCTATTGAGAGTATTGTCACCCTCAGGTCGAAGCATAAAGAGGGGCAGAAGTGGTATGGCGTCGACGTGCTTAGCAATAGGCTACATGATATGATGCAAGTAAACGTGATTGATCCAGTAATAGTTAAGAAGCAGGTCATTAAATCGGCGATTGAAGCGGCCTCGATGATCCTCAAGATCGATGACATAATCGCTGCTTCGAAGCTCTCAGAAAAGGAAGGAAAGAAGAAGGAGAAAGAAGAAGAGTCCGGAGAAGAGACTAGTAGCAGCTTCGACTAAGTGAAGGCTGACTTTGCATAAAGGATTAACGAAATATGAGATTACGAGGATTATTGGTAGCAGGGCCCTACAGATATCTCTAGGTGCCTTTCCACTGGTTGAGCCGCGTCCTGATGATACTCCATTCACGATCGCTAAGAGGGAGCTTGAGAGCGGCGTCTTGCCCATAATTATTCGGAGAAAGTATCCAGATGGGACATACGAGGACATTCCGTTAAAGAAATTATTAATGGAGAGCGAGGTCAAGATTTAGAGTATTATCCTCGTAGTGTTACATTATTTTTGTTAAATTTCTATAGTTTTTTTTAACTGATAAAATATATATGAGAACCTTATTCTTTGCTTAAGCTTGTATAGGACGGGAGTAAGAGACCTAGAGGGATCAACAGATAGGTTTAGCAAACAACTCTATAATAGAGTTCTTCTTAATGTTAGGACAATTACTGACTCGTTTATTGGATATTTCGGAGAGGATGATTTTGTAGAGCTTGTCGGTAATCCTGCTGGATTCTCGGCTTTATGCATCTCTGCGGGGCTCGATGAATTTAATACTAATTCCATATTATACGTCCTCACTGCTTTGAAAGACTCTGTCAAGGTCGAGATGGGGGTAGGGATTGCTGGAGGCGCATTCACTGAGAGATTTGTCGTCCCAAAGGAGATCGAGCATATTGGAGAGGAGATGGGGCTTGCGCCCTTTTCTATTCAGCGGTTGATTTACAGTAGCAGAATTGTCGCAAAGATTGATGATGCCGCTGTCCAAGATGGTTACAGGCTCTGGCTCCACGTATTCATATTCTCTCGAAACGCTAATTGGGCAGTTATTCAAATTGGATGTAAGTCGACGCTTAATAGAATTTATCACTGGTTTTCTGGCAGAGTAGTAAATAGGAGCTTTGTAGATGAGCCCCATACGGGGCTACTTTCTGACGTGCTCAATAGGTACTCACTGGATTTCACGCTTCATGAAAATGAGTCTCTCCGGGAGGCTACACTAGAGACGCTTACGCTTCCAATAAATAGGTTAAGGAACGTCTTTAATGCTGTTGTTCCTCCATCACAGATGACTCTGAACTCCTTGATTGGTGTTGGGCAAGTTGGTGATGAGAATCCTCTAAAGATGCCTGTCAAGATAAACTGGAAAACCATTAGCTTGATTCATGGCTTATCGCTCAGAGACTTTGAGGAGCTTTTATCAGTGAAGGGAATCGGTGCTGAGACTCTGAGATTCTTGGCAATATGTGCAAATAAGCTACTAGGGATAAATCCCTCGTTGATAGATAGAGCTGATCTATTCAATAATTTCAAGCCGATTAATATTGATGAAAGAGTAGAGGAGCTTTTCTATGAATTATTAGAGGCAGTGAAGTACAGTAGGCTTAATGCTTGTTATTCGAAGATGATTGTTTCTAGGTTATTAGGCTGGTGGGGCGCTAAGCAGCATAACTAGCTTATCGCTCCCTCTTTCCCTCGATAAACTCCTCCACCATTCTCCTCGCGACATCGTCTGGATACTGTTCTGGCGGTGACTTCATTAAGTATGCCGATGGAGAGATAAGTGCTCCTGATACGCCTCTGTCCAATGCGAGTTTTACGCATCTAATTGCATCTATTGCGACGCCTGCTGAGTTGGGAGAGTCCCAGACCTCGAGCTTTACCTCGACTGAGAGAGGTGCTCCCCCAAAGTTTCTCCCCTCAATACGTATGTATGCCCATTTCCTATCCTCTAGCCAAGGGACATAGTCGCTTGGGCCTATGTGGATATCGTTCTCATTGATCTTGTAGGGTATTATTGAGGTTACCGCCGAAGTCTTGGATTCTTTTTTCGATGCAAGCCTCTCCCTCTCGAGCATGTTTAGGAAGTCTGTGTTGCCCCCAAAGTTTAATTGGTATGACCTGTCTATCTTTACTCCCCTCTCTACGAAGAGTCTTGCAAGGACTCTATGGAGAATTGTGGCGCCCAATTGGCTCTTGATATCATCGCCGACCACTGGTACTCCGCGCTTCTCGAAGATTGTTCTCCATCGCTTTTCGCGGGCTATGAATACTGGAATGGCATTGACCACTCCGACCCTTGCCTCGAGTGCCTGCTCGATGTACCACTTGGTAGCTGACTCACTTCCGACTGGTAGAAAGTTAATCATCACGTCGGTATTGTTAGACTTTAATACATCGGCCACATCGACGGTGGGGGATTCATCCTTGATAATTACGTCCTTTAAGTATTTTCCAATACTATCATGAGTCATTCCTCTCATTACCTCTACTCCTAGCCTCGGCACGTCTGCAAACTTGTATGTGCAGTTTGGAGGTGTAAAGATTGCTTCCGAAAGGTCCTTTCCGACCTTTCTCTTATCTATGTCGAATGCAGCGACAAATTCAATATCTCCAACATGATATTCGCCTATTCGGACATGCATTAGTCCAGGGATGAACTCGTCGTCAGGAGCGTTCTTATAATATTCAACGCCTTGGACTAATGCCGAGGCACAGTTACCGACCCCGACTATCGCTACCTTAATCTTTGGCATAGTATTTTATATTGATAGACTACTAAATAACCATTAACTCGGCGTGATGACGTCTGCGACCCTTCTCAAAAAGGCAACAGCATTCTCAAGCTCCCTCATCCCTTTCTCCGTTATCTGATAATACTTCCTCATTGGTCCTTCATTGCTATGCATTTTTTTCTCCTCCTTGATTAGCCCTTCCTGGTATAATCTGTAGAGGACAACATAGCAAGTAATCTTGTTTGGCCTAAAGCCAAACTTCTCCTCAATCTTAACTGGGAACTCATATCCATATAACGGTCCATTAGTTAGCAGTGACAAGACATATATCCAGAGCGTCTCAACTGTCAGCTTCTTGGTAAGATGCCGGTATGCGACGCTTTCAGTCCTTGATATATAAGGAACTAACCCTCGTTCTCCTCTAGCCAATTTAAGAGCCCTAATAATGATGAGTTGTCCGCAGTATTTCTATTTTTATTACATCTAAATGAATCCAAGTAATTCCTTTGCTTCGTCTGACATGCGGTCAGGAGTCCATGGTGGGTCAAAGACAAGGTCGACCTCGACGTCTGAGACCGATGGACAGGCAGATTTTACCGTATCCTTCACTCTCTCAACTAGGAAGAAGCCAATCGGGCATCCGGGGGCTGTGAGCGTCATCTTTATGTAGACAGAATTATCATCCCTTATCTGCACGTCATAGATTAATCCTAGGTCAACTATGTTGACAGGTATCTCTGGGTCATAGCACGTCTTCAGCGCATCCATTATCTTCTCCAATGTTGGTCTTTCACATCCCGCAGTACTCATACTCACAATTCATTCCTCATCAGTATTATTTAAGGCGTACTCGATTAATCAGTCAAGCTATAATTATTCGAAAAATACTATTTGAAAAGGAATGCTAGAGTTTTTCATAATCACAGTCTCATTATTCCTAACAATTATCTGCATAGCATCTATAATGAAAAGAATAAGTGAAGAGAAATTCATAACAAAACTTGAGAGACAGGGAGGCAGCAATAGAGACGCCGTAGTCTCGGTCATAATTCCCGCAAGAAACGAGGAGAAAACAATATCTAGATGCATTGAAGCCGTGCTCAATCAAGAAGGAGTAAAGAAGGAAGTCATAGTAGTTGATGACGCATCTGAAGACGATACTTCATCAGTCGTTATAAGTAATTATCTCAGCTATGGAGTGAGGCTTATCAGAATTGGCAGCCCCAGGGAGGGGTGGGTCGGGAAGAGTTGGACTTGCCACCGAGGATACTTAGAGTCAAGTGGAGACTGGCTACTATTCATCGACGCCGACGCCTCCTTCAATGACCGATATGTAGTCAGTGACACACTTGCTTATGCCACTCATAACGGCATAGACGCCCTCTCGTTAATTCCAATGCTTGACACTAGCTCGCTCGCATCCAAGGCCATGTTGCCGACACTCACCGCACTGATGTATCTATTGACCCCTCCACGCAGGAGTAATGATCCAAATGACAAGCTTGCATTCTTCTATGGCTCATACATGCTCTTCAGGCGAGATGTTTATGAATCAGTCGGTGGCCATGCTGCAGTCAGAGACCATATACTCGAGGACAAGAGCCTAGGAGAACTGACAAAATCTAGAGGGTTCAGAGTTCTTTTGCTTGACGGCCGTGAGAGGATGCGGGCAAAATTCAATGAGACATTCAATGGCTACCTAAATGCTCTATTGAGATTATTCACCGAGTACGCCGTGGGTGCCGGAGTTAGAAGGATATTGAAGTACCTACTGGCAGGATTGATATTCATGTTGCTGCCGGTTGCATTGGCTCTTTATGGCATCTTTATGGAGACGCTAACCCTTGCGTCTATTCTCTCGATTATTCCCTTACTGCTTATCTTTTTTATCCAGGCCTTCGAATTAAAGAGACTGAGGGCCCCGATCTATTATTTCCCGCTAGTCATTCTATCAGTCTTAATAATTCTCTATGCTCTTCTCTTCGTCGCTTTGAGGTATCGGTTGGGAGGAGTCAACCTGAATTGGAGAGGACGAACCTATAGATATGGCGGTGCATCAATAGTAAAAAAGGAAGTGACGATGGTGGAGAAATGATCACCATAGGGCAAGTCATAATAATTCTTTTACTATCTATTATAACGATTGTCTACACCTCTGCGGGATTTTCTGGTGGTTCTGCATTTGTTGCGATGCTATTGTTGCTTGGACTCAAGCCGTTTGAGGCAAGCTTCTATGGATTACTATTTAATGCCGCTTCGGCAGCAGCCTCACTTCTCCGTTGGCGTATGCATCTTGAAAGGAGTATGGCTTGGTATGTTGTCGGCGCGGTCCCTCTAGCATTTCTCGGAGGACAACTAAGAATAAGTGATTATTGGCTGAGAATAATCATCAGTAGCGCAATAATTATCTCCGGCATATTCATAGTCCTCACAAATGTCAGGCCAAGAAGGATAAAAGAATCCATGAAGGTCTTAGTCGGAGCTATTATAGGGCTCTTGGCAGGAATAACGGGGATCGGCGGCGGCATATATCTCTCTCCCTTCCTATTCTTTTCAGGTGAGGCGTCTCCTAAACAGATTGCCGCGACAACGACGGTCTTCATACTTCTCAACTCGTCTTCAGGACTGTTAGGCAAGGTCTTGGCTAGTAACTCTCCGACTAATCTCAATATGTTGATATTATTGATGTTGCCATTCATTATATTCGGCGCATCGATAGGAAGTTTCCTGGGCTCGAAGAGACTAAGGCAGGATATGCTCAAGAGATTGATGGGGATGTTATTGATAGTGATAGGAGTCTTGATTTTAGTCTTGGGGACATGAAAAGAATAAATTATTCTGCATTCAGTATTTAGGATAATGCCTCACGGATTGTTGAGGATTGGACTTACTGCTTCGATGGAGCAGTACCAGCCGAGCTATCTCCTCAGCCTAGTTCCTGAGGCAGAGAGGGCTGGGTTTGACTCGATATGGTGCAGCGATCATTTTCATCCTTGGTTTCACACAAATGCTGCCGGTGGCTTTGCATGGGTCTGGATCGCCTCCGCCGCTGAGCGGACCGGCAGGCTCTCGTTTGGAACCGGAGTTACGTGCCCGACGATGAGGTACAATCCAGCGATAGTTGCTCAGGCATTCGCGACGCTTGACTCAATGTATCCTGGCAGAATCTTCCTAGGTCTTGGCACTGGCGAGGCGATGAACGAGGTCCCAGTTGGCTGTTCTTGGCCTCCGTTCAAGACTAGGGTCGAGATGCTTGAGGAGGCGATAAAAGTGATTAGAAAGCTCTGGACGGAGAACTTCGTCGATTTCAAGGGAAAGTACTACACACTCAGGAGGGCGAACCTCTACACTCGCCCAGCTGGGCATATTCCTATCTATGTAGCAGCGAGCGGGCCGACTGTCGCTGAGCTGGCCGGGAGGCTTGCGGATGGCTTCTTGACGATACCGCTTGAGGAGAGTCATTATCGCGAGGTGTTATTTCCTGCGGTTAAGAGGGGAGCGGAGCAGGCGGGCCGCAGCATTGACGAGATAGATATGGCTGTTGAGGTCTACGTTTCATATGATGAGGATTATGACGCTGCCTTGAGGTCGGTCAAATGCTGGTCAGCAACACTCTTACCATTCATGTTCAAGTATCCGATATATGACCCGAGGGAGATCGAGTCCTATGGCAAACTTGTAGGTGATGAGCACATCAAGAAGGCATGGATGATAGGGACATCGCCTGACGACCACATTAGACATATCGAGAAATACCTGAGGCTGGGATTCAGGAACATTCATGTAACGAGCTCAAGCCCTGATGAGCGTAAGACAATTGCTATGTATGGAAAACACGTCATTCCATACCTGAAGTCGACATATAGGGAATAAGTCAGCGGAGAGTCTATTCGATATTCGCGGAGCATTAAGCCTTAAATAATCCATCAATGACAATCTTTGAAGAATGGGAAACGGAGAATACGCGGCACGAAGTTTAATCAAGGTCAGAAAAAGGTTTAGGTGGAGTCAACGTAGATATCGAGTGAGAATGCTAAAGCTGAAGGAAAAATTTGATCCACTCGAGGGGGCACCTATGGCTCGTGGAATCGTCATTGAGAAGAAGGGAATCGAGTCGAGGCAGCCCAACAGCGCTGTCAGGAAATGTGTTAGGGTTCAGTTGATTAAGAATGGAAAAGTAGTCACCGCGTTTCTGCCTGGCGATGGCGCGCTTAACGTGGTCGACGAACATGACGAGGTAATTATCCAGGGAATCGGAGGAACGCTTGGAAAGAGTTATGGCGACCTACCTGGCGTCAGATATGAAGTAAGCATGGTCAACGGTGTACCCCTAAAACTTCTAGTCCTAGGCAAGGTAAAGAAGCCACGCCGTTAAAAGAATGGATAAATCGGGAATAAGGGCGATTTTTCCACGATGTATAGTTTTCAAGCCTTAAATATGACTCTCCTCAGTTTTATAAGGGGGTATATAAATAGAGATGTCCTCAAAATATCCAGAACCTAAAATAGAGATACAGAACGTCGTCGCCTCGGTTACTCTAAATCAGAGGCTCGATCTCCAAGCAATTCAGAATGCGTTCCCCGAGGTTGAGTATAAGCCTGCACAATTTCCAGGCCTAGTCTTTAGGCTAGCCAAGCCGAAGACGGCCACTCTCATCTTTAGTAGTGGCAAGATGGTGTGTACTGGTGCTAAGAGTGAAGATGAGGCGATCAAGGCAGTCAAGACCGTTGTCAAGTTATTGAAGAAGTATAACTTCTTGATACGTGAGGAACCCATAATTGAGATTCAGAACATAGTCGCATCGATCGATCTCAGGGGCCAGATAAATTTAGAGAATGCTGCGCAGAAACTCGAGAACGTTATGTATGAGCCTGAGCAGTTTCCGGGACTCATCTATAGGATGTCTTCTCCAAAAGTAGTCATACTGATGTTTGCGAGTGGAAAACTAGTATGCACTGGAGCAAAGTATGAACGAGAAGTATACGAAGCAATCAACAAGCTTACCGAGGAGCTTAACAAGTTAGGACTCATCACCTACGAACAGCCAGAGCAATAGTAAGGCACAGAATTAAAAATAAATACCGCAGTATTGGATTTGGCATCAATGTTCAAGGTTCTTTGCTCGAGATGTGGCTCTGCTCAAGAGCGAGAAGATCATTGGAGATGCACAAGATGTGGATATCCTTATCGGATAATTTTTGATGAGCCATTTAACCCGGCAGAGATAATGTCAACTGATCACTCATTATGGAGATATAAACGATTCATCGCAGTCGCACCCCACGACGAGATCGTCACAATGGGTGAAGGATATACACCCCTAATAAAGACAAAAAGACCACAGCTCTATGCAAAGCTCGAGTACATCATGCCGACCGGCTCCTATAAGGATAGAGGCTCAACGGTTCTTATCACTTCGGTGAAACATCTGATAGATGGTGAGAGATACAGAGAAGTCTCGATCGAGTCTTCTGGGAATGCCGGCTCATCTGTAGCGGCATACGCGGCGCGCGCTGGAATCAAGTGTACGGTCTATACATATGCTTCAATTAAGGAGGGCAAGGCGAGACAGATGGAGGCGTATGGCGCTAAGGTAGTAAAGCTGAAGGGAGACGTGACTGTCGTATCCAAGGCAGCACAGACAGCTGCGCATAGCCTATACGTCAGTCATGCATGGAATCCATATTTTCAGGAGGGAACAAAGACCATCGCGTATGAGATTGCTGAGCAGAGGAGGTGGACTGCCCCGGACTTCGTATTCGTACCCACATCTGCGGGCTCATTGATTCTTGGAGTCATCAATGGATTCAAGCATTTGTATAGCTCTGGTGTAATTGATGCAATACCCACAATCGTTGCAGTCCAGCCAGTAGAAGTCTCTCCAGTCTATCATGCACTTATGAATAAGCCCTACACGCCGCCGGAGCAATTAACAACCATAGCTGACGCATTGATAAGCACAAAGCCAATTAGGCTCCAAGAAATGGTTGACTCGCTGAGAGAGATAAAGGGTTCTGCAGAGATTGTTGAAGATTATGAGATTATAGAGTCTCATAGAGAGTTGGCTGCTGAGGGGCTGTACGTGGAGCCGAGCTCAGCCGCCTCGCATGCCGCATACCTAAAATGGATGAGGGACGGAAAGATAAAGCAGGGCGAGGAAGTAGTGATACTATTGACTGGTAGCGGACTAAAAATTGCGTGACAACTATCTATTAATATCTGAATCATTAATCAATTTAGAGGCGATGAGCAGATGTCTGAGAAAACCTCTAGGATTCCGAAGTTCTACCAGCTCAGTGTGGAGGAGCGGTTAAGAATAGTCTCAGAATTCGCAGGGCTTAGCAGTGAGGAGCAGGAGATGCTTCTGAAGGGCGGGCTCGACATTGCAACTGCAAATAGAATGATTGAGAACGTTATAGGTATCTTTCAGATTCCACTCGGAATAGCTGTAAACTTCCTGATCGATGGAAAAGACTACTTGATTCCGATGGTCATAGAGGAGCCATCAGTCGTAGCTGCTGCATCAAATGCGGCTAGATGGGCGAGAGAGGGCGGCGGGATAGAGACTTGGGCATCAGAACAAATAATGATTGGGCAGATACAGCTCGTCGGCGTGAAGGACCCATATGCTGCGAGGTTCGAGATAATCAAGAGGAAGGAAGAACTTATCAGAATAGCCAATGAGAAGGACCCGGTCTTGGTCAGCCTAGGGGGAGGTGCCAGAGACATCGATGCTAGAATTATCCACTCAATCGCTGGCCCGATGCTCATTACTCATCTATACGTAGACGTGAAGGACGCCATGGGGGCGAATGCGGTAAACACTATGGCTGAGGCGATCGCTCCACACTTGGCTTCGATTACTGGCGGCAGGTTCAGGCTGAGGATAATCTCGAACCTCGCTGACAGACGACTCGTTAGGGCGAGGACCAGGATTCCCGCCTCATCCATCGGTGGAAGAGAGGTGGCCGAGGGCATCTATGAGGCGTATGCCTTCGCTCTCGCAGACCCATACAGGGCGGCCACTCATAATAAGGGCATCATGAACGGGATAGACGCGGTGGCGATAGCGACTGGAAATGACTGGAGAGCCATAGAGGCCGGCGCCCATGCATACGCTGCGAGGAATGGGAGGTATGAGCCGCTCAGCACCTGGGAGCTCTCTGAGAATGGAGACCTGTTCGGGACGCTAGAGATGCCTCTCGCCGTCGGGATAGTTGGCGGAGCGACGAGGACCAATCCTTTGGCAAAGATATCCCTGAAGATTCTTGGAGTTAAGTCCGCCTCTGAGCTGGCCAGGGTCATGGCCGCGGTGGGGCTTGTACAGAACTTAGCCGCGCTTAGGGCGCTTGCTGCTGAGGGAATACAGGCGGGGCACATGTCTCTACACGCGAAGAACATAGCCGTGATGGCTGGCGCGGTGGGAGATGAGATAGACATCGTCGCTGAAAAAATGGTGAGTGAGAAGACCATCAGGGTAGACAGGGCTAGGCAGATACTCGAAGAATTAAGAAATAAAAAGCAACCTTGATTGTTGCTTAGAAATCCTTAAGTAAAATTATTTTTACAATTATAGCTTGAGATGAGTAAATCGGATAAGGTTTGGATTGCTCGCGATTTCTTGAAGTGCAGTGGTTGTAGGCTCTGCGAGATTGTCTGTTCGCTTCATCATGAGGGGAGGATATGGCCGGAGGCCTCGAGGGTCAGAGTCTTTATGCTTGTCCCCGGAGTTGAGTATCCGCACCTTTGTGCCCAGTGCCATGACCATCCATGCATGGATGCATGCCCGACCGGCGCGATCACTGTGAATGACGAGACAGGAGCAATCAATGTCAATAGGGATATGTGTACTGGCTGTGCCTCATGTGTCGATGCCTGTCCGGGCAGGATTCCACACCTGCATCCTACGCTTAACTATGCGTTGATCTGCGACCTATGCGGAGGCGACCCGGAATGCGCCAAGATCTGCACTGAGGGTGGATGGAACGCCCTGAGGGTTGTTCCACATACTGATGATCCCTTGGAGCTCTTTGCCTATAGGCTCTATGCGAGGAAGCCTGAGGATGCTACGAGGGGGCTGGTCTTGCAGCTCTATGGAGAGGCGGGTGAGGAGTTTCTATGAGTGGGCGGGGATACGCGGGGAAATATGCAGAGATTGACCTCTCGACCGGGAGCGTAAAGGAGGTTAGATTCTCTGAGGAAGTTCTGAGGAAATACGTCGGCGGCAGGGGCCTGGGCGTGAAGATACTCTGGGATAGGCTTGGTGAGAAGTGGGATGAGGTTGACCCACTTGGCCCTGAAAACATACTACTCTTCCTTACTGGGCCGCTGACTGGATTCTTCCCGGGCGGCAGGATCTGCATAACTGGCAAGTCTCCGCAGAGCAACGGCGTCGTCGGAAGCACGATTGCGGGCGAGTTTCCAGTCGAGCTGAAGTGTGCTGGATGGGATGGATTGATAATCACGGGAGAGGCTGAGAAGCCGTCCTACATCCTAGTCAAGGACTCAGAGATAGACATTAGAGACGCGAGTCATGTATGGGGACTGGACGCTAAGAAGACATATTTAACGCTCGTCAAGGAGGTCAGGAATGAGCTTAACACGAAGAATCCACTATACGGCGAGTGGAAGGAGCCGGCCATCTACATGATCGGCCCAGCGGGAGAAAACAAGGCCAGGACCGCGGGCGTGGTTGGAAAGTGGGCCCACGGGGCAGGATACGGAGGATACGGCGCAGTGATGGGCTCAAAGAAGCTAAAGGCAGTCCTCGCGAAGGGCACGGGGCCGCTGCCAGAGGTGGCTGACCATGAAAAGACTCTGCAGATGATTAGGCATGTCTGGAGAATTAATTTTGAGCACGATTTGATGAGGAGGTGGGGTACTGGGTACGCTGGATATAACGTCGGTGCTCAGTACAGCTCTGAGCCTGTGAGGAATTGGCAGGAGGAGTGGCATGACGAGAGGAGCTTCGGGGTAGACGAGTTCGAACGGAGGGTATGGATTAAGAGGTATTGGGGAGACTTCGGATGTCCTACTACTTGTCTAAAACTAGCCGTCGTCAGGACAGGCAGGTTTAAGAACGCTATCGCTGACAACCCTGACTATGAGTTACAGGCATATGAGGGCACGAACCTCGGAATATTCACTCCAGAGGATAATGTATACATGGTGAGCGTCATTGAGGACCTGGGGTTCTGTGGAATACAGGTTGGAAACACGCTAGGCTTCGCCGCTGAACTCTACCAGAGAGGCATCCTTACGAGGGAAGAGCTAGGAGGACTGGACCTCAAGTGGGGCAACGCGGAAGCATTCGCAAAGCTCGCCGAGATGATTGCGAAGAGGCAGGGCATAGGAGATATCTTGGCTGAGGGAACGTTCAGGGCCGCGCTAAGGCTAGGAAAGATGAAGAATCAGGACCTTCTTAAATACGCAGTTCAGTGTAAGGGAATTGGGATAGGTGCGCATGGTATTAGGAGCGGCCTAGACTATCCGATGGGGATGTCATATGCATGTTCAGTCCAGGGAGGAGACCACACATCAATTGCGCTCCTACCGATAACTAAGAGTGTGAGTGACCACAGTATGATGATGTCTGACTCAGGCGTATACTGCCTATTCAATGAGCTATACTTGAAAAAAGATGAGATAATCGATTTCTTCAACGCTGTGACTGGGTTTGGATACACTGTCGACGAGTGGTATTATGATATAGCGATGAGGATAATCGAGATTCAGAGGGCATTGCTCCTGATTGGTGGGCCGGACGTTAAGTGGAAGGTCGACGAGAACCCTGCAAGGTTCTATGAACCGCTGCCATCAGGGCCAAAGAAGGGACAAGCACCTACACGTGAAGAAATTGAGAAGCTTAAGCAGGAATATTACAAAGTAGTAGGATGGGACGAGAGGGGCATCCCGACGTCAGAGACCTTAAAGAGACTCGGCCTAGAGGACGTTGACAGAGTGCTTAGAAAAAAGCTTGAGGCATAATAAACAATTCTTTAAATTATTTTTCTTCCTGTATCGCTCAGGGTAGTGTATCCCCTAAATTTTTTCAGTTCTTCTTTAAACTTGTCAGATGAAAGTGTTGTGAGGAATTTTTGTACTTGTTCTTTTGCGAGTCGGTCGATTCTTACTGCGAAGTCATATATCTCGGTGGCGATTGGTATGAAGTCTAGGTCGTAGAGCCATGCCGCATGTTCTATTCCCAGTCCACAGTCTGCTCTTCCCTCCTTGACGGCGATGGCTACTGCGTTATGCGTCCCTACTTGGTAGGTGTATCCCTTGACTGTCTTCTCAGGATGCTCGACCCCGAGTTTTTTCAGGCCAATGTCTAGGAGCTGCCTCGCCCCCGAGCCCCTCACCCTATTTACTATCCTGAGATCTTTCTCAACGATGTCTTTGAGTCCTTCTATTCGTAGGGGGTTGCCTTTACTGATAATTAGTCCTACTCTTCTGCCGTATCCTCTGTAGAGCGTGACTAATCCTTCGAGCCCAAGCTCATGAATCATGTGGACATTGTAGTCACCTGTATCTGGGTCGAGTAGATGTGTGCCTGCTATGTCTGCCTCGCCCCTCCTAATTGCTCTCCATCCTCCGAGACTACCTACATTTATTATTCTGGCATTGCTTACTCCGGAGATGTCTAGCAGTAGGTCGACTGCTGGGCAGTGGCTGCCAATTATGTTTAGCTTCGCCGCTCTATAACTCTGTGAGAAGAGAGTAACTTGGACCTCCTCGTCCTCCTCTATGAATTGTCTCTCCTCACTGACAGTAATAAATCCGTCAGAGATTGCGAGCGCCGTAGTGGAGCCAGAACCGATCAGTAATGGATACGCAGAGAGTCCAGTAGAAGTCTCGACAATTTGCACAGGAATATACTCTGTCTTTCCCCCACCCGCCTCCATCCTAAAGGGAAATCTTGCCCTTAGAGTTCTCCACTCCTCCAATTCCAGTACACCACTCATTTTAACAAGTATTGGACGCACGATTACGTTGAAGATAATCATCGCGGAGAGTGGGAAGCCCGGGAGCCCAATTAAGAGCTTACCATTATTCGAGAGACCGATAACAGTTGGTTTCCCAGGCCTCACGTTCAGTCCATGAATCAGTACTCTGCCAAGATCGCTGAAGACTTTGTAGATTACGTCTCCGTAGCCGGCGGAGGTGCTTCCAGAGGTGATCACGACATCATGGTTTGCGAGCACCTGACTAAGCGCATGGAGAATCGTCTTGTAGTCGTCTGGAAGAATCCCATAGTACCTAGCATCTGCGCCACACTCAGCTGCAAGAGATGTCAATGCAGGTCCATTTACATCGATTACTTTTCCTGGGCGCAGCTCATGACTATTTTTGACGAGCTCATCGCCTACCGAGTAGACCGCGACCCTCGGCCGCCGATATACACGAACAGAGTTTATTCCTATCCCAACTAGCGCCGCTATCTCTCTCGGAGTAATTATCTTGCCCCTCCTGAGGATAACGTCGCCTCTGGCGGCGTCTGACCCGGCAGTCGATACATTCTCGCCCGGAGCGACGGCCCTATAAATCAACACATACTTTTCCAGCTCTTTTGTATACTCAACCATGACAACGGCGTCTGCTCCTCGAGGAATTACAGCTCCGGTAGAGATGCGGGCCGCCGAACCACTATCAACAACAATCTCCGGAGGAGTCCCGATCTTAACCTCACCAATAACTCTGAGCCTCACAGGCGAGGCCTCAGAGGCTCCATAAACATCGGCGGAGTTCACAGCGTATCCATCGACGATTGACCTATCAAAAGGAGGAGAATCAACCTCCGCGCTGACGTTCTCGGCGAGTACACGGCCAAGAGCCTCATTGACTGCTACTCTCTCGACACCGAGTGGACCTACTCCTCCCGTTGCTTCCTCGAGTATCTTCAAAGCCTCCTCGACCTTTACAAGTCTATGGAAGACAAAAGCCATACTCAGGCCTCCTCTATTGGCTGTGTCAACTCGACCTCCACCTCCTCTCCCTCATCGTGTCCCTCAAGCATCTCTGGAATCTCTAGGACACCGTTTCCCTTCGTGAGTGTTGATAGTAGTCCTGAGCCGGTCAGCATGAGTGGCTCAACTATGAGTCCTCCGCCTCTGTCCATTACCCTGACCCTGACGAATGCCCTTATTCCTGCTGGCTTCGCTACTCGCCTAGTAATTCTCCCCCTGATTCTGGGTGGTGGTAGGTCTCTCGTGCCCGTTAGCATAGAGATGCATGGCTTGACGAGGAGCTTGAAGCCGATGTAGGAGGAGACTGGAAATCCGGAGAGCATGAATACTGGTTTTCCATTGATTACTCCGACACCGGTTGGCTTTCCGGGTCTTATTCTTAGTCCGTGGATGATTACTCCTGGCTTTCCTATGCTGTTTACGGCCTCTGGGACTAGGTCCCTCTCTCCCAGGCTTGTTCCTCCTGTGATGATTACTATGTCGGCGAGGCTTAGGCCTGTCTCTATTCTCTTCTTTATCTCTTCTATTTCGTCCGGTGTGTTTCCTAGGTCTAGTGGCTCTGCGCCCTCCTCCATTATGAGCGCCTTGAGCATTGGTCTGTTTGTGTCTATTATCTGTCCCGGCGTCTTGGCTGTTCCTGGCTCCGTGAGCTCCTCTCCGGTCGTGATTACCGCGATGTGTGGCCTTCTCAGGACCTGTATCGTTGTTATTTCTTGCTGTATGATTGCAGCGATGTGCCATGGCTTTATTCTTGTTCCTCTCTTCGCGATTAGTTCTCCCTCTTGGTAGTCTTCTCCTCTTCTCGAGATGTTTTGGTATGGCGCTACCTGCCTAGTTATCTCTAAGGTGCCGTTCTTCTCCTCTGTGTGTTCTGCCATCACGACGGCTGTTGCTCCCTTTGGGATTGGCGCTCCCGTCATGATTTTTGCGGCTGTGCCCCTCTTTATCTCTGGCAGCTGGCTTGGGTCTGCTCCTGTCTCTATCGTTCCTATTACTCTCAGCGATGTGGGGTTTGTAGGCGTTGCTCCGTATGTGTCTTCTGCGAATACTGCGTAGCCGTCGACTGCGCTTCTGTCGAACTCTGGGATGCTCTTCTTTGCTCTTATGTCTTCTGCGAGTATTCTTCCGAGTGATGATTCTGTCCTGATTGTTTCTCTCTCCGTTATTCTATGCCTTAGGTTTTGTCTAAGCTTCTCGATGGCTGTGCTTAGTGGTGTTAGTTCCTCGAATCCCCTCATTCTTCTTCTCATTTTTTGCTGGCTTGATTCTGCTGCTTGGGGATGGATATACTTTTTTAGCCAATTTTTAAATAATGCTCTTCGTCAATATTGAGTAGCATGTCTAGGCGGCCGTGGTCTAGTCTGGACTAGGACGTGGGCTTTCCGAGCCCAATACCCGGGTTCAAATCCCGGCGGCCGCATTCACTGCTTCTTCTGTGCGATGAATATGCAGGCCTCTGCTCCGCTGGCTATGCATGTCTGCTCGTTGACTTCCCACTCGCCTCCCATTATCTCTGAGATGAAGCCTGTTAGGTATCCTCTTATTAGGTTTGATACTGGTTTGTGTGTTGTGTTTTTGAGCAGTTGGCATTCGATGAGTCCATGTATCTTGAGTTTGTAGGTGTCTTTGTCTAGTTGCTCTACGTCTATTCTATGACTCCATCCGAGTGATGTGAGTGGAATAATTTCGAGTTTTTGGGTCGTCCCCATTCCGGGGAAGATCTTCTTTATGTACTGGGCCTCAGACCTCCCCATGGGTAGTCCCAAGTGATAGAGGAATGCCTTTGTTGCGGGCTCTCCGAGCTTTTCATATAGACCGTCAAATAGTCCTTTGAGCTCGCTGTCAGTAATTATTACTGCTCTGAAGTCGTATATTCCTAATTCGTTGTAGAACGGCGCGATTGATGTATGTGTTGGTATTTGTTTATGCATTATTAGTCTTCTTACTCCTTTTTTCTTCTCGATGATTCTTAAGAGTGATTCGAGCTCCTCGTCGGAGTATCCATTCGCATCGATGAAGAGTATTACGTAGACGGGCTGCTCAATGTTCATCGCTATGTTAGAGAGAATCCCTACTATGTTTAAACCAGCAGCAGAGACGACCTCGAGTGCTGAGACGAGTGTGCCAGGAGTATTTTCAAGCTCGATAAAGATGCTCCTAAGCCCCTTCTCAGGAATAGAGGCAATAAAAGGCAAAACAAACCTTTGAGCCATGTCAAATAGAGGCGAGAGCATCTAATAAGTTTTTTAAAAAATGGAAAAAGTCAATTTTTAATAAAGATTCTTAACGAATTCCCATGTTTAACTGAAAAAATATCGAAGAGGCTTTCTCGAAGGTTTCAGAAGAAAGAGCATTTATGTTTTAGACTAAATAGCGGGCCGTATCGGTATTAGATGTATGGCTATTCGAGTCGTAGGTATTGACCCGGGAACTCGGAGCTTTGATATTCTCGGCCTGGAGGACGGCAAGGTCTTTCTCGACGAGTCAATACCATCGAGAGAGATAGCGGAGAACCCTGAATCTCTCGTCAAACTACTAACAGATGCAAGACCACTTGACCTAGTCGTCGGCCCCTCTGGCTATGGACTACCCATAAAGCACATATCCCAAATAAGTGAGGAGGATATCTTCCAGATGGTGTTAGTCAGGCCCGATGATGCCGAGATCCCCGTACTTACTGGACTCACGAAGGCGGTGAAACTCCTAAAAGAAAATGGGCTCAACGTTATTTTTATCCCGGGTGTAGTCCATCTACCAACAGTGCCGACGCACAGGAAAGTAAATGCAATAGACATGGGGACTGCAGATAAGCTCTGCTGCGCAGTTCTAGCTGTATATGACTACTCCGAGAGGCATGGAGTACCGTTTGATAAAGTCTCATTAATTCTCCTTGAGATAGGCTTCGGATACAACGCGGGTATAGCAATAGAGAATGGAAGAATAGTCGACGGAATCGGAGGGACAAGAGCTGGCCCAGGCTTTCTGACCTCTGGCGCACTAGACGGCGAGGTCGCATACCTGCTTGGAGGCATCAGCAAGGCGACACTCTTCACAGGCGGCGTAAGGACAATCGTAGGAGACGACAGTCTCACACCCGAAGACTTCCCGAAAAGAGCCAAGACAGAACCTAGGGCAAGACTTGCATGGGAAGCATTCATGGAGGGACTCGAAAAGACGGTGAGAGCACTTCAAGCAGCTGTCAAGAAGCCAGAAGCAATCATCATATCCGGAAGACTCAGCAACATCCCCGAGATTTACGAAGAAATAAGCAAGAGAATCTACGATATAGCCAGAGTCGAAAAATTAATCGGGCTTCAAGCAAAGGCAAAGGCAGCCGCACAGGGAGCGGCACTCATCGCAGATGGGCTGGCAGGCGGAAAATCAAGAAGTCTAGTGGAACACATGAAGATAAAAGATGCAGTCGGAACGGTCCTCGACCACGTATACATTGGCGGACTAAATAAAAAACTAAAAATCGATCGGAAAGAAAATTTCTTTAAGTTTAAAAATTTATAAGCAGCACAAATATCCTATAATACGTAATAGGTTGGTGATTGTTCTGAGTAAAAAATATTTCAGAAGGGATGAAATTATAGGCAAGGACATCATATCTGATGCCGCTATGCGGCTCGGCAAGGTTAAAGATATTGGATACGACCCGGAGGGAAAAATTGTCTTGATATATGATAAGTCTGGAGACGGTGGAGAGGAAGCAATACCCTCATCCCAAATACTTGCATTCGGAGACGTAATTCTTGTCAAGTCAACAACTCCAGAAAAGCCATCAGAGCCAACCCAAACCGCTACGTCATCAACGAAAATTTGTCCAAAATGTGGAAAGACAAACGAGCCTGAACTACTATACTGCACAAGATGCGGCTCAAGGCTGGAGGGGTAATAAAGATGAGACTAGAAGAAAATCTAAGAGAGTCATTCGACTATACGTCCAAGCTATTCAAAGACATCGGGAGACTCGCAATCCTCATAGTTCTGAACATAATTCCGATAGTCAACTTCATCGTCTCTGGTTACTTTGCAAAAGTTATAAGAGAATCACCAAAAAGCAATGCCCCGCCACCCCTCGAGAAATACGGAGAACTCTGGGTAGACGGCGCGAAAATCTTCGTCGTCTCACTCATCTACATGATAGTGCCGATAGCCCTGCTTGCTGCTGGAATGGCCTCGACGATAGTTGCCGGCATATTAACGCCCACGCCAGGGCTCGGAGTCATAGGCAGTATATTGGTCGCCATAGGACTGATTTTTGCCTTCTTCATAATGATTATAGCACTCATGGCGATAGTCCACATGGTCAAGAAGGGAAAACTAGGAGACGCGTTCGACTTCAACGCAATACTATCGAAAATCAAAGCCATAGGCTGGCTTAACTATATTCTATGGATAGTCGTAATATTCGTAATAGGATTAATACTGGGCGGACTCTCATTCATACCATACATCGGATGGCTCATATCCCTCATACTCTCACCAGTCTTAATGGTCTTCGTCGGCAGGTCAGCCTCAAACATATACGAATCAACAACGATTGTGCCAGCAGCACCAGTAACGACACCAGCAAGGCTGTTCTGCGGCTACTGCGGAAACCCCCTAAACCCAGAAGACAAATTCTGCGGCAAATGCGGAAGACCAGTAAAATAAAATCCAAAAAACATTAGTAATCCAAACCAATTTTTTAACAATACGGAGAAGAGATTTATCAAAAAATTTTTATAATAATCAGAACAAAATATAATCATGGCCAGGATAGTCATACATACAGCCAAAAGACCCTACAGATACACGACCCAAAGCGGTGAAAATGTATGGATATGCATGTGCGGCCTAAGCGAGACATACCCAATATGCAGCGGAAAACACAGAATATGCGCAGCAGAAAAAGAAGATGAAATAATAGCGTACGACCAAGACGCAAACAAGATAGAAATAAAACTTCCAATAGAAATACTACAAAAACTCCGACGAGTATAAAACATACACCTAAAACCCAACAAACCACTCAAAAATAATTAATTATTTAATTACTACAAACACTATAATTACAACATCGTGATATATACTAGAACGAAGAAAAATGAAAAGAAACACAAAACCTACCGAGAAGCATAAAGACGAAATAAAAACTGTTAAGCAAAAATTGAAAAAAATCACAGGCACTTAACAACTGCGGCCGCCGGGATTTGAACCCGGGACCCCCAGCGTGGCAGGCTGGTGTCCTACCAGACTAGACTACGGCCGCTCACTCAATACCGAATAAAAGACCCAATAAAAACCTTAACCCAAAAATCAAGCCAGCCTCGCCTGACCCCTAATAAAAGGAACCAAACGACTCCTCGACAAATACCTCCCCAACGGAATCCTAAGCCTAGGCCCAACATACCCTAACGCCTCCTCAAGAGAACCAAACCTACGAAAACCAGACTCCAAAGCCCTCCTCGTCAACTCCCTAAACCTCCAAACACCAAGAGGAACCCACCCACGATCAACCTCAAAAAACACAACAGCACCAGCCTGCTCACCACGAGAGACAAGATACCTCAAAACAGAAAGCCTAACCGCATAATAAGCCCCACCAGTCCCAGAAGCATAATCACTACGACCCCAATAAAACTCAAAATCAACATAAGGCGACTCATCAAAAAAACGAACCCAACCCTCAAGCAACTCAAACATCCATGGAAAAGGAACCAAGACAACAAAGACAGAATTAAACAAAGCAGAAGCCTCATAAACACGAAACTCACCAATAACCCTCAACTCCTTAACCCTCCTCAAAAGCATCCTACCAACCAAATCATCAATCGCAGTAATACTCCACTCAGTCGGAACAAGCCGCCGCTCAGCCCTCCTACCAAGAAGACCAGCAGAAAAAACCCTAGACAAATAATACTCATCAACACCACGACGATAAAGCTCACCAACAGCCACAGCAGCAGAAACATCCACATCACCAACAAGACTCTCAACACTCCTAGGAGCAGAAACATTACCAACAACCCTAACATCATCAATCCTCACAGAAGGCCCATGCGGCATAGCCCTAACACCAAACCCAGGCCTCGCCCTAAACCCACCAACAACCCTCAACTCAACATCAACCGGCAGAAATGAAAGCGCAGACTCCTGAATAGCACTCAAAACCCTACTAGGCCTCCGAGCACCAACAACAGGCATCCTCAACCTACCGAGAACAAGACCAAGCCTAAGACTCAACAAATCATCAATCGACAAATCCAGCCAACTCCTCGGAGACTCAAGAAGACCAGGCTCAACACCCTCAACAAAAGAGACACAAGAACCACCAAAAACCCTCGGATAACCCCACTCGCCAAAAAGAACCGCGGGAGGAGAAGGCCCAAACAACACGTCAGACGAAAGAGAACGACGAATACCCTCATAGACACCCCTATAATACGGACAGACAGACAACCTACAAAACCTAGCAACATTACGACAGACAGGACAAACCACACGCTCCAAAACCCTCTCAGACCCCAGAATAACCGGCACATCCTCCAAACCCAAAACCCCCACAACTAATAAATAATACACAACCCCCAACTTAAAGATTCATATTCACAAAAGACAAACAACACATAGAAAAGAAGTGACAGAACAAAAAGAAAAAAGAATAATCGCAATCCACTACTCAGAGATAGCACTAAAAGGAACAAACAGAAAACAATACGAGACCAAACTCATAAAAAACGCAGAAAAAATCCTCAACCAAAACATCAAGATCAAAAGAAGACCAGGAAGACTCCTAATCTACCTCGACGATACGGACAACCAACAAACAATCAACATAATAAACAAGCTGAAGAAAGTATTCGGAATAAAGTGGATAGGCGAGGGATACTCAATCCCAAAAGACATAGACTCACTAAAAGAGACAGCAGTCGAAATCGCAAAACAACACATCAAACCAGACGAAACATTCAGAATCAAAGCAACAAGAGTCGACAAATCATACAGCCTAACATCACTAGAAATAGAGCGTGAAATAGGAGCAGAAATAATCAAACAAGTAGGAGCACGAGTCAATCTAAAAAACCCACAAAAAACACTATACATATCAATACTCCCATCAGAGGCAATAATAATCTGGAATAGACATGAAGGACCCGGTGGCCTTCCAGTAGGTACAAGCGGAAGAGTATTATCGCTCTTCTCGGGTGGAATTGACTCGCCAGTAGCTAGCTGGCTCATGATGAAGCGAGGATGCCGCGTAGACCTGCTACATTTCTATGCATTACCAAGCATCGAACAAGTTAGAATAAGCAAGATTGTGAGCCTCTTCGAAGTCTTAAAGAACTACTCCCCCGATTTAAGACTTTTCCTAGCATCATTCATTCCCTTCATGAAGGCATCGATGAGCGCTGACCCAAGAATCGAGCTGCCACTCTTTAGGAGATTCATTCTTAAAGTTGCTGAGAAATTAGCTATGAATATTGGTGCGCTTGGCATTGTGACAGGCGATTCGTTGGGTCAGGTTGCGTCTCAGACACTTGATAATCTATATTCAGCGTCTGTTGGTATTTCGCTACCCATTTATAGGCCACTGATAGGCATGGATAAGGAAGAGATCACCGAGCTAGCCAAGAAGATTGGTACTTATAGTTTCTCGATTATGGAGTATAAGGATTGTTGCTCCATACTTGTAAGAAGCCCCTCTACTAAGTGTAGTCCTGCAGAACTTATGGATGAGTGGAATAGGCTGGGACTAGACGGGGCGGTCGAGGAGACCTTAGCGAGCATTGAAGAGCTAAAATTGTAGTGCCAAGAGTGTGGATATTTTCTAATGCTTAAATGTGTCTTTATGTTCATTACTATTCGAGATGGGGCTTACTGAGTTTGCTAGATGGCTTATTGATGGTAGGAATATAGGTATCTTGGCAACTCTTATGCCTGATGGGTCGCCGCATCTCAGCCCGGTGTATGTTGATAGAGAGGGGGACATTGTGCTTGTTAATACAGTGATTGGTAGGGTAAAGCACCTTAACGTAAAGAGAGATCCGAGAGTTTCACTCGTCGTGGTAGATCATCTAAATCCACTTCAATATGTGGAGATAAGAGGCAGAGTATCGAATCTGACTGTTGATGGTGCTGAAGAACACATAGACAAATTAGCAAAGAGGTATATGGGTGTTGAAAAGCATCCATTTAGAAGGCCTGGACAGAAACGTATAATTATGAAGATTGTTGCTGAAAAGATCGTTGAGTATCGGTAATTTTCAATAATTTATGTATTTTTTATTTTATATTTTTATCATATGGCTTCTCAGGAAGGCTCTAATGTCATTTAGGAGGATTTTGAAGTCTTTGCTCATGAAATATAAGATGATGAAGTATGTTGTTGCTCCTAGGGTTACCAGTAAAAATAGGGGTGGGAGCGTCTCTGCTAATCTTGGTGCTCTTGGGTCTATTAATGTCCTGGAAAGGAGGAGTATTGCTGCCATTATTAGTGAGGCTGCTATGTATGGTGATGCGGTTTTTAGTTTTGGTCTATGAGGTGTGTATTTCTCTGATAGTTTTCTGTATATTATGAGTCGGGCTGTACTAATGGCTAGATGTATTGTGGCTATGGCGGTTATAATTGTTAATATTTCTGTATTTTTTGTTTGGAGGATTAGTAGGGTGGCTGCTATTAGTGCGGTGTATGCTGCTGCTGTGTAGAGGCCTATTCTCCAGAGTTGGAAGACTCGGCTTTTTGCGAATTCTTTTAATGGTGTGTCTTCTTTTATGTCGAATTTATCTGACGCGAATATTGCTGATGAGTAGAAGTTTGTGAGTATTCCGATGAAGGTGCTTGCTGCTAGTATTGCTGCTGCTGGCCAGGCTGAGGCGTATGTTGGTCTGAATGCGTAGAGTATGTCTCCTCCAAGGATTATTGCTCCGAGTAGTGCTGGTGCTGCGATGGTCATTGTGAACGTGAATGATTTGTCGATGTCTCTTTGGTCTCCTCCTGCCAGTAGTCTCTGAGTTAGTCCTCCCATTAGGTCTCCTGTTGATTTGACCATTATTGCGATGAGGAGTGCTGCTTGCCAGTATCCTGTTATCAGTGTGGTTGTCGTTATGGTTGTCATTAGGATTATGTCGAGTTGTGATATGTAGCCTGATGCGAGGCTAACGAGTTTGAATATTGAGCCTCTTATCCATCTCTTGATTGTTGTGAGGTCTATTTGTCTCGATGCTAGTGGTTTGATTCTTGTGAGTAGGTAGACGAGTTGGAGAGTGTAGGCTATGGATAGTGTTGTGAATGCTCCTTGTAGTCCTAGTCTTAGCTGGGCTACTAGTAGTATTCCGAGTATTAGTTTTGATGTTTCGAAGATTATTGATGAGATGCCGACGTGTTGTGGGACGTAGCCTTTTGCTATGTCTGTTATTGCTGTTGTTAGGTAGAGTGGTGGTAGTGTTATTAGGCCTAGTAGGACTAACTGGGGTTGTAGTCCTGCTGAGGCTGCTGCTCTGTCGCTGAATGCGATGTACAGTAAGATTGCTGTGAAGAGTATTGGCGCGTTTAGGAGGACTGCATGTCCGAGTATTTTTCTGCCTCTGGCCGCCTCTCTGTATATCCAGGTCGCGAAGAGGTCTGTGGGTGTTACTGCGTAGCTTAGGAGTGTTCCTATGTATGCCCAGGCTCCGAATTCTCTCTCTGATAGTCGTCTCGAGACCATTGCTGTGAAGAGTATTCCGATTATGTATCCGAGAACCTGCGAGGTGAAAGAGATGGCGCCGGCGAGTCTCAGCCTAGCCCTACTCATCTCAAAATACTGATAATAGCCGGAATTTTAACTAGGATTTCCAAAGTTAAGCGTAGCTTCTTGGCTCCTTCTCTTAGGAGTTGTAGACTGTAGCTAAGGTTCTCATCACCCCATCTTGTCTTCACGGCTCTTAGATAAGCTTTTTCATAATTTTGAAGAGCTTCTCAGTAAATATTCTAATGGCTTGTCTTCCGCTTGGACATGTAGCCTGAACGAGCACCTTTTTATCTCCATAGTCTTTTCCCCTAAACACTGCTACTTTGAACATTTTCTGACAAAGGCCCAGCTAACCTTACAGTATAGAAATCTTAATTTTTATCTTTGTTTGTAATAAAGTTTGTGAGAAAGAAACTGCTTATTGTTACGGATAAATTATACGGTGGAGGGGTACAGAGGGTGTTATCTCTTCTTTCACTCTTTGCTCCTCCTGACGTTGAGGTAATCTTTGCTGTTTTGGAGCGAGGTGTATCATATCCATTGAGATCAAAGGTATATTTAATAAAAAATTATAAGAGAGGGGCACCATTAGATTTTCTCAGGTCACTTATTTCTCTTTACAAATTATCGTTATATGAAAGAGTTGACGCAATGCTTGGCTGTAAAAGCAGGGGACGTAATCTCGTGTCTTTTTGTTTAGGTATTAAGAGATTTTTCAGGATAGAGACTCATCCCTATAATCCGCCTATACGTGGTTTAAGTGGAAAGATTCCGTATTGGATAAAGACTAGAATTCTATATAGACTGCCGAGAAAAATATTTACAATTTCTGAGGCCATATCAGAATATTTAATTACTCATTATAAGATACCTGCAAGAAATATTTTGTTAGTCTATAATCCAATTGATATTGATCAGATATGTCAATTAGTCGAAGAGCCGCTAGATAATGGGGAGCGAATACTATTCAGTTTTCCGGTAATTGTATCATGTGCAAGACTAGATGTGCAGAAGGGCCAGTGGCATCTCATACGCTCCTTTAAACCTGTTAGCGAAGTTCTGCCTGATTGCAAACTCGTCTTCATCGGAGACGGACCGTTAAGAGGCTATTTAGAGGGGCTTGTCACTGAACTAGGATTAAAAGATAAAGTTTTTTTCCTTGGCTGGAAGAGTAATCCATTTAAGTATATGGCTCGGAGCACCCTCTTCTGTCTATCATCACTGTGGGAGGGGTTCCCGAATGTTGTTGTTGAGGCACTTGCATGCGGATTGCCAGTAATGTCTACGG
>JAWBQR010000010.1:0-39130 GCA_038845265.1 Nitrososphaerota archaeon | reverse complement strand
CAGCTGGTTCTTTAAAGTCTTTTACTACATCAACACCCGCTTCCCAATATGCATGCAGTACTTCGTCATATGGTTCTTGCATTAATAGCCCAGTCTTATAGACCGACTCGGATGGATGTGGTGGCTTCTTTTTAACCCCTAGAAATACGTTAGCATAGTCAACTGCAAGTTCTAGTTCAACTTCTTTTAGGTCGCGTTTAACAGCGTTTGCAACATAATTTTTAATCATCTCTATTCCTTGCATAATTTCTGGATCAATATCTGATAAACTATCCAATTTTAATATTGGATTGTTCTCGCTTATGAACTCCCTTAAGAACTGGTCTTTTATCTCTCTCTCACAGATCCTTGCCAATATCCAGTATATTACACGTCTATTGTTTAGTAGACTTAAAAATTCTTCCTTGGAAATCATGATTTACAGGATATCTATAATGCTGCATACTAATAAAGATGCTTCTTATGATATTATCTTTATTTCATGTGGCGCGGAAAGACCAGTCTATTTTTACGGCGTTACCGTAGCGGTATTAACATATGAATTCAAACTAAATAAAATCTGCCTTTTTTATGCATTATTGGCTTTTTTGATGCCTGAAGAAAAACCAATTAATCAGTGCTATACAGTTATTATTAGTCCTTGACGTGTCAGAAGGGTTATACATTCCGGATGAGCTGGCTCTCAATTCTAGGTTAGTGGAGAGGCTGGTGGAGGAGGGTAAGATTAGGAATAAGGTGCTTATTCATAAGTGTCTTCTTAGGGATCTTGAGGAAAAGCTTGCAAATGGTGATGATGCTGGAATTAATGCACTCATCTCTCTTAGGGCAATCTGTGAGAGGATGGATGTGGAGTTGGAGTTCGTTGGTAGGGATGACTTTGAGGGTGATGTTAGGAGCGCGTTAAGAGAATTGGCCTCCTCGATGGGGGGTACGATCGTTACTTCAGATCCCATCATGGCTAAGGTATGTGAAGCGATGGGGATTAATGTTTTGTATGCTGCTCCTAAGGGGTTGATAGAGATCGATAAGTTGTTTACTGACGGTGTAATGTCGCTTCATCTTAAGGAGGGTGTCAATCCGCGTGTTAAGAGGGGTAAGCCTGGAAACTGGTATTTTGAGGAGATCTCGAGTGTGCCGATGAGTCGGGAGAAGCTTGAGTTGATTATTGCCCAGCTTATGGAGCAGGTATATGCTGAGTATGGTAGAGAGTCTTTTCTTGAGGTAAATAAGCGTGGTGCCACGATACTTCAGCTTCGTGATTATAGGGTCGTGATTACTAGGCCTCCGTTTAGTGATGGTCTTGAGGTCACGATTGTGAAGCCGATAGTGCATAAGAGTCTTGAGGATTATAACTTGCCTGATGTTCTGCTCAATAGACTCGTGGAGAGGGCCGAGGGAATTCTGATTGCTGGTCCGCCTGGTATGGGTAAGACGACTTTTGCGCAGGCGCTTGCTGAGCATTATAGGAATTTGAGGAGGGTGGTTAAGACGATTGAGAGTCCGCGTGATTTGCAGCTTCCTTCTGATGTTACTCAGTATTCTAAGAGTGCGGCTAAGGAGGGTGAGTTGTATGATGTTTTGTTGTTGAGTAGGCCTGATTATACTGTTTTTGATGAGATGCGTGGGCCTGAGGATTTTGAGATCTTTATTGATCTTCGTCTTGCTGGTATTGGTATGGTTGGTGTTATTCATGCGACGACTCCGATTGATGCTATTCAGCGTATTGCTAATAGGGTTGAGATTGGTGTTTTGCCGTCGATTATTGATACGGTGATTTTTATGGATCATGGGGAGGTTTCTAAGATCTATGTTCTTGAGATGGTTGTTAAGGTTCCGATGGGGTTGAAGAAGGCTGATCTTTCTAGGCCTACGGTTCTGGTTCGGAATTTTCTTAGTGGTGAGGTTGAGTATGAGTTGTATGTGTTTGGTGAGAGGACCTTTATTGTGCCTGTCGAGGGTGGTGTACGGTCTGAGGAGGGCAGGGTCGGTAGTTTAGTCTCGAGCGTTTTGGGTAAGCATGTACGTGGATATGATTTTAGGCTAGAGGGTAATGTTTTGAGGGTTCGCATCCCTCCGGAGTACATGAAGGTATACGTAAAGCGTTGCCAACGTAGATTATTTAGACTTTGTAGGGAGTTGAACTTAGATTTAGAAGTAACGAGTAAGTCTGAATGATTGCTTTCTACGGGCCCGGTGGGACTTGAACCCACGATCTGCGGCTTAGGAGGCCGCCGCCTTATCCATACTAGGCCACGGGCCCTTGAGGTTTTTCTAGTATTTTTTATTATTGATGGATATTTAAGTTGTTGTTTATTTATTTTTCTGGTGTTGTTCAGGCTTAAATCGTGGTTTGTTGGTTTGGTTTTGGGTGGGTTTGCTGTTTGGCTACTCCTCGGGTTGCGGTTGTCTTGAGGATTGTGGCTAAGGTTCTCGGTGTTCTTGGACTTGTGTTGTCTTTGAGGCTCTTGTTTGATTTTGTTAGTGTCGAGTTTGGTGTTGCCTCTGTCTTTCCTGCCGTTTTTTTCTTTGTAATATTGTTGCTCTTGGTTGCGAGTGTTTTGGCGTTGTTGAGCTGATTTTTGGGTAGTTGTTTTATGAAGCGTCTTCTTCTTCGATGCATTGAATGTGGTGCAGAGTATAGTGGAGATGTTGTTATCTATAGGTGTCCGAGATGTGATGATCTTCTGGACGTGGTGGTTGATGTTGATGAGGTTTTTCGTCGTGAGTCTTTGAGGGGTAGGGTTGAGAGTATCTGGAGGTATGCTGAGCTTCTTCCTGATTTTGGAGATGGAGTTGTGAGTCTGGGTGAGGGCTTTACTCGTCTCGTAAAGTGTGAGAGGCTCGCGAAGATTGTAGGTGTTAGAGAGTTGTTCCTCAAGTTGGAGGGTCTCAACCCGACTGGGAGCTTTAAGGATAGGGGGATGAGTGTTGGTGTCTCGATGGCCTTGAGTGTTGGTGCTCGTAGGGTTATGTGTGCATCGACGGGTAATACTTCTGCCTCGTTGGCTGCGTATTCTGCTAGGGCTGGTCTTGAGTGTGTTGTCTTGATTCCTGAGGGGAGGGTTGCTCTTGGTAAGCTTTTCCAAGCTAGGATTCATGGCGCAAAGGTGTATCAGGTTAGGGGGAACTTCGATGAGGCGTTGAGCATTGCTTTTAGGAGCGCGTCTGAAATGGGTGCATACTTGTTGAATTCTATTAATCCCTGGAGGATTGAGGGTCAGAAGACGGTTTCCTTCGAGATCTGGGAGCAGCTCGGCAGGACTGATATTAACGTGGTGGTGCCTGTTGGGAATTCTGGGAACATCTCGGCGATATGGAAGGGCTTTAAGGAGCTTCAGCAGTATGGCGTTATTGATGATTTTCCCAGGCTTATCGGGGTCCAGGCCAGTGGAGCAGCTCCGATAGTCGAGATGCTCATGAATAACTATTCCACCATCAGGTTCTGGGATAGTCCTGAGACAGTAGCTACCGCTATCAGGATCGGTAAGCCAGTTAATTGGAAGAAGGGCATCAGGGCGATCAGGGAATCTGACGGGACAGCTGTGAGCGTAACTGACGATGAGATCCTGAAGAGCCTCAGGCTCCTCGCGACTGTGGAGGGGGTGGCCTGCGAGCCGGCCGGGGCCTCGACCATCGCTGGGCTTAAAAAACTCGTAGATGAAGGAAAAATAGGGAGAGACGAGATCGCTGTATGTATACTTACTGGAAACGCCTTGAAAGACCCGTCTGAACATCTTGTCTCTTGGAATATTCCTATGACTCTGGACTCCGTTAGCGCTAAATCTATTTAGGAAGGACTGGATTCTTATTAAAGCAGTGGGCCGGTAGATCAGTGGTAGATCGCCCGCCTTGCACGCGGGAGGCCGCGGGTTCGAATCCCGCCCGGTCCATTCATTACTTTTAGGGATCGAGGAAGTTGATGGCTGGTTTTGAGCGTTAAGCATCGGTAATTTTTGTTGAAAATTGCTTAACACTTCTAGTATTTTTCCATAGGTTTCAAAGTAAGGCATGCTTGGAGTTCTTTTATTTCTTCCTTGTTTATTATGCATTCATTCCTGTTGTAAATTTTTGTATTAGTAGTTTAAATATAGTCTGATGTATTTAATTAAATAATTATTTTCCATGGTCTGAATTTGTATTATGGTTGGAATTTGCTCTCTATCTGTCTTGCCCTGTCCTCCAATATCTCGCGGTATGTATTGTAGATTCTTTTTGTGATTCTGTAGACCATGTAAATGATTACGACCGAGATTAGTGGTGTAGTTAGTTTAATTATGTATGGGCCGATTATTGGGATTTCTGCGAAATGCCATGAGTAGCTCCACATGATTGTTGCGAAGATTAGGTATGAGAAATCTTTTATGATTTCTCTTATTAGCGTAACTGTGATTCTGAGCCTTTTGACTAGGCGGAGGGAAATATACTCAATTAGTACTCCGCTAGAGATTAAGATTTTGGAGCCTAGATAGATTATTAGGGATGCCTCAATTATTGGTATGAAGATGCCTAGGGTCAGTTCTACCGGTTTTTGCAGTATTACTATGTCCGAGAATGGTGGTAGCAGTAGATGAGTGATGAGCAGGACGAATAAGAGTCTTAAACCGTTCTGGACGACTGAGTTGACTGCTGCTCTTACACCGATGCCGATAGGTATATACGGCCAGATACTCCACATCTTCTTTCTATAAATGAATCCACGTTTTTCTTCATGCATTTTTAATAGTAATATGCATCCAGCAGCGATATAGATTAATGGCATGAATGCGAGGTAGTAGATCGAGATGGATGGGTATCCAGCGATGCAGCACAGAGCTACCACTAATAGTCTTACATCCCTAGTCACTGGAATCTTTCTTAGCGCATCTATCTTTATTCCACCTGTTTGCAGCAATTGGGTGGAATAGTTGACGAGTACTACGTTTGCGGCTGCTAACAATGATAGTGCTCCTTCAAATACTCCTAATGGCCATGAAGAAATAGCGATTGCCATCACTATGAAGATATCTGCTATTCTGTCTAAGAGTAAGTCGATGATTCCTCCCCTCTTGCTACTTTTTCTGAAGAGACGCGCAATTTCGCCATCGATTCCATCGATAATTGATGAGGCCTGAATTGTTAATCCGCCTATGACTAGATGTCCAAAGATTATTGAGAGCCCTCCAAGAATGGCGAGTATAAATCCCCCGAGGGATATTATGTCTGGATTGATGAATATGCCTGCTCGATATAACTGAAGGGATATCCTAGTCGAGATCTGTCTATTGATATACCTGCTCACTAGGCCATCACTTGACTTCGTGATATCTCTTTTAAGAATTTCCCAGTAAATTTCTCTCGCCTTCTCTAGGTCCTCAAGCGTGTCTATATCCTGCCATAAGAGCCCGGTAACATCGACATAATCAACATCATTCTTCTCTACTGCTAGGTTCAATGCATCTTTGATTGAGCAGTTCTTTCCATAATTCTTAATTGTTTCCTCTATGTAGGAAGCCGCCCTTGGGCCACACCATATTAGTCCAGTGTCTATGCCGTAGACTGGTAATAGGTCCTTACCAGCTCTTACTACTTTGTCACTATCGATTAGGATTTTTAATCCTTCTTCAGCCGCCTTGAGGGAGGGTCTCCTATCTAGGCAGAGGACAAATGCCTTATCAGTCTTCTCAGCTTTATCTAAAATACGTCTAACCATTTCAAGCTCAAATATGTGGTCAGACATGAGTAGTAAGAATTCTCCGCTCCTTGTCCTACTGCCCATCAAAACACTATAAAGATTTCCAAACTCCTCTTCGCAATCTATCTCTATGATCCTAACTTCATCGCTCAGTTTCTTGAAGTGGCTAGAAGACTCTTTCCTAACGACTAATACCATGTCATTTATACCGACCCTCTGGAGCTGCTCGATAATGAACCTTATAACAGGTAGATTAGACTCAAGCTCCATGAATGATTTAGGAGTGATAAAGGAGTGTGGAGACATTCGGGTAGCTTTGCCAGCAGCAATGATCACTGCATACATCCAAAATCCTATGTTAATCCACAAGTTCGTGGCTTAAAAATATTTGACTATCCAAATCGACCTGCTGAGAAATATTAGAGCATCTCTCCCAATCGCAGAACAATATTTCTATAAATAATAGAATTGATTTCTTATAGATGAGTGGTCTGTCTTGGTAGTTCTTATTACGGGCGCTGCAGGATTTTTCGGGTCGTGGATAATTCGTGAATTACTAGATATGGGTGAAAAGGTAGTTCTGCTTGATATAAAGAGGGACTACTCAAGAATTGACTGGGTCGTGCCAGAGGCTAGGTCTCTTCCATTCATCGAGGGCGACATAACGGCTGAGGGAGTAATCGAGAACGCAATAGAGAAGTATGGTGTCGATAGGATAATACATTTAGCTGCTCTCCAGATACCTGCATGTCGGAAAGACCCTATAACCGGTGCAAAGATTAACGTCATAGGCACGCTTAGAGTCTTTGAGGCCGCCAAGAAGCATAAGGACAAGATAAGAATGGTTGTCTATGCGAGTTCAATCGCCGCGCTCAGTCCTCCTGAGCACTATAAGGTCAAGCCAATACCTGAGGACGTTCCACTAAGACCAGTCACTCACTACGGCGCATTCAAGGTATGCAACGAGCTCTGCGCAAATGTATACTGGCATGAGGAGGGCATACCAAGCGCAACATTCAGGCCATACGTCGTCTATGGATTCGGAAGAGATGTAGGAGCAACAGCAGACATAACACGTGCAATAAAGGCAGCAGTAGCAGACATGCCATTCAAGATAAAGTTTGGAGGCGTAGTAGACATACAATACATCAGGGACATCGCTTATCTCTTCGTAACTGCAGCGATGAGAGAGCTCAAGGGCGCAAGGGTATACAACGTCAGGGGAGCAATCATGCACGTAGCAGACATCATCAAGCTAATAGAGGAGCTCTTCCCAAACGTGCGCGGCAAGCTCACCTACGACCCAACACCACTAGCACTCGCAACAGACCTAGACGACTCAGCGGCTGAGAGAGACTTGGGGCCGCTGAGAAAGACGCATCCACGCGACGGATTCCTAGAGACTGCCACCTTCTTCGAGAAACTAAAGAGGGAAGGCAGACTCGATCTCTCAGACCTGACGTGAAGAGTGATGCATGGTTTATTACGTGGCGGGGATGATTCTGGACCATGAGTAGCAATTACTTCGTCTGGGGAGAAGACCCATTACTCATGATTCCAGGCCCTGTCGAGCTCGACCCAAAGGTAAGACAAGTCCTCGGTGGAAGATTCTATCCGCACTACGGCGCAGAGTGGGGAAAGATATACAGCGAGACGACAGAGATCATGAAGAAGATCTTCAAGACAAAATCGGAGGTAATAATACTGGCGACGCCGGGGAGCCTCGCGATTGAGATGGGCATAGTTAACCTCGCGAATCCGGGCGAGAAAGTGGTCACGATTGATAATGGCTTCTTCGGCAACAGGCTGACTGAGCTCTCAGAGCACTGCGGAAGAAAGGCGATTCCGGTGAGGGCTGAGATGGGAGACGTGGTCTCCCCGGAGCAGCTCAAAGCCGTACTGGACAGTAACAAGGACGTAAGGGCCCTCCTCGTCGTTCAGAACGAGTCCTCCACAGGAATCCTCAACCCAATTCCCGAATACATGAGGATAGCGAAGAAGTATGGGCTCTTGACGCTTGTGGACTCGATCTCGGCTTTCGGAGGAGTTGAGCTCGACGTCGACGGCTGGGGCATAGACTTCTGCATCGGGTATCCAAACAAGTGTCTAAGCAGCATTCCAAGCGCTGTGCCAGTTGCAATAAGCAGCGAGGTCTGGAGCAGGGTTGAGAAGGGACTCGTGAATCCCGGCACATGGTTCACGAACCTAAAGGTCTGGAGGCACTATATCTCCGAGTGGAGCGAGATGGGGCATCCATTCCCCACCACTATCAATACCTACTCGGTGCTCGCGCTGAAGGTGACTGGCCAGGCAGCACTTGATGAGGGGCTCGAGAAGAGATATGAGAGGCATAGAAGAGTGGCGGCGGCGACGAGGGCGGCGCTGAACCAGCTTGGCCTACCACCACTCGCTAAGGATGAGAAGTACGCCTCACCGACCGTAACGGCAGCTAGGATGCCTCCCCAACTTGACGGGCGCTCAAAGGAAATAATGAGCCGTCTTCTTTCAAATCACAGGATAATGATTGGAGGAGGCCTAGGCCCCCTGAGTGGAAGGATGATCAGGGTGGGACACATGGGCACCACTGCATCCGCAAAGTATCTACTCCCGACAATAATGGCGATCAGCTCGGCGCTGCGTGATTTAGGATTCGTGGCTGAGGGAGCAGAGGTAGCGGCTCAGGTCTTCGTCTCAGTCCTCAGCAGAGCTTAAGGATAAGATTTAAAAACATCAAAATCGATATTTTTTCTGATTGCTTATGAATTTAAATCCTCCATTAATCGATCTGCATGAAGATATCTCGCTCTACTACTTTCTCGGAGGGTATGGCCTGAAGTTTAAGGCAGAGGACTTCGGTGTAGACCTTCCAGGCAGGCATGGAGATATTCCAAAGTTTAGGAGGGCGAACGCAAAGATTATCTTCTCATCGATAGCCCATATAATTCCATCACTGAATGCCTATAGGCTTGGGCAGCAGACCTCGGGCTACGGCGTAAAGGTAGGAGCAATGAGGATACGCTCACCCACACTAATAACGCTAGAACACATAAAGACATACTATAATCTATTTTCGTCGTATCCAGACGCTTTGGCGCCTCTCTATAGGAAGAGCGATCTCGAGAGGATTCTCAGCGATGGCAGGACATGGCTACTAATAGCGATCGAAGGCTCAGAGCCCCTAGAAGACATAGAGGACATCGAGCTATTCTACATGCTCGGTGTTAGGTCCCTCCAGATCACATGGAACTTCGATAACAAGTTCGCCGCCTCCTGCATGTCGAAGCGCGACTATGGATTGACTGGAGACGGTGAGGAGCTGATAAAGAGATGCAACGAGCTGGGAGTAATAATTGATCTGGCTCACGCCAGCAGGAGAAGTACTCTTGAGGCCTTGAGTATCTCTAAGCTCCCAGCCATAGTTAGTCACGCCAATATCAATTCTGTCCACAGACATGTTAGGAATCTAGATGATGAGGAGCTTGAGGCTCTAAGGAGGAATGGAGGCGTGGTGGGAATAACGCTAATAGAGCCGACCATAGGCAAGACAGCAGACGTAAAGACACTCGCAGACCACATCCAGTATGTTTATCAGAAGTTCGGCGTCGAGAACCTAGCAATCGGCACAGACTTCTTCGGAATAATGCACGTCGAGGAGCCGAGAGGCCTAGAAGACATCACCAAGTTCAGTAACCTATGGACTGAGCTCCTTACCAGGGGACTCTCTGAGAGCGATGTCGAAAAAATCGCGTTTAGGAATGCCTTCAGGGTCATAGAGGCCAACGCCTCGAGATGGACTGATAAGCCCTTCTAGATAATTAATGGTTAAAGCACGGAATAAGGGGTGAATAATGCGTGACCTCGATAAGTATTGAGGAGGCTTTAGCAATATCTGAGAGGCTTAAGAGGCTCTACACACCTGCGGTCTCCGATATTCTCGACGATATGGGATATACGAGGCAAGTAATGGACTCATCGATTAGGCCTATCTATCCAGACGTTAAGATTGCTGGACCAGCATTTACTCTGACAATCTCGACCTTTGCATCATTCAAGAAGATAGAGCATGACGTAGAGAAGATGGCCAGGTTCTTTCAGGCAATGTATAGGGGATGTGTTGTCGTTGTGGCTACGCATGGCACCAAGGACGCAGCCTCGTGGGGCGAACTCATGTCGAACGCGGCTAGACATAGAGGAGCGATTGGATGCGTAAGTGATGGTGCAGTAAGAGATGTGCCTAAGATATGGGAGATAAAGCCGCCATTCCAGGTATTCGCAAGGGCCTTTACACCGGCAGACTCAAAGGGCAGGGTATATTTCGATGAATATGAGGTCCCAACATACTGCGGAGGCGTGAAGGTCTCGCCTGGCGACTTTATCTTCGGAGACTTTGACGGTGTCGTTGTTATTCCGAAAGAAATTGTAAGTGAGGTGGTGAGACGTGCGGAAGAAAAGGTTGAACGCGAGTCTGGCTTCAGGGAAGCAATAAGAAGAGGCGTCGAATTTCTAGCTGCATATCAGAAATATAGAGTTCTTTAGTAATTTTTTCATTTAATTAGCTGGACGTGTTTTACTCCTCCAATAGTGCTGCTTGCTCCTTCAGGAACGATTCCCGCCTCGATTGCAGCATTGACAATATCGTCGCCAAGTAGATTGATGATTGTCGCTGTCTCTATTAGTTTTGCTATGTGTTCCCAATTTGCTGTCCTTCCCATGTAGAAGTCCTCAGATACTCTTGTCTCGAACTTCTCGCTTATCCTGATTTTCTTTCCTAGTAGTCCCTTGTCGCATGCAGCTACTATTACTTCCCCAGTCACCGAGTGGTGTACCTTTACCCAGTAGGGAGCATCGTCCTCAGTCATCTATATCTACTTTGACGTGCTATGATTTAACAATTATGCATATTGTTTGAACAATGGACAGATTAGAAAAGACATAAATGATCGGTCTGCATGGTATTATTCGTGGGTAAACGAAAGATAATCGCCGAGCCCAAGGAGCTTGAGGAGATGCCTGAGCCAGGCCCTACTGATGTCTATGGAGTGGTCTCAAAGATGGTTGGCTACGATAAATTGATAGTTGATTGTGCAGATGGGAAGCAAAGGCTATGCAGGATTAGGGGACAGCTGAAGCGTAGAATCTGGATCAAAGAAGGTGACGTCGTATTGGTGAGTCCATGGGACTTTCAAAGCGACAGCAGGGGAGATGTCTGGTGGCGCTTCACAAAGAATCAGGTATTTGAACTAATACAGCGAGGAGTCATACCGGACTTCCTAAAGGCAAAGATTGAGAAATCTTAACCCTAGCTTTTGCGTAAAATAATCATCCATAATAAGTGAATCGTGCTTTATTTAGAAGGTATTGCATTTATGGGCAGAGCGATAAAGATATTAGAGGACGAGCCAGACTGGCTATCTACTCTTCGTCTTCTCGGCAGAAAGTCCTTCTTGGATCAGCCATATGAGAAGAATCCGCTCTACGTGAAGAACTATGAGCGGCTGAGCTTAGACCCAGAGTGGCTGCTCAGCAACACGGAGCCACGAAGTAATACTTCCATCCCCAGCGAATATTCAGACCTCTTATCAATCATCGATGAGCCAATAATCATCCATATGGATGCCTCGCCTGTCAGGACACATGTCCCACCAAAGCTGTCAGAGAAGGGATTAGTACTGATGAGTCTAGAGGAGGCGCTGAGGAAGAAGCCGAGCTACGTAAAGCAGGCATTGACTGAGGGGCCTTCGGGTCCCGAAGAGGACAAATTACTCGGACTAATATATGCCTCGCTGAACAGCGGCGTCTTAGTAATAGCGCCAAGCGGGCTCGACTCACCAGTAAGTATTAGAAGCATATGGCTATTGGGCAACAATGGACCAATAACTTCAGCAGCCACCATAGTCTATGCGGGCGAAGGAACAAGACTATCAATCATCGAGGAATACCACTCATACAGACTCGAGGAGACGGGATTTCTAGGACACCTAGTACAGACATACGACGCGCCCGAATCTCAGATAAGACACGTCACCATAAACGCCGTCTCGGAGAAGAGTGAAGTAGTGACCTATAGAAGCTCACTCGTCGGTAACTATGCATCACATAAATGGATAGGAATACAGCTCGGAGGCTCACTAACACGAACAAGAATAGACAACTACTTAGATGGTGCTGAAGCAAGGGCAGATACACTTGAAGCATCAATGACATCTGGAGACCAGAGACTCGACTCGACAATCAATCTTCACCACAGGGCAGAATCAACGACTGGGAGAGTCATCTCTAAGGCCGCAGCGATGCAGAGATCAAAGGCCCTACTCAAGGGAATAATCAGAATTGAGAGAAGAGCAAAAAACTCCGTGGCTTACCTAGCCGAACACGCGATGCTCCTGAGCAGCGAGTCGAGGGCAGAGGCAATCCCAGGACTGGAAATAGAGTGCAACGAGGTAAGAGCAACACACTCGGCGAGCGTATCACAGATAGACCCGGAACAAGTCTGGTACATGATGACTAGGGGAGTACCGAGGGAAGAGGCAGTCAAAATAATAGCGCTCGGATTCTTCGAGCCGCTTATAAGCGAGGTAGATGCAAGGGAAGTTAGGTGGAGCATGAGGTATCTCCTCGAGAGGAAATGGCTCGGAGATGCTGGGAAAACGCTTGAGCCAGGCTCCCTCATGGATATCTACGTCGAGCCTGAGGAGGCTGAGAAGACGCCTGAAGATATATTCGGAAAACACTACAAATACGTAAGGCAGAGAGGCTAGAATAAGCCGAAGAGCTTGCCTATAAGTATAGTCATGAGGATCGCTATTCCGATAGCTACACCACTAATGTTTATGTTGCTGCTCCCAGTCTGGAGCCCCCTAAAGAACTCGACGAACTTGACGAATGCAGAGGCCACCGCATAGTTTAAGCCATCGATCACCCTCTCCTCGACGTGTCTCCTAACGAATCTGGCCAGTGATTGCAGCCCATCAACAAAAACAGCCTCGTAGAGACGGTCAATATAGTACCTATTGACGAGTAATCTATGGATCCCCGAAAGTATTGGTCCACTCCTCGCGGCCTCCGTGGGTATCCGCCTCGCAATGAAGAAGAGATAAGAGACGCCGAGCCCCACGGCTAGAATGACGCCCGAAAACACATACGTGAGCGGAGATATCGAGACGTGGTGAATCCCCATAAATTCCAGCAATGCCTCCTCGACAGGCGGCAGGCCAGCTACCGCTGAGAGCCCGGCGAGAACCATGAGTGGGGCCGTCATCACAAGCGGCGACTCATGGATATGCCCATGCATCTCCAGCTTCTTCGGCTCGCCGAGGAAGACCATCGAGATCCACCTAAAGCTGTAAATCACGGTTAGGACAGATGCTAGACTGATAAGCATGAGTGCGAGGTAGTTTCCAGACTCCAGCAATGAGCTTAGAATGAAGTCCTTGCTGAAGAACCCGCTGAAGGGAGGAATACCTGAGAGGCTGAGCACTCCGATAAGCGATGTATAGAACGTGACCGGCATGTAGCGCCTCAGTCCGCCCATCTCGTCCATATTGTTCGTTGCCACTACATGTATGACTGAACCCGCCGCGAGGAAGAGTAGCGCCTTGAAGGCCGAGTGGCTCAGGACGTGGAACACGCCTCCGAACCATCCTGAAGCCGAGCCTACGCCCAGAGACGTAAACATCAATGCGAGCTGACTGATAGTAGAGTAGGCAATGACTCTCTTTATATCATTCATCACTAGGCCCATTGTCGCTGCGAAGATCGCTGTAAATGCGCCGATCGTTATGACGGTGGCGTACCAGTCAGATAGCTGCTGGGGCGAGAAGTGCTCGAAGGGCACCAGAGTCATGCTGAACCTAGCTACTAGGTATACGCCGGCCTTGACCATCGTCGCGGCGTGTATCAATGCGCTGACAGGCGTCGGGCCTTCCATCGCGTCGGGGAGCCATACGTGAAGCGGGAACTGCGCCGACTTCCCCATCGCGCCTCCAAAAGCTAGGAGTAGGGCCAGCATGAGGACTGGATAAACCTTTCCACACATCTTCGCTGCTTCTTCAATGGTGCTTCTTAGTCCAAGTATGTTGAGTGTTCCGAAGTTTGAGTAGAGTAGTAGTATCGCTGTTAGGAGCATTACGTCTCCTATCCTAGTCGTGATGAATGCTTTTATCCCTGCGAGTCTTGCCTCGTGCCTGTTATAGTAGAAGCTTATCAGGGCGTAGCTGCAGACCCCGACGATCTCCCAGCCAATGTAGAGTCCAAGGAGATTATCTGAGAGGACGAGCAGCGTCATGCCTCCGATGAAGAAGGTCATAAAGAAGTAGTATCGCGGAAGGCCAGACTCGTGAGCCATGTAGCCAACCGAGTACAGCAGTATCAGCGACCCGATCCCAGTCGCTATACATGCCATCATTACTGAGAGAGGGTCTAGCAGCAATCCGAAGTCCACTGATCCGCCGGTTGGGAGGGGTATCCAGCTCACGCTTCTGTCAATCGTATTGCCGCCCCAGACGTCCGGTATCATAGAGATGGAGAAGGACGCGGCTGCGAATCCGAGAATCACGGAGTAGACCTCCCCCACCCTCTTTCCAGCTCTGAAGAAGAGGGGAACAAGCACTGAGCCGACGATTGGTATGAGCCAAGAAGCCCACTCAGCGAATGGTAACATCTATGCCACCGAGCTTCGCAAATCAATAAACCCAATCAATATATAAAATGTTGCCTGTAGTTTTAGTTAGAATATTTTTATTAGGTGAATCGTAGGATTTTTTGCAGAGTTGAGGATACTTCAGGTCAGCGATATACATAGTAGCAAGAATGCTGAGAAGATTCCGAGAACCGTGGAGGAGAAAAGCTGCGACGTTGTGTTTGTTGCTGGTGACATAACCAACTTCGGAACAGTCGAGGAGGCTGAGAGGATTCTTGGCATAATTGCTGGCTCGGGCAGACGGGTCTTCTTCGTGGCCGGCAACTGCGATCCGCCTTCACTTCTTAATCATAGGCCGATGAACGAGAGAATAATCAATCTCCACCTTGCGAAGTATAATTTTGGTGGGTACTGGCTCGTGGGGCTCGGCGGCAGCCTAGTCACGTCTCACGGAATGACGCTGATAGAGCTAAGAGAGGAAGAGATAGCAGACATGATTAAAAATATTGAGGATGCTGAGAAGCCACTAGTATTTTTAAGTCATAACCCTCCATATGGCAGTGACGCCGACAAATCGATGAATGATGAACATCTTGGCAGTCATTCGGTTAGGAAATTCATTGAGAGGAAGAGTCCAATACTGGTTAGCTGTGGGCATATCCATGAGGCGAGGAGCATCTCGAGGCTTGGAGATACATTAATAGTCAATGCTGGGCCGGCCAAGAATGGCTACTGTGCAGTAATTGAGCTAGGGGCTGGTAAAGTCGAGGCTTGGCTTGAAAGGCTAGTATAGAATGAGCAGCATAGTAGAAGAATTCTTAAAGCTAGCTGATGCTTACTTTATGCCTTGGGGACCATTTGGGCTATTCATTGTCGCGTTCATAGAGGCAGTATTTTTTCCAGTCCCGCCGGACGTAGTATTGATACCGCTTGTCCTACTTGACCAGAAGAATGGATTATTCTACGGAGTCCTGACGACTCTTTCATCCGTTCTCGGCGCCTTAGTCGGATATTATGTCGGCCTTAGAGGCGGCAGGCCAGTTCTTAAGCGTCTTGTAGGTGATAAAAACATGGAGAGGGTTGAGGCCTTTTATCAGAAATACGGTGTCTTAGCCGTTGGATTAGCAGCGTTTACACCTATTCCCTTCAAAGTTTTCACACTCACTGCAGGCATCTTCAGGCTCAGAGATATGCGTGGATACATACTCGCCTCAACGGCTGGAAGGGCGGCTAGATTCATTCCAGAGTCTCTGCTCTTGATGCTGTATGGGAGGACAATTCTTGATTACTTGGTATCTCAGTTCGAGCTCTTCACGATAATTACTGCTGCAATATTTATCGCTGGCTACGTGTTGTATAGATATTTTAGCCGCCGTAGAGTTCGCGTGACTCGGCCTCCTCCTCAGCTGCTGCCTCCTTAATTATTGCCTCGCTGAGTCCGAGCTTGTTAAATATAGGTCTAAGGTCCGGGATAGGCTTCTCAGCTAGCTCCGATGAGAATTTAGCAATCTTCGGGAGATACTTTGCATATACATTTAGCCTCTTCTTCACTGCCTCGCCTTTCTCTATTCTGCTCAAGTAGAGTCTCAGTTCTCTTGCGCACTCTCTTATCGCGACTGTGAGCTCCCTCTCTATCTCCGGCCTGTCCGAGATTGCTTCCTTACCAACCGTCTTGTAAGGAACCTTCGGTGAACATATACTCGTAAGGACAGCGAGTCTCTTTACCTTAGGCACCTTGTAGCTATTCCAGTCAATCTTCTCAGAAATGACTTTCCACGATACATCGGCCCTCTCATCGTATAGAAGTGGAATCTTATTGGCGAATCTCAAAAGATGAATGTCCTCACTTTCAGGAATGTTTCCACCATAGGCGACGGCCGCCTCAACTATAAAGGGTATTCCTGAGTAACTCGCGGGCGGCCTCTGAACGACGTGAAGAAAGTCTGGATTATAGACAGCTCTGATTCCAGCCTCAATGAACTCTACACCCACAGGGCTCAGGGAAGATGTATCAGGAGCCCTGAACTTTCCATAGGACTTAATCGCCTCTACCAGCGCCGTCACCTGCTCGACAGTAAGCTGCTTAACCTTTGCATGAGGGTCGATATTGGCGAGCCTCAGAACATCGAGAGCGGTCTTTCTCCCAACCCTCTGAAACTCATTCATGAGGAATCCAAGACAGTCCCTAGAACGAGTATTCGCGATCAGCCTATTAACAGTCTCTACGTCCACTCCGAGTGGATGCGGTTTTGCCTCCTTCGGGGGGTCAGGCGTGGTCTCCTTTACCCGCCCAAAAACATAGAATCTTCCACGTGGATCGAGAAATACAATGTTTGCGTGAGGATTAATTACTGCGGTCTTGGATAAGTACTCAATTATCTTGGCCTTACTGTTCGTGTAGTCTGCCTCCAATGTATAGTCGACAATCGTGCCGTGCCAGCCTTTCTTGTTTGGGTGAACCTTATGCTCAAGTATCTTTGGCTTATTCTCGACGATGTCTATCAATAGGCGATACTCATGTATCTCTTTCTTCCCAGTGCTTGAGATGATCCTGAATGGATTGTTAGTGGTTATCTGGCCATAAAGCAGCGCCATCGTTCCCCCAACGCCGAAGGTCCCCCTAGACTGCTTGAATCCATACTTGCTCCCATAAAGTATAGTCCCAAAAGCCTTGGGAATATGCTCGTCCTCAACGCCGATGCCATTATCCTTAACCAAAAGTCTATAGATACGCACATCCTTCTCAGAGTCCTCCTCGACCTGAGTTAGCTCGATCCATATATTCGGCAATATCCTACCGACTTCGCATGCGTCAAGCGAGTTCTCGACAAGCTCCCTCACGCTCATGTAGAGAGACCTCGATGGATTGCTAAACCCAGCTATGTCCCTGTTCCTGTAGAAGAAGTCAGCCGGCGAGATCTGCTCAAAGCGCTGTTCAGCCATTCTACCTAAAACTCTGGGAGGCTTCTTAATAACGCCATCTATCTCTCCCGAAGCGAATATTTTAATTGACGCTCTCGGTAAGCATTAAACTATCTTTTTCTGCGCAGGGCGAGTACTGCTACTCCCGCGATAACAACAACTACTACCAATCCCAGAACAAGATAGAGCGTCCAGTCAGCCGTGGGCTGGGCCGTCGGCGTTGTCGTTTGAGTAGTTACCGGAGTAGTGGTCGTCCTAGTCGTGGGAGTCGTTGTCCCTGTCGGCGTCTCGGTCCTAGTAACTGTAGTGGCAGGAGTACTCGTCGTCCCAGGAATAGTAGTCGTATAATAGATAAAACTAATCATCGTTCCTCCCGGCTTAACTATTGTCGAGACATACGTGGTCCCCGGCATTGAGAATGTGCTGATAAGCGTGGTTCCGGGCATGCTCGTCGTGGTCAGGTAGGTCGTGCCCCTCATAGTGGTGGTATACGTCGTCGTTATTGGCTCAGCCTCCATAGGCATAACAGGCATCGTGTAGACATATCCGGGAATACTTATCGTCGTTCCCGGAAATGCATATAAGAAAGTGGCCGGTACCTTATCAAGAATGATTGACAATATGTTTTTTACCGTGGCTCCTCTGCATGCCTCTCTGAACTCGCCATATGCAGGCATCGTAACCGTCATGGTCATGTCTCCCATAACAATCTTAACCGGTATCTCGCCTCCATACCCAGTATAAGTCCTAGTATATCCAGGCCTAGTCTCGACGGTCGAGATTGCCCACACACTCTCCGACATGACTGTAGAAAACGTAGTTCCGGGTATAGTGACGGTGGTGCCGCCGAAAGTGACTACCTGGGGCTCCTCCATCTTGATCATCCTGAAGATGACGACGCAGACCACGTCAGGCTCCTCGTAGTACTGAATAATTTTGAATCCAGGCATTACTACAGTCACTGTCTGAACACCACCAGGCATCTCTACCGTAGTCGTCATAGTTGTGGGCGGAAGAGTAATCGTGGTAGTTGACGTCAAAGTGACTACGCTCTGCGAACCAGCAACATAGACTAATCCAAGAATAATCAATGCAAAGATAATTATCGATAACAAAAAAGATGACTTAAAATTTGTTAAGTTATACTTCAACATTCCACCTTGAGGTTGGTTATTATCACTGTATTACTCCTTTATAAGTGTTCTAGTAGGTCATCCTCATGAGTTTTCTTCTCTGCGCATAGCTGTCAAGGAACTTATAGACAGCGCTGTGAGGCGCGCCGTTAATCAGCATCATGACTGCCTGCTGAGCGGCTGAGGCGTCTTCCGGACGACCAATTATCGCCACGGTATCTCCATAAATCGATACGTCTACGTGTGCGTTTTCCTCGATTATGCGCCGCGTCTTTCCCCCTGTCCCGATTATCCGTGCCTTAACCCTTGAGCAGTCTTCTGGGTCCTTGCCGAGATGCTCCGGCAGGTCAATAATGATGAGCGATACGTCATCCTCTAGGAGCTTTAATGCCTTCTCAGGCTTGAAGCCACGACCGATGGCCTGTACAATGTCCTTCGCCTTGAGGAGCGAGACCGGGTCACCGCCCTCAGACATAGACTTTGAGAGAGAAATCTCTACGACTCCGCTTGGATCAACCCTCAAAGAGACTCCCAGTTCCTCCTCGATCTTTTTCTTGAGGGAGCCTGAGGGGCCTAGAAGTACCGGGACCCGCTCTTTCGGAATATTCACGTAGTATATGCCGTGGATCGCCGACATCAGTATCTAATAATTGGATATTCTTGACGATGCTTTATACTCTTAGCTCGAGGCGCCGGTCTTCTCCCCGGCCTTCGGGGTCGAGGACTCAAGTGCTTCATGCAGCTTCTTCCTAATCTGGACTACTGAGTCCTCGACGCCCAGATAGTCTGCGAATAGCTTCGTCGTCCTTAGAATGTATGTCCGGCCCTTCTTCTCCGCCTCTATCAGTCCCCTCTCAATAAGCTCTGCGACGTGTCGGTAAGCCCTATTCCCCCTCACCGCGGCGACCGTAGACCTAGCCACCGGCTGATGATATGCAATGAATGATAATGTACGTAGTAGTCCAGAGCTCAGCAATGGCTTACCGACGAATCTCCTCACTGTGGTGACGTATTCAGGTCTTAGATGCATCATGTATTTTCCACCTGGAAACCTACTTATGACGAAGGCTCTTCCAGCCGCCTCGTACTCATCGTTTAGATTCTTAACGATCTCTTCGAGTCTCGTCTCGTCGCCTCCGCCTATTGCTGAGAGGAGGACTTTAGAATCTACGGGTTTGTCTGATGAGAAGAGAATGGCCTCGACTATTCTCTTTGCCTTGGAAACGTCTAGGGGCACTGCTGTCTTCTTACGCCTAGGCAACCTGCTTCGACCTCGTAATGATTATGTCTAGTGTCTCCTCGTCCTGGTAGAGCTCGACGAATCCGCGGCTCGCTGCGAATAGCATGAGTATGAATATCTTGGCCATCTCAGCCCTGCTCATTCCACTGACAAGCCTGCTGAACGTTATTGTCCCCTCACTCAAGAAGCGGTCCAGCTCTGCAATAAAGCTATCAAGCTCCTCCTCAATCTTTAAGAGATATTCATCAAGCTTAATGTCTATGTTCATCTGCTCGAACTTTGTTTCTTTTTTGGACTCCTCTAATCCGAGAATAACTGTGCGGAGCGCATTAACAACATCCAATAGAGTCGTTGCGAGTAGGCTTGACTTTATCGGAATGTTTATCGGCGGCGGCACTATCAGGTTAGGCTTCTCTTGGGGTTGCTCAGGATTTACTGGCTCGAGGAGCTTCTTTGACTTTGCCAAATGTATCTGGGCAGCACTCTGCACGGCGACGCCTGCCAGCCTTACATTTATCTCCATCTCACGGAGGGCATCCTCAAGCTTGCGGAGAAGCTTAACTAAATCGACCTTCCATGGATCAATCCTGCTAATCATCGATATGTTTAGGAGCACTTTCCAGTCCTCAATTTCTATTATCTTGTTTCTCACTAGTTTTCTCACCCATCTTCGTCATGATTATGCGTGACTCTCCAGACTGGTTATAGACACCTACGAGTAGCTCCGCCCGCTCAGCCATGACGTCCTTAAGCGATATCGCTATGATCTGAGTCTTACTTGACATCTCGCTGAAGAGTTCTGAGAGATTCCTAGTATATGATGCATCCATATGAGCATCAACCTCATCGAATATCAGGAAGTCAGCCGGCGTCAATCCTTGGAAGGACATGAGAAGTGAAACTGCGGCTACTGATTTTTCACCACCGCTCACGCTTCTAGATGAGCGTGGAGACTTCCCGACAAACTTGACGATCATCTCGACTCCAGAGTCGTTGGGTTTTTCAGGATCCGTCAATTCTAACCATGCCTCTCCTCCTGTTAATCTATTGAAGAAATATCCGAATCCGTCAGAAATCTTCTTCATCGTCGTGAGGAATAATTCTTGCTTCTCTGAATCTATCATTTCTATGACTCTTAAGATTTCTCTCCTCTCTTTTTCGAGTTCAGCGATCCTAAATGATCTATGCTTATAGTTCGCAACTAGTTCTACGTATTGCATCGCGGCCAGCTGATTTACAGGCCCCATGTTGTTTAGCTCCTCCTCGAGTCTCATGTAAATTTCATCCCTAATGTCTTGATCCAGACAAACTAGGTCACCCTCGTTCTGGAGAGGAATTTCTCTCAATTTCTCCTCCAGAGAGTTTCTCCGCATGGTCAGCTCCATTTTTGATAGCTTGATTCCCTGGAGTTGATTATCGACCTCGCTTATCAAGCCTCGAAGAGACTCTAGCTTATTATTGACCTCGTCTAGCCGGCTCCTAATAGTGGCTACCTGCTCCTTAAGAGTCGATATAACTTTTGAATTTGCCTGAACCTCCTCTAGTAATTCTCGCTGTCTATACAGCTCTTCTCGGAACCTCCCAGCATAATTCATTACGTTTTTCTTAAGCTCGTTGCTAGCGTTCTCAAGCAAAATTCTCCTCTCTGATAATTCCTCAAGCATGTGTTCAAGCTTCTTGAGTTCTGAAGTAAATTCCTCTATTCTCTGTGCGGTTGCTTTCTTCTCGGATAAAAGTTCAGACCTAATTTCTGAGTAGTTGTTTAAAGATTTGTTCAATGCCTCGAGCTGCTCGATAAGTTCTTTTCTATTCATAATCTCTATGGTGTCTTCCTTAGGCAGAGATTTAGAAAGCTCCTCAATATCGCTCTTGATTCTTTCTCGCTCCTCTCTAAGCATCTCGGATTCCTTGACCATCAGCTTTATTGCTTCTTCAAGCTTGAGCTTCTCTTCACGGATAGCCTTAAGTGTCTTCTCGTCAAGTTTAATCTTTTCCTTGAGTGCGTTGATTCTTGTCTCCAGCTCTAATTTCTCCGTCCTAAGATTTTCAATCGTCTTCTGTAGGTTTTTAATTATTGATTCATGCTCGTTTATCCTTGTCTTGAGGGACTCCTCCACTATCATCAATTCATTGATTGCATCTATCGCCTTTTGAGTGATGTTTACCTCGCCGAGCGAGGCCAAGAAGCCGCCTCCATCCCAGTATGCTCCATTGATACTTATGGCTGGTTCTCCAGTTCTAAATCCCTGCTTATCCCTGAGGAGCCTAGCGCCCTTCATCGCTATGTGAAGAGCCCTGAGCCCATCAGCGCTCATCGTCTCAGCCATACATGCCAAGCATCCATCTCCCGGACAACTAAAATTCCCCTCAACGCTAATCACTGATAATGCAACTCCCACCTCAGCCGCGGCCAGAGCGAGAGCCGCGGCAACCGAGTTACGTCTCACCACGAGAGTGTTGAGCCTATCCTTAAGAATCATCAAGTAGAGAGCCTCAAGTCCCCTAGGCGGCTTGAAGAGATCCGATAAAACACCAATGACTTCATCACTCATGTTCGAGGAGATAATATCAACTACTTGTCTTCCGTAGCTAGAGTCCGGATTTATCTTGGCTCTTCCCTCAATTATGAGTTTGCTAACCTCGCCTAGGAGTCGAGAGAGTCTCTCTAACTCGGTTCTATGCGTCTCGATCTTTCCAGATGCATCGCTTATTAGCTCCTCAACCTTATCCTTCTCCTCCAAACTTTGCCGCAATGATTCTTGGTAATTACTAAGAGCGTTTTCGAGACTCGCAATACCATCAATAACTTCTGATAGTCTATTCTTCTTCTCTTCCAGTTTCTCCGCAAGCGAGGCTAGGCGCCCACCCCTAATCTCTAATTCCCTCTCCCTCTCCAGGATTTTTCTCCGGAGTTTTTCGTTCTCGTTTTTACGTCTGGCGACCTCCTCGTCCAGCTCTCTGATTCTTTCTGAGAGCTCGCTTCTCCGACTCTGGAGCTTCTCGTATTCTTCCTCGATCAGGCTAAGCCGCGCCGTGTTCTTCTCCATTCTTTGGGAGAGTTCAGCGATAGATTGTCTCAGCTCCTCGATGCGTCTCTCTGCGTTGAGCTCCTGACTTGCCAGCTCTAATAACTGTCTGCGGGTGCTTGATAATCGCGTCCCCTCAGACCTAATCATCGTCTTTATCCTCTCAAGTCCAAGCCTATTGCTCTCCATCATGGCGCCCAGCTCTCGCTCTTTCTTCTCGCTCTCGGAGAGCTGGTTCTCGAGCACGGCCATCTGCTCCAGTAGCGACGCCCTATGGCTGGCTAGCCTAGACAATTCTTCCTCAAGCTCAGCCTTCCTCTTCTGGAATTCCTCCTCACTTCTGAGGATTCTCTCCATCTCTGACTCCAGCTCAACTATGCTTCGTCTCAGCTTCTCCGCCCTCAAAGCATAGAGCTCCCTCTCAAGGATGCTTCTACGGATCAGCTGTGTCTTCTCAAGCTCAAGCTGTCTAACGCGTTGCTTCACTTCCGCCGTTCCCGCCCTCGCTACAGCAATGTTTCTCTCAGCTTGGTCAAGCTGCTCTAGTGCCTCCTCTTTCCTCCTATCATACTCAGCAGTTCCAGCTATCTCCTCTATCAGTTTTCTAAGCTCCTCGGGGCTAGTCTCAGCTATGCCTAGGACGGCTCCCTGAGAAATAATGTTGTATCCAGAAGGCTTGATATTTGCCGCTGAGAGAATTGCGAGGAGATCCATTCTTGAGACTGATTTTCCATTCACCTGATAGACGCTCTCCCCGCTCTGCATCAGCCTCCTAGTGACCGTCACCTCGTCAGCATCTATCGGTATCCCCCTATCAGTATTGTCAAAGACAACCGAGACCCTGGCATAGGACGACTTCGAGCCGTTAGACTCATAGATAAGCTCGGAGAGCCTAGAAACTCTCAGGGAGTGGGGGCTGAGCTCCCCTAATGCAAACCTCACCGCGTCTATGACGTTACTCTTGCCCCCACCATTCGGACCAGTAATGACTGTAAATCCCCTGGGAATATCTATAATGTTCCTCCTGGGCCCAAACGACTTGAAGCCATAAATAGTGATCTTCTTTATTGAGACCATCCCGAGGCTATCCTCATCTAATCCTGCTCCTGAATATTTATCCTCAACCTCGGCAGAGGCGGTGCCGTATTTTGCGGCTACTACCTTCGTCTATACTTGAAATGCACTAGTAGGAATATATATGAGGATTGACCTGAATTCTTAGAGATATGGGCTTAAGGGAATTCGCGAGGTCAGTGGCGACTCTCTTCAAGGTCTCGAGCAAGCCTAGCAGAGAGGAATTCTTTCTCCTCGTGAGGGTCGTCCTCATAGGCGTCGGATTGATAGGAGGCATCTCATTTGTCGTCAGGTTCATACTGCTCGCCGTCCAAGGTGCGTAGCCATGAGTTCTGAAGGGAAATATAAGATATTCGCCGTGAGGACGACTGTGGGTCAGGAGAGAAATGTCCTCAGGATGGTTACAAATAGGCTAGATGAAAGCAGCGAGGATATAGCCTCAGTATTCATCTTGCCCTCCATAAGGGGATACGTCTTCGTGGAGGCCAAGGATAAGGACAGGGTCGTAATGCTCATTCAGGGAATCATGCATATCAAGTCCAAGCCAATTGCTGCACTCCAGCTCGAGGAGCTGGAGCGCCACATAATCGAGAAGCCAATAATAGAGACGATAGAGACAGGAATGACCGTCGAGGTAATTGCAGGCCCACTTAAGGGAGTGACCGGGAAGATCGTTAGGATCGACAAGCTTAAGAAGGAAGTAACGATCGAGCTGATCGAGAGCAGGTACCCACTACCCATATCCGTGCCCGTCAGCTACGTAAGGCCAGCAGCGAAGTAGCCACGTCTCATAAGATAGGGTTTTTAATACGCATCTAAAAAACACTACATAGGAGAAAGATAATGCCCGAGAAGAAGTTCAAGTTTCTCATTGAAGGCGGTAAAGCAACTGCTGCACCGCCCATAGGCCCTGCATTGTCACCGTTGGGCGTAAATGTGCTCCAGATAATTGAGAAGATCAACTCCGAGACAGCCGAGTTCAAGGGAATGAGGGTGCCAGTAATAGTGACGGTCGATACTGATACAAAGGACTTCAAGGTAGAGATCGGGACGCCCACTGTTGCAGCACTGATTGCTAAGGAGACAGGAATAGAGAAGGGCTCGAAGATGCCGGGAAAAGAAATGGCCGGAGACATCAGCTTCGACTCTCTCGTGAAGGTGGCCAGGCTGAAGATGCCGTCCCTTAAGGTAAAGTCCCTCAAATCTGCAGTAAAGACAGTCATTGGGACATGTGTAAGCATGGGGATAAGCATCGACGGCAAAAATCCCAAGGAAGTCCTAGCAGAGATAGACACGGGAAAGTATGACGATTATCTAGAAAAGGCTACTTAGCCCTCGATATTTCGACTTTGATCGGCTTTCCCATCGAGGTCTTGATATAAATAGACTTGACATTTGCCCACTTTCTCTCAAGCTTCTCAACCACTCGGTTGATGACTGCATTTGCATTCTCAATGAGTTCCTGGACTGGCATCGTCTCAGTGCCTATCATGCATGAGATCTGAGGAATTTTTCTAAGCCTCACAGTAACGCTTCTCTTGAATTTTGCAGCGAAGCTATCGATATTTGTGCCTGGCGGGATGGGAACTGGGGATTTGCCGAGAGATCCCAGCGCAGCTCCTAATGCACGGGCCGCCACTGGCATAAGCGAGGCCTCGACCAAGAAGTAGTCATACTCCCTTGCCAACTTCTTAGCTGCCTTCTTATTTCCAATCAGCCCCTCAATCTCTGGTTTTTCGAATACTTTATCCACGTTTGGACTACGGCCGGCCTCAAGCGCCATTGATCCTGAAGCAATGACTGCGACCTTCCTAGGCTTCCCGTTAAGGCCCCGGGGCAGGTCTATAGTCTCGGTGAATCGTTTTTCAGGCTTACTAATATCGACCTCCTTCAAGTTTATGACTAGCTCCACGGACTGGGTAAATTTCTTCTTTCCTCCCTTCACTAATGCCTCACTGAGCTTTTCATCAAGCTTTACTATTGATGACAATTTTTCTCTGAACCTACCTTATTCCAGCTCAGGGTATATTTAGCTTTAAGCCCAGCGCCCTTTAAGCATTGAGGACGGTTAAATAGTGGCTACAGCGATGATATCCAGAATGAGCTATACACCAAGCGTCCTGAAGATGCGTGAAATAAAGAAGAGAAAGATCGAGGAGCTTGAACAGCTCTTCAGGGCCAGTCCTGTCATCGGGATCTTAGATCTAACGAGGACCAAGGCAGACCTACTACATGAATTTAGAAAGAGAATGAGTGGTAAAGCTATAATCAAGATATCTAAAAAAACATTGGCAGTAATAGCAGCCGGTAGGGCTGGGAGAGCAGCAGCCAAGCAGTTTATAGACTCGCTGAAAAATCCGATCGGATTAATATTCACAGACATGAATCCATTCCTCCTCTTTATTGAGCTTGAGCGGAATAGAGTATTGACTTACGCCAAGCCCAATGAAAAGGTGGATATAGACGTGATTATTCCAGAAATGAATACTGGGCTCAGTCCAGGACCGATACTATCAGAGTTTGGCAAGATGAAGATACCGACAAAGATAGTTGACGGAATGATATGGATAGCGAAGGAAACTCTTGCAGCGAAGAAAGGCGATACAATATCTCCCCAACTTGCAGGGCTACTAGTGAAGCTCGATATAAAAACAGTCTATCGAAGCTTAACACTTGTAGGAGCCATAGATGGAGAAATTGTAATTCCTCCCGAGTCGCTAAGGCTAGACTTGGAGGGCACTAAGAATGAGTTATCGAATGCGTATGGAATGGCAGTCAGTCTAGCCGTAGCGGTGGCTTATCCAACGCCAGAAGCAATACAACTAATTATTATTAAGGCGGTAAAGGAGGCATTATCGCTGGCCATCGAGGCTTCATACCCATCTCCAGAGGTTCTGCCAGCCATACTTGCGAAGGCGGAGGGACATGCAAAGATTCTAGAAAAACTTACATCATCATCCTAGCTAGATAGACTTTCGAGGAATGACTTGATGGTGCTGAACATTTTTCCAAAGTCCCTAAAGGTTGTATAGCCTATGTAGGCATTATCCTTTTTTGCCCAGCTAATGTTTGCCTCGTTTTCCAGCCTACTTGCTAACTTCTCGAGAGATGCGCCTCTCTTCTCGCATTGATTATTTACGTATAGCGCCACGATGTTTCTTTCCTTTCCGCGGCCTATGAGAAGAATGGCTGTCGGCTCACTAAGTATCGAGATTGATATTGCAAGCGTCCTTAGATAGAGCTCATCACTTATCGAGGAGACGTCAAAGATTAGCCTTATGCCTTTTATTACCTCTTCCTTCTGGTAACTCTTGAGGCTGAGCCAAAGCCTCGCGATTGGCTTATAGAACACTTCCGAGTAGCTCTCAACTACTTCAGAGCCGACCTTAGAAGTGAGAGATGCTATTGACTTATTAATCTCCTTAGGTGCATCTTCAAGTATCTTACCTGCGAGTAGTCGTAGTCTTGATAATTCTTCATCAGTCTTTCTATACTTCTCATGGTAATCCCTGAGCTTGGACTGTATATGACTAAGTGCAGCCGGGCCTGCTGCAAAGGTAAGCCTAATAACTCCGTCCTGTATCTTATCAACTCCTAGTATCTTGATTAGTCCCACCTCAGCAGTGTTTTGGCAGTGCAGCCCGCCACAAGCCTCTGCGTCCCAGTCCGGGATAATTATTAGACGCAGCATTCCGAGCGGCGCCTCGCCGCCCTGATAAATCGTGAAGCCAAATTTCTTCTCAGCCTCGCTTTTACTCATCCATTTGACCTCTACTGGTAGTCTTCTAGCTACGACAGAGTTTGCGACCTGCTCTATCTTCTCAATCTCCTCCATCGTCAACGACTTATAATGACTAATATCGAGTCTTGCATAGTCAGCTTCTTTCTTAGCACCCATCTGCCATGCATGTTTTCCCAGAACTCTTCTCAAGGCGCCTATCAGTATGTGCGTCGCTGTGTGGTGCCTCATTATGCTCAGCCTCCTCTCAATATCGACCTCGCACTTAACGGTCTCGCCAACGTTGGGTAATGGGCCGTCGACAAAGTGCACAATTACGCTGTTGATGGGTTGAGTATCTATTACTCTGCATGTGCCGTTCGAATGATGGATAAGTCCGACATCGCCTACCTGACCGCCGCCCTCTGCATAGAATAACGTCTCCTCCAATACTACGTAGTTATCGCCCACTGACAATACACGTGACTCAAACTTCCCCTCGTATGGATACTCGTAATATTTCTTTTTTGTAGGCGGCACGTCTTTTAATTGCCGCTCAACCACTACTAGGCGCTCATCGACTTGTTCTTCTTGCGGGTTTGCCGCTCCATGCATCTCCGCCACCAATTCATGAATGTTGCCAGGAATAGAGACGGGTAGGCCTATCTTTGAGGCAGCCTCCGACACGATGTCCGGCGTTAATCCCTTCTCGTCATACATCCTCACCAAGAAATCAGTGGATATGGCTGCTCCTGAGGACTTTATAGCCATCAGCTCCCTCTCCAAATGGGCCAAGCCTCTGTTTACCGTATCAGAAAACTTAGAGACTTCATGCTCAATCAATTCTAAGACTTCCTCACGCATCTCCAAGAGCTTTGGGAACCATCTGCCCCAGTAGTTTAATTGCTCCTCAGCTATCTGGACGAGGTGTTCTTCGGCGCCGAGCTGTTTCAGTAGTCTCTGAGACTTACGTATCAATAGCCTAGCTAGGTATCCAACCTTTGAGTTTGAGGGCACGACGCCCTCGGACAGTATGAAGATAATTGACTTTGTATGGTCAAGCAAGGCATAGTACTTTTCCAGTCTCTCAAGATCTGGAAGAATCTCAGCAATACTTATCCCAGCAAGCTGTGCAGCCTTCTCCCTCACCTCTCTAAGAGACGAGGCGGAACTAGGAGTTATCCAGGCAGAGAACCGTGAATACTTCTCGAGAATATCCCTATCAATCTTGGGAGCATCAATATACTTAGAAATTCTAGACGCTATTCCCTGATATATTGCCTCAAAGGAGCTTGGCGTACCGACGCTCAGCCAAGTAAACCTCTCCATTCCATATCCAGTATCCACTGTGCGTACAGGCAGCTCAATCAGCTCGCCATCAAGAGTCCTGTAGCTCATGAATACTAGGGTTGCAATTTCTAGGCCTCCAACGATTACCTCGAAGCATGGGCCTGCATTTCCGCCACCGCTCCAGACTCCCTCCTTGTAGACTACCTGTTCATCCCTAAGTCCGAGTTCTGAGAGGAACTTATGGCAGAGAGCAACCGTCGTATCCTTCCAGTAAACTTTTCGCTGAGCAGTGTTGAAGGCATGTGCGCCCCCCATCTCGAATATTGTCAGGTGGCGTCCGAAGGTCAAGCCGACTTTATCAATATCGACGAGCCTAATGCATGGCTGACTAATCACCAATGGATTTGCCGGAGGCTCGACTGCACCCGAAGTGACATGTGGCTGAAAATCAACTATACTAGCAGAGACTAGATAGAGGTCACGGCGCCATCTGGGAACAACTGGGTAAGGCTCAATTACTTCATGTCCATTCCGCTCGAAAAAGCCAAGAAATGAGTCTCTCATCTCTTCGAGAGTGTATTTTTTGGTTGTAGGAGGTTTTCCTATGAAGCTGTACGCCTCACAGGGAGCCTCACCGCAGACTTCGCGGTCCTTATCAACACTCCAGAAAAACTCACCACAGACTCTACACCTAGCCCTGACGAACCCCTTATCCTTCAAGAAGTCAAGCGAGTAGTGTTCCTCACCAAACCTCACTATTCAACACCCAGCCATGATAACAATATATAAAATAACAAAAAGATATGTCTAATTTTATCGAGTAGGAAGTTATCCGAATAATGCACTAAGCCCAGCCAGTGCCTCCTCCTCTTTCTTCTCCTCTTCCTTAGGCTTCTCAGGCTTTGCCTCAGCAGCCGGGGCTTGTGTAGCAGGGGCTGCTGGTTGAGCTGCGGCTGGTGCAATACCGACCATTGCGGCCGACTTGATTGCCTCATCTATGTTTATTCCCTGCAGAGATGCGACAAGAGCCTTTACCTTTATCTCATCGACAGTTCCGCCCGCAGCCTCGACTATCCTCTTTATGCCTGCCTCATCGATTGGTTTTCCCAACTTGTGGAGCAGGAGTGCAGCATATATGTACTCCACGATCTTTACACCCTATCCATTTCATACGCTATAGCCCGATATTAAAGATTCCGCAGCCCACAAGATTCTCTCTTTAATCCTTAAATGGTAGACAAGGCACTTGACGACTCGGATGCAGCATCCTCCAAGCGTTATTGAGAAGGTCAAGGCAGTCGAGCAGCGGCTTGACGAACTTGAAGAAATTGCATCCCGCTACAGGCGCGAGATCCACAGCCTAGTTGAAGAAGTGATAAGAAATACAGATCAGCTATTTAATCAAGTTCTAGAGGAGGATAAAAAGAGATTGATGGAGGAGGCAAGGAAGAAGGCTGAAATCGAATCGGAGAGAATTATAAAAGAATATAATTCAAGGATTGAGCAGCTCAGGAAAAGACTTGAGGAGAATAGGGAAAAAATAGTTGAGGATGTGGCAAAGAGGCTTCTCGGATTATAGGTGTCCTAGATGGACCCTGCATATCTGTTGGCTAAGAGCTTCGGAGAAAAAGGTGCACTTTTCGGGGGACGAATATATGAGGAGCTGGCAGAATCATCTAGTCTTACCGAATTAGTAAATGCTCTGAGAGCTACTAAGTATTCAAACGAGTTGTCTAGAATAACGCCCCCCATCACGGCATTAAAAATTGAGCAGGCACTGAGGAGAACACTAATTGAGACACATTTCAAATATCACAGGCTAATGAGGAACAACAAGGTCCTAAATACGCTTTACCAAAGACACATGATCAGAAATTTAAAGACAATCTATAGAGGACTGGCTACTGGAAAAACTCATGATGAGTTAATGAAGATCATAGATCTACGAGCAGAGGAGTTGATGGGGACTCGAGATACAATAGTCAGAGCAATGACGGCCAAGACGTTGAAGGAGGCCGTAGATGAGTTAGGCGAAACAGTTTTTGGCAAGGCCCTCTTAGAGGCATATTCATTATTCGAGCAGACAGGCGATCCATCTGTTTTTGAGTTAAAGCTAGATAAAGTCATGATGGAGATGATTCTTCATGCGATTAAAAAATCAGAATTGATGGACAGAAAACTATATCGTGAGATCTTTAATCCAATGATTGACTCATTCATAGTAACTGGAATTCTTAGACTGAAGATATGGGGATTACCATCTAATGAGTGTAGGGCCATCATGAAAGGCATTAAGGGTCGATTACCAGGCATAGTCATGGAGTTGTTATATGAATCCAATAGGATCGAGGATGTATTAAAGGGACTAGAACTAGCTAGTAAAGGAATCCTGCCAAGATTTTCTCATCAGTCAGACCCAGTCGTTCTGGTAAAGGAGCTGGAAGAAGGATTCTATAGAATGATGATTTCTAGTGCCAGGAAAGTCTTCACGAAGACTCAGTCAAGTAAAGTTTTAACAGTCGCATCAATTATCCTAAAAGAGAATGAGGTATCGAATCTTATCGCAATAGCTGCAGGAATAGAGGGTGGAGTAACCACTAAGAAAATACTCAATAAGCTGGTTATTCCTTAAAGTCCTAATAAATTATCCTGAAGTCCTTGAATTCTCCTCTATATTCCTGGAAGGTGACGTTTACCTCCCTAACTATGGCCCCGCTTGGCCCCTTTTTACACCATTCAATCATCTTTTCCACATCTTTCTCACGGCCTTCAAAAACTGCCTCTACTCTCCCGTCCCGCAGATTTCTCACCCATCCCTTAACGTTTAGTGTGTCTGCCATCCTCTTCGTATGCATCCTGAAAAATACCCCCTGAACCAGTCCAGACACAAACACGTGTGCTCGAACCATCCGTGTCTCGTCTCTGCTCATTTATTTTAATAGAATTTCTAAAGTAATCTTTATTTCTTTCTCCTGTGTAATCTTCTGGGTCTTTGAGCATCGTCGGTCTGGACAGCTATTGATAATTTCTTAGCTACATTATCGATGCTCTCAAGACATTTCAAGAAGAGAGGCTCATACATTTTTGCGGCACTATCAAGAGCATCAGAGTATTTTATCTCGCCCCTCTCGATCGCATTCATCATTTCCTCAATTGTTCTCCTTGTAGCCGGCGTCACGAGTCTCTGGTCGGTCAATTCAAGCGAGTCAACCAATGCTAGCCCAAGCTTTGTGGGAATATACACGCCTGATCTCCTCTCGACGTACCCCCTTTCAACTATAAGGGAGGGAAAAGAAGCGCGTGTAGCGTCCGTACCTATATTGTTCTCCTCCATTTTTCTTAAAAGCTCTGCCTCTGATAGTCTCGGTGGAGGCTTAGTCTCATCCTCTACTAGCTCGGTCTTAACTATTCTAAGTTGCTGGCCAGGCATGAGTTGTGGCAACCTATTCTCTCTCGGCTTGAAGTATCCGAAGACATCATAGAATCCCATCGAAGACACGTAGCTTCCCTTTGCAAACAGTTCAATCTCATCAATGAGAATTTCTGCTTCTTGCCCTGTAAGTTCAGCATCATCGCAATATGCATTTGCATAAAACCTCCTAGCGATATATTCCCAGATTCTCCAGAGTATTCCTCCCCCCTTGAATGGTGCTACGGGAAAAATCGGTGGATGCGCACCATCGTCGAGTCTCCCCTGTCTAGGCATCGGTACTGCCTTAGACGGCTCTTTAGCTACGCCACTTTCGAGAACAGCCTTAAGCCCTATATCGAAACTGAATTTTGGAGGATACTTGTTTGTATCTGTCCTAGGATAGCTGATGTATCCTTCTGAATATAGTGTCTCCATCATTGATAAGAGTCTTGATGCAGGCACTCCCGTAAGCCTAGTAAGGTCTCTCAACACATCGTCTGTCCTAGAGGGCAAGGGTCTAGGCACCGTTTTTCTAACACTCCTAAACGACTTTACTATAGCTACATTGCTCTTCACCGCCTTGTTATAGAGTTCCTCAGCAATGCGCGGCTCATCTAAGTGATGCGAATAAGCAGTAAATCTTTCACCCCCAATCGTTTCAAATGTTACCTTAAGATACCAGTACTTCATCGGCTTGAATGCTTCAATCTCTCTTTCACGCTTAACGACAAAGTAAAGCGTAGGTATCTGACAGCTTCCCCAACTAATTAGACCAACATTCCTGTTATGCCTCCTAGTAGAGAGCGTTAGTAGTCGTGTAAATGCTGCTCCGGTTATAAGGTCGAATGCCTGCCTTAGCCTAGCCTTCTCGACCCACCTCCAGTTTAGATCGTCTTCAAGTTTACTCCAACTATCCAGCAACTCCTTCCTAGCTGTTGAGTTGAAACGCATCCTCTTGAACGACGCATATTCTCCCCGGATAGACCTGTAGAGTGAAAGAATCTCGGCGCCTATTAACTCGCCCTCATGGTCATTGTCAGTGGCAACCACCAACACTCCATTATTTTCCTTGAAGATTTTTGAAAGCCTAGAGAATGACTCCTCATCCCTGACTACTTGGTTTAGCCTCCTCAACCTAATAATTGACTCAGGACTAATTGCCCACCAATTTCTATACTCCTCCGGCAGATCAAGGTCTAGGAGATGTCCACTCACACTTGTTACGATAAACTCTCCGCCAACTGATTTGAGGGCCTCCTTAATAGCTTTCGCCACGCTTGACTTCTCTGCTACTATTATATACCTTGGCTGAACAGGAGGCCCCATTATCAGACACCAAATAATACAAACAACTAAAACATATATTATCTAGTCAGTTTGACTACTTGATAGATTAGATATATATGGCAACTGCGAGTCAAGATGGACAATTCTATAGACACGTAGTATACAACGAGGAGCACTGGGCAATTCTCAAAGATAAAAGAGAAATCGCTAAGAAAGTGATGGCTCCACTATACATGAATGGTTACGACCCAATTGTTTATGGAAGCATAGCGAGGGGAGACGTAGATGAGGATAGCGACATCGATGTCTTTATCGAGCAAGTCGTAAACCCCGCGCTGATAGAGACAATCGTGGAGAAGAATCTCGGGGGATGGATAAATCGAAAAGTAGTACAGGCAACTCCTGGATATGTGGTTAAGGGCTACATATTTATTGATGAATTAATCTCAATCTCTTTTCCATTGATAGACATGCTTCCAGTCGAGGCTGAGTTCTACTCAATAGCAGGTAAGCTGAACTACAACGACATTTTGAGTGGGAAGAGAACTAGAGGAATGAATAAGTCAATGATAGTCATAATGCCTGTAGAGGATGGACACATGGAATTTCCAGCTCGACAAGACCCAGACCTGGCCGCCAAGCTAATAGGTGTAGACCCAAAGACACTGAGAGAGAGACTACATGTATTAGAGAAAAGAAAAGAGCATGGGAAGACAGGAAGATTCATAGAGGTCGAACTCGGTGAAGGAGAGACATTCACACAAGTATTGAAAACAATAATTAATGAGAACCCAGTATTGAGGAGAAGAGTAAACAAATGAGGGTCATTAACATTGATAAGCTAAAGCGAAGAATAAAACTTATTCCAGAATCAAGCATAGATCTTCTCAACATATATAGGCTGGTCGAGCCGGGCGACATAGTTTATTCAGAGACAACCAGAGAAGTGAAGAAGCAACGAGCATCAGGAGATATAGACAGTGAACGCGTAATTCTCAAGATAGGAATAGAAGTAAGTAAAAAGACAGTAGACCCATTAATGAAACGCATATCATTATTAGGCATCGTCACATATGTTGATAGAGATATAGACATCATAAAAAAACATCACACGATTCATATAGAACAAGAAAAACCAATAGAGATTGAGAGTAGAAAGAATTTTCCATACATCCTATCTCTTGCAAAGTCCGCAGCTGCTAGGCTCACTAGCGAGATATTATGCATATCGATTGATGATGAAAAATTTGCCTTAATTCACATATCAAATGCAGGAATCAAGATACTTAGGACGAAGGACCTCACCCCACTCGTAAAGAATCTACCCCACAACCAAGATAATGATACTTTTATCAAAAACGTAGAGGAAGTTATCAAGATATTGGAAGAGGAACTGGGTCCTAGACGTAAGGTAGAGGTCATTCTGCTCGGACCATCCGTAATAATTGAGAGATTTTCAAAGGAACTCAAGAGTAATAGACGAGAATTTGGAAGACTGATCAGGCGTCATGTCAATGCGTCAAGCGGTGGAATTGAAGGACTACTAGAGGCCATGAGGAGTGGTGCAATAGGTAAACATCTTAAGCCATTAGAGGACGCGTTCATAGTTGAGGATGCCATAAGACGTGCATCAAAATCTCCTGAATCGACAAAGATGGGGCTCGAAGAAGTTTTTAGATCAATAAACACCGGTAATAGAGGTCTGGTCTTAGTGACTGAGGACTATCTATGGAGGTCGCTCGAGGATTCAAGAATTCAAACAATACTCTCAGAAGCAGAAAGGGGAAAAATAGAATTAAGAATAATCCTTTCAGGCACGGAGGCAGCTGAAAAAATAGATTCCTTTGGTGGAATTATAATGGTAAGTAAGTATTAGTTTTGTGAGTGCTCAGATGCATACTCGCTTCGCAGCTTATCCATCGTTAACACATGTATGTGTGGTTTCAACGATAGGTTCTCTCCGAGCCTTGCGCCAATCAAGAATATATCTTCGTCCCTAGCAGCCGCTATGTCTACTAATCTCTGGGTAATGACGCCGTCAAACACGACGTACTTGAATTGAGGGGTCTCAGAAAGTTTTTGCGCAAGCTCACTTACAGGCACTCTAAAGAGTTCATTCATATCCTTATCCAAGACGATACCCATTAAATTTCCCTCTATCTCTCCTACTAATGGCTGGATCTTTTCCAATATGTCTCCTAGGAGCTGCTTAGTATCAACGGTAGGTGTTACAGATATTCTCGCTCGCTTCAGCGCCTCTTCTAGAGGCACAGCCGCCTCCAAGGCTTCACTAATCTCCTTAGCCGTCAACTCCTCGACTTCTTTTCCATAAGGCGCCCTAGCGACCAAATCAACCTTAAAGTTTTGGCTGAGCTCCCTCAAGATCATATCTCCTCCTCTATCACCGTCAAGGAAAGCGATGACTCTACTCTTCTTGCTAAGAATTTTTTGGAGAGAGGCCGGAACTTTTACTCCACCAACTGCTATGACATTTCTATATCCATACCTCATAAGGTTTATGACGTCAGCTCTCCCCTCAGTGATAATTACCTCGTCGGCAGTCTCAGCATCTGGGCCGGCGGGTAGCTTATCAGGCCCTAACTCGATGAGTTTAGCCTTCAGTACAGATTCTTCAAGCTCCCTTATGACCTCTGTCTCCATCGGCACCTTTTGCTTCTCCCATTCATAGAGAATTGCACGGGCCCTCTCGACGATCTTTTTTCTCTTCTCCCCCCTCACGTCTTCTATCTTCTCGATCGTGACCTTGGCTGAGTACGGTCCTACCTTGTCTAGACTCTCTACCATCGCTGCTATGAGTGCTGTATAAAATCTATCCATGCTGCTTGGAATAATTATCTTCCCAATGGTCCTTCCCCCCTGCGAATGCACTTGAACTTCAATTCTACCTATTCTTCCGCTCTTCTGGAGCTCCCTCAAGTCTAGGTCAGAACTAAATATTCCTTCTGTCTGTCCGAAAGTCGCGCCTATCACATCGTTCTTATCAACTACGCCGTCGACCTCTATCCTCGCCTCTATGATATATTTCGTTGATAATGACTGGGTACTCAAATCATTCACCTATAACTATTAAGCTCCTCTCAAATCTTTTTCTTAGCAGCAGTTTAAATACTTATTTATTATTCAGCAGCTATGGTCGAGTAAAGTCATTAATTTATTCTTTATAGAGAAAATAGTCCTCTTGTGGACTTATAATCTCCGGCTCGCCGGTCTCTCTTACCACGATATTTTCCTCTAGATGGAATGTTCCGTAATCAGTTGTGATTCCCGGCTCTATCGTTAATACCATTCCTGGCTCGATTGTTGTATCGTCATAAATTCCAATATGCGGAGGCTCAGTCACTAAAAGTCCGACGCCGTGGCCAATTCTACCATGCTCGAACGAGACATCCAGTCCAGAGCTCTTTAACCACTTATTACAAAACTTGACGACATCTGAACATTTTACTCCAGGCCTAATGAATGATATACATTCTCTTGTAAGCTGTTTAACTAACTTGTACATTCTTGCCTGCCTATCGCTGGGTTTTCCGAGAATAAAGATTCTTGAAAAGTCAGAATTATATCCCTTATAGACTACGCCTGAATCGATCCAAATTAATTCACCGCTTTTGATTCTTCTATCAAGTGGGGGCCTAGTCATGAGTGACAATGTATGGGGAGAAAACTCGGAAATTCCTTGATGAGTATTAGAATCTATGGCTGTGCTAAGTACAATGAATGAAGGGCGCTCGCCGCCAAGCCTACATATTGTCGCTCTCATTAACGATGCTACTTCTAACTCACTCATTCCTGGTACGATGCTCTCAAATAATTCTCTGTAAGCCTTACCAAGTATCCTGCATGCAGTTTTAATGCAGTCTATCTCTTCTCCCATCTTTTTCATTCTCAACCTCCATATGATATGAGAGCCATCGATAAATTGATTAGAAATTTTCATCTCTAGATTTCTAAACGTAATGTAAGGCATGTTGATTCTCTGTTCATATCCTAACTCAGCTGCTATCTTACTATTCAGAACACCAGAATCCTTAAACATTTGGATAATGGAATCCAGCGGAGCGGCATTCATCTCCGAATAGCTTCTAACATCCTTTATCCAAGTAGAGAGCTTCGCATGCATAAGATGATTTTCATGTACTAAGAGTATAGGATCTGAATCTCTGGGAAGTACTAGGAATGATGGTCTAGTATAGCTTACTCCGGGTGGAAAGAACCTAACACCAGAGAAATAAAAGATATTCTCTTCATTCGTTAAGAATAAAGCATCAATACCACTATCCATCAATAAGTCCCTGACTTTTTTAGATCTCTCAATATACATAGATCGGGGAAACTCAATTAAAGACTCAATCATTATCTTTCCCATGTAGCTGCTGTCTATATATGTATTAAACGAAGTAATTGGAGGATAAGTTTTTATTATGCAGAGATGGAATTAATGCCTGCAGGTGAAACAGGAATGTCTAATGAAGCAGTAGTCCTAGTGGGTAAGAAGCCGACAATGAACTATGTCCTCGCAACAACGATGCCCCTGATGGAGGGAAGAAAAGTAATTATCAAGGCGAGAGGAAGAGCAATAAGCAAGGCAGTAGACATAGTCGAGGTCGTTAGGCGCAGATTTCTCCAGAACATTAACATCGAGAAGATAACCATTGGCACGGAGGAAGGTCGTGTCGGAACAGACGGCAGGCCGAGAAGCGTAAGCACAATAGACATCGTCATAACACCTAAAAAATAGGGCCCAACACTCGTAATAAGACATCAGCGGTGGCTCTCTGTTTATTTTTGCATCAACTAAAACATTATTAGCATCAATATTAACTATTGAACTCGACTTGAGTAACTACAAAATCATAGATGAAGAGACTGTAATGTCTATTATTCCGCCAAGGCGTAAAAACTCGAGAAAGGGTGAGAATGGGGTCGTCTTAGTAGTCGGCGGGAGCTGGATGTATCATGGCGCGCCCTTCCTCACAGCAATGGCTGCATACAGATCTGGCGTCGATCTCACCTACCTAGCTGTCCCCGAACCACTAGTAGACCCAATAAGAGCCATGAGCCCAGCAATAATAATCATTCCTCTACCAGACTATAGACTTACAAAAAGATCTGTTAATAAGCTGCTCAAGAAGCTTCCACAGATTAACGCAGCCGCGATTGGTCCAGGGCTATCGATTGCCAAAGAGGAAGCATTAACAGAACTAGTAAAGCAGCTACTTAGCCTCGGTGCAGGCGTAGTGCTTGATGCCTCGGCCCTGATTCCATCAGTCCTCAAAGTTATTCAAGGAGAGAAAGTCATCCTTACCCCTCATGCCGGCGAATTCAAACGCCTATTTGGACAGCAGCCACCACAAGACCTAGACGGAAAAATATCACTAGCGACGGAAAAGGCGAAAGAATACAACGTGACAATACTTCTCAAAGGGCCAACAGACATAATCACAGACGGCAACGAGATATACATCAACAAGACAGGCAACGCAGGTATGACCGTTGGAGGGACAGGAGACGTCCTAACGGGCATCACAGCCGGATTATTGACACGAATACAGAGCCCAATAAAATGCGCAGCGGCAGCTGCATATATAAACGGAAAATGCGGAGACACAGCATACCAACACCTCGGATTGCATATGCTCCCAACAGACATAATCGACCAAATACCAAAAATAATGAAGCCAATGGACAAACTAATCGA
>JAWBQR010000009.1:0-55890 GCA_038845265.1 Nitrososphaerota archaeon | reverse complement strand
ACAAATTCCCAGCACCACGATAACGAGGATAAGATTGTTCTGCTAAAAATTTGAAGCACTACGACTGTAAGTATGACGGCTATCCAGGACGTGGACCTTAGAAGAAGTTTCAAATATGTTGCCAGAAGTATCCACCATCTTAATTTTGCAATTATATATTCGCATACCATCTAATAAGTGTGCCGATTAGACCAGGCTTTGAACCAAATAGTCCTCAAAGATCTCTCAAAGCTATAGTTTAGTTAGATGAAGATTTTTGCTAAGGCGTAGTGATTGTTGCTCTCTCTGGCGCAGTTATTTCGTATAGTTTCTCGACTAATCTCCGGTAAGCATCGGTCATCTCTACTTTGCGTCTATTCATCATTCTCTCAGCAGTCATTATCTCAGAGCTCAGCTCAAGTACGTAGAGTCTTCCCTCTGGAGAGACTCCGACGAAGGGCGGGATGTCTCGTGAGACTATGCCCATGCTCATCGTGAAGCATCCAAGCTTCTTGCCACACATTAGTGATGTGCCGACAGATGTTCGTGCATGGTCTCCGATAAATTGTCCGAGGAACTGCCGTCCAGATGAAACCCTTGAGGACTCTATCTCAACCCTAATCTCTCCGTACGTATTCTTCAGGTTGGAGCCGACTGTTCCAGCACCTATGTTCACCCACTCACCTACCAGTGAGTGCCCCAGGTACCCGAGATGCCTCTTATTCGAGTATCCCAGAACTATTGTATGTTCTATCTCGCCTGATATTCTACAGACAGGGCCTGTAAATACTTCCGGCCCAACCCTGCCTCCGAGGACCTCAGTCTCCCTACCCACGCGGCATGGACCAATCAGGACCGAGCCAGAGGCAATCCTGCACCCCCTCTCAATTATGAGCGGGCCACGACGAGCATCGAGGATCGTGAAAGGCTCGATCTCCACATTCTCCCCGATGTAAAGCTCCGAGGGCTCACCAAGGATTGCTACTCTGGGATCGATCGGTGGCCCTGACTCTCTGAGAGGCCTCTGAGGCTCACCGGTCTCTAACAGTTCCCATGGATAACTATAGAGGTGCTGCCCATCGATCACGTAGCCCTCGAGCCGTGGGGCAAGCTCGCTCAGGATGAAGGCTATTCGAGAAGAGTCATATGCCTCCTCGAGGCGCATACCCTTCACCCTAGCGGCCATTACTCTACCATCATTGAAGAGCACGAACTCTCTCCCTTCAGTCTTCTTCAACAGTCTATCAACTATGGAGATATCTCTCAGCAATGCATTGATTATTACCGCTTCATCGTCTCTCGGTGGAGGCGTGTTGAACTCAATATTTGGGTACCTCGATTTCTCAACTTCTGCTAGGTAGTCTCTTATGAATGCAGTAATCCCATCATGTCTAACTATTCTGACGAGTTGATCGATTAGTCTTCCCTCCCTATTCATTAGGCCGAAGCAGGCCCTAGTATAGCTCAACGGCTTAAAGTTCTTCCAGAACTCATCTTCGAGAATTATTAGCTGCAATCAGAGCTCGCCTCTATGCCTCTCTATTTTAGCCAATGCTCGATATATGTCCATTACGTCCTCCTCGGAGCCTAGGAGAACGTAGTGTGGGAGCCAAAAGACATCTCGAGCCGCGGCCTCGGCGTTTCTTAATCTTTCCCTCACCGGCTCTGAATTCATCTTCCTCTCTAAGTATCTCTGGATAGGGGCATGTAGGTGTAGTGGGACGGTGTAGCCTGGAGATGAGGGTATGCCCTCTGCCCTGAGTACCTCGACTATCCTTTTCTTATCAATCTCTCGGAAGACCTCCCTCCTAATCCTGATTGGGACGAAGAAGTGGTTTACCCTCGTCGCTCCTTCTGGGGGAGGAATCAACTCAAATCCCTCGAGATCCTTGAGGAGAGAAGAGAGCATCTCATAGTTTCTCCTCCTCTTCTCTATCTGCTCGTCAAGTCTCCTCAACTGTGCTAAAAGAACTGCAGCCTGAAACTCAGTCATCCTATAGTTATACCCGAGGAAGTCATGCTGGTACCAGTCGCCGCCCCTCGTTCTGCCGACATTTATCAACGACCGGCACTTCTCTGCAAGCTCCTCATCATTTGTCGTGATGGCTCCTCCCTCCCCGCTCGTCATGACTTTGCTTGACTGGAAGCTGAAACAGCCCAAGTCTCCCAGGCTTCCGAGCCGCTTACCCATCCACTCTGAGCCATGTCCCTGAGCAGCGTCCTCGACCACTCCGAGCCCATGCATCTTCGCGATCCTAGATATGCCCTCCATGTCTGATGGATATCCAGCGATGTGGACCGGAAGTATGACCTTCGTCCTCTCAGTAATCTTTTCCTCTATCCTCTTGGGAGAGATGTTAAGTCCCTCATCCTCAATATCTGCGAAGACAGGAATGGCTCCAAGCTCTATCGCAGCTGAAGCAGTCGCGATAAATGTATATGGAGTAGTTATCACCTCGTCTCCATCTCCCACGCCGAGGGCCTGGAGCGCAACCTTGATAGCGACAGAGCCATTCATGCATGCCACGCCGTATCTACATCCCTGATAAGAAGCGAAAACTGACGCAAACTCCTCGACTCTCTTCCCACCAATTCCCCACTTTCCCGACCTCAAAACATCGATCAAATATTCCTCCTCTTCGCTTGTCCAAATCGGCCACTGTGGATATGGCTTCTTCCTTACCTTCTCCCCGCCATGAATTGCTAACATACTGCCATGTTTACGTAGTAGCCGTCATCTAAATGGTTTGCTGTGCATTCTAATCCTTAAACAGTACCTCGACCATTCTCGAGGATATCCTAAGCGGCGTGAATGGCTTCCCAACCCCCTCGTAGAACTTGGTGAAGAACTCGTAGAGATGGAGCCTCAGCGTCTGGATAAAGGCGAGCGTCCCCTCAAGCCCCATCACGCCGATATTCCCGATAATAAGTATCGGTAGAGAAGCTGGCCCGAGGCCGTGCCAAGCCGTATTAATCAAGATCATCAATGCAACATGTATGATTAGAAGTATCGAGATTCTGAGGTAGCTGAGAGAGTTAGACATAAAGTGAATTATGTTCTCCAGCACCTCAAGCAATCCTCCACCAACAGCCGAGATAATCGAGAGCCTCGGACCTAGACCGACAAAGCCAGCGACTAGCTTTCCCAGAAGCAGGACAAAGATGCAGGCTAAGACCCCGTAGAGACCAATAGTGCCTACCTGGCTTGACGGCAGCCCAATGAGTGGTGCCGGAGACGCGCTAGTGAACAGTGCTTGAAAACTACCTGCTCCCAGGAAGCCGAGGACGAATAGCAGTCCAAACACATACATCGCTAAAGATGCCCACTTAGAGAATATAGCCTCTGCATATTCCTTCATCTTGAGAAGCTTGATAGAACCTAGAATAATTCCAGTCGAGACATGGATAAATCCAAGTAGTGGCGCAATCATGAAGAGCTTAAGAACTCCGTCCCTACTAAGAGTCGCTGTCTCTCCGTGGTGTTCGAGAAGCTCAATTATCGGCTTTGTCCCAGTTACAGGTGTGAGCTTAAAGCCAAACGCCTCTTGGATCATGAAGCCCACAATGGCCGAGGAGACTCCGAGAAACATGAGAAGCTTCCCCCAACTCCTCAGGTTGCCTCTGGCTCGTAGGTATATGGCCAGACCGAGCGCCGCCAGTATCAGTCCCTGTCCAAGGTCGGCAGACATTATGCCGTAGAATATGGCGAAGAAAATTGAGACATACGGCGTCGGGTCGACCTCAAAGTACCCCGGAGTTCCCTGCATCTCTGTTACTGGCCTATAAGCGTCGAAGTACCAGTTATGGCTTATCAGGGTTGGGGGCTCCTCCTGGTGCCCGTGAGTATGATGGGATGGCTCAACGTCAGAAAACTCCACGTAGGCCATCCTCCCGATTCTCGCCGAGAGTTCTTCCCTTTTCGTGCTCGGAATGTAGCCGACTATGAGGGATGTCCTCTTAAAGCGCCCTCTCAGCCTGTCGAGTGTATCTCTCAGCATAAAGGCTGCCTCCCTCATGGCATAGATGCGCTGACCCTCATTCAGAGCCATACCTCTCAATAATTTAGTGAGGTATTCTCTTCTCTCCTTCAGCTCAGCTATCCTTTTCTCTAATATCTCGAGAGCCTCGAATGAAGAGCAGGACAATTCTTCCGGAGCCTCTATCCTCTTTAGATTAAGGCTCTTAGCGATCCGGTCAACTTTCTCATCCTCTCCTGACTTAGTGATGATTATGAGGGTTGCGAGATTCCTATCGATGGGCACGTGCGTCATGAAGGCCCTACTCAGCGTCTTCCTGACCTCGACTATGTCCCTAAGCTGGGCAGAGTAAATCCCAACACTGAAGTGTCTAAATTTCTTGAGGACTTGATAATCTACGCCTAGATGCGTAATCATTCTGAGCGTTGAGGCATCATTCTCAGCATCCTGCAATTTCTTATCTATCTCTATCAATTCTTGCTGGGCCGTTCTTACAGTCTCCACTATCTTCTTAGCCTCCTCTTCGAGGCTCGTGATCAGCTCCGCGATTCCACTAACTGTGAGTAGCTGTCTCTCAATCTTTTCTCCCTTAAGCAATATGTCTATGACGCCTTGACTTACCGATATATTGAGATCTCTAACCACTGATTCTAGGTCGTTAGCGAGATTTCTTGCGCGGAGATAGAGCTCATTAATGATTTCTAGCCTCTTGTCATCTTCCTTGCTCTCGACGTGGAACTCACCGAATCTGTATAGATTTTCAAGCACTTCTCCGGTCCTAGACCTCGGGCAGGCCACCACCGTCCTCAGCAGCTTCACGACCGCCATCTAAATTTTCCGCCCCAGCACAAAAATATCCACATACTCTGTTAATATATTCTTCCCGAGATGAGAAAAGACTAAAAACAAGTAATAATAAATTAATCAATGTCTTGGTCTGGGCCCGTAGCTCAGTCGGTAGAGCGGCGGGCTGTTAACCCGTAGGTCGCCGGTTCGAGTCCGGCCGGGCCCGCGTCAAGCAATTTTTTACCACAGAAAAGTATTTAACAGATATTCAATTTATTCACGCCGAAGAGGTGCAAGATAATTCTTGAATATTTGGGCGGTAATTATTGAGCTAATAGTCGGGATAATTATTGTGGCTCCAGTCTTATGGATCTCTGGGCGACTCCTCGCCGGTAAAGAGAAGGCAAAATTCACTGACGCGTTATGGATAGTGGTTCTCGGGATAGTGATAGGGATGCTTGTTAATTATTTTCTCAGCGGTCCATTAGCCTCAGTAATCATGCTCATAGTGTGGTTAGCATTGATCAAACACTTCTTCGACTGCGGCTGGATAAGGGCCCTCATAATCGCGATCGTGGCAGTCATAATCTTCGTAATAATAGCGGCAATATTATTAGTAATTGGGATTGGGCTGTTCAGAGTCTGGATATAAAAGAATAATAAATCATATTTTTTGTGACTGTAAAATTTTGCATAAAGAATCTATGCTGAATACTGTGTTTGAACATCCATTCTTGATTAGTGGGACTGCCTGTGCTGCAATGTCTTCATTAAGATACGTATATGCAAGTCTGATCTCCTCTCCACATGCAACTCCCACTATCCCATCATAATTGTGCTTCTTGATTATCTTAGGTATGCATGAGCCGCCAGGCACTATGTAGACGTCGTATCCTAATTCTTCGGCAATTCTCGAAGCCTGGTTTACTTGACAGTCGGGTGAGCACCGCCTGCATCTAAAGGTCGGGACATCGGGGTCAAACTCTGCCCTGCATCTGCTATCAACATATTTCCTAGCGCAGTGGGGGAGGAAGAGAGCTTTATTCTTACTCATCTCGAATCTCTGCCGATACGCAAGATTCTTGACCTGAATATCTACAAGGTCCTCGATGACCTGCAATATCTCGGCAAAATCCATGCCCGTCAATTCCGAGAGCTTAAACCTATCAATTAGCCTCCTCAAGATCCTTCCTGTTCTTTTATGGATCCTTTTTGAATCAACCATATAGGCAAGTTCTTTGAAGAATTTATGAGGCACCACTGAGAGGTCAAACGTGAATTTATAGGGCATCAACTTGTAAAAACTAATCCGAGGCTAATAAGGCTTATTTCACTGCTGAGAGCTAATTTTACAATCAATAAGTAAACTATTGTATAGGCAAAATGTTTAAATAAAGTGAGTCGTGTAGTATCTGCGATGAACTCGAAAGGTAGAGAAATATTAAAGGTGAACGTCGAGAAACTTATAGAGCATTTAAACAGGGCATATGCAGATGAGTGGCTCGCGTACTATCAGTATTGGCTCGGCGCTAGGTTAGCCGTCGGACCTATGAGGGGGGCAGTCGCCATGGAGCTCGCGGAGCATGCAAAAGAAGAGCTTGAACATGCAGAGAAGCTCAGCAAGAGAATAATAGAGCTCGGTGGAACACCTGTACTTAGCCCAGAGGAGTGGTACAAGGTGTCGAACTGCGGATACGATGCACCAAGAGACCCATGTGTAGAGAAGCTCTTAGAGCAGAACATCAAGGGCGAGCAATGCGCAATAGAGGTATATAACAAGCTACTCGAATTCACGAAGGAGGGCGACCCAGTAACATGGAGACTCATTCTCGAAATCCTAGAGGACGAGATCGAGCATGAATTTGAACTCCAATCACTTTTAGAAGATCTTAAGAAGATGATGAAGAGGTAACTCTCTTAACAGGTATAAATTTTTCTTATTTTTGTAGGTTATTATTATGTCCGCCAAGATTTTAATAGAGAAGGTCGCGCCAGACCTATACATGCTACGAATTGACGATGAGGAGATTAAGTACTTTGAAGCCCTTTGGGAGATTCCGGAGAAGGTGACATATAATGCCTATCTACTCATCGGCGATGATGGCGCAATACTATTTGACTCTTGGAAGAAGCGGTATGCTGAGCAGTTTGTAGAGACGGTTAGACAAGTCATAGAGCCTGAGGAAATATCCCACCTCGTCGTCCACCACATGGAGCCAGACCACTCAGGTTCAATTCCCGCAATTCTTGAGGCCTGTAAATTTAAGCCAGAGGTACTGACGCACCCCATGTCCTGCCAGATGCTTAGCTCATTCCACGGCGTTAATCCAAAAACAAGGCCTATACATGATGGCGATGAAGTCTATGCAGCTGGTAGAAGGTTAAGATTCCTCTATGCTCCATGGCTACACTGGCCCGAGACAATAATCACGCATTATGTAGACCGTGGCGTCCTGCTTACTGGAGACGTGTTTGGCGGATTCTCAATTCCCTGCCAAACATTTGACGACGATGAAGAAGTAGTTGAAAGGTATCTTCCATTCGTTAGAAAATATTTTGCCTCCGTCATTGGGACCTATAGAGATCACGTCAATCTAACAATAAATAAATTGTTAGATCTGGATATTAGAATAATTGCGCCTGCTCATGGAATGGTGTGGAGAAGTAATCCTAAGATGATAATAGATTTTTACGCCTCACTAGCGAGTGGAAAACGAGAGCGGGGAAAAGCGACGATTATTTGTGCATCTATGTATGGCGAGTGCCTTAATGCTACACGATTTGTAATGGAGGAGCTGATTAAGAGGGGGGTCCAGCCTAAGCTTTATGAATTCACCGACAACGCTCGCTCTAGCCTTTCCGACCTGCTGGGCGACTTATTCGACTCCGAGTTCATAGTCATCGGTACTCCTACATACGAGTCCGATGCCTTTCCACTGGCTCGATGGATAATCGAGACTCTTCTCAAGAAAGTACCGAACAACAAATTAGTCATGATAATTAGTTCCTATGGATGGGGAGAGAAAGCAGGTAAAAATCTGGCAGAACTACTCCGAGGCGCAGGGTTTAACGTGAAGGAACTATTGACTTTTAGGGGCAGATTCGACGAGAAGACAGCTGAGAAAGCGAAAGAAGCAGTAAATAGGCTTCTGGAGAGCCATTAACAAAAATGGTTATATTCATGCAGACCAATAAATAGCTGTGCGCGGTTTATATGGTGTTTAGACTTGGTATATTATTGAGAGTAATCCTCGTCGGTTTTCTATATCTCTTATCAACAATGATCACCTCATCAATCGGTTTAGCAATGGGAGTACTCACAGCAACAGAGGGGTTAGACGCTGGACTGCTCTTCACCCTTCTCTTCATTGGAGGAATACTGATAGCCATAACTGCAGGCACTTTATCTACCATGCTTGAGGTCCCGCTCGCCCAGAGAATAGGGATACTCTTTCTTACGCTCTACATGTTCTCCTACCTAATAGGCGCGCCGGAGGTAGCACTATTCACTACGTACTCAATGTCCTTCCAACTATTCATCCTCTTCGAACAATTTGTCATCAATCTAATCATAGCCGTAGCAGTTGGAGTTCTCTTTCAGCCAAGAGAAATCAAGAGAGATCTATTCAGAGAATTTAGGAGATATTTCTCGGGGCGAAGCAGCTCCGAGTGGGTTTGGCGGTTCGCCCTCGCATCGGTGCTCTTTATACCGATCTACTATTTCTTCGGCTTTCTATTCTCTCCGATAACTGGTCCCTATTATAACAATCTATTCTCTCCGATAACTGGTCCCTATTATAACAATCCGGAGCTCGGACTAGGCCTCGTGATTCCCAGCCCAGAGATAGTGGTACCAGTCGAACTTGGGCGCGGACTGCTCTATGCGGCTACATTTGTCCCGCTGCTTACTCTTGTCAGACTGCCTAGATGGAGACTTGCCCTACTGCTTGGAGTCGTGCTGGCCATATTCGGAGCCGTGGTCCCGCAGCTAGTCAACGTAGGGTGGCCAGTCGAACTGAGGATAGGCCACGGAGTAGAGATGGTGCTTGACAGCATTGCTCAAGGATTCATGATAACCTGGATACTCTGGACAGACAGAAAAGATAACGACTAGCTTCAAAAAATCATTGTTATGTGACAATCTATTTATTCCATTATGAATCAATTCTTAGAACAAGGATTGAATGAGATAATCTACCTCGGATTTGTCGCGAGTCTCGCCGCTGGACTTGCGACCGGAATAGGCGCGCTTCCCACACTATTCATTAAGAATTTCTCAGATAACGTCATGGATGTACTGCTTGGGTTTGCGGCTGGAGTCATGCTGGCCGCGACGGCCTTTAGCCTACTGGTACCTTCTATTGAGATTGGAGGACCATTGGTGGCTACCTTCGGCCTACTGCTCGGCGCCTTCACGATACTCATCATTGATAAAATCATTCCGCATTTCCACCCGGTTGCAGGACTAGAGGGGCCTCCCTCGAGACTCTCGAGACTCTGGCTATTCATAATAGCCGTAACTATGCATAATTTCCCTGAGGGGCTTGCAGTGGGCGTCAGCTTCGGGTCCGGAGTAGTCTCTAGAGGAATAATCGTGGCCACGGCTATTGGGCTGCAGAACGCACCTGAAGGATTAGCTGTTGCGCTTCCACTTCTGCGTGAAAAATACAGCAAGGCAAGGTCGATAAGCTATGCAACGCTGACTGGACTAGTCGAGCCAATTGGCGGACTAATAGGAGTAACCCTAGTAGCTATTACCAGCACGGTCCTTCCATGGGGAATGGCCTTTGCCGCCGGAGCGATGCTATTCATAGTCGTCGACGAGATGATTCCCGAGAGCCATAAAAAAGGATTCGGACGAGAAGCATCCCTCGGCTTCTTGATAGGCTTTACAGTCATGATGCTGCTAGACAGCATCTTTAAATGAAAAACGACTTACTCGTACCTAATTGCTCTAATTGGATCTAACCTACTGGCACGCCATGCAGGATAGATACCTGCTATCACACTAATCATGATTGCAAATCCATATGCCGTGAAGACAATTTCTGGCGAGATGACTGGAGTAAAAGAGAACATCGAGCTGACCTGCGTCCCACCGAACTGTGGGTTTGAGAATCCACGCGTAGAAGCAGGAGCTGCCCCTCCTGTCGGAGCTCTGAATAATGTTCCTAGCAAACTTGGCATGATATATGAGGCAGCAGTTCCGAGACCTATGCCTAGTAGTCCTCCCAGTATTCCAATCATGAATGACTCGACTATGAATATGAGCAATACCTCTCTATCCCTGTATCCCACAGCCTTCATGACGCCGATCTCTTTTGTCCTCTCGATTACTGATATCATCATTATGTTCATTATTCCTAGACCTGCAACTGTCAGCGAGATACCTGCTATTGACCCGAGCAGAAGTCCGAACTGTCCAATGATGCTTGAAATCGTAGACGCAAGGCTCTGCAACGCCATGACTCTCGCTCGATCTCCATAAATCGTTGTTAATTCTTCGACCAACGCATCGACATTATCAACACTATCCGCCTTTACTAAGATCAAGTTGTAGTCATTTCTATTTGCTATTATCTTTAGGGCTTCGATCGGCATGAATATTGAGTTGTCTATAGAGATAAAGGCCGAGGCGCCATACCTATCTAGTATTCCGCTGATTAGGACCGTTACCCTCCTAGTAAAAGACTGTGCTCTCTGCTCAATAATTAACGGCTGATTAACAAATACTACTTGTGTCCCGCCAAGAGTGGATGGATATGCGGCTTCATAGCCAACTACTCCGATTGGAGAGAGACCGCCGGGATATAATGCGCCCTCAATAATTTTCAGGTCGCCTAGCAGGTCGGGCAGCCTCGCTGGCTCAATGCCTACAAGTGTCAACTCTACGTCCTGTCCAGCCCTAGACGTATAGACCCTATAAGTAATCAAGGGCACGACAGTCTCAACTTTTGGAAGCGAGCCGATTAGTGCGACATCTGAATCCGTTAACTGGGATCTTCCACTTGGTGTAAGTATTATTGCAGTAGGTCCAAGTGTCTGCAACTGGTTAACGACTGACTGCTGAACGCCAGTAGTCTGAGAAACTAGCGCTATGATGCTTGCAACGCCAATAGCTATCGCGAGCATTAGGAGGATGATTCTAACTTTTCTCTCGCCCCATGATTTTATGCTTAGCTTAAAGAGATCGTCAATTCTCACTTCCTTGTCCTCCTGCCGATTATAAACCCTACAACTACGCAGATTGCTCCAATAACGGTGAGGAGAATTATGGTCATAGGCGAAATTAGGCCGGTCTGCTCCGAGCCTCTAGCCGTCTGTACCTGTGTCTGTTGCATGCTCTGCTGAGCCACTATCCTCACAGGTATCATTAACTCCTGCGTGTGAGTTTCTCCTAAGCTGTCCTTAAAGGATAAAACGAATGGAATTTGATTAATTCCAGGCTTGGTGTTGTTCAGAGCCGAGAATGAGAATGTCACCGATGTCGGAGTGTTTATTGAAACATCTCCGAGGAAGCTTCTAGACTGACCGAAAGTCCTGAAGCCCTCAATTCTGCTAGGCTGTATCGCCACTGAAGATGCCTTAGAAGTACCGGTATTTACCAATATGAGCGTCACTGAGAATGTCTGACCAATGGAAGGATTCTCAGGAAGGACGGCAAAGTCAGCTACCTCAAATTTTATCAATCCCTTGACGAGAACCCCGACTTGTCTCTGCTCTTGCTTAAGAATATTATCACTTCCATAATAATTGAGACTGAGAGTCAATGCTAGAGAAGATGGTGCATCAGATGATACGAACACCTTACAGACAAAGCTATGCTCATTACCGGGTTCAAGCTGGTCAATTGAGACCGCCCCCTCATCTAGCCAAGTAATTGAAGAACCACTAGTTGGGAATGTCAGAGTAACTGCTCTGAGCTGAGAGGTCCCAACATTCTTAACAGTAACTGAGACATTATTGATCATCCCAGAGTAGAGGATTTTTGGATTGATCCTGACGTCAATGGGTGAGAGAAGTTGCTTAGGCTCCGCAGTTATGAATATATTTAACATCCTAGACTCTGTCCTAAGCTGATTAGCGGCATCGATATATGACAGTGAGACAGAAATTTGGGAAGACTGAGCAGCAGTCTCCATGACATATAGGCTTAAGGGCAGAACGATGGACTTTCCTGCCTCAAGCGTTCCCACGCTAAATTTTCCATCCGATCCAATAAGTATAAGGGGAGAAGAAGGCGTGAGGGTTACTGAAAGATCAGTTATCGCGGCTCCACCAAGGTTGCTTATTCTGAGCACAACATCATTCATAGTCAGCATGGCAAGCTCATTAGGCGAAATTTCTAAGAGAAGGCTTGGCGTGGATGGCTGCGATGTGATAAGCCCTATCTCCGTCGATAATGACCTACTATTCAGATAAGCATCAAGGTAATTAATTGTCAGTGAAAGAGAGACAGATGATCCTCCGAGGGAGGCTGAGACATATAGAGGCACCGATAGCGTTATGCTCTCTCCAGGCCCTAGGGATTCAACCTCGAACTCAGGCACCAGTACACTTATCTGTTGGCTAGCAGTTACAAGTATCTTTATCTTCGTGGCTAATCCAGTACCAGTGTTTCTAAAAATTATGGGGAGGATGTTCCTGCTTCCCGCCACAAGGGTGCTGTCAGTTGTTTCTGCCTTGATTTTTACTTCGCCTTTAATCTGCAGATCTATCGTGGTGACTGAGTTAAAGACTTCAGGTTTGTCGTCTGCTTCAGCCCTGAATCCCTGAAATACAAAGAAAGTTGGATATGTCCCTGTTTTAAGATTCTTGTCGATGTTCAGTCTGAAGCTTACTGTTATAACGTCTCCTCTGTTAATATTTGGAGAAATATACATGCTAACCGTGGTTGCGCCGTCAACTCCTGTTATGCCCTCTGGAAGCACCATTCTTATTCTTGCGTATATTAGTGGGTCTTCTCCCTTGTAGAGTATCTTCATTGTGAGTGGAACGTTAATGCTTCCTGGACCAACCTCAATCTTCTGAGCCTCGTCTCCCCACCAAATATCAAGTATTGCAAATTCTCCTGTCTCCTGCGCATATATTGGGGCTGTATTAATCAGTAGCAGTAGGAAGGTCGTAATGACCAATGAGAGAATAAATGTTTGACTAATTATCTTCTTCATTTTCCCACTACCTCCTCTTTCTCAATCGTGCCATCTTTAAGATAGACAATTCTCTCTGCATACCTCGCAACCTCCATATTATGCGTCACCAAGACAATTGTCTTATTATCAACTTCATTGACCTCACGTAGCAGAGCTGCAACCGCTACGGCATTCTTGGAGTCGAGGTTGCCTGTAGGCTCATCGGCAAGAATTAGCGATGGATTATTAATTAGTGCTCTGGCAATTGCTACTCTTTGCTGCTCTCCACCGCTTAGTTCCCATGGCTTTTTATCTGCCTTTTCGGCCAGTCCAAGACGTTCAAGCAGCTTCATGGCCCTTTCACGCCTGACTCTTGGGCTAACACCCTGAGCGATAAGCGGGAGCTCAACGTTCTCGAGCGATGTCAGCTGTGACAAGAGGTTATAGGTCTGAAATATGAATCCAATTTTGTTCCTTCTCAGTTCTACCAACCCACCTTTCCCAACTGATCCATAGCTTACTCCGTCGAGAATTATCTCTCCTCTCGTGGGTACATCGAGAGCACCAATTAAATTTAGGAGCGTAGTCTTTCCTGAGCCCGATGGGCCCACAACTGCTAAGAACTCACCTCTCTCGAGTCTCAGATTGACGCCTCTCAGCGCTGGGTATTCAATAGACCTTGTCTTGTAGATCTTCCATAGGTCAATTATTTCCAACATCTGAGTAATTCTTACTAATGATGCTCATTAACATTGCGGATGAATCGTCTATTGAGAAGACTCAATGTATAGCTCCTGGTCTTAGAATATGTTTATTCTCACTGCGCCGTATGGGCAGTTGGTGTAGCAGACTAGGCATTTAGTGCATTTAGACATGTCTGGGTTATTGCTGTACAGAGGTATCCCCTCTGGGCAGATAGATTCACACGCCCTACAGCTCCTACATTTCTCGTCAGCCCGGGGGACAAAGAAGGCACTAATCTTGCTCAACAGTATAAGCAGTCCGCCCACTGGGCAGAGATATTTACAGAAGAACCTCTTCTCATAGAGGTTCGCCGAGAAAACCATTCCGAGAATCATGACTTCGGCTCCTGCGACAATTAAGCCCGAGCTCCTTGTCCTGCAGATCGCACCTATTGGGCAGAAATTACACCAAGCAGCACTCCCGGAAATTCCTGCCGCGGCAACTACTCCAGCCAGCGTCGCGAACCTCGTCTCGCCGAACTCGCGATTTTTCTTCCCTCTCTCTCCCAATGGCTTGTAATGACTCTTCTTCATGACGTATTCAATAAGCTCGTTGACCGACATTATTGGGCATGCCCAAGCGCACCATGCCCTACCAATAATAACCGTCACAACTACCAGCACTGCGGATGACGCTAGTAGAAAGTAAAGCTTCTCGGGGGTATTGAATATTGATACTCCTACGAGGACCTGCAGTGCTCCAAGGGGCTCAGTGAACTCTACTCCTCCTAAGGCGAAGCTACAGATGGTGCCTACGACCATGAAAAGTAGTAGAACGAAGAAAAGGACTTGAATTATATGCCTGATGGGCTGGATTCTTTTACGCACCCTTTCCCCACCTCCATCGATAGCCGTACCCCAATCCTCTCTCTGGGTAGGGATGCACGCCAATTGACTTAGGCAGAGTTGGACATACGTAGACGCACTGTGAACATCCAGTACAGATATCCCTTATCACTACTGGTCCCCCGGCCTCACTCATAGTGACTGCATTGAAGGGGCATACTGCGACGCACCTAAAGCAGGTATGTTGTGTCCATCCGAGACAGGTATTCCTGTTTATCACTGCGGTCCCAATTCTAATCTCCTCAACTGGGATTGAAATCAACGCGCCCGTCGGACAAGCACTTATACATTTCAGACACGGTGTACCCCTGCTACCATTCATCTTAAACTCGAAATTCTTCACTGGATCTGGATTAATTAGTTCTAAATATACCGCGCAGTAGCCACTCATGACCGGGGTGCCAAGCCCACTCTCAAGAAGACCCGATAGCTTTATTCCATCTGTTGGACATACATCTACACATCTTCCACACCTTATGCATCTCGAGAGGAACTCATCTTCACTCACAGCGCCTGGAGGTCTTAGGGCCGGCCTACTCCCAAGCCCAGCAATTGCTGAGAGAATAAAGGTAAAGCCAAAGAAGGCAGCCGCACCAGCTATGAATCTTCTCCTAGAGGGGCGAGCTGAGTAATCTTCATCCGACTCTTCAGACATTCTGTTATCATAGAACTGAGAATACTTAATTAATGTTCATTCGCAGGTTAAATTATTTATAAATTGTAGATAGAAGCAGAAATCTTTGCGCATATTTGTGTATTTTGAGTCGTTACGATATCCCAATAAATCAATTTGAATGGTTGCATAGTGTAAAAATCGGGGTAAGTGTTTATAAGATTGCAGGATGCTTTTTCTGCGTGGATAACTTTAAGAGAATTTATGCGAGGGCTCTCTTGGCATCTGTCTCAGACGGCGCGGGCACACCGTATGTCCCGATTTATGCAGCCTATGTCGGCGCCTCGTCCTCTCAGCTAGGCCTTCTACACTCATTCCTCAACCTCGGCACGAATGTCTTCCAGTCAATCTGGGGGTACCTGAGCGATAAGAAGAATACTAGAGTACCATTCATCATTGTCGGCGGAGTCATATCTTCAGTCATATGGTTGTTTATCGCGATGACTAATGACCCGGGAATGATTACGCTTCTAGTGGCTGTTCAATCAGTCTTCACGGCCATGGCTGCACCAGCATTCGTCGGACTTATCGGAGATTTAGTCCCTGCCTCGAGTAGGGCCATTGTCTCGACTTCGATAAACCTATGGACGCAGGCCGGTTCAATGTTCTCGACGCTTTTCGTAGGACTCTCATCACTAATAGGTCTTCCAGGATTCACTGTTGGATTCATAATAGCTACTGTTAGCGGGCTGCTCGCAGCAATCGTCATGATCGGCTTCAGGTCCGCCCAGAGGAGATACACTACTCCAGGCCGAATAAACATAGTGTCTGTTACGAAGCATATCGTTAGGGAAGGGTTGTTTTTAAGGTTCTGTCTAGTAAATGCTGGCTTCGGCTTCTTTATGTCTATCGCCTGGCCAGTATTTACGGTAACTCTGGCCAGGGTGGCTGGACTCACGTTTTTCGAGATCAGTATACTTACGGTCGCCTCAGGAGCGGCCGGAATACTGGGGCTCTACCTGCTCAGTAATGCCACAAGCAGGATAGGGGCTGCCAAGACGCTGATGATCAATAGGTCGAGCCTAGCAGTGCTACCCATAGTCTATGGACTGACACCCTCATTTCCCTTTCTGCTAGGAGTAAACATTCTCGCCGGAGTTAATGCAGCGCTCATAAATACTGCGGTTCTACTATTCCTAATAGAGAAGACACCGATGGAGGAGAGGGCGAGCTTCATAGCATTCTACAACCTATTGGCCGGCTCATCTTACTTTGCAGGATCAATAACTGGCGGAGTCATGCTTGGTGTCCTCGAGTCAAGGATGAGGCAGGACATCGCAATACTTATAGTTTACATAGTCTCAGCAGTCGGCAGACTTGGGATGGGGCTAATACATGCCCCAATTCTAAGTCAGAGAGAGGCGAAATAGTGATATGTCTGAGGATAAGTCGGTCAAGGGGTGCGTCATAGCCGCGATTGATGGCTCCCCACTCAGCATGCCCGTAGGAATGCTGGGGGTAAAGCTCGCCTCTGGACTCGGATGGGACTTAATCATAATACACGTCGTAAGCAGCCACGTTCTATCCGGAGCAAAAGGATCATACGCTAGGGCAAGCGTCCCGGAGCCAGGAACCCCGGCATACTTCCCAGTAACGGACAAGGCTCTGTATGATGAGTTAAGAGAGGCGAGCATGATTGCTGAGGAAATAAGCAAGCATGCAGAAGAAAGGGGTATCAAACCAAAGTTCGTTATCCTTGAAGGTGACCCGGTCTCAGTATTGCTCCGAGAGACCGAGAAGTATGGCGGAATACTCGTGATTGGTTATCGAGGAAGACATTTTAGACAAACGGGGATAGGGAGCGTAGCAAAAGGATTACTAGACAAAGTCAAGATACCAATCGTGATCGTGCCTCCCGAAGGAGAGATGATAGATCCTAAAAAGACTCTTGCTTAAGATTATTACGAGGCCCAACTGTTCTCTGGGTGGAAATCAGCCAAGCATGGAGAGTTAGCATGAATACCCAGATACTGAGGGTAAACCCGAACGATCCAGAAGTAGGTCTCATAAAAATCGCTGCTGAAGTTATCAAGAGGGGGGGACTCGTAGCCTTTCCGACCGAGACAGTCTATGGACTTGGTGCAGATGCCTTTAACCCAGAGGCAGTAAGAAAAATATACGTGGCTAAGGGGCGTCCGCTTGACAACCCAATAATCGTCCATATAAGCAGCAGAGAAATGTTAGGAGAAGTCGCTGTTGAGCTACCAGAGCTGGCCTGGAGGTTAATCTCAAAATTCTGGCCAGGCCCCCTAACACTAGTGCTGAGAAGGAATCCCCGTCTCCCAGAATTGACGGTGGCCGGGCTTGATACCGTGGCTGTAAGGATGCCGCGACACAGAGTAGCCCTGAGACTGATCGAGGAGGCGGAGAGACCAATAGCCGCCCCAAGCGCCAATCTCTCAGGCTCACCAAGTCCGACCAGGGCTGAACATGTCATCAAAGATCTTTACGGCAGAGTCGATATTATAATTGATGGCGGAGAGACTGAGATAGGACTGGAGTCGACAGTCCTGAGCCTAGTGAGTACACCGCCAATGATTCTGAGACCTGGCGGTGTCACGCTTGAACAACTAAAAGAAGAGATTGGTGAGGTCAAGATTCATCCTGTCGTCCTAGCTGAGAAGGAGCTGGACAACATCCTCGCCCAATCGCCGGGAATGAAGTACAGACACTACGCACCGAAGGCCGAGCTCCTCGTAGTTCAAGGAGAGCGACAGAACGTAAAGAAAAAGATACGGGAACTATTAGAGAAATACATGCAGAAGGGAGTAAGGACAGGTGTCTTATATATAGGCAAGAGTGGCTACGGCGTCAGTGAAGAGATTAGTCTAGGAGAGACAGGAGACCTAGTAGAGGTGGCGAGGAACCTTTTCGCATCACTACGCGAGCTTGATGAAAGAGGAGTAGAGGTAATCATTGCAGAAGGAGTAGAGGAACGTGGGTTAGGGCTCGCAATAATGAACAGGCTGAAGAAGGCGGCGAGCGGAAGAATAATAAGGGTATGAAAATTACTAATCCAGTCCTAATCTTTTAACACGGCTAGCTAAAGCTAAACCAATCACTGGAGTAGAGGACATTACGGCGATCGTGGCTCTAAGAGGCAGCGAGACCGTAAGTGCGGATGAAAACAATGGCCCAATCATTAATCCAGCATCCCAAGAAGAGAGATAGATGGAGTTGCCGAGCATTCTTAACTCTGGGGTAATTGTCTTAGCCACTATCATGGCTGTCAGTGGAAAGATGAATCCATGACCAAGAGCGGTAAGCTCGAACCCCAAGACGAACAATACAAGCGAGGCACTTATCCCCATTGTGAAGAGTCCAGCCGCGGCAGCTGAGAGGGAGATGAGGAGCAGACGAGTAATGCTTATCCCCCTTAGGATTTTTGGAAGTAATGCTCTACATATCAGCGTTATTGCGAAATAACCAAAGAAGAGCAGGGTTATGTTCTCTTCACGCATCTCGAGGTCAAGCTTGCCGACGACAGGTGCATAGGCAAGAACGACGCCATACGCAATGGTGTAGCAGAGATAGATAAGCGTTGAGAGCTTCAATCCATCATTGTAGAAGAGCATTTTTAGGTCATTGGTGCTAGGTCTCCTCGAGTCCGGCCAGATACACATACCCCTTGATTCACGAAATAGAATTGATGCTGCAATTATTGCTGGAATGCTAGCGATTCCCGCTGCGACCAGCGTATATCTTAATCCGAGAACCGTGACCGTTAGCGTCCCAATGGCGGGTCCGAGCATGAGTCCGAGAGCAACACCAGTAGTGTACCTACTTAGGGAGCTGGATACTTCTTGGTCGCTTGACGCTACTAGGCTAGAAAGAGTCAGCATTGTGGTCACGTCAAAGGCAAATGCAGCTCCATGAATGGCCCTGATTCCGACAAGGGCAGGGACGTTCGGCGCAACCGCATAACTAATCATTGATGAACTGTTTATTACGAGACCTGCAATCAGTGCTTTCATCAGGAAATCACCGGTGAATATCAGCCCCATAAGTAATCTCACAACGAGCGATGACAGAGAGAAGATTGAGAAGATCAGTCCTATCTCGGCTGTTGATGCTCGTAGATGACTCAAAGCATACAATGATAGGATGGGAGCACTCATCTGTCCGGATGTGGTTACGATAAAACCAGTAAATGCTAGGAGAGTCGATGGCGACCTCTTTACCATTTCTGAATCTTAGGTTAAATAATGATGCTGATATTTAGACTAGAGGCATCGTTTATCTGATTTATTGCATATAGGAAGAGGCATTATTATCTGTCCTTCATCCACGTCTCCAAGTGCCTCGTATCTTTTGTCAATGTATAGAAGCCCGACAAGTGCACATGTTGCGGCATCAGCCTCGTCTCCGGTCATATCCATCCTTAATCCTCTGAGCCCAAGAGATCTTAATCCATCGATGAGCATATTTAGATCTTTTGATTTTCTTGGAAGCCCCCACACGTCTTGCGCCCCTCCCGGATAAACCTCGATCACGTTGAATCCTAGCTCTTCCAATTCTTTCTTTAGCAGCATTCCTCTAGCAGTCAATGTTCTCATCGGTCCAAGCGTTATTGGGAAGAATCTAATACCTCTTCTCCTTAATTCTAAATCACAGCTCCTAAAGTGAATTGGCTCACGAGTCGTCAGACTCTTTCTACCCCTAGGAAGGGTGAGAGGAGCATCTATGGCGATTACGCGCGGCAAATAAGCCAAAGCTGCGAGTATTATATCCACATCTCTATAAACGATCCAGCACCTGCAGGCATAGTCCCTGTACAATAGGCACATGCCTGTCGGACGCCTATCACTCCCCGCCAGATCCACACCTAGTACACAATCTCTACTGATACTCATAGCAGGAGCATTCCAAAAAGAAGAACAATACCAATTCGCTACTAATACTTGTTTTTAATTTCTTTAATATACATCAGGGGATAGCGTAAGCGTTTTATCCAGCGTAGCTCTCCGGTAACCTCTGCTGAGCCATACTTAACCTTGACTGATGCGTAGATATTCTCTCCTCTCGCGACATCGTAGCCATAGACTCCCCTCCTAACCCTGTGACGTATCTTGATTCTTACTTCTCTCCTATATGGCTGAGTTTTAATTACCTCTTCCATCGCCCTCTCAAGAATTCTGGCAGCCTTCCTATCCCTCGGAACTGGCATTCCATGGAGCAGATTAAATATTGTTGAGAGGGCAATCCCAGCCTCAAAAACCGCTCTCTCACGTTCAGTCATCTTAGGGGAGAAGTAAATCCTGGCAGGATCCTTGCTCATCGCGATTCGAAGGTGAGATTCAGTAATATGTGTTTTTCATGGCTTGCATATCAATAAATTAAGCCTTTGGTTGGGTAATTATGTGAGTAAGGCGACGGCGAAGGCATATACGATGCAGGCACTGATCAAGTATCATGGACTAAAAAACTGGGAATTAAGAATACCTTACCATGACAGCATATCAGTCAATACTGACTGCCTCTACACGACGACTACGGTAGAGTTCGGAGACTTCGAGACAGATAAACTATTAATAAATGGAGAAGAGGTACGGGGCAGAGCGCTCGAGAGAGTAATAACAGTGATAGAGAGGGTTAGAAGACTCGCGGGGATTAACGACTGCTGCTTGATAAACTCAGTTAATCACTCACCTATCAGGAACGCGAAGGGACTTGGCTTTTCGGCAGCGGCGGGAGCGGCCCTGGCTGCAGCAGCATATGAAGCTGCAGGACTAAGAAAAAAGTTTGGATGGGACCTAAAACTAATCTCGAGACTCGCGAGGCTTTTAGCGGGTTCAGCGTGCAGATCAGTAATTGGAGAGTATGCAAGATGGTATGCTGGAAACAGCGATGAGGATAGCTACGCAGTAAAGATTGCGACTAAAAAGGACTTCGATATTAGGTTCATAATCGTTCCCCTATTCATGAAGACTTCAACCGAGGAGGCACACAGAGAGGCTGAGACATCCTCATTTTTTAGGGCCCGTATTGAGTCAGCTCAGAAAAGATGCGACGAGCTAGTTAAGGCGATAAAGGATAACGACTTCAAGAGGTTTGGAGAGCTCGTCGAGCTGGACTCACTCGAGCTCCATGCAGTCACGATGACAGGTCATGGCAGGTTGATACTTATGAATGCGGAGAGCTTGAAAGTTATAAATGTCGTTAAGAAGCTTAGAAGCGAGGGAATACCAGCATATTATTCAATGCAGACAGGCCCGACAGTATATGTGAATACATTGCCTGAGTGGGTTCAAGAAGTTAGTAAAGCCCTGAGTGAGGAGGGTCTTTGGGGCATCGAGTCGAGTGTCGGACCTGGAGTCGAAGTCGTAGGGTAGAATAGTTTAAAATAGAGCTTGAGTAAAATTTCAATGTAAGTAAAGATATGGGAGAGGTAACAATCAAGGAGGAAGACATACCGTTCTTCGCTGAGGTAACTGCAGGCGGAAGAATAACGATTCCCGAAGAGATTCGGAAGATATTCGAGATCCGGGACGGAGACTATCTCCTCTGTAGAATAAGAATAGTGAAGCGACGATCAAAAGAGTAGCTAAGGACAGCGACATGGAACATTCCTACATCTAGGACAGCCATTACCATATTTTCTTTTAAATTCTGTTTCTAGGTCTATTCCTGATACATTGCATAGGGTTAACAGCCAAGCTAAGACGTCTGAGACTTCTTCTCTTAGAGATTCTAAGTCATTCTTCACCAGAGAGTCTGCCACTTCACCCATCTCTGAAACCAGCCAGAGAGCCGTCTTATCCAATCCTCTTGCTCTATCTCTACCGCCATACATCTCATCTATCAATTTCTGGGCATACGCAATATTCATGCAGATACAATGAGGTGAATCAATATTTAATCATAACAGTTCGTGATAATTAAAACATCAAAAAAATGCTTTATCTATACACGATTTACGGTGGCGTGATTTTTATTGCGAGGACCGGGCAGGCTGACTCGCATGCCATACAAAATATGCAGTCAGACTCTCTGACAGGGTCACTCTTATCCGTCCTATACTTTTCCCAGAGTTCTTTATCCTTGTTCGGATCTATTACTCTGTCTTTGCCTGAGCCTGAATTGCCTGGGTTTAATGCCCATTCATATACGCTTACTGGGCATACATCCATGCATGCGCCATCAGCAATGCATGAGTCCCAGTCAACTGCTACGTTCGTGCCATGAATCCCGAGCTTTGTAGGATATGGCTTACCCTCGGCGTCAGGTCTCTGAACACCTTCCCCCCACACAGCATGTCCATTATGTTCTCCTGTCTTTGGTAATTTGCTTTTAAAGTCAGGATCTATAGGAGCAGACTTATAATCTACTGGTCTACCCAAGTTTCTTCGGTTAATGATAAGTACAGGGTCTATATTTACTTAATTTAATTTATCATAGACGAATTATTCTCTAAGTGTCCTGTAGAAGCAAGATGTCTTCCCAGTATGACAGGCCGGTCCTCTCGGCTTGACTAGGTAGATTACTGAGTCAGCATCGCAATCGACCAAAATTTTTTCGACCTGCAGGATATTTCCTGAAGTCTCGCCCTTCATCCAAAGCTTATTTCTCGATCTACTCCAAAAATAGGCTATTTTTTCCTTCATGGTTCTTAATATCGCCTCCTTATTCGCGAATGCCACCATTAAGACGTCCTTTGTCATGGCGTCCTGCACGACCACAACGATAAGACCACCAAGACGGGCGAACTCAAGATCCTCGACAGAGAGCTCATCCCTAATGGTCATATTCTGACAGGCACACCCCTACTCGATAAGTACTCCTTTACCTCTCTAATAGTATAGATTCCATAGTGAAATATCGATGCGGCTAGTACTGCATCTGCTCCGCCCTCAATTATAGCTTGATAGAAGTGTTCAAGCTTTCCTGCCCCGCCACTAGCAATGACTGGCAAATTAACCGCGCCTGTAACTCTTTTTAGTAGCTCTATATCGTATCCTTCTCTTCTACCATCCTTGTCAATCGACGTGAGGAGTATTTCACCCGCTCCCAACCTCTCACCCTCTTTCGCCCACTCCTCGGCCTTGAGTGGGGTCGGCCTAGTAGCGCTGTGACTATATACACGATAGATAACCTCTTTCCCTTCATATTCTCTTTTTGCATCTATCGCTAAAACTACACATTGATCTCCAAAAGTTTTTGAAATCACACTTATTATTTTTGGATTCTGAATAGCCGCGGTATTTAGCGATACTTTATCAGCACCATTCGCGAGTAGTTTGTATGCATCCTCGAGATTTCTGATTCCGCCACCGACGGTAAATGGAATATCTATGACTGACGCAACTCTTCTAGCAACCTCGACTAGTGTTTCTCGGCCTTCAAGAGATGCTGAAATATCCAGAAAGACAAGCTCGTCAGCTCCCTGAGCCGAGTAGTAGGAAGCCAATTCGACTGGGTCTCCAGCACTCTTTAAATTCCTAAAAGATACACCCTTAACAACTCTACCCATATCTACATCGAGACAGGGAATAATACGCTTAGCCAGAGGCAACCTCTCCCTGCCTCGCCGCCTTTACTAGGTCGCCTGGAGGAACTAAGCCTTCGTAAAGTGCTCTACCTAAGATTATGCCCTTAAAATTCAGCTTAGCAAGTTCCGAAACCTCTTGAGGAGTAGATATCCCACCACTTGCATACGTAATCGCCCTATCTTCTGGACTGAGTTTTGATAGCAATTCAAGGTCTGGGCCCATCATCGTGCCGTCACGCTCAACCGCAGTTGCTAAAACATATTTGATCGATAATTCTTTAACCATGTTGTAGCCTTCTTCCAGGGTCATATGTGCGATAAGGCTCCAGCCCTTATAGACTACTCCGCCCTTACCATAGTCGAGCGCAGCTACAACTTTCTCAGAATCATAGCTGCCTAGAATATCCTTAATTAATTGTTGATTTGTGAAGAGAGCGGTTCCGATCACTATCCTACTGACTCCCATTTCAAGTAGAGATGTGGCCATTTCTACTGTTCTAATGCCTCCACCGACTTGTGTCTTTATGTTCACGTTCTCAATTATTGTCTTGATTATCTCTATGTTTCTGCCCCGGCCAAGCGCAGCGTCTATATCGACGATGTGTAACCCGTCAAGCCCGATCGAGGATAATTTTCTGGCCACGTGGACTGGATTATTTGAGTATACAATCGTACTTGTGGGGTCTCCCTTAACCAGTCTAACAACCTTCCCGCCGAGTAGATCTATAGAACCCCAGACCTCCAATCCGAAGTAGTCATATGGCGAGGTATAATTTAACGATGAAGCTAGTCTTGTCTGGTGAAGTTTCACCATGGTTCGTATATACGTGCATTTTCATTTTTTACAAATGTTCAGAAAGTTCTTTAAGATTTTTTGTCCTGTAGTGCTTGATTTTTCTGGATGGAACTGTGTTCCAAATTTTGACGAACTGCCAACCACTGATGGGAAGTTTACACCGTAATTTGTCTCGGCTAACACTATGTTTCTGTCTCGTGGTATAGCATAGTATGAATGAACATAATACACCCACTCGCCATCATTCACATTCTCAAGTATCGGTGAATCTTTAACCTTGCTCAACGTGTTCCACCCTATGTGTGGAAGTTTACCATCTATCCTAAACCTTACCACCTCGCCGCTGAAAACTCCTAGTCCACTTCCAGCACCCTCCTCGCTTCTCTCAAAAAATAGCTGCATCCCAAGGCATATCCCGAGGATCGGCATTGATGAATTAAAGACCTCAATGATTTCCTCCCTCATCAATGATATATTTCTCGCAGCTGCTTCGAAATTCCCAACACCAGGCAGTACTAATCCATCGATCTCAGATCTTGACAGGTCTGTAAATATCTCGACGTATACACCGAGTCTTCTAAAGGCATTGGTCAAACTGTATAGATTCCCTATACCGTAATTAAGAATACCTATCTTCAAGGCTACATCACGCCCTTAGAACTTGATGAGCCTCTTCTCTCTGGATCGATCCGCCATGCCTCCCTTAAGGCCACTGCAAGCGCCTTGACCGCTGCCTCAACCTTGTGATGATCATTTAAACCGTACTTGACGTGTATATGAATTACTGCAGGTATCGATGAGGCTAAAGTTGCGAAAAAGTGGTTTATATCCTCTGCCTTCATGCCTTCAACATCTCTTCCCTGTAGCTGAAGCTGTATCGCTGAATGACTACGAGAAATTAGGTCGACGGAGGCCTCAGCTAGGGCCTCATCCATAGGGATAATTGCGTACCCAAAACGTTTAATCGAGCCCCTCGTCCCCAATGCCTTACCAATCGCATTTCCGAGAGTAATCGCCACGTCTTCAACACCATGATGCGTAAGATCCCATAAAGCCCTGACAGTAATGTTCGACAAACTATGATAGGCAAATAGAGACAGAAGATGATCTAAAAATTTTATCCCCGTTGACCCAATGAAGGAACCCTCTCCATCAATATTTAAATGGACCTCAATTTCTGTCTCGTTTGTCTTCCTATTGATCGTTGCTGTCCTCAAAACCTTCTCTTCACCTCGCCTAAGATATCTAACAATGCATCAGGCTTCTCGATGATCGCATCTGCACCCATTGAAATGAAGAGGTCTCTATCAAGTGCAGGACTAGGGGAGAGGCCTGTCACGCCTATGAAGAGTGTCTTCAGACCAAACTGAGCCGCATTCCTAGCCATCATGATGTCTTCCACAGAGTTTCCGACATATGCTACCTTCGTGACAGGCCCCATCAATGAGGCAGATTTGATTAGGCCATAGGGGCTAGGCTTCTCTATCTTATCGGAAACTCCCTTCTTTAACTCATCAGCGATGAAGACAGATGCATTCATGTTAAAATACTCGACGAGCTCGCCCAGAACAATCTCTGAGACCACCCTATCTCGTCCGGTAACTATTGAGATATATGTACGTCCAAGCCTTGATGTAAGATGCTTGAGCGTATCCTCGCTAATGAATACTCTCTCGTTCGTATAGAGACCCTCTCCAAACTTGAAGTATGGCCCATCTCCATGAATTCTTGAGACAACATTCTCACCATAATAAAGATCTGAGAATATCGTCTCGATCAAGCCGCTGCCATATTCTCCAGGCATGCCCAAGATATCCTTAAAAATCCTGTACACGTCTAAGAATCCTCTCTGTGCCGCTATATCAGCGAGCCTTTGTTCTATCATATCTGAGGTAGTGATATTTGAAGAACCTTGACGGGACATGCCGACCACTTCTGGTATCGAGTACTGTATCTCCTCAATAATGATTGGTAAATATCCATGAGTAGACAAGGCGTCTTTTGAGATTTGTTGGAATAACTCGTCCGGACGCTGTCTAACCCTCAATTCTCTAATCTTTGAAAATACCTCTCTGAGTCCCAGCAAAACATCCTCTGGAAGATTAATGAATAACCAGAGAGTAAGTATGTATGCGGTATACGCATCGTTATTGAATCCACCTGTACCCCTCAATAATCTTATCTCTTCGGTCCCAACAGGCTTTCCGAGAAACTCAACATGCAACATCCTAGATAACAATTGGTCGACCGTTAATACAATTGCCTTATCATAAGACCCCCTCGTATCTACTAATACTCCATCACAATCAAAGATTACTGCCTCGATGCTCCTTAAGCTTTCTAGCGCGTCTCGCGCAACCATTAATTCCTCTCCTGCCCCAAGTTTATAGTACTCGCGCTTCAGTTTAAATCACCAGCAGCAACCCTTAACACCTGGAGGTGAAGGTTTAAACCCTCAGAAATTATCAATGGCTCCATGATCCTCCTTGCATTTACTACAGATTTTTTGCTTCCTGAGACGATGCTTATCGTCCTGACGTAGTCCAGCACTGTTAAGCCGCTGAAGGTCGCGGCGTACCCTCCCGTCGGCAAGACGTGACTAGTCCCTGAATAATAATCAATAAAAACGCTCGGCAAATTTTTCCCGACGGTAACTACCCCAGCATTACTGATCTGTCTTAATATTTTGCGACTGCTTTTTGCAGAGATTACCAAGTGCTCGGGAGCGATTTTGTCTACAAGTTTGCATAACGTTTCTAAATCATCTGCAATGATTACGTAGCTGTTTGATTGGAGCGATTTTCTCGCTGTCTCTGAGTCTAAAATGTTTGATAACTCTTCAAGCATTCTGAACAATTTTTCTCCAGCAATTTCTGATAATGTGATGGCAAGAGTCATGCTGTCTTGACCGTGCTCTGCCTGTGCCGCCATGTCATAGGCTACAGTTTTAAAGTCGCTTGTCTCATCTACAATCACGACTAGCTCCGTAGGGCCAGCCGGAAAGTCAACATCAATATCTCTCTGAACAATCTGTTTTGCTGCTACGACATATCTATTGCCTGGCCCCAAAATCTTCCTGACAGGCCTTATTCTTTGAGTACCATAAGCAAGTGCAGCGATCGCTTGGGCTCCACCAATCCATAATAATTCGTCGAAGCCAGCAATATATGCTGCAGCCATGACCCCGTACTCATCATCCCTATTCTTCTTTGGGGGTGTTGCTAGAACCATTCTAGGAACTCCTGCAACCTTTCCGGGAACACCTGTCATGAGTATCGTGCTTAGGTAAGTAGCCCTCCCGCCGGGGGCATAGCAACCAACTGCCTCGATTGGTTTCCACGAGAGCCGCACTGCGTATCCGTCTCGAAACTTGACCCCTTGGCTTAGAGCTCTAAGCCTACAGCGCTCAACTCTCTCGATATTTTTCCTCAGCTTCTTTAATGCCGAGATAAGTTTTGCATCAACTTTGCCTAGAGCTTCCCTTAACGCTTCTCGATTGATGATAATTTCTTCAGGCACGATTTCAATGCCATCTAGGGACTTAGAAAGTCTAATGAGTGCTTCATCACCATTTATCCTGACGTCATTAATTATTTGATTAACAGTGTTGTAGATATCTTCACTTATCTGTATTTTTCTTCTAATCTCTGCAATTATTTCCTCTATATTCTCTCTGTTAGCTCTTATCAATTTCACCATTCATACCACCTTGGAGTATCTCTTCTAGAGACAGTAAGAGCTGTGGTTCATGCGCGACAAGCCCCTGCGCGATTCTTCGAAGCTTTGGCAAAATTCTGAAAAGTTCCTCTTTCTCGATGACAGTGTTGACTGCATACCACCCCTCTACTGATAGCTTATTAATTGTGGGGGCCTTAAGAGCCGGCAGTATAGATAGTAATTCCTCCAAGTTTTCCTCCTTTACATTTAAGAATATGTGTAGTCTCTTCTTTGACTCTAAGACGCCGGTAAACATTGATAAGATATCAAGTATCTTCTCCTTCTTCCATGGATCTTGCATAGAGTCCTTGTTAGCGATCAATATGGCTGTACTGGTCATGAACTCCTCTATAACTGTAAGGTTGTTTTGCTCGAGTGTTCTGCCGGTCTCCGTGTTGTCAACTATTGCATCTGCCTCCTCGGGAGGCTTGGCCTCAGTTGCACCGAATGATAAGAAGATGCAAACATTGGGATTCTCACCTTTCCTAATCCAAGGGGTCACAATCATGGGCATCTTCTCCCCAAAGTATTTCTGATAAACCTCATTTGCCATGATTTTCTTAGCCGTAATGTTTAGATATTCAGTTGAGATGCGAATAGGCATATTACTGTTCAGTCTTCTCTCGAGTAAATCACTCAGGCTCTTATATCCATACGCGATTGGAGCTGCCATGACGAGCCTCACCCTGCCGTACTCTAAATCCTTCAGCACCTCTACCTTTGCAGACGTCTCTTCGACCCAGTCAAGCCCAGTTATGCCCACGTCGTAGTACCCTTCAGCAACGTATATCGGGATTTCTTGAGGTCGAAGAATCTTGAGCTCGATCTCTTTATCGCTAATTACTGGCCTGTAGGTTCGCTCGGCTCCCTTGACGTCATAGAATGCACGTCTCAACAACTCTAGTGTATCATTCTCAAGCGAGCCCTTAGGTATAGCAAATCTAAGCCTACCCATATTTTGACAACACCCCTGTAGAGATTACTATAAAGACTTTTATACGGCTAGACTTAATGAAGCAAATTAACCTCGACCATCAGTGAAGAAACAACAAACTCTCGGTAATAAATATTACCATCCATCAGCTTTATTTTCTTCACGACGTAAATAGGGAGTTTAAGTCTTCTTTGACGACCTCTAACACGACGTGTGTTGAACTCCTCTCGACATAGGGCATCTTTAAGATTCTCTTTATAAAGGCGCTCATTTCCTGCCTATCCTTGAATCGGCAAATGACTATTGAGTCGACCTCGCCCGTCACGTCATATACTGCTACTACGTTTTTTTCAGCCGCTATTTCTCTTTGAACCTCGAGTAGTCGACCCTCCTTGATTACTAGCTTGATTATGGCTGTGATCTCGTATCCCATCTCCTCATAGTTTATCAGGGTTGTGAAGCCTTTGATTAGTCCGCTCTTCTGCAGCTTAGTGACACGATAGGCTACAGTAGCGACAGATAATCCAAGCTTCTTCGCCAGTTCTCTATAAGAAACCCTAGCGTTTTTTATTAGCTCTGCCAATATTTTATGGTCTACCTCATCCAGTTTCTCTGTCCCCCTCAAGTATTATCACTATTATTAGGAGAAAGCTTAATACATAATTTCTCTTTAAGGATTCTTGAAGATGCAAAGGCCCAATCCAGTATTAGAGGAGATACTTAGGCTTCTAAGCGAACCCTCCTTAAGAGGGCTAGCAACACTGAGGCACTATCCCATGGAGAGGCAGATATATGCAAGGTTCGGAAGATGCGGCTTCGCAATTGATCTGCTAATGGAAAAGGACCATGCAAAAAGGCACGTTTCTGTTCTTGTAGAAGCAGTGGCAGACTCATCTGCAAAGGGCGTAAAGAAGTCATATGATAAGGCGAAAGGGCGGATTACCTGTATCGTTGCAGAGATCACGAGTAAAGGCATTAAATATAAAACGATTAAGTCCAAATACAGCAATGCCAAGGAGCTCTTCGGCTATGTCGAAAAAGTAAGGACTGCGTTCTATGAGAGGTATAGAAGCCTAAAGCCAGGCATACCTCCAGGCAAAGAATCCGTACCAGGAGAGATTTTCCACGCTGCCGGGATACCTGATACAGAATTATTCCTCGGCGTTTAGGACTGAAATAAATCCAAATATTTTTAATTATTAATAGAATACTGTATTCGAAAATGAAGCTGTATGAATATGAGGCGGCAGAGACATTTATGCGAAAGAATATTCCATATCCTGATTATAAAGTAGTTAAAAGCCCTGAAGAAGCAAAAATAGCTGCGAAGACACTAGGACCTCCGGTCGTGCTCAAAGCCCAAGTATTGGTGGGTGGTAGAGGAAAGGTCGGCGGCATAAGAATTGTAGAATCACCCGAAGACGTTGAAAAAACCGCTAATGAGATCTTAGGCATGACAATTAAGGGCGAAAAGGTAAACAAATTGATTGTAGCAAAAGCGGTGAGACCTATCATTGAGCTTTACATAGCTCTAGTATTAGATAGGAGTCGCGAGCAACATTTACTCCTCGCCTCTAAGACTGGAGGAATAAATATCGAGGAGCTGTTCTCGATTAATCCTGATATTCTTTGTAAAATCCCAATCGATCCCATAGTGGGTCTACATGAGTATCAAGTTAGAAAAGCCGTAAGCTTCCTTGAATTAAAAAACCAGTTAGCTCAAGAATGCAGTAAGATCATAAAAAATCTATATGAACTCTATGTGGAACTAGGCTGCGAATTAGTAGAGATAAATCCTCTCGCAGTAACAGCTGAGTCAAAGCTTATGGCTCTCGATGCAAAGATGGTGATAGATGATAATGCAGTCAGAAAGTATCGATTAGACTTCAGCCGAGAAGAAGCAACGCTAGAGGAAAAGGCCAGGGCCCTTGGAATCAACTACGTGGAGCTTGATGGCGACATAGGCATAATCAGTAACGGAGCAGGACTAACAATGGCAACAATGGATTTAGTAAAAAACCTCGGAGGCCAGCCTGCAAATTTCCTAGATATAGGCGGAGGTGCTAGCGAAGAAGTTGTCTTCAATGCTCTTTCCCTTCTTCTGCAAAATGAGAAAATAAAAATTATTTTCATAAATGTTCTGGGCGGATTGACGAGATGTGACGAAGTAGCAAACGGAATCGTGAGGGCCTTAAAGAGTTCTAATAAAGCTAAAAGAATCGTGGTTAGGCTTGTTGGAAATAGAGAGGAATTAGGAAGGAGAATATTGATGGAGAATGGTTTAGAGTGGTACGATTCCATGGAAGAAGCAGCTAGAAAAGTTGTTGAATTATCTCTGACTTAGTTATAGAATTGATAACTCTGCCTCGTGGACGCTCTCTCGCCAGCTAAATAATCTCGCCCTCTTTCTACTCTCTTTCCTATAGTTCTTAAGACCTACCAGAGTTATGGGCACACCAATAATTGCGAATATAAGATTTAGTGAAAAGAATCCATCAAGCCAGCTATCCAATAGATATGCAGCAGTAGTCCCAGCTAGCCCAGTTCCTGATAGTATTATGCTTACAAATGCAGGAGTTAGACTAATGGCTAACCCTATGAATGACATAGCTAAAGCACGCATCATTCCATCCATATGTTAAGCACCATCTTCAACAAAGAAGTCCAAGAAATAAGCATTTACTAGCCGCGCAGTCTTATGAAATATCAAAAAACTATTAGAGTAATACCACTGAATAACTTTATAGTAAAAAACAAAATGTCTACAATTTAAATGATTTTAGAGAATCTTTTCTCTACGTCGTCCCAATTTACTACATTCCACCAATTATCAACATATGCTCCTCTATCGTTTTTGTACTGCAGATAGTAGGCATGTTCCCATACATCTATTGTTAAAAGTACTGGAAAACTGGGCGGATGTAGCAAATTATGTTTTTCAACTTGATAAATAATTAAAAACTCACCCTCACTATCATATGTAAGTACAGCCCAGCCCGATGCCTCGACATTTTTTGCTGCGTCGCTGAACATTTTCTTAAAAGTCTCGAAGGAGCCAAAGTCTCTGTCTATCTGATCTGCAATTCGTCCACCCGGCTTACCTCCACCCTTACCCGGAGGAGCCATATTAGGCCAAAAAACTGCATGTAGCTTATGGCCACTGAGATTAAAGCTGAGATCTCTGAGGATTCCTCTAATATTTTCCGGATTTTCCCCCCTCCTCGCCTTTTCTAACCTCTCAATTGCTAGGTTCGTCCCGTTGACATATGCTAAATGATGTTTCGAGTGATGGAGCATCATTATCTGCTCGGAAATCACTGGCTCGAGAGCATTGTACGAGTATGGAAGAGGTGGTAACTCATATTTCTTCATAAGATATAACATTATTATACCATTATTTATAACTAATTGAGTTAAACAAAAATTAGTCGGTCGAATAAATCTCCTTATAGATCCTCGAAATTTTGTATCTTTTACCTAAATAACTCCTTACATTCTTGAGTTTCTTGATTATCTTAACAATGTCTCGCTCTTTGACGAAGGAGAGAAACTCCTTCATGAATAAGTTATAACTTATCAATGAATACTTATTATACAAAACTTCCTTTGAATAAAAACTAATTGGCTCGGAGTAGGATATCGCGATCAATGAAAGAGCAGTACTGAGACTTTTTGTAAGTGGCGCATCATATCCTAGCTTAACCAATGTTGAGCCAAACGATACACCAACTAAATGAGTAAGTGATATTGCTATGCCCATTGCAGAGTCATGTTCTTTGGGCGACATTGTTACAAATCTTGTACCGTCCAACAACCTTCTCAAAATCATGCGCTCAGACCTCAGGTCTGAAGGCTTGACATGAACCGTACATGAATTTTTAAGATCTTTCTTGCCAGGACCAAAGAGTGGATGAATAGAGATACAAAGTATGCCCCTCTGCCTAGCCTTCACTACATCTTTCCATATAGGTCCCTTAAATGATGAGATCTCAATTATGAAATTATCAGTATCTAATAATTTGCTCAAATTTCTAATGATTTTTCCAGTCTCCCTGATGGGCACAGATACCAAGACGCCATCGATCTCGGGCAGCTTAGATAATGAAGGTAGTGCAGTCCCGTAATTCTTTCTTTGTAATATTAATGCCGAGCGCTTATTAACATCATAAAAATATAACTTATGACCATGACGGGCGAAAAAATCCGCAAACCAGCTGCCCATCATCCCGCAGCCAATAATTAAGATTTTCAAGTCATTATTTTATCAAATAATTGTCAGTATTAAACTATCTCTTTGATCGAGAAAAATATAATTTGTTTTATTGCAATTAAAGGATTATCTGATATAATCTGGTACACGTTCGTTCCTATCAAACTCCTTCTCGAGCAACTCTACGAGCCTTCTCATCTCCTCATCTTGCTCCATTAATGAGTTGAGTTTGCCGTCAAAGCTGGCAGCCTCGAAATAAAGTCTATCAAGATCAATGGATACATTTATCAACTTACATAGTTTTTCAATCACTACAGATATAACTCTTGGGTTTGGGAAGTTTATGTAGTTAGGAACATGCCCCCAGATGGATGCTGAGTCAATCCCTAGCTCGGCGGTCTTGCTGATTATCAAGCTATGTATGCTTCCCGGCCCGGAGTAGTTTGAGGGGCGGAGCCCAAGAGTTATGGCCTTATTATACATCCTTTCACTTCCGCATAAAAATGATACACGCACGGGCCTCGTATGGGGAATCTTATCGAGAAGACCACCAATCGTGACGAGCTCAGTAGCTTTAAACCTATCTATCAGTTCAAATATTGCATCGATGAACTTGTCCCAGCCACTTTTCGGTTCATATCCTGAAATGAGGATTAGGTCTCTATTGGAGCCAATGGCATAATTTACTTCAAAGCTAGGCATTATGATGCTCTTCACGAATCCATTCTCGATCTCAACTACCGGTCTATGATAAGTGAAGTCAATATAGTCAGAAAGCTCTATCACGCCTAGTCTGGTCGAGTTTGTAACCTCATTGATGTATGAAAGTGAGAGTGATGAAACTCCACCAGCATCTGGCCATCCAGCAAGTCCGATAATTATTGCTGGGTCCTTAAGTCTCGGATATTTGTAAAGAGACAAATAACCCATAGACTAAATACATATCATAACTCCCTATTAAAAAACATTAGATACGTCGTCATGATTCGTAGAGAACTAAAAATTCCCTAGCCATAAAAACCTAAATATCGAGGAATAACTATTCACCGTGAAGCCCGGTCGTCTAGCGGTCAATCCTGGCCAGAAAGGGATCACGGATTCCGGGCTCTGGATCCATAAAGGAGGGGAGCCCCGGAGACGGCGGTTCGAATCCGCCCCGGGCTACATCACTCAAAACTATTCAATCACTGTAGAAAAATATGCTGTGTAAGCTTAAAACTGATTTGTGCGATCAGTCGTTTATACCATTTGTGTTTATGTTTAATATGTAGACTAATGTTCGATGAATTGATCACTGATGATGCAGGTTGACGTAACGCCTCTATCAGTGCTTGTTATTTCTAGTCTTTTTTCACCACTCATTATAATATTTTCGAGACAATTCCGGATTGACAAGTTAGCAGGAGCCTATACTTCACTCGTTTTTCTCTACGCGTTAATTTCATCTTACACGTTCATATTCATTCCGGAAACCCTAAGGATCAGCCTACTCGGCGGAAGTAGTAGTTTAGCTATTTTACAGATAGATCAGCTGAGCAGCTATATGACATTAATCGTGCTGGGAATAGCCCTAGCATCAAGCATTTATTCTTTGGGATATATCCATGAGAGAATACCAGAGTTTTATTCCCTACTATTACTGCTGACAACGGGCATGGTGGGAGTTTTCTACTCCGGCGATCTTTTAACATTCTTCGTCTTCTGGGAACTCATGAGTATCTCGTCATACATATTAGTAGCGTTTAATTATAGAGAGTGGGAGGCCGTCGAGGCATCGCTTAAATATCTGATAATGAGCTCGACAGGCTCCGCAGCAATACTTTTCGGAGTATCGCTCATTTACGGAATGACGGGGACGCTCGTGATCAGTGAAGTAGCTGCCCGAATGACTAGTCAAACAGCTGCCCATGAAATATGGAGTATTGCTGGCCTAGTCTTCATCATAGGAGGCCTTGGTGTGAACGTAGCAATGGTTCCATTCCATTCATGGCTGCCAGATGCTCATCCAGCCGCTCCAAGCCCGATAAGCGCAATGCTATCAGGAGTAGTAATAAAGACTGGAGTATACGCAATGTATAGACTTCTCACAATGGTATATCCACCCAGTATGTATAGTTGGCAGCTTGGACTTATGCTGCTATCTATTCTAACAATGACTATCGGAAATCTAATGGCTGCACTACAAACCGACATTAAGCGGTTACTTGCCTTCAGCAGTATAGCAAATATGGGATACATTGTCTTTGCACTCAGCATAGGGACCGAACTTGGACTTAGTGGGGGGCTGCTGCACGTAATGAATCATGCAGTATCTAAGTCCCTCCTCTTCTTAGCTGCAGGCTCATTCATCCATGCATCAGGAACCAGAAACCTTGAAGAGATGGCGGGCATTGCGAAAAGAATGCCTATCTCAGGCATTTCATACTCAATTGGAGCATTCAGCCTGGCTGGAGTTCCCGGACTCAATGCCTTCGTAAGTGAATACACAATCATTATTTCCGCATTTGAAGCAGGCTTGCATATCTTGGCTGCCATAATGCTGATAAACGTCATTATAGGAGCGATGTATCATCTAAGAGTAGTCCAGATAATCTTCGTCAAACCAGAGACAGAAGCTTCATCGAGATGCAGAGAGCCAGGCATATCCATCATAACACCTCTCATTTTATTGTCAATATTCTCCATCCTGATAGGAGTCTATGCTTCCCCATTCCTAGAGACAGCTAGAGGCGTAGCCCTAACACTTCTAAACCGATAAAAAACAATTAAACATTTATACATTAGGAGATATTTATTATTCGTCGAGATGCCGAAACAAGTAATTTTCTCAGAAAAGGGCCCAAGGCCTCTCGGAGCATACTCACAGGCCATACGTGCAGGCGATTTCATCTTCGTCGCGGGCATGGGTGGAATAGACCCAGCAACAGGACAGATGGTTCCAGGCGGAATTAGAGAGCAGACTAGACGCGCACTAGAAAACATAAAGGCAGTCCTTGAATCGGCTGGAGCATCTCTGAAAGACGTGGTAAAAGTCACCGTGTTTCTCGCAAGGGCTGAAGATTTTAACGACATGAACGATGTCTACCGGGAATACTTCAAAGAAGAACCACCAGCTAGAAGCACTGTAGCTGGAAACATTCCTGGCAAGAATTTCTTAGTCGAGATAGATGCAATAGCATACGTGGGGAAACAATAATGCAAAAAACATAATTTATTATTTACTCATTTTTATTTTTTGAATAAGTTTATACGCATGCGTAATCAATATATAACTATGAATAAGCTGGATATTGATACGCCTGCCCTAGTAGTGAATTTTGACGTAATGATGAGGAATATAAGAGAGATGGCTAAACTCGCAAAGGAGAGCGGAGTCAAGCTGAGGGCACATGTGAAGACACATAAAGTCCCAGAGATCGCAAAGCTACAGCTAGAAGAGGGCTCCAAGGGCATATGTGTCCAAAAGCTTGGAGAAGCAGAAGTGATGGCGAATCACGGGATAGACGACATCTTCATCACGAATGAAATAGTAGGAGAGAAAAAGATAAAGAGACTCGCTGACCTTGCAGAGAAAATTAAAATATACGTAGCAGTAGATCATCCAGAAAACGTCATAAGCCTTTCACAGTCCATGAAGGAGAGAGGGGTTGAGCTCGGAGTCTATATTGACGTAGACTGTGGGATGCATAGAACAGGCGTTTCACCAGAGAAAGCACCCGAATTAGCAAGCCTCATACATCGCAGCGAGGGACTATACTTTGCGGGAGTAATGGGGTACGAGGGACACGCAGGAGCACCACTAAAAGCAGATGAAAGACAAAAACTAACAGAAGAAGCAATCCAAATGACCCTCGAAGCAGTCAGACTAATCAAAAATAGAGGAATAGAAGTTAAAGAAGTAAGCGTCGGCTCAACGCCGACAGTAGCATACAGCTCCAAATTTGAAGAGGTGACAGAGATTCAGCCAGGGACATATGTATTCAACGATTACTATCTAGTCGATAGAGCAGTGGCAACAATAGAGACATGCGCCCTTCGCGTATTAGCGACGGTCATGAGCAGATCAGCACCCGACAGAGGAGTAATCGACGCAGGCTCAAAAGCCTTCCAGCTCGACATGAATAGATACCCAGTCGCAACAGGAATACAGGGAGTAGAAGTCATAAAATTCTCAGAAGAACACGGATGGCTAAAAATAACAGGCGAAGCACAAAACAAAATAAAACTAGGAGACAAACTAGAATTCATACCATACCACGTATGCACATGCGTAAACCAACACGACACAATATATATAACGAGAAATGACAAAGTAATTTACGAATGGCAAATAAAAGCAAGAGGAAAAATGGTCTAAACACAAAAAATGTATATATTTCCATCAATGTAATTTGTCTCGGTGGCGATGAATTATAAAAAATTAAATGCTATACTAACTGGACGTTTTCTATGGAAGAACGAATTATTGACCGAAAATTTATATTATATTGAACGATTAGGTGAAATGCTTAAAACATCCTTAGGCCCCACGGGTAATTCAAAGATTATTTTTAATAAACAAACAGGTGAATATAAATTAACAAAAGATGGAGAAAGAATACTCAGAGAGGTCAAAACACTGCATCCAGTAATTAGCATTTTGGCAGATGCTGGTATTGCTGTGAAAAAAGAGGTAGGCGACGGATCACTTATGACCTCAATTCTAGCTGTAGAACTTTATAAAAAGGCAGTAAATTTGATGAGAGAGGGGCTTCATCCACATATAATTATTGAGGGCTACAATAAAGCATTGCGTATAGCTTTAGATACCTTAAGGTGTGAATCGAAACCTGTAAAATTTAATGAAAAAATAATTTTTTCATTAGTAAAAACTAGTTTGGCATCCAAACTCGACTTAAGATCTTCAACATACTTAGCCGAGATAGTTACGAAGTTGTTAGCTAATCGCCAAGAAGATATAATAAGACACAAAATTAGAATGTTAGATACTATAATTATAAAAACTAGGGCCGGAGGTTCAATTGAAGATTCTAGATTAATTCATGGTGTTTTACTCCATAAATCAGGGGCAGATTTAATGATGCCTAAAAAAATAAAAAACGCAAAAATAGCCATAATTGAAAATGATTTGGGATTTAAAAGACCAGATTTATCAGTCAACTTCATGCTGAAAGGTGATTTTAACATAAAAAAATTCTATGATACAAGATGGGAAATTTTAAATGACATCCTAAATGCAATATTAAAAACAGGAGCAAACGTCATACTTTGTAAGGGAAACATCTCGGAAGAACTTAGGAGACTATTCGTATTGAAAAATGTTTTAGCTATAAGAAATGTATCATCAACGGATCTTAACATTTTAAAGAACGCGACTAATGCCGTGCCTATTACTAATGTAAAGAATTTAACGACATCACATCTCGGCGAATGCAACTCTGTAAATGAGGTGATAATCTCAGCATTAGATAGATGGACCATTTTCGAAGGGTGCGCAAATCCTAGTTATTGTAGCATACTATTGAGAGGAGTGTCTGAAAAGATATTAGAAACGATTAACGACGCTGTTCAAAACTCAATTAAATCAGTTATTTTAGCCATAAATGATCTAGGATATGTTCCAGGCGGCGGGGCTGTAGAGATGCGGATTGCATGTCAAATCCGTAATGCTGCCTATAAATATGATAATAAAACCCAGTTAGCAATGTTATCATATGCCGAAGCAATAGAAGACACCATAATGACGTTGGGGATTAATTGTGGTATTGATCCCATAACCATGAAAAGCAATCTTAAAAGCCATCATAACAAAGGTGAAATGGTTGGAATTGACCAGTACTCAAGAAAAATTGTTAGACCATCTGATCTCGATATACTTGATGCAACCCATGTTAAAATTCAATGCTTTAAATCAGCAACTGAAGCAGCATCCTCCTTAATTAGGATCGATTTCGTCCACTACAAAGAGCGGATAAAGGAAGAACCTAAAAGTGTTATTCCTGAGCCGGTAAAGCAAGTTAGAGAAGCAACTGAAAACTATTTAAAAAGCCAAAATATAAAAAAATGAACTAAATAGCTACTCTACAACTACTGTGCCTGGATCCACTATCTTAAGTTGAGTAATGTACTTCTGGAGCACACTTGCTATTATTGTTGCTACAATTATTTGAAGTGTAACAGCGGCTGCGAACATAGCGGGCTCGTTTTGAAAGTTAAAGAAGCCTGATAGTTGCGCGTTATATGTAGCCGCACTTGTTCCTTGGGAGAGGAGCCAGCTATAGAAAAAGTCATTCCATGAAAATAGGAATGCAATGATTGCGCTGGCCGCGATCCCAGGTGCGGCAAGTGGCAATACAACTTTGAATAGTGCTGCAAGCCTACTACAACCGTCAATCCGTGCAGCTTTTTCGAGGTCTTGAGGCAACGCTGCGAAGAACCCCATCAATATCCAAGTTACAATGGGCACCGTGATCGTTAGGTGTATGATTATCATTCCTTGTAATGTGGATCTGAGTCCTAGTTGGGTAAATAGGAAGAAGTATGGTAACGCCACTGAGACAGGAGGTAATGAACGCGTCCCTAAGAGAATAATAATCAGTATAGACCTTAGGCGCCCTATCCGGAATCTTCCTAAGGCATAACCAGCAGGAATAGACGCTAACAGGGTGATAATCATTACTATGGGAGCTATTATCGAGATGTTGAGGAGACCCTGCATCAGTTGTCTTGAGCCTCCATAAGCTCTTAAGAAACCATAAGGTCCTTGCACGTCAAATCCTACAACTCTTAAATATGCATTAATGTTAGGATTATACGGGAATATATGTCCCGCCACAACGTCTCTAACATCCATTAATGATATGATTACTAAGCTATAGATAGGGCCAATACTATATAATCCTATGATTATCGCCGCGATGTATACTAAAATGCGGTCACGCTTAATTGCCACACAGGTCACCTCCTTATCGTTAATAATCTAAAGTACGCAATTGTTAACAATAATACTGCTATCAGTGTTATCCAAGATATAGCTGCGCCATATCCATAGTCTTGGTTGTAGAAGAATACTCTAAAATTATAAAGAGTGACTGGTGTTGAGGCAGTCCCTGGACCACCACCAGTCAAAGCAAAGGAAATCACTACTGAAGATGTTGATAATATACATGCTAATACACCAGTTATTAGCACAGCGTATCGGATAAATGGAAAGGTTACATTCCTAAACCTCATAAAGTAAGAGGCACCGTCAATTCTCGCCTGTTTATATAAATCCTCAGGTATCGTTTGTATCGCTGAAAGAATAAAGTATGCACCGAGAGGAGATACATTCCAAGCAAAAAATATTGCTAACCATTCTACTGCGAAGGCTGCATCTAAAAAGTTTATCCCTTCATTGATTAAACCAATATTTTTAAGTAGGGCGTTGAGAAATCCATAATTTCTATCTAAGAAGAATCTCCCCGCAATAGCCACGGCGAATTCCGACAAGGCCCACGGCAATATTACTAAAACCTTAAGCAAGGACTGGCCTCTAAACCTCTGAGCTAATACAAGAGCAGTTATTAAAGAGATAGTAATTATCAAGGCGGTTGATTCTAAAATGAATCTCGCTGATACGAGAAAAGCTTGGTTTAGAAATAAGTCATTTCCTATCTTGAAGTAGTTAGTGAGACCGACGTAGGTTACAGTTTTCTCTAGAAGGCTTACTCTGTTAAAACTTAGCCATAATGAATAACCTATCGGATATAAATTAATTGTCGCAACAAAAATAATTAATGGTGATATCAAAAAAATAGCTAATTGTTTGTCTGTAAGTCTAGGCATCGCCGTTTTTTCACCTAGTATTTACTTGGCATGGAATTTCTTATATAGTTCATCTAATTTTGACCTAAGCGTCTTCACTCCATCACTTACTGATTGTGTACCTGATGCAACAGCAGACATTACTGGGAATGCGAAGTTTGCCCACTCGAGATACATTGGCGACTTATATACCCATGGCCTACTCATGGTAGCAGCTATATCGTCAAACGTCTTGAGAGTCGCGTCAGCACGGTCTCCTAACCATTCTCTAAAGGCTTTCCTGACGGCGGGAAGCCGATTCGTATCCATGTATCCAGATCCAAGAGCATCAGTTATAGCCCAGCTCGTTGACGTCAGCCGCTCTCCCCATGGTGTTCTCCATCCGAGGAATTTAATCAATCGCTGAGACCTTTCTTCGTCTGTTACTTTCTTGGGCCAGCAGTATAACCCGGTATCGATAACTCCCCATCCCTGCTTAGTAACAGGTACTAAGTTGGCTTTTCCGAGCGGTATCCGTGATTGACTGGGGTCATTCTGTACTTTAAAGTAGTAGAGGGCTGTTGGAGTAAAGGCATAGTTTCCGGTCACAATTGCTGAAACATGATCTGAGTCTCCAGCCTGTCCGAACACGGCCGGATCAACAAGTCCCTCTTTTGTTACATCTTGCCAAGTCTTAAGTAGTTCAGCAACTTCTGTATTGACATCGAAAACTGGTGAAAAGTCCTTCGCTATAAATGTTTTAGTTAACTCTGGATCATTATACACATTTCCAAGTTCTGCTTCAAAATCCCAAACTATTCCATAGAAAGCATTGAACCAGTGAGGCATGACGGGGTAAGTGGCAGCTCCAGCTGCTTTGATTCTTCTAGACATTTCCCAGAGCTCGTCCCATGTACCGGGTCTTTCACCAGCCATACCTGCCTTTTCAAGTATGGCATCATTTACTACGGGTGCCGATCTAGCTGACCAGAAGTACGGTAACCCTGCAAGTTTTCCCTCGGCTGTGCTATAGGCCTCTACGATGCTTGGATACATTTCTGCCTTTATTTGGTCTATTTCTGGGAATGCTTCAACATCTCTATCCCAACCTAAGCTTATCCATCTGGAAACCATGAAAAAGTTTGCGTAATGCATGTCAATAACGTCACCAGCTTGGAATTTTGCCTCCATTAATGGTCCATAGTTTTCATTAGCTAACAATACCTCATCTACCTTCTCGTTGTAATATTCCATAAATCTCTTTACATAAGATGTTACGATGTCGTCTCTGTAATGCCAGTGGACAAATTGAAGAGGCGGCCCTGTAACAGGTGATGGGCCGGCAGTAACTGTCCTCGTAACAGTCTCGCGAACTGTAGTTCCTCCGACCGTTTCAGTTTTCGTAACTGTCTCAACCCTCGCGGGGGCAGCGCTCATTCCAGCTAAATAACCAGCTGCACCGGCCACAATGCCTGATGCAACCACCCCAATCGCTACTTTACCCGCTGTTGATAACGCCCTTCTCCGATTAATTTTGTATTCAACCATCTTTTCTCAAGTAATTATTCATCGCGGCATGTATTTATGTTTTTACTATTTTATTTATTAAGATACAGCAGGATAATGGGGACGGTGTTATTTTTATTCAATTCTATGAGTTTCATGTTTTGCTAAATGTATATTAATGAATGAAGATTATTGAATGAGATAAATTGACGAGTTCTTCTCCTATGATAATTGACCTGCATGAAGATATTTCTTACTACTATGTTTGCGGTGCTAGTGGTTTAGAGTTTGGTTTAGAAGAGTTTGATAAGGATATGCCAGGTAGACATGGCGATATTCCGAAGTACAGGAAGGCGAAGGTTGCTATTGTGTTTTCGTCAGTGTTTTGTCTGCTTTCTACCGTGTCTCCGAGGATTAGCGAGACACTGACGAAGGGATATGCTGAGAAGGCGATACGAGCATGGACACCGAGAGCAACTAATGCTACTTCTCTGGAGCATCTAAAGGTCTATTATCGTCTTGCAGAACTCTATCCACGAGATTTGGTCATATTACTTAGAAAAGATGATTTACAGAGATCAATAAATGGGGAGAGAATTGGATTTTTGTTGGCGCTGGAGGGTGCATACATGTTAGAAGATGTTGATGATATTAGGCTTTATTATAACTTAGGTGTGCGGAGCCTTCAAATTATGTGGAACTTCGATAATAGATACGGGGCATCATGCATGTCTACAAAAGATTATGGCCTAACAGGGGAGGGTGAAGAACTCGTAAAGGAAGCAAACAAGCGCGGAATAATTTTAGACTTGGCACATGCAAGCAAGAATACACATATCGATGTCTTGAATGCATCGAAATTACCTGTGATAAATAGTCATTCAAATGCAAGAAAGCTAAAAGACGTGCCAAGAAACCTAGATGATGAGATTTATCAGGAATTTAAGAAAAATAAAGGAGTAGTTGGATTCATCTTCGGAATGATAGGCGGTAATGAGGACATTTACTCACTCGCTGACCAAATCATGTATGTTTACCAAAACTTTGGACCCGACATTATAGCCATAGGCACAGATTATTTTGGCCTCATAGATGGTAAAGCACCAAAAGGCTTAGAAGACATAACAAAAATTTCAAATCTATTCAAGATACTGCTTGATAAGGGATTAAAAGAATCTGATATTGAGAAACTAGCATACAAAAACGCATTAAGAGTAATAGAAGCAAATGCAATATATTGGAAGATCCACACGTTAACATAGGTGGGGAGGATATGGGACTAATAGAGGAATTAGGGCTCAAGCCAATCATTAATGCCTCTGGAAATCTAACAATTCTAGGCGGCACCACACTTGAAGATGAAGTTTTAGAAGCAATGAGAGAAGCCTCAAAAGTTTATCTTGACATGAATGAATTGCACATTAAAGCAGGACAGTATATCGCAAAGCTGATCGGCGTTGAAGATGCATACATAACTTCTGGGGCTGGGGCAGGTATTGTACTTTCAGTAGCAGCATGCATTGTTAGGAATAGACTGGACAGATTAGGAACGTTTCCATACGTAGAAGATTTAAGACATGAAGTAATTGTTCAGAAAAAACATAGAAACTTTTACGACTATATGATAGAGATTCCAGGTGCAAAAATAGTTGAGGTAGGCAATGAAATAGAGACTACTGAGGATGATCTGCAAAATGTGATAAATGAAAATACTTGTGCAGTCTTATATTTCGCATTTGATCCTTTAGAAGGAGTATTACCCTTAGATAAAGTCGTAAAGATTGCGCATAGCCATAATTTACCAGTAATAGTCGATGCTGCTCCAGAACTTCCACCTAAGAAGAATCTAAGAAAGTTTTATGACACGGGTGCAGACCTAGTAATTTTCAGCGGAGGTAAAGATATAAGCGCTCCGAACGACACAGGCATAATTCTCGGAAGAAAAGAGCTCGTCCAAATCTGCAGAAGACTTGGTCCGCATAGTTATGAAAAACTAGACAATAAGACAAGAGTATATCTAGGCAGACCAATGAAGACAAGTAAAGAAGATATATTCGCTGTAATCGCAGCTATCAAAAGGTATCTAACTCTTGACGAGGATGAAAGATTAAGAAAATGGGAAGAAAAAACGAATTATATAATTTCTGAATTAAAGAATAATGGACTAAAAAATATTAATAAATTCTATCCGAAGGGATTTGGTCATCCTAGACCAGCAATCGTTCCAAGGGTAGAAATTGATCCTCCAGAAAGTTTGACCTCAGAGGAAATATTAGTTAAATTACAAGAAAGCGAGCCTCCAATATATGCCTACGAGTTTGATGGAAAGATCTACATAAATCCCCAATGTCTAAGAGATGGAGAAGAAAAAATTATTGCTAACAGATTGATAGAAATCTTATGCAGGGAATGACTAACGTTATTTAACTTCTTCTCTGAAGTATGGAATTATCTTCGTTCTGAATATTCTAATCATTTTATTTATGTTATCACTGAAGTCTCCCCATATAACTTGATTTACTCGCATTTTCCTGAATTCGTCGATAGTTTCTATAATATCTGCGCCAGTCTCACTTATGCACATACTTCTCATTATTTGTTCGTCTTCAATCTTACTGCCAGCCTCAAGTATCTTTCTGGGATCAGGCTCATTAAACATCTCTTTAATACTCGCACCCGCTATGTACGTCTTTATCCTCTTAACTACGTTTTCAGGCTTACCTATTCCTCCACCAATCGAGACTGCCTTTTCTATAGTTACGGGGTCTCTTCCGGCTTCCCTGGCTCCTTTTTCAAAATTTGGTAAGATAACAGATCTATATCTCTCAACACTGGCAACAGTCATTAGTCTATCAGCATATTTGCCTGCAATATATGCACTCTTCTCACCCATTGCGGATAAATAAATTGGAATCTCTGTCTTAGGCTTTAGATAAAGTAAGACCATCGGCATCCTGAAATATTTTCCATCAAACTTAAAGAAATCCTGTTCACGCCACATCTTTTTAATCAGCTCAATCCCTTCTAATAGACGCTCCATACGTTCATTCCAATTAGGCCAGTATCCCAGAAATGGCGTTTCATTCATCGCCTCTCCTGAACCCACGCCCAGTAGAAATCTGCCGGGAAACATGACATCTATAGTCGCGCTTGCCTGAGCAATCAGTGCAGGGTGGTATCTAGCTCCTATCGGTACAGTGACTGCTACCCCACTCTTAATCGATTTTGTTCTGGACAATATGACAGGTAATAATGACCATACATAGAAATTATGCTTAAATGAATGATGCCAAGGATAAAAATGGTCGCCAAGCCAAACAACATCAAAACCAGCCTTCTCCATCTTTACCAGATACCTTAAAGTATAATCCTCATCGAAGAGAAAAGTAAATGAAGCATCTATCCCGATCTCAAATTTCTCACTATTCATACCGACCGATGATTAACAAAGCTCGATGAATATTTAAATTTAACAGCCATGTATGCTCCAACGCAATTTATATTCTGAAAATTTTTTGTGGCTGAAAGATGTTTTTGTAACTCTAAAATTTTTGAGGCTGAATCAGAGCTTAAGATTTCAAAGTCTAAACAGAGAACTATTCATAGGTCTAGCAAAATCTTGATGTTAGAGATTAAATTCGACTTCTCATGACTCAGATTTATATAGAGGGGTTTAAAGTGTTTAATAGAGGTTTAAATGGTAGTAGTGAGATTGGAGAACCTCACTAAGAAGTTTAGAGATTTGGTTGCGGTGGATAATGTTAGTTTGGAGATTAGGGATAAGGAGTTTTTTGTTTTTCTCGGACCGTCGGGCTCTGGTAAGAGTACTACGTTGAATATGATTGCGGGTCTTGAGGAGCCGACCTCTGGATATATTTATTTTGATGATCAAGTTGTTAATGATATTCCTCCTGAGAAGCGGGATGTCGCAATGGTTTTTCAGACATTTGCTCTTTATCCACACTTAAATGCATTTGATAATATTGCATTTCCGCTTAAGGTTAGGAAGTATCCGAAGGAGGAGATTAGGAATAAGGTGTTGCAGGTTGCGGAGATGCTTAGAATTCAGCATCTTTTGAATAAGAAGCCCTACGAGATGAGTGGTGGTGAGCGGCAAAGAGTTGCTCTTGCAAGGGCTATTGTTAGAGAGCCGAGGCTGTTCCTTCTGGATGAGCCTTTATCGAACATTGACGCTAAGCTTAGGGTATACATGAGGGCTGAGCTGATTAGGCTTCAAAAAGACCTAGGCATAACAACGATTTATGTGACGCATGACCAAGTAGAGGCAATGACGATGGGTGACAGAGTTGCAATAATGAATTGGGGCAAAGTAATGCAGATTGGCTCACCCATCGAGGTATTCAAAAAGCCGGCAAACTTGTTTGTTGCTGGATTCATCGGTACGCCTCCAATGAACTTCTTTGAATGTAGTTTTAAGACGAATGGCAAGAATATCCTTGATTGTGGATACTTCAAGATATCAATTGATAGGGCCATCGCTGACATTATTAAGAATAATAGCAGCGGGTCTGAGCTCGTACTAGGCATTAGACCAAATGAGTTGAGGGTTACGAATGATAAGATTTCTGAGGATAGCTTTGAGTCAGAGGTATTTGCAGTAGAGAATCTTGGAACCGAGAGTATCGTCAACTTTAAGATTGGAGATGCAATTTACAAGGCCGTAGTTCCAGGAGTCATCCATTATAATTTTGGTCAAAAAATCTGGATCACTATAAATAAAGATGCGATACATATATTTGATAAGAAATCAGAAAAAGCAATAATTTAGGCTAACCTAGGGAGTGTTTTATCTGGGCTATTGCTGTCTTGATCCATGAAAAAATTGTTTTGGGCGTCCAGCCGTAGTTATATAGAGATATTCCGTCAGCGCCTGCATTTATTGCGGCGTTTATGCTTGCATATAGATTATCTTTAGTATAGATTATTGGATAGTTTGTTCTTAATGAAGGAATGACCCAGCATTTTTCCTCAGTATTTTCTCTTAAAATCCTAATATGATTCTCTATTCTATATGGATTTTCGAAATAGCATATGTAGTCTATTGCATCTACTATCTTGCTAATTTTTCTCAGATTGAAGCCCTCGTTGATCCACATTGTTGCCCCCGTTATTACGCTGAGCTTAACCTTTGGGTTAATCGATCTCACATTTTCTCGTATTTCTTGAACTATCTCTGAACTTGTGGTTGATTTAAACTCAAGTAGTTTGTTTAGGGTGTCATCACGTATTAAGTACTCGTAGAGTCTCGATGCTACGTCGCTCTCGGGAATCTTTATAAATAATTCAGTTGGGTAGGAAATTATTTTTGATATTATTTCTCTTGCTCTTTTTCTTATGTCTGAGAAATTTATTCCATATTCCTTTGCCTTTTCTTCACAGTTATCGCAGTAGCATGTTGAGAATAGATAGGATAGTAGTGGGTCTATATATGTTCCAAATGTTTCATGATGGTCGAAATGCATGACTCCCCATGGAAATGCCACAGATTCCAGTTGGATCATGTTTAGGTCATAGTTGCTGGCTAGATTTGAGACAAGACCCTTTACATATTCTCTCGCGTCAGGATTGTTTGGACACATGAAGTTCTCATCAATATTACCGAGGGGGTCTCTCACAGCTACGTCGGGATTGCTCCTTACATGTTCATAGTTGTGCAAACAGACTGTCCATGAGTTTATACTAAGTCCATAGTTCCTAGAGTTGTCTATAGCGATTTTTAATGCATCATATTCTCTATATTTTTGGGATCTCCTGGGTCTTAATTTTGTTTTTTTATAATATTCTGGAGTTGGGGTGAAGTAAACTACTCCCTCTTCAGCAAAGTAGATAAGTTTATTTGGGTTATGGGGAAGTATATATCTACCGCAGTGATAGCTCGTCGCCAAATTTATATGCGTCAATCCCATTTCGTGCATTGTGCTCAATACGGCCTCTGGACCCTCATCTATCAAGTCCCATGGATGTAGATACATAGCTAAGTAATTCTTCATCACTTTTTCTAAATCATAATGCTGTACTTAAGCTTGTTAACTGGAAACAACATAGTAAAAAATATTTTAAAAATAGGCAACTTTTAGTTTGTATAATCATGTATCTTTTGGAAAAATTTATTAATTCGGTAAATGAGCTTTTTCAACATGAGTGAAAATCCATCTCTCAAAGAGACCTTGGACTTCGAAGAACGGATAGTTCTTAATGAATGGGCGCATAAGAACTGTACGGTAGATGAATACTTTAAGATGCATGCCGATAGTCTTGCTAGATTCGAGGATTTCTGGGCCAGTGTGGCGAAGGAGTTAGATTGGTTTAAACCATTTGAAAAGACTCTAGAGCCAGGTGAGTACCCTAACGTATACAAATGGTTTATAGGTGGAAAACTAAACCTCTCATATCTGTGCCTAGATAGACATGTGAAGAATTGGAGAAAGAATAAAGTTGCAATGATTTGGGAAGGAGAACCAGCAAAGAGCAGCAATGAACCACTCGAGGTAAGATCGTATACATACTATGAATTGTGGAGGATTGTTAACAGGGTAGCCTTTGTGATGAAGAATAAACTCGGACTGAGGAAGGGGGACCGGATTGCACTGTATATGCCTATGATTCCTGAGCTTCCTATACTGATGCTGGCAGCGGCGAGAATTGGCGTGATATTTACCCAAGTATTCAGTGGATTTAGCGCGGATGCGTTAGCAACTAGGGTTAAAGACCTCGGGGCAAGGTATCTCTTCACGACCGATGGGTATTATAGACGTGGCAACGTAATTCGGACAAAAGACATTGCCGATAAGGCTGTGCAAGACTGCCAAACAGTAGAGAAGATAGTCGTAATTAGAAGGCTTGGACTTACAGATATCTCGGTTGACAGTAATAGAGATGTTTTCTTGGACGAGCTACTGAAGGATGTGCCTTTTAACACGTATGTCGAGCCTGAACAAATGGATAGCAACGATACACTTTATGTTATATATACGTCAGGGACTACCGGTAAGCCAAAGGGAATTATCCGCGATACTGGCGGGTATGCTGTTATTCTTCACGCAACGATGAAGTGGGTATTCGATATTAGGGATGATGATATTCACTGGTGTACAGCAGATGTTGGCTGGGTTACTGGGCATTCTTACGTAGTGTTTGGTCCGTTGTTAAGTGGTGCAACGACATTAATTTATGAGGGCGCACCCGACTATCCAGAGCCTGATAGATGGTGGAGTATCATTGAAAGACATGGCGTCACGATTTTCTACACCTCTCCGACAGCGGTCAGGTCGTTCATGAGGCTAAGCACGGACTATGTTAAGAAACATGACCTCTCGACTATTAGGTTGATTCACAGTGTTGGTGAGCCAATTAATCCGTCTGCTTGGAGGTGGCTGTTTGAGGTAATTGGGAATAGGAGATGTCCAGTAGGAAGTACTTGGTGGATGACCGAGACTGGAGGTATACTGATATCTCATACACCCGGACTTAAGCTTGTCCCGCTTAAAGCCGGAACTAATGGTCCACCAATTCCAGGCATTGAGCCAGAGATATTAGATGAAGAGGGCAAGCCTGTTAAGAGCGGTGTGAAGGGCTACCTAGTAATAAAGAAGCCTTGGCCTGGAATGCCGGCTCCGCCGACTGGGATGTGGGGAGAGCCTGAGAGATACAATGAAGTCTACTTCTCAAGGTTTGGGTACTTCTTTACTGGCGACTATGCTATAAGGGACAACGATGGATACATATGGGTTCTGGGGAGGTCTGACGAGGTTCTAAAAGTTGCTGGTCACAGAATTGGCACATATGAACTTGAGTCTACCTTGGTTGCGCATCCATATGTAGCAGAGGCAGCCGTTGTAGGCGTACCTGATGAAATTAAGGGCGAGGTACCGATAGCCTACGTTGTCTTGAAGACAGGAATAAATCCGGGACCAAACATTCAGTCAGAGTTAAAGAAATGGATCAGGGAAAAAATTGGCCCCATAGCTGATCCGAAGAATATATTCGTGGTGAGTAGACTTCCGAAGACAAGGAGTGGTAAGATTATGAGACGAGTCGTGAAGGCCTTAGCACTAGGCAAGCCTGTCGGAGACATAACCACGCTGGAGGATGAAAGCGCTGTAGAGGAGATCAAGGCCGCATACGAGGCACTCGCAAAGGAACTAGAAGCAGCCAAGAAAGCATAAAAAACTATTTACTTATAAGTCCAGGGGGAATTTTGTTAATTCTACTGGCCCCTCATTTGTTACTAGGAAGTTTTTTTCAAGTCTTATTCCGCCCTTTATCTCGGGGACGTATAGTCCAGGCTCTAGAGTGACTGTCATGTTTGGCTTGAGGACGTCAGTAGAGGCTGGAATGAAGAATGGAGGCTCCTGTCCGTCGAGTCCTATCCCGTGCCCAGCATGATGCGGGAAGAAATCACCGTACCCAGCATCCTTAAAAGTCCTATAGATGGCCTTGTAGATTTCCGAGCCGCTGACCCCCGGTCTCAGCATATTCATTCCAGTCTCAAGAGCCTTCCTCACCACTGAATGAATCTTTAACTGCTTATCCGTCGGCTCACCGCCAACAACAAATGTCCTACAGGTATCTGACCAATACTCCCTAAAGATAACCCATAGATCGATTATGAAGGTCTCACCACGCTTCAGAACCTTATCCGTGGGAGGACCCCCAATGTATAATGACCGCTCCCCGGATACATAATCACCAGCAGAATACTGGAAGGTACCTACTTTCTTGCATAGTTCCTGATGAACCTCGCTGTATATATCGACCTCCCTCTTTCCCGGAACTGTCAATACTTTAGCGAGAGCATATCCATGATCATTCAATGCACAGCTAGTCTTGATCAACTCTATCTCATCCGAGTCCTTAACTGTCCTCATGTAGAGAATATCCTCCGAGATGTCAATAATCTTAAATTTGTTAAGTACACCCTTCATGGATAAAAATAATGAGTATGGTAGGTTCCAGCTGTCTGCACCTATCTTCTCAGCATTACTCATGTATTCCTTGATGAGTGTCTTAGCCTCGTTAGCAACAAATCCGGGATACGCAACCATTCTGCTGTCTAGCCTATAGTTATCATAAGTAACTATCTCGCCGCCGAACGATTGCTCTGCAAGTGCTCTATCAGTAGCTCCTGTAAGAAGGATTGGCTCCTTTCCCACCCGATAAAATAGATATGTAGGCAGTATAAGTCTACCACTAAGAAATCCAGTAAAATAATATATTTCTTTCTTGCCAGAGATTATAATTCCGTCGAGACCCTTAGACTCAGCCAGCTTTGTTAATCTACTAAATCTTAAAAATGGCCCCTCACTCCACGGCATAGCTAATCACTCAAAAAATATTAAGACCAAATATATGGATTTATTTATTCTGGTTATTCTACTTCTCCGCTTGGTTTTATTTTACTTACTTTTTCTGGATTTCTAAGGACAAATGCAGTTAGAGTGACTTCGATAGAACCTCCTGGCGGTAGGGACAAGTGTGTCTTTCGCTCTACCTGTGTTGGAAGACCACCTGGATAGCTTGTGCATGGCTCAAGCGCAACGTTCCAAGCCATTCCATACCAAGGATAGTCGGGTAGATTATAGTTCTGCCAAAACCATATGTATCGATATACCTGTACATCCCAAGCAAGTCCAAAGCCTATTCTAAGCCCCGGATTAGAGAGAATGTACCAGCCCTCCCTTAGATTCGCTATAAATGATGTTTCATCGGCAACGATATCTCTTGACGGAATCACGCTTAGGTCTATAAGATTTCCATTCTTAGAAAGGACCATTGGCCACTCATAAGTACCTGGCTTTAGTCTACCGTAGGGCTCTCCCTCCTCAACGATCACAGTAGCAGGAGTAGGTATCATTACTCTACAGCCAGGCTCTAGGAAAGGCTCTCCAAATGCAGGATGCTGCAGCCATGAGTACTCAAGTGTCTGTCTACTGGGATTAGTCAATCTTTCTTTGAAGAAAATTTTTTCCTCATCCTTCCTCATAGTGATTAATCTATCAAGCCTAAAAGGATACCTGACCCCCTCGACAAAGAGGTGAGCAGATACCTCGTCTTTGCTTTCCTTTACAACTTCACACATCCAGGGAAGCATTGAAGATTCACCATGAACTCCTAATTCTGCCCCTCTATGAATTACGTTTCTCCCTCCAGCAGAGGGGACAATATCTTGCCATCCACCACCATAATAATCCATGAACTCACCCGTGGTATTTGGATCTGGAAGAGCACCCATCATAGGATTCCTCCAACCGATCGGTGAATGCCACATAAAATCCAAATCCAAGGGTTTATACAAAAATTCTATAATATCGCCACCCTTATCCAGCAGAACAACGAGCCTAATCAGCGAATTCTCAAGTATGAGCGTCCTCATTTCTCTGTATTTCCACTCAGTAGAAATCCGGCAAACCATGCTAGTAAAATTCGGCAAAATCTATTTAAATTTTCATACAAAAATAAAATAGCATACCGATAAGTGATAATACAACTATTTAAAATTCCGTTCATGATAATACTAAGGAATGGTCAAGACGAAAAAAACAGAAACGAAGAGAGAAGAATTCGATATAACTGCTACTAGGGAGATAGTGTTAAATAAACTGAAACAGCTTGGACATCGGGTTGTAGAACAGCTCTCCATGAAGGAGCTGCCTGAGATTAAGCTGCCTGCACGCACTACGTCCAATATAGTGTATGACGCTGATCTGAGGCAATATGTTCTCGGCCCGAAGGTAGTGACAAGAACTGCGAGAAATGTAAAGCACCTTAGACCACTCACACAACTTTTATGGATGGCGCTATTCTCTAAACAACTTGTCGAGAGAAAAAAAACATCAACTCTTAGAGACGCCTTCTATAACGCACTTGGATTCGGAATTGATTTTGAGGACCAAAATGAAAGCGATAACGTGGTGACTGAGCTTGAATCAATTCTCGGAGTGATAAGAGAAGATTTCAACATATATCCCGAGGAGCGTTCAAGCGTCTTCGGACCATTGGTTGTGCAATACAACGTTCCAGGCTATGAAGGTAGTAAATTAGATCTGACTACAATACCGGACGGTGCAATGATCGGACCAGCCATGGCTACAGCAAGATTCATCAAATGCGACGCGAAGCAAGTATTCGTAGTGGAGAAAGGAGCTGTGTATCAAAGATTCTTAGAAGAGGGTGTAAGCAAGACTTTCAAGGCAATAATTGTCCACACAGCCGGGCAAGCACCTAGGGCGACCCGAAGATTCATAAGAAGACTAAACCACGAACTGAGACTCCCAGTCTACATCTTCACGGACGCGGACCCCTGGGGAGTCCATATCGCAAATGTATTGATCTATGGCTCAGCATTGGCTGCGCATGTAAAAGAGTTGACGACGCCAGACGCTTACTGGACAGGATTATGGGCCACGGACATAACTAAATACAAACTCCCAGCGATGAGGTTAAACGATGAGGATACAAGAAGATTAGCAGAGCTAGAGAAGGACCCACGATATGCAGTAGACCCATGGAAACGCGAGATCTCATACTTCAAGAAAATTCAGAGAAAAGCAGAGCTCGAGGCCCTAAGCAGATATAGTCTAGAATACATCGTCACGAACTATCTGCCAGAAAAGTTAGAGGAAGTAAAGAAGAGCTAAAGTAGCGCGTCATAAGAATTGTTATAGATGTGGATGTCTATGTAGCCAGGCTGGAGGGACCCATGGATTCTTAAGATTATTAATCGCCACGTCCAGATGTCTCTGGCCTCCCCGGAGAACAAATAAGAAATGACCCGGAAACAACTGCTCAACTCCAAGCCCCGAAAGCTTACCAATATTTCTCCGATACTCTGATAATTCACATCCCTCCCAATTACCAAGCCCAATCGTCCCCCCATGAAAAACAACGTCGCTCGAGAAGAGGATTTTTTCATTTTTTTCAAAGACACACACTATTCCCTGAGAGTGCCCAGGCACTTGGATGAATCTAAAGACCCTATCTCCGACCCTGAGTTCCTCACCATCATTCACGACCCTATCAGGCTTACAATGAATATATCTAAAGTCAGGTGGATATATGGGGCCACGCGCCATATCTAGTCCAAGCTCGGCATCGGAACCACTGCTGAGCAACTCAGCCTCCCTGGTAGGAGCAATCACCTCTACCTGAAAATTCTCCTGGAAAAACCTAGCACCACAAGCATGATCAGAATGCGCATGAGTCACAACCAAGTATCTAAGCTTATCCAGACTTATGCCGTCCTCCCTCAGATTATTGACAAGCAATTCATTACCCAGCCCCACGCCACTATCAATAACTACAAAAGAACCATTACAATCAACAACATAAACACAGCAATCAAGGTCATGAGAAAGCCCACGGCCTCCATCACCAATCATATAAACCAGCTTACTAATCCTCATGATTCTCACTGATATTGAAGATTAGGAATAGAAAAACCTTATTTATCAAAACTTAATCTTGTAAAAAGTTGAACTTAAAATTTAGTGGCCCCAATATTTTCTGGGTTTGTCTGTTAGGTGGATTGATGGTTCGCCGGGACTGATTGTAGAGGAGGGTGGGAGAAGATATTTGGTTCTTTCTGATCTCCATCTGGGTATAGAGGATGAGGGTAGGGACAGGGGTATTCATCTGCCCTCTATGCTTCCATCCATCCTTGAAAGCGTTAAGGGGTTATTGAATAATTTTGGTCCTGTTAGTTTGGTCTTGCTTGGCGATGTTAAGCATAGGATAGTCGGTGTTAGCTGGAGGGAGGCTAGGCAGGTAAGAGAGTTTGTAATGGAGGTGAGACCTCTGGTCGAGGAGCTTATTATTGCTCCTGGTAATCATGATGTCGGTATTTACTCGCTTACTGAGAGCTTTGCGTCAATAATGCCGAGTAGGGGTTTTGGCATCGGTGATAAGTGGCTTCTTCATGGACACACCTGGCCGCATCCTGAGGCGCTTTCGAGAGACTTGATTATTATTGGACATACACATCCTGTCTTAAGGCTGGTTGAGGATGATCTGCCCACTAGGCAGCGTGTCTATTTATTTATGAAGAGTAGGAGGTCGCGTCTGTACGATGCCCTAGAAACTAGGCCGGGGTATGGCGAGTTGGTTAAAAGCTATGGCAGGAGAGGTAACATGAAGCTTCTAGTGATGCCTCATTTTAACCCGGCTGCAGGAGGCGTAGAGGTCGAACAATTAATCCATAGTAAGATGGGGAGCCCATTATTGAGGTCGGGTGTATTTGATGTTAAGAATGCACTTGTCCTTTCTTTGGAAGGCGTGATTCTTAAGAGTACTCAAGAAAATT
>JAWBQR010000008.1:0-82483 GCA_038845265.1 Nitrososphaerota archaeon | reverse complement strand
GCTATTATTCCTGTTGATGGCGGAATTACTGCTACAGAGCTTGAATATGTACTAACACTCTTCAAGCTCTACTAATCAAATGCATCTTAAAATACTTAGATGATGATAGGATTGTTCTAGGCTTAATGTTTTTTATTGGTTATTGACTTAGTATTTTGGGTCTGTAGTGATTTAGTAGCATTGAATTTAACGTTACAGTAACTGAGCTAGTAGCCATTGCTGCTGCCGCGAATATGGGGTTAAACATTATTCCTAGGGGGTACAGTATTCCTGCTGCGATTGGTATTAGTGCGATATTGTAGATAAATGCCCAGAAAAGATTCTCCTTCATCTTTCGAACAACTTTCTTTGAGAGATCGATTGCTATAACTATGTCTCTTAGGTCATTTTTAACCAAGATTATGCCGCCGGTCTCCTTCGCGATATCTGTGCCACTCCCAATAGCTATTCCAACATCTGCTTGAGCCAATGCAGGTGCGTCGTTTATTCCGTCACCGACCATGGCAACAATCTTCCCCTCATCTCTCAACTTTTTCACTATGTTAGCTTTGTCATTTGGTAATACCTCGGCAAAGACCATTTCTACGCCTAGCTTATTAGCAATCGCATTAGCAGCCCTTCTATTATCGCCTGTGAGTAGGGCAACCTTTATCCCCATAGACCTAAGTTTCTGAATAACTCCTCTTGCATTCTCCTTAACAGTATCCGAGAACGCTATTAATCCAATAACTTGGCTATCATATGCGAGCATAATGACTGTCTTACCCTCTTCTTCAAGTATTCTCAATTTCTCAAAAATCAAATCTTTAATCTCGATCCCAGAATCCTTCATGAGCTTAACATTGCCGAGCAGGACTCGGCGACCATTTATCGATGCCCTTATTCCATATCCTGGGACCTCCTCAAAGGCATCGACAGTAAACGGCGATTCTATATTTCTCTCCTTTAATGATTGACGAAGGGCTTCGCCAAGGGGGTGCCGAGACCCCTCCTCTAACTTAATAGCTAAGGCCAATACATCATTTTTAGTAAAATCACCAAATGCCACGACATCAGTCACTCTTAATTCTCCTTTGGTTAGGGTGCCTGTTTTATCAAAAATAACCACATCTAGTTTACTGATCTTCTCGAGAAACTCGCCCCCCTTTATCAAAATACCATACTGTGCACTTTTACTCGTGCCTATCAATATGGCTGCAGGCGTAGCTATCCCGAGGGCGCATGGACACGCAATTATTAAAACTGAGATTAGGGGCATGAGGGCATTTCCAAGAGGCAAACCGACAAAACCATACCAGAATACAAACGAAGTTACAGCCACGAGGATGACTATGGGTACAAAGTATGCTGCCACCTTGTCTGCTAGACGTTGCATTGGGGCCTTGCTTAATATGGCTTCTTCAATCATCTTTATTATTTGTGAAAGCATCGTATCTTCACCGACCTTTGTGGCTCTTACTTTGATTACCCCACTCATGTTTATTGTGCCGCCAATAACCTCGTCTCCCTTCCTCTTCTCAACTGGTACACTCTCACCAGTGACCATTGATTGATCCAAATATGAATAACCATCAATAATTACGCCGTCAGTCGGTACCTTCTCTCCAGGACGCACTATCAGTAATTCGTCTAACTCAACTTGCTCAATAGGCACCTTTATCTCTTCACCATCTCTAATAACTGTGGCCATTTTGGGTTGGAGATCCAGTAATTTCCTCACAGCGTCAGTAGCTCTCTCTTTTACTTGATGTTCCATAACTCTTCCCAACAGTACTAAGCCTATGATCAGTCCGGACTCAGTAAAGTATACTTCAGTTCCGCTACTTGGTAGTTTAGGAAAAATAGTAGGGATTAAACCTAGTGTTTGAAGCATATATAACGTGCTGTATATCCATGCGGTAGTTGTTCCCAACGCTATCAGACTATCCATATTTGCTTGCCTAGCCTTAATCGCGTCCCATGTACCTTTATAGAACCTCCAGCCTGCTATGAATTGGATAGGCGTAGCAAGTAAGAAAAGCAATACATAATTGTGCATTGGCCAATGTATTGGGTAAAAATATTCGAAGAAGGCCGTCAGCCCGCCTAGTATAATGGCAAGGCTTGTTAAGATTTTGAGTTGGCGGAGCTCTCGCTCTGGTGCAAGAAAAGTATTGAGACAGTTCTCACTACAGAAGTAGTAAGTGACTCCTCTCTTCTCTACCTTAAATGGCGTCTTGTTCTCATCAACAAACATTCCGCAAACTAAATCTTTTGCCAATCTTCTAATAATACAGATATGAGCTGAGTATTTAGTATCATGTATTCATTGCGACGACTTGTAGCGACGTGTGATTATCTCTTAGGCATAGAATTATACAGGGACATAGTTATGTTTAAATATAAGTAATGAACCTGTAAAAGAAAGGGTGTCTGAATCGATTACGTCGAAATTCTTGACACAACGCTTCGAGACGGAGCACAGACTAAGGGAATATCTTTTACTTTAAATGATAAATTAAAAATAACCGAGGTATTGGATGATTTAGGCATAGATATCATTGAGGCAGGATGGCCTGGATCAAACCCTAAAGACTCCGAATTTTTTAAAGTAGTGAAGGAGGTAAAGTTGAGTCATAGTAAAATCGCTGCATTCGGCAGCACTAGGAGAGCTTACACTAAAGTTATTGATGACTTAATGATGAAAAGTATACTTGACTCTGAGGTGCCAGTGGCTGTTATCTTCGGCAAAGCATGGCCTTTACACGTAAAGGAAGTACTCCATTGCAGTGAGGAAGAAAATAAAAACATGATAGCAGACTCTATCAGCTACCTAAAGGACCATGGTCTTGAAGTCATTTTTGATGCTGAACATTTCTTTGACGGGTGGAAAGAGTCAAGTAGTTATGCATTAGACGTCCTAAGGGTAGCTTACGAGTCAGGAGCCCGAACTGTTGTCCTATGTGATACGAACGGCGGAACGTTACCTACGGAGATAAGAGAGATCGTCAGACAAGTGAGAAAGGAATTCAAAGGGCCATTGGGAATACATGCTCATAATGATACTGGCGTAGCAGTCGCTAATTCTCTCGTCGCAGTTGAGGAGGGAATACGACATGTTCAGGGCACAATGATCGGTTTAGGTGAAAGATGTGGAAACGCTGATCTGACAATACTTATTCCAACACTATCAATCAAGCTTGGCTATGACGTGTTAAAGGGAAAAGCAAAAGAAAAATTGAAAAGACTGACCGAGATCGCGAACCATATTGGAGACTTATTAAATGTAAACATTAGTCCAAGTCATCCATACATTGGTCGTCATGCATTTGCCCACAAGGCTGGTGTTCATGTTGATGCAGTGTTAAAAAATCCAAGAACATATGAACACATTGATCCATCATTAATAGGGAACGAACGCTTATTATCGATTTCTGAATTATCGGGCCGATCGGCACTTCTCTATCATGCAGAAAAATTAGGAATTAAGATCTCTAATGATGAGTTAATCAAGGCATTAAGAGAAATCAAGGAATTAGAGAGTAAGGGTTACCAATTAGAAGCTGCTGATGCTACAATTGCTTTAATAATTCTTAAATCAATAGGGCAGCTACCAAAATTCTTTGATGTAAGGACGTGGTGGGTAGAGACGCTTAACGTTGGTAAAGTCTTCTCAAGAGCAATTGTATCTCTCGATATCAATGACGAAACAATCACTGTTATAGGTGAGGGAGTAGGACCTGTACACGCACTTGACGAGGCCATTAGGTCAGCGATCTCAAAGAAGTTCCCAATGCTCGCTAATGTTAAACTCATAAACTATAAGGTAACTGTATTAGATAGTAACGATGGAACTGCGGCGACTGTCAGAGTATATACAGAGTTCTTATTTGATAATAAAAATTGGGCAACGACCGCTGTTTCTCGCAACATTATAGAGGCAAGCTTAAAGGCGATTTTAGACGGCTATATATATCTCTTGGCAACGATGAATGTCAAATCAAACTTTAAACATAAATACGAGTAATTTAAAGAGAATCTCAACGTGGTGAGTATGGGGGATTTAGTTTGGCGAATTATTACGTTCGATGCGTATTAGAACAAAATCAATGATGATAAAAAAGATTAAGACGCCCAAAGACCCCCTCGATGTCTATACTTCTCTTTCAAAAAACCATGAATATGCTTTTCTTCTAGAATCCGTCTCTGGTCCAGATAAGCTATCAGAATATTCATTCATAGGATATGATCCATTAGCAATTTTCAGCGCTGAGAATAATTTATGCACCATCAATGATAAGATTAGAGGTGACATTTTTGAAATTGAGACTTCTGCCCCCCTCGATATACTGGAGAAAATATTGTTTTATAATGTTGATTCAAAATATGGTTTTAGATTCATAGGCGGAGCAGTTGGATATGTCTCCTATGAATCAATAAAATACTGGGAAAAAATTAAACTATATGAGAAGAAAAAAATAGACTTTCCAGATATGGAATTTGCTATTTATAATAAGGGAATAATAGTCGATCATAGAATGAATGAAGCATATTTTTTCGGGCCCTTTGCAGATGAAGATGAAATTTGTTTCAAGAATGAATCGTCCTCCCATAGCGATTCTATTAATTTACTCTGTGCAAATTCAAGCATAAGTAAAGATGAGTTTGAAGAAATGGTTCATAAAGCAAAAGAATATATAATAGAAGGAGATATATTTCAGGTCGTATTAACAAAGAAATACAACGTAGAATATCAAGGAAATCTAGAAACATTTTACAGAAAATTGAGAATATTGAACCCTTCTCCTTATATGTACATGTTGAAGATGGGCAATAGACAGATCATAGGCTCCAGTCCGGAAATGCTATTTAGAGTGGAGGGTACAAGGGTAGAGACTTTTCCAATTGCTGGTACAAGGCCCATCACAGGAGATATAAACCGTGATGAAAAATTAACTGAGGAACTAATATCAAATGAAAAAGAAATTGCAGAACACGCGATGCTGGTTGATCTTGCCAGAAATGACTTGGGAAGAGTTTGCAGATTTGGAACTGTTAGGGTAGAGGAGCTGATGAAGGTGTATAAATATAGCCATGTACAGCACATGGTTTCCCACATAGTAGGTGAGCTGAGGAGTGGGTATAGTTGTCTTGATGTATTAAGAGCATTATTTCCAGCTGGAACGGTTACAGGTGCACCCAAGATTAGAGCGATGGAAATAATCGAGGAGTTAGAACGAGAAAGGAGGGGACCATACGCTGGCTGTGTTGGATACATATCGTTTAATGGAAATGCAGATTTTGCAATTACAATTAGAACACTCATAAGTCCTAGAGAAGGACAGGGTTACATCCAGTCGGGTGCTGGAATAGTCGCAGACTCAATACCCGAGAACGAATGGTATGAGACCGAGCACAAGGCACGAGCATTATTGACCGCCTTACGGGGCGAATAACTTGTTAAAAGTATTAATAATTGATAATTATGATTCCTTCGTGTATAACTTAGCGCAATACATAGGTGAGCTAGGCAGTTTTCCGATAGTGTTTAGAAACGATGAAATTGTATTGGAAGACATTTCAAAAATCGAGCCGGACGCAATTATTATCTCTCCCGGACCTGGTAATCCAGCTAATCCGAGATACTTTGGAATATCAGGCGACATAATAAAAGAATTATCTGGATGCATACCCATTCTCGGAGTATGTCTGGGGCATCAAGGGATAGTCCACTTTTATGGAGGAAAAATAATAAAGGCAAAAAGGCTTATGCATGGAAAAACGAGCATTGTTAAGCATAATTCAGAAGATTTATTTCAAGACGTTAAAAATCCTATTAGAGTAATGCGTTACCACTCATTAACTGCACATAAGGATCTACCATCCTGTCTAATAATTACAGCAATATCTCTTGATGATAATGAAATTATGGGAATAAAGCACATAAAATATCCGTTATATGGACTTCAGTTTCACCCAGAGTCTGTATTTACTGAGGAGGGAAAAAAGATACTATACAATTTTTTAAAAATTGTGAAGAAATGAGAGATAAACCATGATTATTAAAAATATAAATACAAAAAATCCAAATTATGTTAGGATTAATTACATGGAACAACTAGAAAAGCTCAAAAAAATAACTACAAGTATTAAGGGCGGACCTGCACCCTATTTTGAATTGATCCACGTGGTTATGGCTATACTAACTATGGGTGAAAATCCAGGAATAGGAAGAAAAGAATTAGCAAAAAGAATAGGGTTGGGTGAGGGAAGTATGAGGACACTAATAAACAAATTAAAAAATAACGATTTAATTATAATTACTAGGGAGGGATGCAGACTTTCAAATACTGGCATAGAACTCTATAATTGGCTTCTTAATAAAATTTCATCTTTCAACAAGATAGATCTAAAAGAAATCTGGGGTCGTCAATTTTCAGTTGGGGTAGTGGTCAAAAATGCAGAGAAATTAGTTAAGAAGGGTATAGAGCAAAGAGATGCCGCGATAAGATTTGGAGCAACAGGCGCCATGACTTTAATATTCAAATCTGGAAAATTGTTGATGCCTGAACTTACCAATTTATCTGAGGAATTTCCCGAATTTGCCTCCAGACTTCTCAATAATTTTTCGCTTAGCGAAGGTGATGTCTTAATTATTGTGGGAGCAGATGATTATTATAATGCATGTCATGGTGCAATAGCAGCAGCGTTAACTACGCTGGGATTAGTTTAATAGTCTTTTAATCGATCTTTATTCTTACTCCTTTCTCTTTTTTTGGAATCCGAATTTCTAATACTCCTTCTTTAAATTTAGCCCTAGTCTCCTCAATTGATATCTCGATTGGCAGTTCTAATTCTAGCTTATAACAAGTAGCACTGACCCTACAATATCTTCTTAACTCATATTCAAAACTGCATGGTGCATATATGTGGAGCTCATTTCTATGTGCCTCGAGCCTTACACTTTCTTTTTCTACTCCTGGTAGATCCACAGTTATTCTAAATTCATCTGGGAATTCCTGAATTTCGTATAGAGGCTCGAGACATCTGGAGGAAACTTCGGACTCTTTAATTCTTGTCAGCATCCATTCTATTTCTTGATCAATATCTCTCTCTATGTCCTTAATAATGTCGAATAATGATTTTCTTCTCCGAATCAAGAGCTTGTTCACCTTATGTAATGCGGAGTAGTTTCAAGCTCCAGTCCTTTCGGAATCCTAGCCATGCTGGCTGTGGTGCGTCGCATAAGATCTCTAAGCTGCATCTTTAATCGTTCAGCTTGTTCTCTAAGGGGCTCAACAGAGACATTAAGTCCCAAAAACTTATTTAAGAAGACGACCACTTCAGCAGCTGCTCCAGGGTCTGGATAATTCATATGGCTCTGTGCTAGCGCTACAAGAACCTTTACCCTTTTTCTAGATGCGTTGCGTAGTAATGCTGCCTTCATACCTGTTATAAATCCATTCTCAAACTGAGAGGAATAACCAGTTTCGAGCGCCTTTCTTTGAACATCCTCATCATTTGAAACGACGTATATTTCTGGTTTTTCTATGTCAAGTCTATTTGGTTCCGGAATTCCTCCAACGCTTATTACAGTTGAATTAAGAATGTGCCCTATCTCAAGTATGGAGTTCGCTGTCGACCATATACTTTGAGACGGAACAGGCACATCTGAAAGAATCATACATGTCTCGACATTCCCATCACTACATAAATAGAGTCTACACGGTTCTAATATTTTGGAGGATTGAATTGTAACTATTGGTGGCAGATCATCAATTTCGATATGTCCTACGAGCTCTGACTGTAAGCTAGAGAGGAAATACGATGACGCTATAGTACCAACTAGTCCTACGTCTGGTAACCCCTCAATAAGCGGTAGGCCTCTTCCCTTAATTTTCTCACTTATTAAAAATCCATTACCATTCTTCATTATCCATCTGTAGAAACATATTTTTACTCATTGGATATAACTGTTTCGTGGAAGCACTATGAAAAAGCTAAAATAAAACTAATACTCCTAATACATTAATGGTTATCCTTAAGGAAAAGGACCGTGAATTCGTAAAATCTAAATTCATAAAAGAACTCCAAGGAGATGTAAAGATTATATACTTTACGCAAGATTTTGAATGTGAATATTGCTTCGAGACAGGCGAATTACTAAAAGAACTATCTTCATTAAGTGAAAGATTAAACATAGAAATTTTTGATTTTGAGCGAGAGAGAGAACAAGCAAAGAGATGGAATGTCGATAAAATACCTGCAACAATGCTTTTTGGAAAGCGAGAATATGGCATTAGATTTTTCGGCGTTCCAAGTGGATATGAATTTGTCACATTAATAGAAGACATAGTAGATGTTTCGAGAGGAGCCAGTAGACTTTCACCCTCAACAAAAGAAGCATTAAAAGATATTAAGAAACCTGTCCATATACAAGTATTTGTTACGCCGACTTGTCCATATTGTCCAAGAGCTGTAAGGATTGCGCATCAAATGGCCATCGAGTCTGAATATGTAGTAGCCGATATGATTGAGGTAATTGAATTTCCACAATTAGCTAATAAATATGCAGTGATGGCTGTGCCAAAAGTTGTTATCAATGATAAAGTATCATTTGAAGGGGCATTACCAGAACAACAATTTTTACATTACATATTACACGCAATTGAGTAAAATGTCTAAAATAGATAAGAAAGCCATATCACAAGAAATTCAGAGATTATTTAGCCTGGCGTTAAATACTGATGATACTCAGTTAAAAAAATCTGCCGTTAAACAGGCCATTCAGCTATCTAGAAGCACAAGAGTTAAGATCTCAAGGAGATATTCATTATTTATCTGTAGGAAGTGTTTATCTGTGTTGTCTTCGCCGGATGCTGCTAGAATACGTGTTAGGAAAAACAGAAACTTGATGCTCGTGATAAAATGCCTATCATGCGGAGCTATAAAAAGAGTACCATTAGAATGCTAGCCTTTATGTTCAGCAACCTTACTGATTAATGAGACTTTCTCAAGTAGGCGTCGGTTTTCTTCTTTTATTCTTTCAAGCTCCTCCCTCAATGCCTTATACTCTACTCCTTTCTCTAAGTTTTTCCTTATTTTCTCAGCGGCATCTCTAGCCGATCTTCTAATCATCTCAATTAAATCATTCTCAGCCATTTTGTCAAGAATTGTTAGGGTCTCGGGCGTCATAAGTTCTTTACATGCTGCCACAACGGCCTGTCTAACTCTATAGTTCTCATCTCTTGACAAATCTTCCAATATTTTGATTACTTCTCGTCGCCCAGGGTACTTGCCTAAGGACAATATTGCGGCACTCCTAACAAGAGTAGGCCTATCTGATGATGAATATTCTAGTAAGGTCTTTAGGGACTTATCACCTCCTAATTCTCCTAATCCTCTCAATACTCCAATTGTTATCGAATAATTATGGGAAGGTACAGATATGAAATTCATTAAATAATCATAAAGTTCCTCTCTTCTCATCTTACCCAGACTGATAGCGGCGGACTGTCTAACATAATAACTCTCATCATCATTTGCTAAAATATTTTTTAACATATCACATGCCTTTTCATCCCTGAAATTGCCGAGGGCTTCACATATGGCTCTTCTGACCTTTGGATGCCTGATATTATTTAATGCTTTTAGCAGTGACTCTTCGGCCATTTCAGAACGGGTTTCGCCTAGTGCTTTGGCAGCCTCGACAGCGACTCCCCAAAAACCATCCCTAAGCAAAGACTCAGTAAGCGCCTCAATAGCTCTTAATCCACCTATCTTGCCTAATGCTCTTGCTGCTAATATCTTACAATAGATATGTGTATCATTTAGCAGAATTCTAGCCCACTGCTCCGCCGATCTTTGATATTCAATCGTTTTGAAGGTTTCGAAAAATGGATCTACGCACACATAATCCGGCCGAGTATCAAGATCGAATACATAGATTGACTCTCTCTCACTTAGCTCGATCTGATACTCTTTTACGATGTCGCCCATCTTAACATGTATCTTTAACGGGAGGAGATAAGTGCTTAGCGAGTCATCTCCCTGAATCTGTTTTATCCTGAGGAATAACTTCTTACTCTCGTCTTTCCATTCCTCCTCTACTCTCAATGCAGGATGACCAGAATTATAAAAGAACTGGTCGAAGAACCATTCAAGATTTCTCCCTGAAACTTCTTCCATTGTTTTTCGAAAATCCTCAGTATCAGCAACGCTATACTCGAATTTCTTTAAAAATCTATTTAGCCCTCTTCTAAACGAATCTTCTCCGATTAGTGCTCTCAACATATTTAGAATTAATCCGCCCTTTGGATATGAATGGGCATCAAACAACTCGCTGGAATATTTATAGATCCGCATCACTATTGGACGTGCATACTTATCTCGATACTCGTTTAGATATTCATCCATGTCCCTGATAAGTTCGTACACGAATTCTGATTCACCCTTGTCATACCTAACGAATAAGTTCTCAAGTAATGTGGCGATGCTTTCATTTAACCATATGTGTGGCCAGTCTTTACATGTAACTAAGTCGCCAAACCATTGATGAGCTGCCTCATGCGCTACGAGGGGGTCACTTGAATAATCCAGATGGGCCTTTTCATCATGTAGCGTCATATCTGTCAAGGTAGTTGCTGTTACATTTTCCATTCCTCCAAATATGAATTCGTGCACAGCTACCTGAGCATATTTCGAATATGGATAAGGATATTCTAGATAATTAGAGTAAAAATCTATTATCTTCGGAGTTTTAGAGAAGCTCAGATGAGCCTTATCCTTCCATCCTTTTGGTACATAGTAGCATAGCTTTATACCATTATACATCTCTATTATTTCGTCAAATACCCCAGCGACAATACTGAATAGATATGGTGAATGAGGTCTATCTAGCCTCCAATGCCACACTGACCATTTATCTTCATTTTTAACGCTAACTAAGTCCCCATTAGAAATGACGACATAACCTAGCGGTGCATAAACGATTATCTCAAAAGTATGCTTTATGCTTGGATGATCTAGTAATGGCATCCAGTAACTATTATGCTCAGTCTCACCTTGACTCCATACTTGTGGATACCTATTTGGATGCGCTTTCGATGGTAAGATAAAATAAAGTCCCTTACGCGGACTTCCATGATACTTGACAAATAGTTTTGTTAATTTACTACCTAAAAGTATATGGATCTTGGTCCCATCGTATCGCCAATCTTTGACTGAGGGTGAGCCCGATACTGAATCAACGACTAGCTCAACTGCATCAAGGCTCACCCATTCCGTCTTTTCATCAATTAGTTCTACGTCAATTTCAGCTAATCCACTAATAGCTTTATTATTAATATCAAGCCACAAGCTTAATTTATAATGCCTTATTCTACAGTTATAGTTGGGAGGATATCTTGCCTCATATTCTGGATAGGTGAATCCCCTTCCAGGCTTAGCGAATGGATAGACCGTGATCAATTCATCAATAATTAAAACTAGACTTTATTTAAACTAATTCTCTGATTTTTCAATGTTAAAGATTCAGATGTTTGTATGTCAATTCAGTTTAAATTTAGGTTTCAGCTATCTGTAGGCAGAGTCAGCCTAGGTGAAGTAGTGTACTTGTCCCTTACTCTTAAGATAATGGATTTGTGGGTAAGCGCTGGACATAGAGAGATATTGAGGGGTCTAAACCTAGAAATTAAGCAAGGCGAGATAAGCGCACTTATGGGGCCAAATGGTAGTGGAAAGAGCACAACTGCATACGTAATTATGGGTCACCCTGGATACATCGTTGAAAAAGGGGATATACTTCTTAATGGTGAGAGTATTCTGCCACTGTCAACAGATCAGAGGGCCAAGAGGGGCATATTCCTAGCATTTCAATCCCCGGTAGAGATTCCTGGAGTCACCCTCTCAAACTTTCTGAGAAGGGCATACCTGTCCATTAATCATGACGACAACCCTAAAAGGTTATCTATAAATGAGTTTCAAAATTTTTTGAACAGAAACCTTCAATTGCTCCAGATGGATGCCTCCTTCATGAGAAGGTACCTAAATGAAAACTTTTCAGGAGGAGAAAAGAAGCGATCAGAGATCGTTCAATTAGCCGTCTTGAGACCAAAGATAGCAATTTTAGATGAGGTTGACTCCGGACTCGATATTGATAGTGTTAAGCTCGTTGCAAATATTATTCGGCAGCTTGTAAATCAGGAAAACATGGGCGTTCTAATTATTACTCATTATGCAAGAATTCTAAATTACTTAAGGCCTGACTATGTTCACATAATGCACGATGGTAAAATTGTCGCTTCAGGTGGATTCGAGTTAGCCGAGGAAATAGAAAGAACCGGCTACAGAGGAATCGAGTCAAAATTCCTACAATGAATTAGTCTTAATAATCGGGATTTTGCTATTTTCTCATCTTTATGGTTCTAAATACTTAAATTATGCCTAATGGTTTTGTGGCATTGATGGTCATGGAGTCTAGAGTAATCTACGTTGGAGAGGAAGAGGAAGAATGGGAGGAGGAAGAGTGGGAAGAAGAGGAAGAATTTGAAGAAGATTTCGAGGAAGAAGAGTTCGAGTTCGAAGAAGAAGAGGAACCCTAAAGAAGACAAGCAATTTAAGTCCAAATTTCTATTTCTCCTTTTTTGGGCGGCATTTTCGAATTATTCTTTAGGAATTATTAATACTGGCACATTTACGTCGTCCAATACTTGTTGGCTTACACTCTTAAACAATTTTAACATGATTCTTCCTAAAAATCCTCTTGGTTTCCGAAATAGTATCACGAGACTATAGCCACCATACCTTACTTCTTCAGTTATTCCGGAAACCACATCTCTACTAACAGCAACTTTTATCCTAGTCTCAAAACCATATTTTCTCAAGTACTCGCCCAGTTCTTCAATTATCTTTTTATTATTTTCAACAGTCTTTAATATGAATTCTTGATATGTCGCACTAGGTTGAGGAAGTTGAATAATGTTAAGCAAGGTGTATTCAGCATCTTTCCATTGAAGGAGACGAAGTGCATGAAGAACTCTCCTGTGATCAATGTTTGTAGATACAGGAATAAGAACGCGTCTCATCTCTTCTATTCGTGCGTAATCATTCCTTCCTTCTTATGTACATGTAAAATTATGGATGTAACAGTGCTTTTTATTCCAGGTATTTTTAAGACTTTATCTTTAAGCAATTCACGGAATGATTCTATATTAGTAGTATTGATTATGGCTATTATATCAAACTCGCCAGTGACTTCGAAAACATCCAGTGTCTCAGGCAGCTTAGTTATTTCCTCGGCTACTTTTTCTAATTGATTGGATTCAACAAAGATGTGTAGGATGGCTTTTATTCCACCCTTTAATGACCGCGTTGACATTACGCTGATGTTTACAGTACCGCACTATAATAATGTTCACTCTGCAAATACTGTAAATCTATATTTATATGTCCCGTCTATATTTATTCAGTATGCCTAAACTCTACGAAAGAAATATACAACAGCTTAGAGGTAGTTCCTACATTTTAACACTACCTAAAGAGTGGGTACTAGAGAGCGGATTAGAAAAAGGCTCCTCTGTCCTATTAGCCGTCGAGCCCTATTTTATCAGGATAGTTCCAGCCACAAAACAAGTAAAAAAAACCGCTAAGCTTATGATTGATGAAAAAATAAAAGTGGAAGAGATAGAAGAGGCGATAAAATGGGCCTATGTGTCCGGAATTGATGAACTAACTATCTTCAGGACCGAGGGAATCCCACACAGTATTCGAAACAACATACGTAAATTAAGAACAGTTATCCCGGGCATGATAATTTCATACGAAGACAGCGAAAATTTAAAGGTTGAATTTGCAGAACCTACGATAAAAGATTTTACTAATAGTTTAAAGACATTCCTTGTATCAATCAAAAGAATATTTCAAGAAATAGTTAATTACATTGAAAGTAAAAATGTAGCTGAGTCCGATTTATTGATTCTAATTGAAGAATCTGTAGGTAATTCATTACTTCTATCTAGATTAGCATCAAAATCAATTATTTATCCAATCCTTAATAGTTCTACGATGAATATTTATTGGCTCATAGCAACTACCACCAATACAATTGAGCTTACTGAATCAGTTATTAATGTTGTAGACATTACAAAGAGTTATAGCATAAAATCTTATTCAATCGCAAGTTTAATAAAAGACATTATCTCAATATTCAACAATATATTTCATTTAATCGATGATTTAAATAAAGAAAATTTTAACAATTTTATAACGACGATCGTTAATGAGTTAAATGATTTTAAAGTAAGGATCGAAAAATCTGATCTTGATAATAAAATTAAAATAGCGCTTATAAGTTGCGTTGAAAAAATCAGAATGATGATTAAAAATCTAAGTGTTTATTACCTAATCACAGCTATCTATTCCTATTGATTGTGAAAAAGTCAACTACAATGTGCAGTTTACTTGAAGAATAGCTTTTGACAATTCTACTTGATAAGATATTCGTGGAATATCCTAGCTTTGAATTAATATTGATTATTTTTTGAATTAGTTGTCCTCCATCATTCCTATCTATCAATTGATGTAGGTGGACAATTCCGCCTGCATCCCCTATAATTCTCAGTGCATATGGCAAAAATTCGATAGTATCATGGAGATATCCCATAATGATTCTATCAGCTATTCTTTCGATTTTCTGTGATTGTTCTCTACAATCTGATAAGTGTGGCACAACTATTTCTTCAACATTATTAAGCTTGATATTCTTGACTAAGTAGTCATATGCCAATGGATTTATTTCTATGGCGTGAATCTTTACTGGTTTTGCGTGTACAGCGATTGGTAATGTAAACTGACCTATTCCTGCAAACATATCGACAACAATTTCCCAGCTCTTGACTAGACTAGCGATTCTTAATCTTTCGAAGAGATTACCTAGGCTAAACATTAGCTTAGTGGGGTCTAGGTGATAGTCCACTCCATATTCTGAGTGCTTAATAATGTCTGGCAGTTTACCCCACAGTAACTCAACTGAGGGCGTCCTGTACTCGCCGTGAACGCCTCCATATCTCAATATAGCCATTATTCTTGGATTATTAGTAACTATTCTCTTAATTGTCTCTTCGAGATTATGCGATTCTTCGTCTACTCTGATTAAAGCCACGTTTCCAATTATCTTATATCTCAAGCCATTTACCCAATGAGTTATACGAAAGTATCTTTAAATAATATCTTTAATCGTTAATAATCGTTGAGCGCAAAAAAGCCTGGAAAGAAAGAGGTAGCAAAAGCTAAAGGGCCTGAGAAGAAGATTGGCTCGATAGTGCCTCCCCCGATATCTGAACTGGAAGCTTTTGTTAGAACTCAGCCATACATAACTCCCTATGTATTGTCGGAGAAGTATGGACTGAGACTTTCAATAGCAAAGGATCTCCTTAATACATTAAGTAAGAAAGGTATAATTAACTTAATCACCGGCACCAATAGGATTAGGATATACTCGCCAGTATCTCCAAAGATAGCTGCCCCAGCTAAGCATGGATCTCAACCTGCAAAGAAGACAGAAGAAGAGCCGGTTCAAGTAGAAGCAATTGTTACAAAGGAGCCAAAAAAACAAAAGAGCAAAGGCAAAAAGAAAAAGTGAATAATATTCACTCTATTGCTCTGATAGTCACTTTGACGCCCTGATTAATATTGCTAAGCAGTGATAAATCCCCCTGAATATTTCCTATCTTTACTGATTGAGCACGTGAAACATTATCTTCTAACGGTATGAGTAAAGAGTTATCAAATGGCCAATATAAGATATCTCCCCTGTTAATTTTTGTTGCAGGTTTTTCTGACCCCCTAATCATCTGGGCTTTAATATTTATTTGTAAGATGTTCTCCTTAATTGTGGCAACACCGTCTATTGGTAGTTTTCTTACCAGTTCATCAAAGGTCATCGGAGCTAAGTACCTTTTTAACTCGCCCTTTACAGCACCTTTTCCTTCTATCTCAATCTCAATTAGGACGTTAAGTTTGTGTTTTGTCGTCATGTTTTTGAGACTCCTTTTGGAATTGTGCCTGTTGATATATTACCGCGCCTATTTCCTGAGCGGCTTTCCTTAGTTCTTCCATCTTACTTTTAATGGTCTGGATCTCTCTCTTTGATATAGCGTCTCTAAGAGATTTCATTGTCTCCTCGATTTTTTGTTTCGTTTCCTGATTGATTTTATCACCGAATTCGCTGAGTGCTTTTTCTACGCTATATATTAATGACTCGGCATCATTTATCAAGATTGCTTCTTCCTTCTTTCGTCTGTCTTCCTCAGCGTACTTTTCTGCTTCTTTTATCATTTTATCTATCTCCTCTTTAGATAATCTATGAGGTGCAGTTATTTTTACACTCATCTCTTTATTGGTTCCGAGGTCTTTGGCAGTTACCGTCAGTATACCATCAGCGTTTATATCAAACGTTACTTCTATCTTTGGGACTCCTCTAGGTGCAGGTGGTATACCGGAAAGTGTAAATCTACCAAGAGAGACATTATCAGCAGCCATTGGCCTTTCACCTTGGACCACGTGTATCTCTACTGCTGTCTGGAAATCAGCAGCAGTTGTAAATATCTTACTGCGTCTTACTGGTATGGTGGTATTACGTTCAATTATAGGTTCTACAAGTCCTCCAAGTACTTCGACTCCGAGTGTAAGAGGCGTAACATCAAGCAGGACAATATCTTTTCCCTTCAGCTCACCTGAAAGTATAGCTGCTTGAATAGCGGCGCCCATTGCTACACATTCCATAGGGTCAATTCCTCTCTCAGGCTCTTTTCCAAGAGTCTTCTTGATGAATTCCCTAATAATAGGCATCCTCGTAGGGCCGCCCACTAAGATTACTTTGTCAATATCTTCGGGCCTTAGTTTTGCATCGCTTAGAGCTTGCATCAATGGACCGCGGCATCTCTCTACTATCGGTGAAACAAGTTCTTCAAGTTTAGCTCTAGTAAGGGTCATCGTAAGATGCCTGGGTCCAGAACTATCGTAGGCTATAAATGGAAGGTTAATCTCGGTCTCTAATACTGATGATAACTCAATCTTTGCTTTTTCTGCTGCCTCTCTTACTCTGTTCATCGCTACTGGATCTTTGCTTAAGTCTATGTTTGTCTCGTCTTTAAATTTCCTGAGAATGTAATTAACTATTGCTTCATCCATATCACGACCGCCGAGCTGCGTGTCTCCAGATGTTGCCTTTACTTCAAAGACGCCTCCACCAAACTCCATAATTGTAACATCGAGGGTTCCTCCCCCAAAGTCAAATACAAGTATCCTCATCTCTTTTTCAAGCTTATCGAGACCATAGGCCAAAGCAGCGGCAGTAGGCTCATTTATAATCCTGACAACCTCTAACCCTGCAATTGCCGCTGCATCCTTCGTTGCCTGCCTCTGATTATCATTAAAATAAGCTGGCACTGTAATAACTGCCTTCTTAACTTCTTCTCCCAGAAAAGCCTCAGCATCTTTTTTTATCTTCTGTAGAAGAAATGCTGAGAGTTGTTGGGGAGTAAATTCTTTATCATGTAGCTTATATTTGTAATCGGTACCCATTTTTCTTTTGAATCCGGTGACAGTCCCCTCAGGATTTGTCAACATCTGTCTCCTGGCAGGCTCACCTACCAGTAGCTGCCCATCCTTAGTGATAGCAACGTACGATGGAAAAGCCTTACCATACATCGTGACACCCTCAACACTAGGAATCATCGTAGGTCTTCCACCGATCACTACAGCTGCCGCAGAATTACTAGTTCCAAGATCTATGCCGATAATTTTTTCAGGCATCGTTAAATCACCCAATAAATAACCATATAACTGCCTAAATATAAAAACACCCCAGATTAAGTATAAATTTTTGAAATCAAGAAGTCACTTAAAAGAGATGAAAAGAGTATGCTTTTTACCCAGTTCAATCAACATTCATTTAGGAGACAGTGGTAATAAACTAAATTGTGAAAAGGCATGGTTATAGTAATGGGGTGGGGGTGCCCTAGTCCGGTAGGGGGGTGGCCTGCTAAGCCACTGGGCCGATGAGGCCCGCGCGGGTTCAAATCCCGCCCCCCACGCCTATTCTTTATGTACACTCTACTTTAGGCAAATAATTGTAGAGGAATTCTCTTTCGTATAATGTAAAACAGAATGCTTTATTAATAATTTTAATTTATGCATTTGTCGCAATCACGTCATTACTGGACGGTTTTTGCAGAAGTAGTATCTTATTCTCAAGAATTTGGAGAACAACTACATAATGACTGACAATATATTGATTATTTAATTTTTGATAAAGACCCTATAGAAATCGCTAGTTCATTAATTATATTTCATTCAAAATTAATTTTATTTTTTTACAATTATATTCACGTGCCCGTTAATTTTAATTCTTTTAATATTTGAATTCTTTTCTTTCTCGACTCTACTACATCATTCATCTCATTTAAAATTTTATTTAGTATTTTAATGGTATTTTTTGAGTCTTCAGCTAGTTTATTCATTATTGGATTATTAAATTTTTGGTAACTATCTGCAATGTCTTCTTCCACCATAATCCATTCGTTAATTGCCTCTATAATAGAATCATAATATCCTTTAACGACACTGTCTTCGATTTTTATTGCTTGGTCTACGCTATTAATTTCCTTTATCATTCTTTCCCATCTCATTTTTCTGTGCCTTACTCATTTACATAGGTTATTAATAAATTTATTGGTGATATAATAAATACGAAATTAAGTAATCCAATTAATTACCATCCATGGCATAATACCCGTAGCAAGGCTTAAGAAAGTCAATATGAGAATAGGCACGAGCATCATTCTATCATAGATTTTATTTGACAAGTTCCCCGCTCCTAGAGTTATGGTGTTAATTATTTTGTAGTAGTAACCTATCGAGATTAATATATTGATTACGATGCTAATTGCAAGTATCAAGCTCATAAACGTCCCGCTAATTAGCAGTGATTTTATTATTAATAGTTCACTCCAGAAAAGTCCAAATGGGGGTGATCCCACCATCGCTAAACTTAGGGCTGCAAATAAAGAGCCAAGCAGTTTGTCCTTGCCCCCTATTCCGATAAATCTGTTTAGATCTGAGTCTTCATAGTTTCTGCTTATGGTCCCGGTTAATAGGAATAATGCAGATTTTATTATACAGTAATTCCATATGTGGAATATGCATGCAAGAAATCCTAGACTACTAATAGTTGAAAGTGATGCTAATATATAACCTGCGTGTGTTATCGATGAATAGGCAAGTAATCTACGAATATTCGATTGATATACTGCACTAAAGTTTCCTACTATCATCGTTAAAATTGCTATAACACCTATTACAAGGTTTAACTGAGTAATCGAGAATTCGGGAAGCCTGATTTGTTGGAGTATCTTGATTAAGGCATAGAATGATGTTGCTTTAGTGGCGCCTACGAATAAAGATGTTACCGGCGGGTGAGATGATGAATATACGTCGGGCAGCCATGTATGTAATGGAAATATAGCGGCCTCGACGCCTAACCCGATCAAAAGGAAGAGTAGCCCGAGCTGTCCTATGCCAATATTATGTGAGAATAGCTTTCCCAGATCACTTATCAATATGCTTTTCGTCTCGTTATATATTAATCCAATACCGAGTAAAGCCATTAGGCTTCCTGTGCCTGCTAGTAGGAGATACTTTATAGTTGATTCAAGCGACAATTGATCCTCTTTATTAAAGGAGGCTAGACCATAGGCGCAAATACTCATAGCCTCCCAGAATAGGAACAACGCTAATAGATCACCTGCAACGACTACGCCTATCATGGACACAACCATGAGGATTATTAGACTGAAGTATGGACCTACATTGTCCGAAGAACCGATATAAAACTTGGAATAAAAGACTACAGATATGCTGATCAGTAATATCATGAAGACAATCACGAATCCAATATTATCGAATACATAAAGTGTCGAAAATATTGATTCCAACGGTCTAATAGTATAATATTGCTTGGGGGCTAGACTCCAATTCAATAATAAGAGGGCTAGTGACGAGAAGAGAGCAATAAGAGAAATAGTTACGGCTATTAATAGTCTTAACCGTTTTATTTTTACATAAATTGAATCGACTAACAAAATTATCATTGAAGTAGAGAAGCATATCATCATCACGTATATTAACCAATCAATCATGCTGCACCACCGATAAATATAATTATGATGATAATTACTGTTACGAGAACGTAAATCATATTTATGTTGAGCATGCCCGTCTGAGTACGTCTTATTAGCTTAGTAATTGATGGCATAATTTTATTAATTGTTCTTGAGTAAATTATGTCAAATCCAAAACCAGCCATAAGAAAAGCCCTAATTTTAATAAGGAAGTTTGATTCACTAACTAGTTTATCAAAGATTGTTTTGTATTTATTGATTATGAAGAATGTTAGACCTAGTCCTGATAATAGCACTATGAGTGTTAAGGATAGTGTCGTCAAATCTATGTGGAGTGAAAAGCTAAAATCAACAAATCTTTGAGTTAGGAGTAGTGGCCAGGAAACAAATGTTAAGAAAACTAATACGGTCATTGGTATTAACATTATGGCTGGAGCATCATTTTGGGGTCTACTAATCTTTGCATCACCATAGAAGACCCTAAAGATGAGTCTAAAACCATAGAGTGTCGTTAATAGTGATGATAACCCAATAATCAATGCTAAACCCACGTTTTTTTCGATTGTTGTGTACAAAATTGCATCCTTACTCCAAAAACCAATAAATGGAGGAAAGCCACTCATCGTTATTACTGCAAAGAGGAAACTCAAGTAAGTATACTTCATGTATTTCCTAAGTCCACTCAATTCATCGATATTTCCAGTACCAACTACCGTTAGGATTGATCCGGCTGCTAAGAAGCCAAGCGCCTTAAAAATGCCTTGACTTATCAAATGAAAAATTGCGCCATGCCAAAACCCTAACCCAATCGAGTAAAACATTAAACCGATTTGGCTGATCGTTGAGTATGCCAGGACTCTCTTTATATCGGTAGACACCAATGAGCAGAGTGCGCCAAGCAGTAGACTTGCAAGGCCAACAATTTGGGTTAACACTAGGAGAGATGGCAGCTCAGAAATTACAGGTGTAATCCTTACTAATAAGTAAACTCCTGCGTTAACCATTGTTGCTGCATGGATCAATGCACTGACAGGCGTAGGACCCTCCATTGCGTCTGGAAGCCATACATGCAATGGGACCTGGGCAGACTTAGCCATCGCACCGATTAAGAACAGCAAAGATATTATGCCCACTATTTCGTTAACACGCGAAATATTTTGGAGAGAAGAAATAGCAGCATCGAGACTAGTTGTCCCCGTTATAGCGTATGTCAGTAAGATTGCAAATAAAAAGGCCGCATCACCAATCCTAGTGACAAGAAATGCCTTGAAGCCGGCTCTTCTCGCAGTTTCTCGATAGTTATAATATGCTATTAAAAATGCCGAGCAAATACCAACTAATTCCCAGAAAAAGTAAAGCTGTACTAGGTTTCCAGCCATTACGAGTCCTAGCATAGATCCAATAAACAGAAGAATTAGAGAATAATATCGTGTGTATGCTTCTTCATGTGAAATATATCCAACTGAGTATAATGTAATAAGGAATGATAAGAATGAAATAAACATTGATAATAGCACTGAAACACCATCAATCTTGATTTCTAAAAATAGATCCATTATAGGTAGCCAATTCGTTATTTTTTCAATAGACGGGAAGATGTATGTCACTGCAGCCATGAGGCTAAGGACGAATGCTATAAAAGATACAATACATGCAAATAACTCTACCGCTCTTCTTCCAATTTTTGAGATTAGTACCACCAGTGGCGACGAAATTAAGGGGAGTATCCATAAGAGCCAAGCTGCTAAATTCAATGTCTCAACCTCCTTAACCTATATGGATCTAAGGTACCATACTTCTTGTAGATCTGGATGATTAATGCTAAACCTACTGATTCAACGCTTGCACCGATGATTACTGAAAACAAAACCAACGTACTAGCAAGGAAATCGAGCCCTCCATTTATGCTGTTAGTAAACAAGGCCAGATTAATTCCAAATACCAACACTTGGAAGGACATCATTGTCTTGATAAGATTTCTTGAATAAGATAATGATGCTAGTCCAAGAAATATTAGTGCGATCGATGTCGTGTATAGGATCATTTGCTCGTACATGTTTATTCCCTCGTTCTAGAGAGAAGGTTTAGAACTGTCACCATTGACGCTGCTAATATTATGATAAGGATAAGAAGATCCCATGGTCTATATGTCCATACGAACCCAAGCAACTCGCCTGTAGGGACTAACTCAATTGCAGGCTCAATTATTTCAGAAAGCTGTATTCCTAATACACTTGCCAACAACGATACGATAATAATTATGAAAATGTATCTCTTAGGTTCTCCGATTGTAAGATTTGCTTCACCGGTTATCACTACTGTAGTAAGTAATATGACAGATATAGCGCCTGCAAAAACGATTAGATGAATTAGGGCTATAGTCGTTGCTCCATATATTGTGAATATGATATTCAATGCGACACTAGAATAGAAAAGCATGATTAATGAAAGAGAAGTGGTCTTGAATATAAGTGATAAAGTAGAAGTAATAATCAATAATAAGCATAATAGTAATGTGATTTCAACTGGCAAGCTCTATCGCCTTCCTCATTATTAGTGAATTTTTGTCAGGAACTGCTAGTTCAAATTCTTTAGTCAAACGTAATGCATTGAATCTACAATCATCTACGCATTGACCACACGAAATACAGTTGTACAGATTAAATACTGGTCGCTTAATTGTAACCTCCCTATCACCGATTTTTCTTTTCCCTAACTCAACCATAGTTATCACTGAGGCTGGACAAACTATAGCGCAGACACCGCATCCAGTACATTTGTCTGGATCTATGTCAAGTTTACCTCTAAACCTCTCTGATACTTCCAGTTCCCTGAATGGATAACTCTTAGTCACTGCCACCTTGAAGACTGTTTTAACCATTTCAGGTATTGCGATAGCTATTCTTCTCCTCATTTTTTCACCTCAATATGATTATTATGAGTAGTTGGAGAAAACTTAGAGGTGTCGTTATGGTCCATAGTAGCGATGTGGCCTGCTCGATTTTTATCCTAGCTAATGCAGACTTAATAACAAATATCAGAAAACCTACGCTGAAGGTCTTTAATAGAAATCCTGCCAAGTTTACTGCGCTTCTAATAAAGTCGTCTTGGATATTGATTGGCAATAGCGGTCCTCCGAGATAAAGCGTCGTAGCTAATGCCGATAAAAATACATAGTTAAGGTTTTTGGTGAGTTTAATGTATGCCAATGCTCTACCTGAAAATTCAGTCATCCATCCGGCCACTATTTCGGTCTTAGCACTTGGAATATCAAAGGGGGGTTTCTCAAGTTCTGCTAGAGATACAATTAAGAAAACTGCAAAGCTTATTGGTGCATAAAAGACGTACCATAGATTAGTCTGCGATTCTACTATCTTACTTAGTGAGAGGCTTCTCGATAACATGACAGGCGCGAGAATACTTAAGATTAGAGGCACCTCATAACTCGTGTACTGTAAAACCAATCTTCCAATGGATATTGTTGCATATCTTCCACCCGCTGCATATCCAAGTATCGAAGCCATCAATACCGAAAATGCCAATATGAAAAGAATGAAAAGTAAGTCATAGGTATGAGATAAGACACCGGTCATTCCTAGAACTGGAATAAAGGCCGCTCCTATCGTTGGGACAGAAAAATATAAAGGCGGCCCATAAAGAAATACAAACTTATCAGAATATCTCGGCACAATCTCCTCTTTAAATATGAGCTTGAAATAATCAGCGACTGGCTGGAACAGACCTTTTGGTCCTGCTGTTAGTGGTCCTACTCTGCTTTGAATTTTGGCTGCAGTCTTACGTTCAAGCCACTCGAACGCAAATGCTATCCAAACGAAAAATGTAAGTCCAGGAAAAACGAGTAATTGGAAGATCCAGGTCATCATTTTTCACCTACCCCGTTTCTTTTATACCACTCGATGCCATATTTCCTGAGTTGTTCTCCAGTGATTTGCCATTCCTTTCCCTTGTCCAGATCTATAACTGTCAATCTATCCATGCAACCGAAGCATGGGTCCATTCCAGTTAGTACTACCGGCACGTCTGCTAGTGTATGTCCTTTAAGCATTTCTGTAGCTGTTAAGATGTTAGCAAGCGTAGGAGTCCTAATCTTCACTCTTACGGGCCTATTACCCCCCTCTGACCTCACAAAATAAAATAACTCTCCACGAGGTGCTTCTACATGTCCCATTCCGTCTCCCCTTGGAACTGTTCTGGGAATAGTTGTCTTAATAGGGCCAGTTGGGATACCCGTGATTGCCTCTAATATCATCCTTATTGAGTCCTCTACCTCCGCTAACCTTATGTTTATCAGTGATAGAACATCCGAGTCGGTTGACGTCTTCACGTCTGGTACTATCTCATCATAGGCTGCATATGGATCATCAACCCTTACATCGCGTTTAAATCCCATACACCTCAAAAGCGGGCCTACCGGACAAAGCTTTACTGCAACATCTGGTGATATCCAACCTATGCCTTTAGTTCTCGTCAATATTGTGGCTTCACTATTTACAACCATTTTGTAAAAGTTCACTCTTTCAGTAAGATATCTCATTGCATCTTGAATATGCCTCTCAATATTCTCAGGTAAATCTCTTCTCACACCTGTAATGGTTGCATATGATTTGTGTATCCTATTACCTGTTATCAACTCTATTAAGTCTAGTACGCGTTCCCTGTCTCTCCAGATCCACATGAATAGGGTGTCAAAACCAGTCCAGTATCCGACTAGCCCAAGCCATAAAAGATGACTATGTATCCTTTCCAACTCTGCAATTATTAACCTAATATATCTTGCACGTCTGGGCACTTCATACTCAGTTAAACTTTCAACGGTCTGCACAAATGCTAAACTATGTGAAAAGCTACATATGCCACAGATTCTTTCAACTAGATAGATGGCCTGAATCCAAGTACGTTCCTGTACAGCTCTTTCAATGCCTCGATGAGCATATCCTATTCGAGGTATTACCTGAACAATTTTTTCGCCCTCAAGAATTATCTTGAAGTATTCAGGCTCTTTTAATGCCGGGTGAACCGGACCAAAAGGCACTAGCCCCTCTGGGGAATACTGTATTAAGCCTGCTGTAGTCTCCTTCAAACTCTTTTCTAATGAATCATCTCTACTCAAGATTCATCCTCCTCCTAATCTCTTCAATGTTTGCTTCCTTTCTGAGGGGCGGAGGCATGTCTAATGGATAAGTATCTGGCAACAATAGATGAGAATTCATCATAGGATTGCCTTCGAAAAATACTCCAAGCATGTCGTGAATCTCTGCTTCATAAAAAATTGCTCCTGGAACAATACTTGTAATAGAACTTATTCGTGGACTAGTTTTTTCGATTTTTGTCAATACATTGATGAAGTTTTTTTCACTCCAAAAATGATAAATAATACATATTTTTTCACCTTCATCGACTCCTGTTATCGTTACTAAGTGATGAATACCGAGCTTATTTGTTATAATTCTACAGGTTTTAACTATGTCATCAGGCTCAGCCTCAATTATTATTTTATTTCTCTCTTTACTAATTTTAATATTCTTTAATTCATCAAACTTTGATAATAATGACTCAGTCATGAATTTCACCAATTATCTTATCTTGTAACTTCTTTAATCCATAAATTATCGCTTCAGGTCTGGGCGGACACCCAGGAATGTATAAGTCGACCGGTATAACCTTATCTACACCATGACTAACATTATAACACCCCCTCATCACACCGCCGCCACCAGCACATGCGCCCAGCGCAATTACATATCTTGGCTCAGGTATCTGCTCGTATATCCTTTTCAGCCTTTCCCGCATCAGCGGATTTACGGTACCAGTAACTACTAGAACATCAGCATGCTTAGGACTTGGAACAAGTTGAGCTCCAAGCCGCTCAATATCATATTTAGGAGTAAGAGAGGCAACAAATTCTATATCGCATCCATTACAAGAGGCTGCATTTACATGAAATAGCCATAGTGAATTTTTTCTAGCCCATGACCTTATCTTCAATTTCACATCCTAACACCCCCAGCTCTTACTAACCACAGAACTGATATGAGCACGACAGCAGCACCGCCCATCAAATATAATAACACATTATCAATGCTAGGAGACAAATAAGACCCGGCTAGAGCTAATACATAGCTTTCTGTAACTAAAAAGAGAGTGGCGAAGATAAATAGCTCCGACCTATAATGACCTCTGGGAGGAATATTTTCCTCACCGCCCATAAATGGCTCGCACTTTGGATTCTGACCATACACTCTTTTTCCTGCCAGTCCAGCCAATAAATATACGAAAAGATTACACAATACGATCAGAACAGTCCCTAAGACCACCATATATTCATTCAAGAAGACCACCTAATAATTGATCTATACAGTAAGTCAACTATTTCATCAGCTGCACTTTTAACTATTGTTGACAATTTTTCACCGATACTCAAATCATAGGGAACCACTCCTAACAAATATGAATAATCCATCAATGATTGGCGCTCTAAAATTAATTTGAGCGGAATATTGTGAGTGCCAAAAAAACCAAACTTAGTCGAAGATATCCTTTCAAATAATATTGTTCCCGGTGGATAGTTCGCTCTTACAGCATCTAAAACAATTATTAAATCACCTTTTTGCATATAGTTGAATATTGTTTCCATTATAAATTTCATTGAATGAATTTTTATATAATTATTTTTTTTATTTCTAATCTTTTTTCTCAGTTCGTTTATAATATATATCCCGACGCCGTCGTCACTCCTTAAATTATTCCCAAACGGGATGAGATGAATGGTAGTTTTGCCAAAATTCTCTCTTAAAATGTTGTCAAATTGAGTATACCAATTATCCACGTATTTCTTAAGGCATTTTTTTAATATTAACCTTTTTTGAATAAAAAAATAATAAATTAATTGCATTGAATTGCATACAATTATGTTGTTGTGTATCTAGCACTTTTAACTACTCGTAAAAATTAGAACTTCTAAAATTAAGATTTAGTTAGTAAGTTTAAATAGTTCTTTTAATTACAAATGTCGGTATTTTCTTTTTCAATAGAGATCTTGACAATTCGTACTCAGGACCCTTTTCGATTGATGCCTTCTCAACAAGCCTCTTGATGTATGCTACGCCATCAACTTTATTCTTTATCGCTTCTGCCTCGACAATTTTAACTAATTCGCCGATTTTAACTGAAGTAGATACTTCGTAACCAGCAGCCCTTAGTTCTCTTGCTAGATTCATGAGGTCATTTTCTGTTTGTTCCCTAATGTGTTCAAGCTCATCTATCTCAGCTTTGTCTTTAAATTGTGTGAGGTCTATGACGCTTAGCAACCTTATAACGAAACGAGTATCTAGGTTCTCAAGAATTGATTTTTTAACTATCTCAATCTCTTCAAACGGTCTAACCAACAATATTATTTCCATTTTGTATGCATGTGGAACAACGAGTTCTGATCCAGTCTTATTATCTATTATTGATTTCTTAATGAATTTTCTATAAAGAATGTAAATGCATAGTCCTGCTCCTAGCCATAGAAATCCAGCAATTCTCGCCATCGGATGTAATAGTATAACAAGACCCCAGAGAATAGTGGTGCTGCCCAGTCCGATGATTCCAAGAACAGGTATTTCTAGACTTTTTCCACGATGATTAATCCTAATATTAATGGGTATCTTCCACGGTCTATAAACATTGCTATCTTTAATCCTTAGTATGATTAAGCTTAACATTAAGATTATGTATCCTAAAAGTGCACCGAAGTTGTATAGACTTGCTAAAAATGGGATATCGCCTGGTAAGCAGAGCAATAATCCAATTGTACCGAACAAAAGTATTGTTCTACTCGGCGTTCTGAAAATTGGGTGTATCTTGAAGAGCCATCTGGGAAGTAGTGAGAATTTACCCATGCTTGCTACAAGTCTTGAAGCACCTATAACCCCAGTGTTAGACGATGCCAAACAGAGTACAAATGCCGCAATTGCTACAAATGATGAGAGAGAAGTCCCTATTATTGGGAAATTTTTGACCATAGCAGCTATTGGATTTTCTACAGCGTCGGCAAGCGTCTCCCAGCTAAGCGACCCGGTTGCTAATATCGAAAAAGAAATAACAAAGATGATTACCATCAATACGGATAGCTTTACCGCTCTTGGGATCCATTTATAGGGTCTTTTAGTCTCTTCTGCTGCTTGAGCGATCGATTCTATGCCTATGAATGAAGCCATTGCTAGTGTTAACCCATATAGGAAATTATTAGTAGGCACTGTTAGAAAATCGAAATACTCGACCTCGCTAAATCTTATTGAGTTACCGATTATCTTTATCTGCTCTATAAACGTTTCTATATTGAATTTTAATACGAAACCCGTAATTAAAATAATTCCTTGAATTGCTATTCCCATGAATACGAGTAATGATATAAAGCCCGATGAGTACTTAATTCCAAAATAATTTAAAATTATTAATAAGGCAACAAGCAGACCAGCAATAATGCCTAAACCATTTATATGAATAGACTGTATCTTTATATTAAGATTCTCGACTAATTGTGGAAAAATAAATTTTAGGTATCCAGCAGAGGCTACTGAAAATAATGATATATCAAGTACATAGTCTAACATTAATGCCCATCCGGCTATAAAGCTTACTAAAGTATTAAGTCCCCTCAAAGAATATACGTGCACTCCACCAGCATATGGATAAGCAGGAGCAAGCTCGCCATATGCCAACCCAATAGCAATGTACACTAGCGCTGCTACTAAAAAAGCAATTGGCATAGCTCCAGCAGCATAGAGTGTCACGATTCCAAGAGCGATGAAAATATCTGCTCCTACGTCACCATAGCCCATTGCGAAGGATCCGAACCATCCGATTTCTCGTTTTAGCTCAATTTCTTGTTGCTCAGTCATATTTTTCTCATTTGGCCCGCGTCAACATTTTTCTATACTACTTACTTATTAATTATGACCTATGCAGATTGTACCATCATAACATATTGATTAATAAATCCTCCATAGATGTTAAATAATGCTGAAAGTTAATTAATAAAGTAGATTAAAAATGCCGGGATTTCGAAAAAAGGACTACTATGAAATATTAGGAGTCCCAAGAAATGCCACGAAGGAAGAGATTAAAAGGGCGTATCGAAGATTGGTCCTCCAGTATCATCCTGATAGGAATAAATCTCCGGATGCAGAAGAGAGATTTAAAGAAATTAGCGAGGCCTATGCAGTACTCAGTGATGATGAAAAAAGAAGGATATACGATATGTATGGACATGCAGGACTATCTGGTGCATACACAAGCGAAGAAGTATTCAAAAGTAGCGGTTCTTATTTTGATGAGATTTTCAGAGATTTAGGACTTGGTAGTTTTGAATCAATATTCGAGAGATTTTTCAGAGATTTTGGATTTGGAAGGACAAGACGTGAGATATTAATTGATGTGGATGTAACCCTTGAGGAGGCCTTTCATGGTACTACTAAAGTGATAAACCTCCCTGTTCAGACGACGTGTGAAAGTTGCAACGGAACCGGCGCAGAACCTGGAGGATTAAAAGAATGCTCAAGCTGCGGAGGTAGTGGACAAATTGTAAACACCCGTAGATTCGGAGCGATGCTATACACCATATCAACTACATGCCATAAATGTGGAGGTATTGGGAAAATCAAAATAAAACCTTGTAAGTTCTGTAATGGATCAGGATACGTTATAAAGCACGAGAAAATAACTGTCGAGATTCCTCGCGGGGTATATGATGGCGCTCTCATAAGGGTTCGAAATATCAAAAAGTTAGACGGAGATCTAATTTTGAGAACGAGACTTTTAAAGAAGAATAATTTCTACTTAAAGAATGGCGACTTATACGTGAAGGTTCCCTTAATGCCCAGCGAGGCGGTATTAGGTGCAGAAATAAAATTCAGATCAATTGATGGGGAAATACGCATAAAAATTCCCTCCGCCGACGGGTTTAAGGATAAAATAACACTTAAGGGCCGGGGACTATGGAGAATGAATGGGGAACGTGGCGATTTAATAGTGAAATTCGTGATAGTTCCCCCGAAAAGATTAGAAAACTTAAAAAAATTTTATGAACAGATATCACGTTTCGAGCATGATGAGGGAGAGGAATTGAGGAAAAATCTCTATTAAAAGATTTAATTAATAGATTTAATCATCATTAATCAAGAAATGAGATATAAGGAGAGACTCAATAAATTAATGACGTTGCTTCAACTGAATGGTCTCCAGGCAATGATCATATGGGATACATATGATCTTTTGTACTTCACTGGCGTTTGTGGAGCTGGATCATTGATTGTTGATGTTGGTGGTGAGACAAGATTATACGTCCCCCCCATTAATTTTGAGACAGCGGAAAGATACGCATTTCCTGGCCTTAACATTGAAAAGACTAGAATTGATGAGCCCCTTGAGGTCGTAGTCGCACATTCCATTCTTGGAGTAAATGGAGTAGTGGGTGTAGATAGAATGGATGTAGAAACATATAGAAGACTCGTGAGCATGGTCCCAAACATTGAGATAAGACCAGTCATGTCTATGATATGGGAGATTAGGTCAATCAAAGATATGCAAGAAATAAGTATCATTCGTGAGGCATGTAGAATTTCGGATAGAGCAATGAAGGCAGCATCTGACGTCCTATCACCAGGAATAACAGAAAATGAAGTAAAATCTGAAATTGTATCAGAAATATATCGGCAACTTGGCGAGAAGCCAGCTTTTGATATTGTGGTTGCGTCTGCTGATAGATCGTCATTACCACATGGTCCGCTCCAAAGAGGTGATGTCAGAGATAGAGTAATAAATAGTGGAGACGTAGTCTTAATTGATTTAGGTGTAACTATTGAGGGGTATTGCTCAGACATTACTCGCACTTTTGTTATTGGAAAACCAAAAGACAGTGATTTTGAAAGTGTTTATCACTCAGTTTTAAATGCAAAGGAGGCGGCCCAGTCATTTATGAGGGCGGGGGTCTCATGTAGTTATGTCGACGGCGTTGCGAGAGGCATTTTATCAGAAAAGGAATTGGATAAACACTTTATTCATGGCCTAGGTCACGGCGTAGGGCTTGAAATTCATGAACCACCGAGGTTAGCGCCCACTAGTCCTGATCAATTATCAGAGGGAAATGTAGTTACCTGTGAACCAGGAGTCTACTTCGAAGGACGATGGGGAATAAGGATCGAAGATACATTACTAATAACAGATAAGGGCTTCGAACTTTTAACGAGCTACCCCGTCGATGAATACATTATATATTAGGCCCCCATTCTTCTTTCTCTCCGTTGATATATTCTTATTGCCCTAAGGAAATCGATTTTCCTAAACTCAGGCCAATATACATCCAAAAAAACCAGTTCACTATATGCAACTTGCCAAAGTAGAAAATTACTAATACGCTCTTCTCCGGAAGTCCTGATCACTAAGTCTGGATGTGGATTAGGTATTCCATTTGTGTATAGATGTTCTTCAACTATCCTTTCATTAATGTCATCTATGTTGAGCTCTCCTCTGAGCACCTTTACGCATATTTTTCTCAATGCATCCACAATCTCGGCTCTGCCTCCGTAGGCCACAGCAATGTTAAGAAAGTAATTGTTATGATGGTTAGTTGCTATCTCAAGCTTTTCTAAGGTTTGTCTAACCTCATAGGGCAGTAACCATTTTCGGCCAATTATCTTGAATCTAACCTTTTCACGCCATACCCGTTCATTTTTTAGAAATTCTTCAGATTTCTTAATCAAAACTCTGTATATTTCTTCTAACTCAGATTTTTTTCTTCGTTGCATATTTTCAAGAGATAGTGCATATAAAGTAACAACTTTTATCCCTAGGTCTAGGCACCAATTCAATAGTTCTTCTACTTTTTGGGCGCCGTATCTATATCCTTCTTCTGGATTGAGCCCTGAGTAGGAGGCCCATCGTCTATTACCATCGAGTATGACCGCGATATGTGTAGGCATTTCCTTTCTTTTTATAGAATTGTATAGCCATTTTTCATAAAGTGTATATGCACCGAGTAGTCTTAATAATGTGTATAACATTCTTAACGGGCCTTCCTTACAGGAGTTGGGAATTTATTCCTTATTGTTCTAATAAGGATAAGCGACGTTGCAAGTGTTGCAAATCCTATTATCGATATAAAGGTTAATTGAATCAGATACTGAACATCATTTGTCCTGAGGAACTCACCTAATCCTTTAAGCAGAGCCCACAAAAACAAAATCACCACAGTTGCTTGAATCATTCTCCACAACTTAGGGCTTCTTAGGTAGAAATAGTAAAAAATATTGTAGGCAGATAGAATTAGTGCAGCAATTGTTATGAGATCAATACTATTGACTATTAGAATACCCGAAAGTAATCCAAACCTACTTAGCCAGAACTCTGGTTGTTCACTGATGGAAGGAGCGTTAGGTAGAAATCTCGTAATGTATGATACTACCTCTCCAACCCCGAAGCTGAGTGATGATATGATGAGGATAATAGCTGCTACGCTTGTAAAAACCCTTATTTGACTCACCAGGGGCTTCTCGGTAAATCCATATAATCTTTTTGAAAATGATAAGACAGCTGTATCAATTCCAAATCCCCTAATTAAGAAAATAAGCCCGAGTATCGATAATATTATAGGAAGATTTAGCAGGTTAAATGAGTAGAGAATTCCAATTATAAATAAGAAAATGCCAGGTATTCCCAAGAAGTATTTTGCATATTCAACATCTAGGATTGCCATTTTGAGATATCTTCCTAATAAAAGCCATGTCTGTTCGACTGATTGACTTTGCTTGACGACTATAGTTTTCACTGAGTCAACTCTTATCCTTGAAGTAACTATAGAAAGGATGGATTGAGACAATGGTCCATCAGTTATAACAATACATCTATCAGCTGGAAAACGTGAAAGTACAGCGTCAATTTCTCTTCCAATCTTTATATCTGATTCTAGTCCACCTCCTTTTCTGCCTGTTATTGTCGCTATTTCCACCTCATTCGCCATGTTTTTTAGTAATTCATCATAAAGACTTATAGCGGCGAACATTGCATTTGCATCAGCGTCCTCAGGATCTGCCATAATCAATCTAAGTGCAGCGTCATAATTCTCAGCACGAGTAATCACAGGTGATTTTACTCCTGCTTTATGTCCCAGGTCATCGTCCTCGTCGATAACCAATAGGAGGAGACGCTCGGCCTCTGAGTTGCTCATCAGTGATTACAATTAAATCTATAGCATTGTCTCCTTATATCTCTAAACTAGAATCTTTTTAAAATATTAAGACTTAAACAGGTCTGGATTGTCCTCCAGAAGAATCTTCAGTTCTTCGAACTCTATCTTCTCGCCTTTTGATAGTTTGGCCATTACCTCTTTCTTCTTCTTTTCCTTTAGCTCGTTTAATTTTCTCTTAGCTAATTCTTCCCTACTTCCGCGTAGAATTCTCTGAATCTCATAAAGCCTTGAAGCAGCTAGGATTCGTTGAGCCTCCAGCCTATCCCTGTTTTCACGCATCTGTAGGAACTTGGCATGAAGCTCATCTGCTTTTTTCTTGTATTCATTATATTCGTTGTTAAGATTATCCATTTCTTTTGAGACTTCTCCATGTCTCTTTTGTAGATCTTCAAGTATGGATCTCTTCTCATCTAACTCTTTTTTCAAAGCGTCTATTGCTGGGGATAACCCAGTAAGATGTTCATGAATCTTTAATGCTTTTTCATATTCAAGGAGCAGCGCCTCTAACCTGGAGGCTTCTTCAAATAGGCGTCGTTCCTCTTCTCTCTTAATGCGATGAGATGCAAGATAAAGGTCTATCTCGTCTAACCGTTTTTTTATTGTATTAATATCTGAAGGAAGCCTTAATCCTTTAAGCTCGCCTCTGAGAGTTTTTATTTCTATAACATGGTTTAAAAGCTTCTGTCTCAGTTCTCTCGTAGTTCTCCTCAGCTCTTTAATCCTTTCTGCCAATACAGCTTTTTCCTGCTTAAGTGACTGTACTTTTAATTTTATCTCCTTCATCTTATTATGGAATTGATCTCGCTCTTTAGCATATTGAGCTGCCATTTCGGCTGCTTCTTTTATTTTTTCGTCTAAATTTCTTATTTCGTTTCTAAGCTCATAAATCGTTTGCTCTAATGCCTCGTCGTGATAGTAGTTGCTCATCTCATCTCATCTTCTCCTTCTCCTAATATTCTAGTTGTTACTAGATGTAGCTCGCTCATTCCTTGGAGTGTTTTTGCCGAAACCATTACACATGGGAATGACTGGCCAATCTCGTATACAAGCCTAGCAACTTCCCTCGTTATGAGCATCTGGACACCCCGGCCCTTGTTCTCCACTTCTACTTCAAACGCCTCCTCCGACGATATCCAACGTGAAATTCTCCTCAAATATTTTTTGGGGACTATGTCAATTTTTGATACAACAAGAACAGTAGGGAGGGAAAATGATAAATAAACAGAAGTAGCTAAAAACAAGGTTGATGCAAAATTTTTAGTAGTTAACGCTAAAGTAGGATCAACTAAGTAAATCAGGGCAGACCTATCAATCGATAGTTCTTTTGCTATTATTTTTCCCTCCTTTCGGAATGCAAATAATTCAAGCTGCCCAGGAGTATCTATTAATGCATAATCTAGATCTAGCTCTTTTAACTGATCTGATAGGAGCTCAATATTTTTGGCTACTTCACGCACAGATGCGATAAGTGCAGCATTAGGTCCAAGTCCCCGAGTCGCCATTATTCGCTCATAGTCAACAATATCTCTGACGTCGATGTCAGGTTCGTATGGAAGCGAAATGGCTGCTGGATCCAGATTAACTGTGGCTACAGTCTGTTCATTATCCTTTAGCCACTCGCTAAAGCTGGCCGTGAATGTCGATTTTCCAGACCCAGCCGTCCCTACAATAAAAATAGTCCTCAAGATCTCTATTACTTAGCCCAATACGACGCTATATATTTATCCTCAATCACCCATAAGCATTTGAGTTAATAATGTAAATTCTTAATTTTTGTCCCTACAAATCAATATTTTCTACTGAATGCTTGCGCGATGCTTAAAGCATAGAACATTATCCTCGAAATTAGCTCATCTATTTTTGGGCAAGTGCCAATATCTCAATTTCTTAAGACAACTGGAGAAAACGATAAAGCACCCATTCAATCATTTCACGAACATCAAAACATGCAAACAGATTCTAAGAAATTTGATTAGCAAGGTTCTATTGTTGCCGGAGGTTTGGAGGTTACAGCGTATGTGACCATTACTACTTCGTCAATCTCGTTAGTAATTCTTCTAGAAATTAAATCAAGTAAGTCCGGATTAAGTGGATACCAATCTGCCGTCATGGCATCTTCACTTGTTACCATCCTAATTACTACGATGTATCCCTCCTTCCTAGCGTCGCCCTTTACACCTATCCATTTACTGTCAGTAACAACTACAAAAGCTTGCCAAACTTTATCGTAAAGATTAGCTTTACGGATCTCTTCCTCAAGTATTGCATTTGCATCTCTACATATTCTGAGCTTTTCAGGTGTTACTTCACCGATTATCCTTACTGCCAGGCCAGGACCTGGAAATGGATGTCTCTCAACGATGCTTGCTGGAACGCCAAGCTGGACTGCTACTTCTCTTACTTCGTCTTTATATAGGTCCCTCAAGGGCTCAATCAGGACAAGTTTGAGTCCTGACGGTAGTCCCGCCACATTATGGTGACTTTTTATCAGATCTGTACCTCTTCCCGTAGCGCCGCTTTCTACTCTGTCTGGATAAATCGTTCCTTGGGCAAGAAATTTCACACCACTTATTTTTCGCGCCACATCCTCAAATAATCTAATAAATATTTCGCCAATGATTTTACGCTTTTGCTCTGGGTCGTGCACTCCTTTTAATTTGCTCAAAAATAAGTTGCTTGCATCTATGAAATGTACATTCTGGATGTTTAGGTTTTTTAGTGTGTTTAAGACCTCCTCTACTTCTCCTTTTCTTAGTAATCCATGGTCTATGAAGACGACATGTAACCTATTGCCTATGGCTTTATTAAGAATTGTTGCTGTAGTAATTGAGTCTATACCTCCACTTACGCCACAAATCACTTTGTCCTCAGGACCAACAATCGAATTAATTTCCTTCATCATTTCTTCAATTCTGTTCATCGGTTTCCAAACATCCTTGAATCCAGCTATATTTCTTAGAAAATTTTTAAGAATAAGTAAGCCATTTTCTGTATGTTTGACCTCTGGGTGGAATTGGATAGAATATATTTTTTGTTGGTCATTTTCTATACTTGCAATGAATCCATTATGCGTTTCTGATGTTATTGTAAAGCCGGGCGGAGGTTTTTCGATAATATCTCCATGGCTCATCCATACTCTAAATGACTCAGGCAAATCTTGGAATAACTTCGATCTTGCTTTAATTCTTATCAAAACTCGTCCGTATTCTGCTTTTTCAGACCGTTTAACTTCTCCTCCCATCAACTTGGCTATGAGTTGATGACCATAGCAAATTCCGAGCAACGGAATATTAAGTTGTAGTAAATCTAGATCTATGCTTGGGGCATCGTCTTGGTATACACTTTTAGGTCCTCCTGAGAATATAATAGCTTTGACGTTTTCCAGTGATTGTATGTCTATCGCTTTGATTTCATTACTTACTATTTCTGAATATACGCCCAGTTCTCTGCATCTTCTAGCGATTAGATGAGTATACTGTCCGCCAAAGTCAATTATAATCACCTTCTCGCCAGAATACATATTCCTATTCCTACTAAGATTTGTTGTGCATAGACCTATAAAACCTATTTTTTGGCCTGCCCCTCTTCCATCCATGCGAAAAATTATTCTTATAGCATTTCATTAAATATACCCTGAAGAGTGTATTTAGGGGCCGTGGTCTAGAGGCTATGACGCCGCCCTTACACGGCGGAGGTCGCCGGTTCGAATCCGGCCGGCCCCATACATAGTCAATTTTACTTATATTCTTCCCTCAGATAGGGAATTATTCTTTCAGCGTATATCCTGAATACTCTTTCCTGATCTCTACTCAAGTTACAGATTATTATGCTTGTTGCTCCTGCCTTCAAGAATTTTTCTATTTTGTCGATGCACTCTTCAGGAGTGCCGATAACTGACACATCCTCTACGGCGTGTCTCGGTATAGATTCAGATATCTCCCTTATCTTTTTCATTATATTCGGATTAGTGGGATCAAGATGCTGAAGAGATAATTCTTGAGGAATAGAGATCCCTGTCAATTCTTTCAAGACTTCTCTTTGCTGTATTAGCATTGACTTAATAATCGGCTCAACATTTCTATATGCATCTTCCCGGTCAGATGAGATATCAGTATAAACTGTAACAGCAACATCAATCTCTTCTAATGTCTTATTATTCAATTTGGCTCCTCTCGCTACGTCAGTTATGTGTCTAGCGAGTGTAGAGGGAGATTCGACGGCTACTGGCGCCCAACCATTAGCCACCGCTCCAGCCAGTTCACGGGTTTTGGGACCTGCAGCACCGATATAGATTGGTGGGTGAGGTGATTGAAACGGTCTAATCTGTAGATAAGCATTTCTAAGACTAAAAATCTCGCCATTATAATCTGCGGGTTTTTCAGGCGTAGACGTCCAAAGCAACTTGATTATTTCTACAGCTTCTTTTAAACGTTGGAATGGTCTTTTATACTCAATACCGAATGGTACTAGATTCATAGCTTCACCTGCCCCTATTCCTAAGGCTGTTCTTCCTCCTGTTATCTGGTCTAAAGTAGCTATAGACTGGGCGATCTCGACAGGGTGACGCCTAAATGGGTCGGTTACTGCTGCGGATAAGCGTACATTTTTAGTTAAAACTCCCAAGGCGCTTAACAGTGTGTTGGCATTTGGGTACTGTGCTGAGGGGTTTGGAATGAGGGTGTGGTCACCAATTTTCAGGTGGTTAAAACCTAATGAATCTATTAATTTTGCAAGTCTAAAGAATTCTTGAAGCGTATAATTAGATGTAACTAAATGACATCCAAATTCTCTTAACAAAGTCACATCATTAGATGAACATGGCTAGTTAATATTTTTTATGTATTCTAATGCTTATTGGGAAATATTTCTAATAACTCGTGATTAAAAACTCTTACAATACTCATCAACACTTCTTCTGGATATGTATTGATGTAAAAAAGATGAGAACTGCAATTACAATCGGAAGAACCAAACCTCAATACGGGGATAATTCCTTTTGATTCAATGAATCGTGATATTTTGCATTCATATTTCTTAGATAATTTAAGGATGAGGGCTTTTACCGGGATCGCCTTTCCACTTTCTAGCAGATAGTCAATATGCCATCTTGATTTTTTAATTTTATTGAAGTATCGGTTGACTCTTTTCTCCACGTTTGTTTGTCCTGAACCCACATAAAGATAGTATCCTGCCTTGAAGTGTATATTCCCCAGTCTACCGATATTGATAGATGCATCACTAGGCAGCAATACTACAAGTATGTATATTCCTTTGCTCGAACCGTTACACCTCCGATTTTTAGCTCAATGACTTGAATATTGAATTTTTTGGCTTAGTGAGGTGCCATGTGAAGGGTTATATACCACTTAATGCGTGGTATCCTTACACATGGATAAGAGTCGTAAGTTAAGTAAGAAAGGATGGATAAATCAGACACCAGAAGGAGAGCTTCTATTAGTAAATGAGAATGGAGTTGCATATAGAGTAAATGAATCAATTATTGTGGTGTGGGATGCATTTAATGACAAAACGGTAGACGAAGTGGTAGTGGAAATAGCAAGCCAAATAGATAAGGACCCTGAAGAATTAAGAGAACCAATAGAACAATTAGCTGAAGCTCTCCTTGAAGCAGAACTATTAGCATAAATGTAAAAACCCTTAGTTTTAATTTTCTTTTTTTGTAAAGCATTTGGTCAATGTAAAATATTTTTTATTAAGACATATTGTTAATTTTCTCATATGAATTATCTATATTAGCAATATAACTTATACTTGTAGTTAAACTTCTATTATCATTCTTTCCTTTCTTGCTGTGAATGATAGTAGTACTCGCCGATTGATTTTTGCTGTCGATCTAACCTTGATCCTGGCTTGTTTATTCTCGGCCTATTAGTTATTTGGTCTCGCCTGAACGTAATCCCCAGCTCAGAGAGAAATATGTTAAATCCATCCCGCAAGTCTAACGGTTGGGAGGCGTAACCCTCTATTCCTGGTTTACCTCTGAAGACCATCAACATAGATGCTGAGAAATCAATAATGGATAAGTCATGATCGACAAGAAAGATATATGCATTTTTATCTCTGGCAATTCTTTTGAGCATCCGTGCGACGACGTATCTTTCCTCCACGTCAAGGAAAGCACTAGGCTCGTCAAGTAGATAGATTTCAGCTGGCCTGGATAGTGCTTCTGCTATCGAGACCTTTTGAAGTTCGCCTCCACTGAGCTCATTAACATTTCTTTGATATAGCTTATCCAGCCTTAATGGTTTAATTAATTCAGACTGATATAATTCTGACTCAAATGTTGGACCTGCAGCATTTCTTAAAACCTCCTCTACTGTTGCATCTACTCTTTGAGGATGTTGGGGCTTCAAACTGACGGATTTATACTCTAAACGATTGCCATCATCGTCGACTTCCAGTCCCGCCAGTATCTTAATGAATGTAGTCTTACCTATCCCGTTTGGCCCAAGAATTCCTAATACATTGCCAGGCTCGATGTGCCCCGGCTCAACAAACATTTTAAAGCCATCATAACTTTTTTTAATGGCTGGCCAGTAAAGTCCAGTGACGCCTAACTCCTCTTGTGATTTGGGAATATGTGTCTGAAAAACTATTTTATAATCTCTGAATCTGACGTTTTCTAGTGGGAGATAACCCTCGAGATACGTGTTTATTCCTTCACGCGTACTATAAGGACCAGATACTACACCATATACTGATGGTTCTCCATAAAAAATAAAAATATTGTCAGAGACATAGTCGAGAACCGTTAAGTCATGGTCGCAAACAATAATCCGCTTATTACTTCCAGCAGCTTCCCTAATAATTGAAGCTACCTTTGTCCTTTGTTTCACGTCTAAAAAACTCGAAGGTTCATCGAAGATCAAGATATCTGAGCCCTTAATCAATGCTGCTGCAATTGCGAGACGTTGAAGTTCTCCGCCACTGAGTGCCTTGACGTCCCTATTTAATAAATGTGTAAGTTCGAGCTTTTCTACGATCTTATCTACTACTTCTCTGGTTCCAAGCCTATATAATAATTGACCGACACTTCCACTGATTATTTTCGGTATAGAGTCAACTTGCTGTGGCTTAAAACTAATTCTCACCGAGCCGCGTGCAAGATTTACAAAGTATTCCTGGATAAGTGATCCTCTAAAATACCGAGCGGCTTCTTCCCAGTTTACTTCTTCTCCAATCTTACCAAGATTCGGCTTGAGCTGTCCAGCAAGTATGCTGAGCGCGGTACTTTTGCCTATTCCGTTCCTCCCAATGATGCCCGTCACTTTGCCTTTCTCGGCAAATGGTAATCTGTAGAGTCTAAAGGAATTGACTCCGTATTGATGAATTATATCTGTCTCGAGTTCTCGTGGCAAGTTAACAATTGATATCACTTCAAAGGGACATTTTGATACGCAGATTCCACAACCAATACAAAGCGATTCATTAATAGTCGGAAAACTGTTTTCTGATATTTTGATAGCCTCAATTCCATTTTTGACCGGAGGGCAGAAATTAACGCACGGAATACCGCATTTTTCTGGTTGACACCTATCTAAGTCTAATACTGCGACTCTAATCACTAACCATCACCAGTAAGTTGGATGGAGTCTCCATATACCATAGGCTATCATTCAGCTGATAATGCATTTATAATTCACCAATTTATAAGGTTCCCTTATATTGCCAAAATAATGTATTTAGGAATGCCTGTTTGGAAAGTATTTAATATTAATTAATCAAGAGAAGAACTGAATAATGAGAAATGGTTCTAACTGCTAAGATATTCGAGGTCAGGTCCGAAACAACCATAGGGTCGATAGCAGCAAAGCTAAACGGATTAAGATTAGTCGAGACGATAACCGAGGATAACTCCCAGTTTGAGTTGATCACAGATGTGCATGACTTATCTGCAGGCAAAGATTTTGTAACTGCAGTATTTAGTCGGGATAGGCTTATCAAGATCAAGCAGAGGGGAAAAGTTCTGCCCATAATCAAGACGATAGAAGCGGTAATAGATTTTAGAAAAAGGGGAGAGAAAATCTTTCTTACTGTTGCTCAAGAAAAATATTTTGCTAACTCTGTCGCCACTACTCTCAGCAATGCTCTGTTCCTAAATTATAAGAGCATTACTGAATCTAACATTCCTTCTGAGAATATGCAGAAGATACATGAATCTAATCCTGATGGAACTAAACTTATATGGTTTGATCAGGTCGATATTCCAGGCGTTGCCAAGCTAGCACTTGCCGGCCCCTCATTGAGAGATACATCACTTTACGAGGAATACCTAAAGCACGGCAAGATATGGTATATCGTATTTACTACACGGGAAGGGGGCAGAATATTTGGTTTAACAAGAAACGGCGTAGTTACCTGCTTTACACCACTAGAAGAGAGGGATTTCTTAGACTATATATACACTGAAATCTTCCCATTAATCTCGTGAATAAGAAAATCATTTAGCAATTATGCTTAAATTTATCAGGGGATCAAGTTATTTATGAGGAGTTGGGCCCGTAGCTCAGCCTGGCGGAGCGGCCGGCTCATAACCGGTAGGTCGTGGGTTCGAATCCCACCGGGCCCAATTAATACTTTTACTCTTTTTAAAATCATGACTTTATAACTCCGATTAATCTATTGCTCTTGGGTACAGATTGGATGGAGTTTGCGGTAGTACATACATTAAAGAAAGGTAATAGTGGAATGATGGCGGAAGCAATATGTAATCTGATTAAGCAACATGGTTATCCATATAAATGTTTTAGCCTGGAAGACGTGCTTAATGGCTCTCAAATTTCTTGTGATATCCTAATAGTGCTCGGAGGTGACGGGACAATACTAACATCTATCCATAATTTAGAGGACCCAGAAACACCCATATTCGGCATATCTTATGGAAGAGGAGGGTACCTTGCAGAGGGGAAACCAGAAAACGCAATAGAATGTGTTAAAAAGATACTGTCTGGTGAATATCACTTGGAAAGACATATTCGGCTAGAAGTAAAGCTGAATGACGTTAAAATTGGGGATGCAATAAACGAGATCTATATATCTAATGTTTTACCAGGAAAAGTGATCGAGTATACAATAATTATTGATAATAACAAGCTGGCGACAAATGTTGGTGATGGCATAATAATTTCTACTCCTTTAGGGTCAACAGCATATAACTTATCAAATCTCGGACCAGCAGTAGACGATTTGATTGATTGCATCATAATTAATCCCGTATTATCTCTCTCATATGTTCCTCCGATTATTATTCCAGCAAGTAGAAAGATCTCATTATTAATTCCTAAGATAGACTCTTCATTACTAATAGACGGCTACATAAGACGTACATCTCCCGACTCATTTGTTGAAATTGCTAAGTCACAGGTCTATACAGTATTTGTTAGAGTTACTGGTGAAAGTTGGTTTGTCCAGCGACTTAGAAAACGCTTACATTGGTAAATATAAGAAGGCTTATGTCCTCGATGCTTCGGCATTTATGGTAGGTGGAGTCGAATTTCATCCCGAGATTTCTTATACAACAGATTCCGTAGTCCGCGAGGTAAAAGCAAACATTATACAAAAAGCTAGAGTTGAAGGGTTAATCGCTTCGAAAGTTCTAAAAGTATGTTCTCCAGACGATAAATTCATCGATTTGATTAAGAAAAAATCGATTGAATTAGGAGAAGAAACGAGCTTGTCTGATACAGATGTGGAAGTATTGGCATTAGCATTAGAATTATCAAGTAAAGGACTTGAAGTAACTCTTATCACTGATGATTATTCTGTTCAGAATATAGCTGGCTCCATTGGATTAAAATGGATGGGCATTAAATACGCAGGAATAAGCAGATTAATCCGATGGAAAATGGCATGTGAAATATGCGGATATGAGACTTATGGTACGGAATCTAAAGCATGCCCCAGATGTGGGGTAAAAATGAAGAGGAGACCCATAATTAAAAAATTAAAATCCTAAAATATCGCACTTCACGAATACCAAGTTGATATCAAGTTGACGAAAAAAGTAGTAGTGATAAAAGGAGACGGTGTTGGCCCAGAACTCACGGAAGCTGCCCTATCAGTTATTGAGGCAGTAAAGCCAGACATAGAGATAATTGTCAGAGATGCAGGATATGAATGGTGGGTCTCAGCCGGAAAGCCAAAAGTACCTACTCTTATTCCTGAAGAAACTTGGAATGAAATTATTAATAGTGACGCCTGCTTAAAGGCTCCTACGACGACTCCTCCTGATCCAGATGCACCAAGTAGTGTGGCAATCAATATCAGGAGAAGAATGGATTTGTATGCAAACCTAAGACCTATAAAAACTTTTAAGGGTAGAGAAGGACCATTTGGACAAGTAGATTTCCTGTGTGTTAGAGAAGCCACAGAAGGGCTGTACATAGGTGCAGAATCAATGATTGATTATGATACAGGTATTGCAATTCGAAAAATAAGTAAGAAAGGCTCGACGAGAATTGCAAAAATTGCATTCGAGCAAGCAAGATTGAGAGGGTTCAATAAAGTAATAGCAATTACGAAGAGGAACGTTCTAAGACTAACTGATAGCATATTTTGGAGTTCAGTATGTGAAGTAGCTAAGAATTACCCAGGAATTGAAGTCGAGGAATACTTCATAGATAATATGGCCCAGCAACTTGTAAAAAACCCACAGAGATTTAATCAGTCCGTACTACTTAGCACTAATCTCTTCATGGACATAATTTCCGAATTAGCGTCAGCGCTTGTTGGAAATATTGGGTTAATATATTCTGCAAATATTGGAGACAATTATGCCATGTTCGAGCCAGCTCATGGAAGTGCACCGAAGTATAAGGGTCAGTATAAAGTTAATCCCACCGCGATGATATTATCAGCCGCCTGGATGCTAGACTATTTAGGATTCAGAAAAAATTCAATATCCATATTCAAGGCGACTGAGCAAGTCATCCAAGAAGGAAAATCAGTGACTTATGATTTAGGTGGAACGGCAAGTACAATTGAGATGGCAAAAGCGATAGCTAATCTATCTGCTAAATACTTAGACGAGTCTTAATCTTTTAGAAAATAGAGATAATAATTTATCCAGTCTGTTGTCTTCCTCTAGAATTTGCATCCAATCAATTTCTTCATTGATATATTCTCCTCTAATTCCATTAAGTAACAAATTAACAGACTCTTCGATCGTTTTGTTGCTTACGTTTATCTGCAGAGTCTTTTCTGATCCAAATTTTTTAAGCATCTCAAAATAAACAATTCCTAAAAATTCCGCTTCAGCATTTTCTAAGACTTTCTCCTCTGGATATCCTCTGCTCGTCAAAGTAGCTATAATGCTGAAGGGGTCGCGTCTAAGCACAAAGATTCTCTCAACGTTAACTCCTCTGGGTTTAAACGCTATATGAGTTGCAATCAATGAGTCTTCGGCTAATTTTCGAATTAATTTACCAGCGTATATAGAGAGTGTTCTTCCGTCTATCTCTATCTCGGCATTTAACTGGTTACCTTGAACAATATTTATTAGCTCCATGAACTTCAATCCTGATTTTTGACTTACAAGTTGTCCTAGTGTTGTCTTACCGACGCCAGGGGTCCCAGCTATATAGAATACTCTAGGCATTGCAAGCTAATGTTTATCCGTAACGGTGACTTTTATCTTTGAGATGGCAATCATTGTGGTAGCTCCTACGTGGCTTGAAAAAGAGCTTAACGAGGCAACAGACGTTTTAATCAAGGTCTACGGACTCGAGGTATCAATAGAGAAGATAGATGAAGATAAGGGAAGATATTTCATCGATCAGAAAAGAAACCAAGTAGACGGAATAAAGATGCTGTCTTATCTACGAATATTAAAGGATGCAAATTCACTAAGTGTATGGCTGACTGAATATGATCTCTATATAGAGAATCTTAACTTTTGTTTTGGTCTTGCCTATGGGAATGTAGCAATAGTCTCTACATATCGCCTCCGCGATAGAAAAAAAGATCTATATCTTAGCAGGTTAAGAAAAGAATTATCACATGAAGTTGGTCATCTATTCGGGCTAAGACACTGTAATAACTGGAGATGCGTCATGTATTTCAGCAACACGCTCCTTGATACAGACAGAAAATCTGAGGATTTATGCTCGAAGTGTAGGATGAGTCTAGGTGGAGTTATTAACAGCGTTATTCGTCGATGAAGAACTCGTATCTTTTGATGTCGATGGTTGTGTTGATAGTTCTTTCAATACCTCCTCAACGTATTCACGAGTTATTACGCGTGCCTCGATGAGGTTGACTATTGAGTTTGGCGACGCTACTCCTGTTAATCGCCCGATGCTTCCCTTGATTTGTCGCCACTTCAGATAAGTATTTCCAGTTTTGGAACGATAAATTACTCCCAATATATCCGCGGCCTTAATGAATGTAAGGTCACGAATTTTGGCCAACTCTACTTTACTCGCTGCCTCGACGTAAATCTCCCCTTTTTCAGAGCTTCTCTCGGGAAAAATCGTGGGATCTTTAAGGTAGCCCTTAGGTATAAAAGATAAACATGTATTGTAAATGATAAATCTTCTAAACCTTTCTAACGTTGTTCTGATGTCAATTTCCATGCTGTCTAAACCTGCAATATATATTCGTAATGATAAAATTTAACCATTAATCAAGGATTATTCAGTAATATAGTTATGTATTCTTGACTTGATTGAAAGTGGGAAGTCTATATATGGGCAACCACATACTGAATGCAGGATGGATAGATCGAGCGCTCTTCAGACAGAGGCTGTCACAACTATCGGCACATATATACGTGAAGTCATATTGGAGAACTTCATGTCGCATGAATATTCAAGAATAAAGCTAAAGAGAGGAGTAAATATTATAACTGGACCAAATGGTTCTGGAAAATCCTCCATATTGTTAGGAATAGCTGTGGCACTTGGTCAGACTTACACAGAAAGGGCTGAAAAACTAAGTGATTTAATTCAAAGAGGAAAAGACGTAGCTCGAGTTACCGTCATATTTGATAACTCACCAGTTAATAACAAAAGACCAGTAAAATCAGTAGAGTCCGACTCAATAGCAATAACGAGATATATTAAAAAGTCCGGCGAATACTGGCACTATGTAAATAACAGATTTAGAACAAAGGCAGAAGTTGATCAACTTTTAAAAAACATTGGAATTAATCCTAACAACATGCTTATCATTATGCATCAAAACATGATTGAGAATTTTGCTTCTAGAAATAATATTGAGAAGCTTCAAATGGTCGAAGACGCAGTTGGCATATCGCTACTCAGAGAGAGGATCATTGAGGCGGAAGCTAGACTAAGAATACTAATGTCTGAAGCTAATAATATCAACAAGGTGCTTGCAGAAGCTCAAGCCTCAGTTGAGTATTGGAGATCTGAACTAGAAAAGTTTGTAAGATTAAGAACCCTTGAATCAAAAAGAAAGGACTTAGAGAAAGAATATGTATGGTCGCTAGTGAAGCGAATAGAAGATGAAATAGAAAGAAAAATGAAGATGAAAGAAAAACTACTCAGGGAAGAAGAACAGATAGAATCTGAGATAAAAGTTTTATCACAACAGATTATCAATAAAAAGGAAATAATAAAAGAAAGCATTGAGAACCAGCTTCCAGTAACAGATATCTTAAGACTTATAGATGATATACTCGAAATGGCATCTAACAAAGGAGCAGCGCAGTTAAGGAAAAAACAAATTGAGAAAGAATTAGAAGAAATTTCAAAGGACATAAGTAGATTGAACATAGAACTTGATCAAAATACCAAACAAGCGTTAGAAAAAGGAGAAAGAATCGTCTCAAGTAGGGATCCACATGAAATTCTTGAAGATATCCGTCTAACTACGCTACAAATTGCGTCAATTGGAAATGTATCTTCAGAGGCGGAGAATATGTATTTGATAGCTGATGCTAAATTTAGTGAAATCAGAGCCAGAGCTGAGGAAATATATGAAAATGTAAAGCGATCGATAGAGGAGGTAAATAAGAGAAAAGAAATCTGGAAGAACAAGTTAAGAGAAATAATCTCCAAGGTTGAGCCGACTTTCCAAGAAATTTTAGCTTCCATAGGTGCTAACGGTATGATAATGCTTAAGGACCTAGAGGATCTCTCGACAGCGAGTATCGAGCTTCATGTAGGCTTTAGAGGAAGCGAACCCACTATACTTGATTCACATACACATAGTGGGGGTGAAAGGGTTGTTGCCACTCTTGCATTTCTGCTTGCTCTGCAAAGCCATATGAAATCCTCTTTCCGGGCAGTAGACGAATTTGATGTCCATTTAGATCCTTTGAATAGAGAGATGATGATGAAGATTCTCATCGCAACTGCTAATAGGTATCCGGAAACGCAATATTTACTCATAACGCCTAGTAGAGTTCAAGTCTCTCAAGACATGAATATAATTATTGTGCAGAATATTTCTGGAAGATCATTTGTGATTCATGAGGATGCTGAACAATGATTAAGGAAGTATCAATGGCTAAGCAAGAGCTTATGAAGTTTATCAGCATACTTGATAATATAGCGAATCAACGAATAGAACCATTCACTGTGGATATTAGATCCTTACTAGACAAATTGAGGGCAATCATTGAGAAGCATAAAGATACTGAGACCATTATACTCGACGCTGAGACTCTCTACAGAATCTCAATAGTTTTAGGTGTCCAACAAAAGTGGATAAAGGAGCGTGCAAGTTCATTATTCGTTGATAGTAGTGTAATTTTTGCAAAGGTAATTTCATCTACTTCGGAGGATTTAGTACGAGCATTTTTAGCTGCCTGGAGACCCATAGTGAGAATAATGCAAGTATCAATACCTTTACTTTTAAGAGGATATGAACACTTTATCTCCCTTCCGACTAGAGCTAGCGCGTCTGAATTAGGTTTAGACAGAATGGAATATCCAGATAAGTTTCCATATGAATTTGAAGAAGAAAACATAATGGAAGATAAATTAGATCAAATGCGTAGGGAGCTACAATCTAGGTATCCTGAATGGATTGATTACTGGGAGTTCATCAAAAGCAATGATTTAAGTGTCAAATTTGAAAGAGCATATCTCTTAAGCTTCCTCATAAGTAGAGGAGAAGTAGAGGTAAAAATAAGTCCAATCGATAATAAGATTATGTTAAGAAGTTCTGAAAAGAAAAACGTAGAAGATAGAAAGATATCATTAGTTATTAACATAGGTGATCAGAATGAGTAAAGGCGAAGAAGAGTTAAAGAAACTTGAAAAGAAATTATCTATTGCTTTATCGCTGATGGTAGCGTCTGGACATAGACTTCCAGGCGTCAGGGGATGGGAACTTAGACGGAGATTAGGGAAGAATTATCCAAAACTTATAGAAAGTCTTAATTCAAGGCTTAGAGAAATAGGGCTTCAGGTAAGAATCGTCTATGACCAGAAATCCGAAGAGGGTGACATTGATCGAGCTAGGTTTTACATAGTTTTAGCGGATCCGCTAAACATATCCGACATACCAACACTCGGTTATAGCATTGACGAACTAGCTGTATTATCTGCCACGCTTGCATATTTACTCACTAAGAATGAAAAAGCAAACTATAAAGAAATAGTAGAGATGCTCGAGACAAAATATCAAAAATGGAGAGTAGAGGCAATATTGGAAAGATGGGTTAGGAGGGGATATTTAGTAAAGAATGATGATGGAACAATATCGATCGGTTGGAGGACGAAAGTTGAGGTAGACAAACAAGAATTACTCAAGTCATTTGTTAGCATTACAGGACAAGATAAAACGGACATGAGCTTACGCAATGAAGATTCTGATATCACTACTTGAACAACTCAAGCAGCCTCTTCTTCTCTGCCTCTATTATCAATTCAATTAGTCTGGGGCTAATGTTGGGCTCTTTAGTTAAAATCTCCTCGGCCATTTTAGGTGTTATTTCTCTGCCAGCAAGCACTACTATGGCTGGCTTTCCATATCTTTCAACTAAGTCAGCAGTTTTTTCAAGATCTCTGCTTAATCTTTTTTCTTCGAAAGATGTTGCTTTTCCTTTCTTATTAATAAGAGATTGTAAATGATAATTTTCTGATTTCAGGACCCCGAGTCTCCGCGAATTGCAGTTCTTGCATTCTGGCCATGCATCTAATTCTCCTATCTCTACTGTCTCTATATATGAGTAGCAGGATGTACAGATTAATTGGACTCTCTCTGAGAATAGCCTTCCTCTAACTGCATTTATTATCACTTTATGTAGTCTCTCAGGTGTAAAAATCTCAAACTCGTAAAGGTACCTATCGATGGTTAGAGATGCCAATGGAGTGGGTTTACCGGAGATAAAAGTCGAAACTGTAATATTTCCATCATCTATCAATTTTAATATCTTTTTTGCGCCATCCCAATCATAGTCTGAAACTAGTGTAAAATGTAAAGCTTCCTTATATGGAGCCGTACCTCTGAGACTTAGTATGATTTGCTGAATATTCACATCTAATAAACTCGCCTCTTTTTCTACTACTCCCATTTTTCTAGCGACATGTATGAGTCTCCTTTTGAAAATATTTGATGTCTCGATTGCATGCTTAATTTGGTCCTCTGTGAAATGCTGCTTAAGCGCTTCTAGAACCATTATATGATCAATATGTTTTGACTTTAATACTATCCTGTAAGGATCAGAAACAACGGTGATTGGTGCTCCAATCTTCTCAGCTAAGTAGACAGACAATATGCGCCCAATTGTTCTATTTATTTTAAGTCCTCCACATAAATGAATTATTAAGAAGTCTCCTGCCTTCTCTATTAAGACTTGCCTATCACTCGGTACAGGTATTCCTAGCTTGAGGTGTGCATCTATTTCCTTTAACCCCCTCGCCATGACGTCGATAGGCACTTCATATTCGGAAGCAAGTATAGATATTGCATCATTCTTGTCGACGCCCTGTTCTAGCATTTCGCAGTATCTACGCCTAATCTCCCCTACCTCCATCGCGACCTCCAATGGTACGGGTATTTCATCACCTACCCATGATGGGACTGCACCTTCGCCATCTGTTGCAGGAGCTACGTATATTCTTTGTCCAGACATGCTAGTTATTATCCAAGCTTTTCCTGCAAGTATGAACTTGGTCCCTACATCGCCATACTCAGCTACAAAGCTTTCATCCAGTATCCCAATAGGTGAACCATTCTCAGCATCCACAACTAAATACTGTCTTTCCTCCGGAATCATTGATAAACTATTAAAGTAATAATCAAATAGTCTCTTTTGGTTAATTGGTCTTGACACTGTCCCTGACTGATCAAGCCTTGCGAGGCCGATACTAACCATAAATGACAAAACTTCTTGAAGCTCATTGACAGTTAACTCTCTGTAGTTGTAGGTTTTTCTCACGAGCTCCATAATCTCGTCAATCATCAAGCGTCCATATTCAAGGAGTAAACCTGCAATTTGATGCTGAAGTACATCTAGACTATTTTTAAGTATTATTGTGGGTTCTAATTTTCCAGCTTTAGCACGCTTAGAAATTACCATTGCCTCAAGGGCGTCATCTGAGTCAATCACTATTATTACTCCTTTCGCCGTTCCTCCAATTTTGTGGCCACTCCTTCCAACTCGCTGTATGATTCTTGTTACTTCCCTCGGTGAGTTATACTGTATGCATAAGTCTACTCGGCCAATATCTATACCCATCTCAAGGCTTGAGGTGCATATTAATCCATGAAGTTGTCCATACTTTAATTCACGTTCCACATGTAGTCGTTTATCACGTGATAATGATCCATGATGAATAGAGACTGGGAACGTCTCCATCCATGCCTTAAATCTATTTGCCAATATCTCTGCGAGTGGTCTCGTATTTGTGAAAATAAGCGTTGACGAATGTGATTCTACAAGCTCTTTAATCACTCTCAATCTTGCTGCAACCTCAGGAGCTACGCCTAAATAATCGGCTAGTTCCCTATCTTGCTCCGTGGAAATAGGAAATAATACCGTAATAATGGTTTCTCGCGGGATTGGGATTATTAAGACTTTACAATCAGCATTTGGACCCACTAGAAATTTACCCACTTCCTCAGCACTACCGACAGTGGCGGATATTCCAATAATTTGAAAGTCATGTTTTGTTATTTTTCTTAACCTTTGTAGCGCTATAGCTAATTGAACTCCTCTCTTATCTGTGGCTAATTCATGGACTTCATCTACGATTACCCACTTAACATTAGCTAGGTATTTTCTCATAATTTTTCCAATAAGTAAAGATTGAAGAGCCTCGGGAGTAATAATCAATATTTGGGGCGGGCTTAATGACTGTGTTCTTCTTTCTCTCTCAGGTGTATCCCCATGTCTTACAGCAACCGTTATATCTAGTCTTTGGCACCACCAATCTATGCGGTCAAGCAAATCTCTATTTAACGCCCTAAGCGGTGTTATGTATAGTGTCGTTATTGGGCGAAGATCACGATTTATTGTCAGCATACTTAAAATAGGGAGCAATGCAGCCTCAGTCTTTCCAGTACCAGTAGGAGTCATTAAAAGAACATTCTCGCCACGCAAAATGTGAGGAATCGCAATTTTTTGTGCATCGGTAAGTTCTTCAAATTTTTCTCTAACTGCCTCGACTACAGGTCTTGAGAGAAGCCCTTCAATGTCTCCTAGCAATTCTAAATATTTTATGTTATTAATTAATTGATAAGTATTTAATGCTGCTTCAAAACAAATTATGTAATGAATGAGTGAAGATTTAAGAGCAGCCTATTCAATTTAAGAATTGGTGTTAATCGGGCGATGAGTGATAAGAGTGTAGGAGCAGTTTTACTAATCGGTTCGATTATAGGGATATTAATCTATGCCTGGTTAATGTTCTTCGCGCCGAATTTTGACATTACTTTATGGGCCATTAGAATTACCTTATTTGCGGGCGTCGGAGCAATATTAACAATACTTGGATGGATAGGCTACACGTTGGTTTCTACTCCTCCACCTGAACCCATAACAGAACTAGAGCAACAAAAAATTGAGACTACTGAAGAAAAGAAATAATAAATTTAAGAATAGTTATCTAGTCTAGCTTAATCCAATTGGATTATTTCACTTTTTTTCCGCAATGAGGACAGAAAGACGCGCCTTCAGGAACGGGTTCTGAACAGTATTTGCAGATCGTGTATATTTCCTCTTCTATTTGGGGGGTCTCGAGACTTATAGATGTTGGAGTTGGCTGTGATGGCTGTTCTGTACTAATTTTTTCTTTAGTTAATGGAATTACTTCCTCAGCTTTTTCCTCTATTTCTTCTTTAGCTTCTTTCTTCTCTTCTCGTACATGTCTTTCTGAATATATACTAATCCCATGTCCAATTAGACCTGCAACTATGAATGCCACAGACAATAGTGTTATATACCCTATTGTAGGCTCTAGCGATAAAACGTTACTTATATATGACATCTCACCCGCAATCGGTGTGTAATACAGTATCAGCCAGCTTAATACACCAATTGTAGAACCAATGGCGGCAGCTACAGCTGAAAGCATAAATGTTCCTCCAATTACTCCGGGAAGTATGGACACCAATATTATTGCAAAAATATCACTTAATGGAATATTAATGTTAATATAAGCCAGGTATCTTGTAAATGCTATTGCTAAAAATGACGTAATTGCACCCATCATTAGCTTAATTGATGAGCGCATTTGGATTTTTCATCCCCCATTTAATAAGTATAAGCCCACTTAAATATCTTTGAGAAATGAAGGACGTATAATTATCAGACACATTATAATGTATTAATTTGAGAATCCTTAAGTATTTGCTTCAAGAGTTGACGTATTACCGTTAATCTAAGTATTGCCGGTGTACCCTCATAAATTTTTGCTACCTGAGAATCTCTTAGAGATCTTTCAATCATTTCATCGATGCTCACTCCTCGTCCTCCGTGGATCTCTATCGCTTTAAGGGCTACGTTCTCAGCTATTTCCGTTGCATAAAGCTTCGCAAGGGCTGCAGCAATTATACCAGACTCCTTTCCCTGCTCCAGTAAATATGCTGCCCAGTATGTTATCAGCCTAGCAGTCACAACAGATTTTAGCATGTCCACGATGGAAAACTGTATTGATTGGAACGAAATTAATGGTTGTTCAAAAGCTTCCCTCTCATGGGTGTAATGAAGACACTTTTCTAACGCTGCCTGTGATATTCCTACTGCTTGTGCCGCTACATATAGCCTACCATAATTATAAGTATTCACCGCAATTTTAAATCCTTCGCCTATTTTTCCGAGAACAGAGTCATCTGGCACCCAAACATCGTTAAGAAACAATTCACATGGCTCAGCTCCTCTCATACCCGTTATTTTTATTTTTCTCCCTACCTCGAGTCCCTTTACTGTTTTTTCTAAAATAAACATCGTCAAGCCTCTCCATCTCGATTCACTTTCTTGAGGCTCACTCGTTCTTGCCAAAATAATGAAGTAATCAGCTTTGTCAGCCAATGTAATAAAGTGCTTTTTACCATTGATTATCCATCCATCTCCCTCTTTTATTGCCTGCGTCTTGATACTAGATATGTCGCTGCCAGCAACAAGCTCAGTAACGCCATGTGCCGCGAATTTTTCTCCACGCGCTATGGCTGGGATGTACTTGGTTTTTTGTTGTTCTGTTCCATAAAGAATCACTGGAATTGTGAATAATCTTTGAACCATTATGGCTGTGGCGAATGACGGACAAACTTTGCTTATCTCCTCTATACATATTGTCAAGCTGAGATGTCCTCCCCCCTCCCCACCTAACTCCCTGGGTATGCCAAGACCGCTGAGCCCATGTTTTGCAGCGATTCTAAATAATTCATCTGGAATTGAGCCGGTGTCTTCGATTTGCTTAATTCTATTTTCTAATTCATTTTTGACAAAATTTTTTATCTTCTGTCGAAGCAATTCTTCTTCATAAGTAATAATGATTGAAAAATCTGAGACTGAATTAAATGGGAACATTGAAAAATAATTTTTCAATGCTAAGATTTAAGAGTTTTTAGTTAATATTAATAAGATATCGCCAACGTTGGTTCCTGTATATCCGGTAAAGATCAGCCCGCCGATTTTTTTGAAGTAGGTGTACGAGTCATTATTTCTTAGATATTCTTCTGGATACATTTTGTTTAGTACTCCTAACTCGTATGTCTGTCCATCTACAATTGCTCCGGCTGCATCTGTAGGTCCATCAATACCGTCTGTACCGATAGAGCTCATCAATACATCTTTTAATCCGGCAATCTTTACAGAAGCTGCTAAGGCTACTTCTTGATTTCTACCCCCTATTCCTGAGCCCTTAACTTTAACAGTTGTTTCTCCTCCACCGATGATTAGGAGCTTCTTCTTTCTATGATGATATCTCGCCAACGAGCCTAACACGGTCCCTACGGAAGAAGCCTCACCCTCGATTTCATCTGAAAGCATCAGAGTATCATATCCATACTTCCGAGCATGCTCGATGGCTGCGTAGCATGCATCCCTCACCCTTGCAACTATGATGTTTTTTACTTTCTGAAAGACTGGAGAGCCAGGCTTTGGAGTATCTTTAACGCTGCCATTAATTCCCATCTCGATTAATTTTATCACGTTTGGCGGAATCTTATCCATGATATTTCTTCGCAGTAAGATGTCATAAGCGTCTTTAAAGCTTGTTGGGTCTGGCACCGTTGGTCCAGAGCCTATAACTTCAAGATTATCTCCAGGAACGTCCGAAATTATTAGACTCACAACTGTTGCAGGCTGAAGCATCTCAGCAAGTCTTCCACCCTTTATTGCAGAGATGTGTTTTCTGATAGTGTTGATTTCGTGAATCGTGGCACCTGCTTTGAGCAGTACTTTAGTCGTTTCTATTTTATCCTCAAGAGTAATACCTTCGTAAGGTAGAGGAAGTAATGCTGAGGCCCCGCCCGAGAGTAGGAATATTACTAAGTCATCTTGTTTTAGATTTTTTGATAGCTCCACTATTTTGCTTGCAGCTTTCAGTCCTTTTTCACTTGGAATTGGATGAGTAGATTCGACGAATTCGATGTTTGGATTGTCTGAAAGAATCTTTTTCATTCCCTGTGGGTATATCACTATACCCTTGTCTATAAGTTGACCTAACATGTTTATGACGTATTGAGACATCTCAAGAGATGCTTTTCCAACGGCTATAAGGAATACTCTCCCACTTTTCTTTAATTCAAAGAAATAATCGTCGATAACTAATGTTTTATCTTTAAGTCTTAAGTATCTTGAGAGAGCAGACGCCGGTCGTACATTTTCGATTGCTTTAGTAATGCATTTAATCATTAGATGTATCAATTCTTCTGATCCCGAAAATCTCTCTACCAGTTCATCAACATTTTTGATGATGCTATTCATTTATTGACACGGTTATTCCATTCATGAATCTCAAATATATATTTAGGCATCTTTATTGGTATTTAGAATACTCAATGAACTGGATAAGATCCATAATCTTAGCGCTTTTATTATTTCTTTTCGCCACTCCTCCGGTTTACTCTATAACTGAGCCCGTACAGCTAAGTTATCCACCATTAACTTCCGCTCCTTCAGATATGGCTATCGATAACAATGGCTATTTATGGATCTCTCTCCCAAGTGAGAAAAGTGTCTGTAGATTTGATGCTGCATCACAATCTCTACGAATCTTAAATTTACCGATGATGGTTACTAAAATCGTAAAAATAGGCGATAAATTAATGGTTTACCAACGAGGCTCAGAAAAAATATTCATAATTGACCCATCATCAGTAAAAATTGAAACTTCCGTAGAGCTTCCTTATCCTCTTGAAAATGCCTGGCCGTCTTCACGTGGATTTTGGGCAAAGTTTGTTGGTTACTACGGATTGTTCTTGATTGACTTGGATGGCACAATTATTAAGGAGTATCAAATAGAAGTGGTTGACTACGAGCTCGCACTTAGTGAATACGGCTCTGTAATATGGTATATTAATTCTGATGGTAAAAGTGTATCTAAGTTCGACACGGCAACAGAGGTGGGCGAGTCTATTCAGCTGGAAAAATTCGTGTATGCATTGATAGCCGTGTCTCAAGATAAGGTGTGGGTAGTAACAAGTGATGGTTTACTCTCCCTAATGTCAATTAATTCACCAACACCGGTAAAGACGTTCAGACCTAAGTCGGGAATTATTGGTATCAATAAACTATATCTAATCGATAAGGATAGAGTCGTGTTTGTTAACGCTGCTTCAGGAGTAGTGGGTGAGATTGATGGTGATTCATTAATTGAACAACCTCTTGGAGAAAATTTACCGACATTAGCAGATATGTTTAAGAAAAGTAAATTATACTTTATTGACGTTAAGAAGAACGGATTTGGATTTATAGTAATATCTAATCCTCCGGAAATAATTGCTGTTTCATCAACAATTAAGAATGATTATGAACTGCTTATTGAAGCAAATATTAAGGATCGTGAAGATGACATTAGAGAAGGATATCCATACCTCAAAGTCATGTTGGGAAATAAAGAAGTAGCAACGATCCAGATGATCAGGATTGATGAAAACAAGTTTGTAGGCTCAGTAAATGTTAGCAATATGGATGGTAAGATATCGATCACACTAGTTGCTATGGACTGGGGCGATAACATCGTCAAGTCAAATATAGGAACGTACTCAGTCAAAAATGGCAAGATAGTGACTGGAGAAGTTACCACTACGACAACTACAATTCCAAGCATCGAAACAACAACTCATACTAGTGAGTTAGATATAGGACAAATAATGATGCTATCCCTTGAGTTAGTTCTCTTGATTTCATTATTAGCTGCCTTGGTCGTAATAATCAGAAGAAGACCAAGAAAAATGCACAGATCCAAACGTTTAAAGTAAAACTCGATTCATATTTATTGAGGGCAATGAGTCAAAGAGCTTATATGCCTAGGTTTGGAAAGATTTCAGAAGATGTCTTAAATCGATATGTTTTAAGATTCGTGGGAAAAAGGCGGAGCGATGTCTTACTACCGCCGAGGTATGGTGAAGATGCGGGAGTCGTAAGAGCTGGGTCGTCCAAAATTGTGGTAGCCATCGACCCTATAACAGGCTCCCATGAATTATTAGGATGGTTATCGGTTCACATAAACGCTAACGATGTAGCCGTATGCGGTGCAATGCCAAGATGGTTTTCTTCGTGCATATTGCTGCCTAGAAATGCAACAATTTCAAACATAAAAACAATCACCAAACAAATACATCGTGCTGCTAAATCACTAGCAGTCGCAGTTGTAACTGGACATACAGAAGTAGCGCCTTACATCAAGGCTCCAATAGTCATTGGACACATGACTGGCACATTACTCACAAGAAAGATTATAACTAGTTCTGGTGCTAGGCCGGGAGATTACATATTGATGAGCAAAACAGCAGGAATAGAAGGCACCGCCATACTTGCCAACGATTTTGAAGAAGAACTAAAAAAGCGCGGAACTCCGAAATCAATAATAAATAATGCCAAAAGGTACTATAGATACATTAGTGTAGTCAGGGAAGCAGTATGGTTAACAAAACATGCGGCAGTAACATCTATGCATGACCCGACTGAGGGGGGCATAATTGGAGGACTTTATGAATTATCAAAAGCATCAAAATGTGGATTCAAGGTATGGAGAGAAATGATACCTATCTCTGACACAACAGAGAAGATATGCAGAAACCTAAAAATTGACCCTTTAAGACTCATAAGTTCAGGCGTCCTTCTGGCCACGGTCAAGAAGATAGACACGAGGGCCCTCAGTAGAGTCAATGCAAGAATCATCGGCAGAGTAGTTGAGGAAAGACTTGGAAGATGGATAATCGACAAGTCAGGAGGAATAAAAATTGATGAACCAGTCACAGACGAGCTCTGGAGGATTATCAATCAGAATAGTTAGAAGTGAATATGAATTAAAATATTAACCCCTATTAGAAATATATGAATGCCAAGAGCCGTAACATCAAGTTAAGATTTATTTCTTGCCTCATTAACAGCTAGAAATGACTGGATGATTTCCCCATGCCTGGGTAGTATAGCCAGGTCTAGTATCGGCGGCTGTCGCCCGCCGGACCCGGGTTCAAATCCCGGCCCAGGCGCCATTCTTTATGATGATTTAATAATGAGGAGGTATTGTGAATACTTGAATTGCAGCCAGTCATTCATAGAACAATATACATTGTCTTAACCATGAATATTATAGCGGCTATAACTTTAGTTGTTGGAGGAGCACTTACAAAAAGCCTAGCTGTCACGGTAGGTGGACTAGAGTCTGGGATAAATATTCTAAGTTTATCTTTTCTGTTATATTTTATAAAAAAGTCTAATTTACCTCCTGACGCTGATCATCCATATGGACACCATAAATATGAGAACGTTTCGGCAATTGTAACTTCCGTCTTCATGTCTAGTGCGGGAGTGATGATTCTGTATTCTTCAATTGAGAGGATTTCCTCTCCTGTTGAAATAAAAGGAGAGGCACTTTATTTTGCTATCTTGTCACTCATCCTTCCACTGCTATCATATCTAGTATTATTATGGACTGCTAAGAAAACTAAGGCAATTTCAATATATGCGGAAACAAGACACCTCCTCGTCGATGCTACTGACTCTATAATTATACTTGCTGGAGTAGTCCTCGCAATTAAATCTAATCCCATCTTTGACTCATTGTCAGCATTAATCGTAGGTATTGTTTTTATTTATGGCATAATTACAAATATTAAAACATCTCTACCCTCTTTGATAGATGAGGGGTTACCCAACGAATACATAGAGGAAATTAAGGGAATTAGCTTAACAGTAAGCGGTGTCAAAGACTCTCACACAGTTAGAAGCAGGAAAACTCCTAAAGGATATTTTATAGACATGCATCTATCCCTTGAACCTACTACTACATTAGGAAAAGCCCACGAAATCGCTCATGAAGTTGAGAGAAAAGTAAAGCAATCAATAAAAAAGTTCGTGATTGCTGACCTTGTTATTCATATAGAACCTTACTTATTAGATAGGCACGAAGAATCCAGTAACTAATTATTTTGCAGAGTCATATCTATATGTAGGTCAAAGATCATTCTACTCTGTGAATGTAAACACTATCAGAAAGCCCGATTGGCTTAAAGTCAAACTACCAGATAGTCCAATATATGGAAGAGTGTTAAAAATATTCAGGAAATATAACCTTCACACAGTGTGCGAAGAGGCTCTTTGCCCAAACATCGCTGAATGCTGGGGCAGTGGAACTGGTACTCTCATGATACTCGGCGAGGTCTGTACCAGAAGTTGCAGGTTCTGCGCTGTGAAGAGGGGAAATCCTATGGGAAAAATAGACGAGTCAGAGCCTTTGAGAGTTGCAATGGCTGTTAAGGAACTGGGACTTAAGTACGTCGTCGTGACTTCTGTATGTAGAGACGATTTACCCGATGGAGGAGCCTCACATTTTGCTAAAACAATAAAGTCAATTAAGGAAAATTGTCCAAACATTGTTATAGAAGCTTTGATACCGGACTTTAGAGGCAATATCAATTCGATAAGAGAGGTTGTAGAAGCAAATCCTGATGTTATATGCCACAATGTCGAAACAGTCCGCAGACTCTCATCAATTGCTAGAGATAGACGTGCATCATTTCAATTATCTATAGATGTTCTCAGAAGTGTGAAGAGGCTAAATCCGTCAATAACTACAAAGACATCTATAATGCTTGGGTTAGGAGAGACTGAATATGACGTGATTGAAACTCTCAAATTAATACGAGATGCGAATGTCGATATCGTGTTTATGGGTCAATATTTAAGGCCGAGCCGAGACAAGCTACATCTTCCAGTCAAAGAATATATAAAACCATCAGTCTTCGAGAAATATAGAAAGATTGCAGAGTCAATGGGTTTTAAATTAGTCGTGGCCGGCCCACTAGTGAGAAGCTCGTATAGAGCTGCTGAATTTTTTGTTAAAAACAATACATAAGTTTTTATTATCCCTGAGTATTCTCTGGACCGATGGAAAATTATGATGCAGTTGTTTTGGGTGCAGGCCCGGGTGGCTATGTTTCTGCAATAAGATTAGCACAACTAGGATTTAGAACACTTCTAGTTGAGAAGGACGAATTGGGCGGCGAATGCACAAATTATGGTTGTATCCCATCAAAATTATTGATAGATTATTCTAGTAAGATTTTTGCAATAAAAGAACTAGCTAAAGAAGAATTCGTTAACGGAAATGTAGAACCAGCAATTTTAAAGTTGTGGAATAAAAAAGAAAAGATAATAAAAAGGTTGAGGGAGGGAATTTCATTTTTACTCCAATCAAACAAAGTTGATTACATTAAAGGTGAGGGACATGTATTGGATGTAGGAAAAATTTTAATAACCAACCATGGCTCGGAAAAAATAGTTAGCACAAAAAACATCGTCTTGGCAATGGGTGCAAAGCCCTTAGAACTTAGAAATCTCCCCTTCGATGGGCGGAGAATAATTTCATTTAAAGAAGCCCTTTCTCTACAAAGTATTCCTAGACGTTTAATGGTAGTCGGTGCTGGGGCTATAGGGCTAGAGCTAGGGACAGCATACGCTAAACTTGGTTCAGAGGTAATCTTTGTTGAAATACTTGACCAATTACTTCCAAACTTTGATAGGGATGTCTCAACGATACTAAAAAGATCTTTAGAGACTTGGGGTGTCAAGATACATCTAGGCACATTTGTTGAAGAACATGCCTATGTTGATAACAATACTATAATGGTAAAATTATCAAATGGTAAAGAATACAATGTTGATTATGTTTTGGTTGCTGTCGGCAAGTCTCCTATTGACGAGGTTTATAATTTAGAAAAGTTAGGAATAGAGCTTACATCCAAAGGATTCATTAAAGTTGATGATAGGATGAGGACAAGTCTAGATGGAGTTTTTGCAGTAGGCGACATTACTGGTCCTCCTTTTCTAGCTCATAAAGCATCAGCCCAAGGAATCGTATGTGCAGAAAACATAGCATCTCATGATTTAAGATTTGATGAAAAATTTGTGCCTATCGGATTGTTTACAGACCCCGAGATAGCTATGATCGGGATATCTGAGACAGAAGCTGAGAAAAACGGATTAAACGTGAATGTGATTAAGATTCCTTACATGGCCATTGGAAAGGGTTCCATTGATGCTAAAAGAAATGCGTTCGTGAAGATTATTTATGAAGAATCAGGAACCATCTTGGGCATGCAGATCGTCGGACCATTAGCAACAGAGTTAATTAATCTAGGGTCAATTCTATACTCATGTGGAAAAAAACCAAAAGAATTATCCAATAGCATATTTGTACATCCTACTTATTCTGAGATTTTTGGTGAGTTACTAAAGGCAATCTCGGGAAAAGGTATTCACTATGTCAAGATTTCATAAACGCCTAATGTACTGGATAGATCTTGGATACATGGATTATGAAAAATCTCTAAATGTGCAAAAACGTGTCATTGATAAGAGAGAAATAGGCGCGTTACCAGATGTCTTACTCACAGTTGAACATCCACATGTCTATACCATTGGAAGGAGAGGAAAAAATGAAGATGTGCCTTCGGTATCTCTCCCTGTCTTTAAGGTAGAGCGTGGTGGAACTGTTACTTACCACGGTCCAGGACAACTCGTAGCATATCCAATAATAAAGCTGGATGAAACTCATTTGGATATACCACAATTTGTAAAAATGCTAGAGGAAGTAGGGATTTCGTTATTAAAAGATTACAATGTAGACGCTGATAGAATTGAGGGAAAAGCCGGTGTCTGGATAGGCGGTAAGAAAATTGCCTCAATAGGACTTGCAGTAAAGAACTGGGTAACGTATCACGGAATAGCTATAAACATTAACGTAGACCTAAGATACTTTCAAGCAATTAAGCCATGCGGTTTTCCGCCCAACTTGATGACGTCACTAAATGAAATAATAGGTAGAAATATTCCTATGGATGAGGCAAAAAGAAAATTTATTCAACATTTCGCTAATATTTTTTCAGTAGAACTAATTGAAAAACCATTAGATATTTTATTTACTAATTGCTGAGGGGTTATCTCTTTATCTCTCGTTTCTTCCATCTTAAATTATAACTCCTACATTTTCTGCATTTTTCTGCAGTAGGAGCGTTCCTTGCACCACAATTACGACAAATTTTGTATACTAGTCTTCTTCGTTGCGCTAACTGCAGCAGTGTAGTATCTGTTATCGGCATACCATTGTTCAAGAGTTAGTTGAATCTAGTATTTATACATAAAAATTATCATTCATCATTTAACATATGGGAGTTCTTTAATCCATGGATATTCTTTTAAGTGTTTTTCGATTGATTTCCTTATCTCTTCTTCCGGATACTGCCAAGGCGGTAGCTTTCCCTCGAAAAATTCTTGGTATGCTTGGAGGTCGAAGAAACCATGACCGCAGAGGTTGAAGAGTATTACTTTTTCTTCACCTGTCTGCTTACATCTTAATGCCTCCTCTATCACATATCTAATAGTATGCGATGGCTCTGGCGCTGGAATCACCCCCTCGGTCCTCGCAAATATCGTAGCTGCTTCAAAGACTTGGACTTGATCATAAGCTATCGGCTCAATCAGTCGATGCTTCAATAATAGACACAGCGTTGGTGCGTCTCCGTGATATCTTAAACCTCCTGCATGAATAGGCGCTGGCACAAAGTCAGACCCTAATGTATACATGGCTAATAATGGAGTCTTCTTAGCAGTGTCTCCGAAGTCATAGGTATAGATCCCTCTCGTCATAGTGGGACATGCAGTTGGCTCGGTGGCAATAAACTTGACCTTCTTTGGTGATTTCTTCGTTACGTATAAGTCATGATAAAATGGCCAAAAAAGTCCAGAAAAACTACTCCCGCCACCTACACATCCAGCGACTATATCAGGATATTCATCTAGCATTTCTAATTGTTTTATAGCTTCTAAACCCTGAACAGTCTGATGAATTAATACGTGATTCAGAACACTTCCAAGGCTATACTTAACTTTTTCATGAGTAACTGCATCTTCAATTGCCTCACTTATAGCTATTCCGAGACTGCCCGGATGGTTCGGATTATCTGCCAGCATTTTCCTCCCAAAATCCGTATTGGTACTTGGACTAGGATAAACATCAGCTCCCCAACAATGCATGAGTACTCGTCTGTATGGCTTTTGATCATAACTTGACCTGACCATATAAACAGTACATTTCAGACCAAACAAATTGCACGCAAATGCCAGCGCTGATCCCCACTGACCTGCGCCAGTCTCTGTTGCAAGCCTCTCAACACCCTCCTTATAATTATAGTACGCCTGAGCGACGGCCGTATTGGGCTTATGAGAACCCGGAGGACTAACTCCCTCATATTTGTAATAGATTCTCGCAGGTGTTTTTAAGAATCTTTCTAAGCGCTCTGCTCGTATCAGCGGAGTAGGTCTCCAAATGGCATAAATGTCTCTCACTTCTGTTGGAATATCTATCCATCTTTCATGACTCATTTCCTGTGCAATGAGGGCTTGCGGGAATATTCTTTCTAACACCTTTGGATCTATTGGCCCCCTTGTCAAAGGATCAATAGGAGGTGGAAGAGGAGAGGGAAGATCCGGCAGAATATTATACCACTTTTTTGGAAGTTCATTCTCATCTAATAATACTTTTTTCCTACTCATCGTGGGATTACAAATAATTATTCCTCTAAATAAACATTATTTACAATAATCTCTTATCGAAAAACCAAAAATTTTTATCACAGGAAATTAATTCAAAATAGAAGGACGGTTCATTAAAGGGCCGTTGGTCTAGTGGTTATGACGCCGCCCTCACACGGCGGAGGCCCCCGGTTCGAATCCGGGACGGCCCAAATAAATTTTTTAAGTGAATCATTAATTTTAAAAATCCTACTCTAATCAGCGAGGTTTGAAGGCTAAGTATGCGCATCCGCTTGCGGATGATGATAGGCGTTGGTTTGAAAACCAGAGACTTTGGGTTTAGGCATAACCAAACACGTAAACATGTATTCAATTTAAAACACCTTTATAAAGTTTCCATCTGTCTGCATTGCCCTTACGCTTTTCGGTGAGGGAAGTCGAGTCCCTCGTAGACACCGGTGCATTCTATACGGTCACCACGCTAAGGCTTGCAGCGGAGTTGGGTCTCGAGCCGCAGGAGGTGGCCAGCTTAACCCTAGCTGAATCGCGAACAGTTAAAGGAGGAATCACGGTTGCTTACATCATAGAGAAGGAGTTGTACCAGTTGCCATTCTCAAAAACCCTGAGCCACTACTAGGAGCCAACGCTCTTGAGGGGCGGAGCTCCGTGTGGACCTTTCTACTGGAACTCTTGAACACCCCATAAGGGCCTCGCAGTCCTCTGAACCGAGATTTCAAAATGAATGCATTGTCGAGGTCCTCATGGATGGCTCTATTACCATCACTTCGGCTATATTCAGAGTAGCGGATAAAGGTCTTCAGCACTTAAGTTAGAAAACATCCGTAAAAGATCAGGAAGACTTCTCCATTTGGTAAAGGTCTTGACGAAGTAAGGGGGTTTCAATTAAGGCTAGGTCTCCTCCCTTATCTATGAGAAGTTATAGAAGTCGGCCTGACCCATTATGATTCAGTCATTCAGTAATGGAAACATCTTTTTAGGTGTAGGTTTCCTGTTTGGGTTAAAGGGAAGGTCCTGATAGAGAGGGGCCCATTAGGCCTTACAGCATCTCTCGAACTCAGATAGTGTGACTATTTCTAGATTCTCTGGCAAAGATTCATTAAACTCAACATGCATCGAACGAATTATCCACGCTACCATATCAACATCATGCTCTCTCAATTTTTCTAGGAGTTTACCATACTTCCTCACCTTATCGCTAAGGTCCTGTCCAAACGTAACATCTATAAATAATAACTTGTCGCCATGATCCAGTAGAGCTATTCCGTCAACTTCATTGGGGATGCCGCCGCTCTTAACAATTTTCGGATTGAGATACGCATTCATACAATATATAACATCATATTTTAAAAGTATTGCTTGAGCAATTCTTTCACAAAACTTACCCCATTCTTCTCTCAACATGGTAGCTGTGTTAGATGGAAATGTTTCATTAAAAGTCTTTATAGTTTTCTTTGTTAAGGTAATTATAGTTTCTTCCTTCTTCTTACTTAATTCGTTATGTTGGATTTTACGTCGCTTTTTTGCGTCATTGATTAATTTTTCAATTGCTCTATCAACTTCAGGATCATTTTCCTCACTCTTTAAGAATTTATTAATAAGATCAGTAGGGTCATTATCATCGAATTTATAGTCAGTAAATATATATAGGAAGGTATCGAGGTCCTCTGCCGTATAATTATTCACTAGTTGATATGCTAAAGATATTATTTTAATGTCTTCGTCGCATAATTGTTTTTGAATAGAAATGATAAGATCTTCAGGAACTAAATCTCCAATTTCACTCTCCTTAATTGCTATGCGATATCTATTTTTTACATAGCATTCAATTAGAAGATTATGTAAAGAACACCTCAAGTCCAATAAATATTCTAATTGCTTGTCATTACTTACCTCACTTAATTTCTGCAATTCATTAATTAGTTTTAAGGTGTATGTATAGGTTAATTGTTTTAAAATACAACTTTTTAATATATAAGACCAGACATTCCCTATTATTTTTCTAACTAAAGGTATGATTCTTTCGGAAAGTTTATCATGATCTGTGTCTACGGATAATTTTGATAAATGATTTAGTTTATTAAACAGCAATGAAGATAAAAAGTAAGCATATATATCTTTTAAATTATTAAAATGTTCATTTTCTAAGTTATTAACAAGTTCTCTATGTAATTCGTCTAAACTTTGTTGGGTAACCAATTCCAATATTGAGTTCTCTATTAGGTCCTTGGTCCTGCATTTGAGTAATTTTGGGCTTTCATTCTCCAACATTCGAGAGTCCCTTTAAGAATTCGTCGAATATTTTTATCTCCCAGTTCCTTGGTGATGCAATACGTCTGATCTTAGTGTTGAGATCTATTTTTTCTGACAAGTCTAGGATCCTGAAGTGTGACTTGTCTTCGTTAAGCTCTAAGTGGCCTATCCCCCTGCTCTTTAAGCCTCCGATCTGCACTCCCTCCGATTTGACATATCTCAGCGTGGATGCGAGGAGTCTGGCCTCTGTTGTACCCCTCATCACGTTGTCGAAGATGAGCCGTAAGGTTATCAAGTTATCCTCAGGCAGCATGACCTCCGTGAAGTACAGCCTCCCCTCGCTGGTCGTCAATGTGTTCCTGTTGATCCCTACGCCAGGCTTATAGTATACGAGGGCCCTAGCCAGGGTGTCCAGAAATCTCATCTTCCCCGCAACGCCTTCGGAGCCGTAAAGAGATGTTATTGGGTAGAGCGTGCCGAGGTATCTCTGGAGGAGAGATTTGCCGGTACTTTCCTTGAGCAGGAAATCACTAAGACCGTCACCATCTCTCAAAACCGTAAGCTTCATAGTAACTTCACTGTTCCCCGCAGCTAAGTGGCCAAGAGCGTCCCTGACGGCCTCATAGTTTTTGGTGATATGGTCTCGAAGCGCTTCAGTCTCAGTGGGACTCATCTCATCGATTTTAAATCCTACTCCCTGGCCATCCTCGCGATACAATCTTCTGAGGGTATCCTCGATGCCTACTAACCTCATCGATACTATGATCCTCTCGGAAATCGCCCTGAATACACCCTTCCAAGTCGTCGCGGGGATAACAAGCATCTCGCCGACTCTCAGCGAGGACCTGTAAACTCCCTCACCGCCGGCGCCTATATGTATCCCGTTGGTACATGTGAAGGTCAGCTGTCCTAGGACCCTGACCGTGAGCGGGTTGAGATGCAGGTCATCTCACCTCCTTCAGGGGCTCCCGCTCGAAGGGGTGGAGCATACAAAGCCCCTCAACGTAACCGCTATCCAACAGGAGCGGTATCCCAAAGTACCTTAGAGCAGCAAGGGCACCGTCTGGACTGCTCGGTCTCGATCTCCACCTGCACACTATTATGCTGCCGGAGCTGAGGGACTCAATCCTCTCCCTAGAGGAGGGGGCTCCATAAGGCCAGCCCGCGACTGAGACCCTTATACTCCCGAAGGCTGCTGGCCTATCACCGATGCGTAGCATCTCGAGCTCGCCATCCACGACGTCTAACCCATACCTCACCGCGCATTCACGTATGTTAATTGGCTCAGAGACGAACCTCAGAGGGACGGGCGATATAGCATACAAGAGAACCTCACCGTCCGCGCTGTAGGGGATTGAGGGGTTTGAGTCAGCTTCTTTGACCTTGACTAGTGCCCTTCCATAACCCCTCGATATCCCCCTCCCAATCTGCACCTCGAACTCATTAGGTATGTCTATTCCACCCCTCGAGGCTAGCGTGAACCAGTACTCCTGGCCGGGCTCTATCGCGAGGTACTCGAAGAGGAGACCGTACTGGGACGCCGCCGTGTGTTTGTCTATCCCGACGGAGATCACGAGCTGGGTCGTGACCCTAACCTCCCCTCCCTTCTCCGGGACCACGGGCCCCGGATGGAGGGATCTCACCGGATGAGAGTCCACATCCCTCAGGGCAACCAAACGCGCCTTGATGCTATCCCACCCGGATTGTATATGCATGCGCAGTTTCTCATCGTCAAGTGTGGAGAAAACGCGTCCCTCACAAACCTTGCACTCATAGTAGAACGGATGGGCTGGAAGGGTCTCATGTCCGTCGGAGACCGGGTACGCTGGCGATGATATGAGTATGCTGTCAGGGCTCGTCCCCCTCTGAAGCGCCCTATTGACCGCGCCACCCACTGTATGCCCGGGTATCACGTCTGTTGTGGTATAGAATCCCCTAGAGGTCCTCTCATTCCCGATGATCATTGGAGATATGACCTTCAGGACGCACCTATACACCCTCATCCCAGCCCCAAACCCCCAGATAATTGAGCAGCGCCAAATAACTCCCTAGGCCCCCTAGGACCCCTTTGAGCTCCTCAGCGTTGCTGATCCTAAGGTCAGCTACTCCCCTCCTCCCAACTCTATCCGTCCTGAGGGCTGCCATGGCTACTAGTAGGGCTGGAAGCCTCTCCTCCTCGCCCACGTAGTCTATCCGTCCCCTGAAGATGGTTCCTGGCATGACATACTCAGACGTGTAAAGGGCGGCCCCCCTCGCGGTCCCGGTTTCGTCGTCAAGAGAGACGTGAGTGAGCGTGAACGTTCTCTCCTCGACGACAAAGTCGCTCACTCGTACCGATCCCCCGGTTCCCGGCGCTCCGAAGAGATAACAGGAGTCGCAGTCATCGTAGCTCTGTGGCCAGTCGCTACAGACCCTCATGTTGAGTGAGTGAGCGACTCTGCTGAGTGAGGACCTCAGGACCCCCTTCACGCTCGATCCAGGGATCGTCGGCCTGTAGATGCCTCTGAGCGGGTCCCGCGTCCTGTGGAAGCTTATGTCCGAGAGCATGACGGTCGGTGAGACGCCTCCCACCAGCAATAGACCTAGGGCCTTCAGCTCCACGTTGAAGCTTATGCTTATCAAACCAAACCACCCCCAAGGATCTTCGCCGCTAAATCTATATCGATTAACGGGGCACCCCTAAAGACGCTGCCAGTCAACTGTCTCAGAGAAAGTTCTCCAAGATCCCTGAAAACGCTTCTTAGCTCCTCCTCCCTGCTCGGGTCGATAGATTCTCTAAAGCAGTAGAGGGTTGCTGTCTGGAGAACTGTCGCTCGTCTTTCCTCATCCCATCCACCGAGCATGGACGCTGTTGATTCCATGGCCTTCCTCACGGCCCTCCTAGCGAGCCTTAGCCGCCTGACGACGGGGCTATCCCGTCCATCCTGAGACGGCCTGTGGTTGTAGGCGTATGTCATGATCATAGATGGATTGTAATAATCGAGGGGGTATCCAAAGAAGGATAGGAGGTCCCTCATGTTGAAGCCCGACACTCCCTCGATCTTCATAGGGCGAGCCGTCAGACCGTTAGACCTTTGAATAATCAGCCTCCTCCAAGCCACTTTGTCAGATAATAGTCCCTGCTCAACTACATCGAAGGATATTGCGGATGCCGGGCTCCTTCTGCTGACCTCTTTCTTCGCAGCCTTCATAATTTCTTCCGCGGCCCTTATTCCGTGCCACACACTGTGCTTCGGGGGGACAGCAGCCACACCGATTGACAGGGTACATCTCCCACCCAAACTCGCCTCGAACTCCTTCCCCAATATGTAGGAGAAGGGAAGCGATAGCCATGACGGAGCGATGATTAGGAAATCATCACCTCCCATGTAAATCGTCCCGAGCCACACCCTGCATACATCTCTCCTCCGAGCATTCTCATCTGCGTCGCTTGCTGAGAATATTGCGCGGAGAGCCCTCTCATATGCCGTTTTGAGCGACTGGTCTACACGGAAGCTCCTCTCGAGGGCGTCCGAGATGGAGAGCGACTTGGAGAAGAAATCGCCCATCTTATTACCGTCCCCCTTGATTATTCCGACGTTCAGTTTCCTTTCCTTAAACGGCGGGTCCATCCCAGATATCAGCTCCATGATGTTCGATGCTACGCTGTCCGGGTCGTCCTCTTCTCCATATTCGACATTCCAGACTATATTTGGAACAATCTTCTCCTGTCCGAGTATAAACCCTTTATCCCACCTGGCCCTAGAGCCAAGGACCGAGCTTAGCTCAACCAATTTTTCACAGGTACCACAGAGATCTTTTTTATCGATGACCTCCTCCCTGTAACATAGCGCGCAGAGCCTGGTGGGATCAACACCCTTTGAGACGTCGGGACCGTTCTTAAAGACTCTCGGAACAATCTTCTCCAATGCCATCGCCTTGTTCACTTCGTTCCAAGTGTGTGGATAATACTGATAAAGCGGGGTGACTGCTATCCTCAGCTTCACCTTGAGATGACCAAGCTTCTTACACAGCTCCTCAATAATCTTCCTGAGCGTCTCCTCATTCACCCTCGCCGGAAGAATGCCCGCGACGTTCGCACCGGAGGTAAGTAAGAATGTCTCCAGAGGTACAAAAATCTTCTCGTTCTCCATGAACCATACTTGGATATACAGTGGCAGGATGAAAGAAGTTAGGTAATCTATGAAGAGGCTGGCGGCCGCCACGGCCCTGAGCTTCGGAGATCGGTAGACGTATTCCTGAACTCCTCCAACGTCTATGAGGAAGTAGTTGAGGTCATCACGGGGCTTCGGCTCAGACTGGATCTCGGGTGCGTCGCTGAGTCGCTCGACGAACTTCACGGACAACTCCTTAATCTTTCCGGGCATAACCTTCTCGACTGTTTCCCAGAAGTCCCAGGAATCTTTACCTCCGCCGTAAGCCAGCTCAAAGACGTCACGCTGACTACTCGAGGCGATCGCTCTGAACTCTGCAGAATTGAACTCTTCTCCAATAATGGACCTAACGATCTCCTTAATCCTGTCCGTCTCCGCTGAGATATGATCTGCCCTCCTGACAGCTCCTTCCTCATCCAAGTGATGAGTCTTAACCATCTTCACAACCTCATTTACCTCCTCTTCATTCAGTATCCCGCCCAAGAGCGACCTTACTAGGTCCCCGAAGACCTCAATCCTGTAGTGCTCCCTTGGCTCTATCGGCTTCGCTATATCGTGCAGCTGGGCCGATATTCTCAGGATGGCTAGGCGCTCGCGGTCCTTGGTCGAGTTATACGCGAGCGACCAAGCTATCGAGGACGTAGTCAGCAGGTGTGCTACCAGGCTTGAGGTGTTGGCTCCAGGTCTCGTGTCGGCGGGAAATACGAGCCAGGCCCTTCTTATCTTCTCCCTCAACTCCTCATCTATGAGCGGGTCAGGACCGGCCGATTCGACGAGAGGCTTCAAGTAATCTATCGGTTTTTCGTAGAACTTTCCAAGGAAACGCTTCCGCAGCCTTAAGGTTAAGTAAAGTTTCGGAGGAGAAGGCGCCAGGCTGAGGAGCGGATCAGAGGTCAGGGGGGCCCTGAAAAAGAAGGTTATGAGGTCTGCGACCAGCTCGAGCCTCTCAGCCCGATCCATGTCCTCGCCGCTCCTGTTAACTATGTCCAGCGAGTCCATGAGGAACTTCCTAAGGTCAACTTTTATGAGCCCCTCCCAAAACCTTCTGTCACCGCTTGTCACTTCCATGACGTATTTGCCTTCAAAAGGAATTATAAAACTCCTGTAAACAGTTACCTCTTTACTCACCCTCTCATCACCTTCAAGGCCTTGGCATTTTCATCGACCGGTTTGATGTAGGGGCCGAATTTTTCGTAGGCTGCTTTTAGGGCGCTGATCGAGACCTCCCTTAGTTCCTTCCCCTCGTACCTCTTACCTGGTCTAACTATACTCTCTCCATCACACCTTGATGAAAGCTTAAGGCCGACAATATTATATACAATCCTGCCCATTAAGTTTTTAGCAAGTCCCCTATACTTATGTGAGCCGAATAGCACCGGTCTGGGACGTCCATCAGGTGCTAAGTGGCCCATTCCAATCAATAGAAGCCCAAGCTCTTCTAAGCGGAGCCCTCTGAAATTAATGACCCCTCTGAATTTTGATCCGGGTGTAGCTGCATAGAGCTTCTCAGGGCCTTCCACCAGTTCTCCGATACTGTCTTGTAACATGTAGAAGGTTCCGAACTCTATCAGAGATGAGAGACCGGGAGCTCCGAAGAGGTCGCAGACGGTGCAGACGTTTGGCTCCTCGTTGACGTTACATGGTTTATCCCTGATATATTGGAGGGACCCTTCCCATATCTCGTAGTGCCTCCACCCGCGGCTCCCTTGGCGTGGAAGTGATTGTAATACACTGGCAGGATAGAGACAAGCGATGGCGGTGCCCTCATACGGCTGGAGCGTGAGTTGTAGCCTCGACTTCACATTCCCCTTCACCGAGGTACCAAATATTACTAGGCCCTTTTTACCCCCACTGGGGTCGAGCAGGGCCTGGAAGGCCCTGCCGCCGATGTTTAATTGGAGGGCATACCTTTTGAGTGTTGCGTGGTCCCATTGCTTTTGCTTCACCAACCTCTCCAGGTCCTCACTTCTATAGTTTATTTCCTCCTCACCCGAGCCGACGAAGAGGTGTGAGTCTACACCATGTTTCTGCTGGCTGCAGACCTCAATCTCCACCTCAATTATTCCTTCGATCGGGTTGAATGTCCTACGGTCCCTGTAATGCCCTCGCTTAACTCTTACGCGTTGAGGCTGCATATTCTCTCCACACCATTCTAAGTTCGTTTAGTAATGTTGTGAGTTCAGATCCCCTATATATGATCCAGTCATCCACCACTTCGCTGGGCTTTACGAAGATAACCTTATCGTTGCTGTCACCCAGAGTGTCAAGCCTGTCAGCGCTCCCGGAAACCGGTGAATGATGTTTGATCGACATGCTCAAGTCCTCTATTTTCATCCTCCCGAAGCCTCTTGACTTAAATCCACCGACGCGGATCATTCCCTCGTCAAGTAGTGTAAAGACTTCAGCCAAGAGTCCGACGGCGTAGTTAGGGAGGTTGGTCGCGTTTAGGGAGAAGCTGAATAGGGCTCCTGGCTCAATATACTCGATCCTATAGAGGGCTCCAGCCGCTACGGCCCCAGTAGATCTGTCGATCGCTATTCCCATCTTTATCCCGGTGGGGACATCAGTCAGGCGACCGTTCGCGTTGACGGGATACGCATCCTCGAAGAACACCTTGCTCTTATAGCTTGGCGCCCCGAAAACTTTACAGAGCAGGCACGCGCTATCCGCGAATATCTTGATGGCTTCTTGCAGCTGGTTGCTTTTCAAGTGTTCCTCCACTAGTTCGCTCAACCTCCTACCCTCAAATCTCTTAAGATCCATGCAGCTATTCTTAGAGAGCCCCGAGCAAGGATCCGGCTTAATACCTTGGGACTTTGCGATGGACTCGGCCGCGCTCCTGAATATTCCCTTCATGGAGGAGCCAGGGATATACGGGATATCTAACCCTTCCCTCAGCATCTTTATTCTAATGACGGGCATATCGGTGGTTGCATCCGGCGTATCGACTCTCCCCATACCAACCCTCAGTGGCTCCAGCGTGCGGAGCCTACACGATATCCTAGCTTGGCGGAGGAGCACCGAGTGCGACACCCAAGGCGGATAGGAGTGATTAGCCAACTCTAGACCCTCACCTCGACCGCCCTGATCTCCCCGTCCTCTATGATCTTCCTCCATATTCTAAGATCCTTCAGAGAAATTATTCCGGCTCCGATGCTCTTTCTTCCACCCACCTGCAGCTCCCCGTTACGCAGGCTCGAGACTAACAGTCGTAGGAGCCTAGGTCGGGGGTCGTCTCCCTGCTCATCCTCAATTGTTATGTTTATAATCCTCATGTTGAAGGACCACTCTGTGCCGGGGAAGACATACTCTTCGTAGAAGGGACCTATTACCGGCTGTACCCCACCGAAGTCTCTATTAATTCCTATTCCCGGTTTCAGCATCAGAGGAGGATTTCCCAGTGGCAGGGAATCCTTCACGATGACGTGGCTAGCCACTCCTAAATATTCTGTGCCCCCAGATGTCCTAATTCTTCCACCAGCGGTCCCAAATATCCCGCAGATCGCGCAGACTCTCTCCTTCTCGTATTCATCCTCCCAAATCCTCTTTATATCGAAGGGAGAGTGTACGGCCTCGGATCCATAGATAGCGGCCGCTATCCTCTCCAAGTGGCTTCTCATAACACCCTTGAGCGAGGATCCGGGTATGTATGGTAGTTCCCTACCTCCTTTACTACTTATTTTGATGACGGGGAGATCTGTCGGGCTTGCCAGTTGCTCATTCCTCCCTATGCCGACCCGCAGAGGAGTCTCATTGACCAGCCGACCCTCGAGATCATAGATTACCTTATAGAAGTTGAAGTCGGCGACCTTGTCAAGGGGGAGCCAGAAACTTGTGCTGAACATTAGCTCTCCCCTAAGAACCTTAGGAGGGAATCGTAGTCCCTAATTTCTTCAACCCTGTCTGGGGGAATCCGTTTACGTTCGAGCGCTTCATAAACCCATTTAGCAATTCCTAGAACTCTCCTAGCCTCCGACCTCAAGTCAGATTTCCTAGACACTAGGACCTCCTGCATCGCGTTACTGACCTCTCTTGCTGAGCTTTGCTTCATGTAACCCCTACTAGCCTGCCTATGCGAAAATAATGAAACTAGTACCAGTGCCAGCCTCTCATCACTCTCTGCATTTAGGAGCTCAAGGAGTTTGTTGATTTGGGATGGCTGGACCCCGTCGACTCTGAAACGAACCCCGAGCCTTACCCCAAGCTCGGTTATATCCCTTACACTCTTAGACATGAACTATCATCCCCCAAATACTACGGAGCCGCTAATAAATATTCTCTCATAAATATTTACGGTAGCCATGGACCAATCAGACAAGGGAATATCTTAGCCGTTGTATTAGACTGTCTAAACATAGTTCAACAATTCCCAGCATCCATCGAACCGTGATCTTCATAACCACTCTGAACAAATGAGATAATATTCTTAGGGAGTAATAGTACAAAGAGGAATTAAGGCATACTTGCCTAGAGAGAGTGGGAGGCAAGCCAGAGGATTAGTGTCTATTGCCAATAGAGTTTAAACATGCTAACTTAGCCTCAAACAACACTCCACTAGAACCGGAAAAGGATCTAAAACAACCTTATTTTTAGTTGCAAAATCTTCTTAAAAGCCTACTGGCCATTTGAGTAACCTATTCTTGCAGGGTAGGGAATGAAGTCCATGCGTTAAGTATTGAGTATCTCGCCCGCAAAATCCCAATCCTCGTTTTCAATCTATTTAACATTGAGAGTTTTTAACATTTTTTAAAAATTTTGACTCAAATCATCTGGTCGCTATATCGCGTCTCAGTATAAATCATTATTAACCTCATCCAGCTTACTCCACCACCACGAACCTCGCTTGAGGCCTAACTGTTGCGTTGCTAAAGACCATATAATGCTGACACCACCTCAGCAAAATCTTAAATATCATTCGGTAGTAACGAAAAATCTATGAGCCATCTCAGCCAACATGGCACGGCATTTATTAATAAATAAATTATTTATGGGATCTGAGGAAAACGAGCAAGGTATGCAGCTCTTCAAATTATGAGAAAGGATTTTGTATTTATTGAGGGACTTTATATACCTGTTTTGGTTGGTTTGTCTCGTTAAGGTCGTTGAGACTCATTGAGAACGCGGTGAAGAGACAACTCTTGACACTGATGAAACAGGATATTTAAACTAACGGGTCCTTAAGAAAGTACAAGCAGGGTTGATGTTTAGACTGAACTTTTAGCACTTTCAAATCTCTTTTTGAGATTCATAACATTACTAATATTAATTTTATTTGCACTAACATAATATATTATCTTAAGATACTATCAATTCTCTTTGTGATATTCCTAAAACTAATGCTTAAAGAGTATACTTTGGATCAAGTCCTCTTTCAATTTTTCTTTGTGAAATTCTTTGTGCAAGCGGCGTTGTATGCGATTAATCCTCATAGACTTTCAATTCTCTTTGCGGGATTCTGACTAATCTGTAAGTTTATAAAAGGCAGTAAAACCTCAGAGCTCCATGGAAATTTTACGGTAGTCGCAGGATTTTATACCTGGCTTTGCTTGGCCTCCACAGATATCCCTAACGGATCAATATTATGGTAACCTTATTTATAGAATATTTTAATTATTTTCAAAAGAAATCTTCCTTCGTCAGTGGGGTAAAGATATTTCATGTCGGAGACAACTATGCCAATACTGACAAGCATTTTTATATGCATGTAGTCCAATCCAGAGGTTGAAATCTTCATCTTATCGTTGCTCAGAGTCTTAATTAGTTTTTGCAGAACACTGGGTGGAAAGGGAATAACCGGTATCTTAATCACCGAGTAAGTGCTTCGATGCGGATACATCAATGGGTCAAAAAGATTTTTATTGTCTAAGTAGTATTTCCTCTTATCCTTAGTCCTGCCTATTTCCTCAATATTCTTCTTAATCCTCTCCAACTCTATGTTGAAAGCCTTAACGTCAGGCATCACTATGTGGAAAACCCCGGCCACAGGTATGAACTGACAAAGCGTTAAAAGGGCCATGAGCGCATCTTTTCTGCCACCGGCGGAGTTCACATATATCTTGTCAGCCTTGTAAATTTCAATCTGATCCATTAAAAGCTTTGCTATTTTAAGCATGAATTCCATCAGCCTTTCTTGAGAATCAATGTCTTCAAAATCTAGCTGACACCTATGGAAATGAATATGTGGGTATCTATCTATGACGGCCTGTTCAGCCAGTTCTGCACAGCTGACAACATAAGGGTCACTTGTACTAATTACGGTAACGTCACTAATACGTTCACACAAACCATCCTCAACATACTGGACGAACTCTGTTACCACCGGAGGGGAGGTCCCAATTGGAGCTATGACAGAAAGCTTCAATTATATCAGCGGTATTTACAAGGAGACAACCAATATTTCAACCTTTTAGCTTGCGAAAGCATGCTCAAGTGTGTCAGAAAGGTCTAGAAATAAATATAAAGGTGTGCTTTTTTATATTGTTCCATCGGAATATTCTTAGCATGGAAGTCCTGATATATCAGGTTCTCGGCAGGCTGAGTGGATACTCCAACGTCTCATATGAAATAGATGGCTTTATTAAAAGAGACATAAAGCTCTCTTCTGAAGCACTATTTTCTTTTTATACTGAAAAGAAGGGTTATAATGCTAAGATTGTTTATGTTTGTCCAAATAGCCTTTACAAAGGGCAGAACATTTTAAAGGATTTAACAAACACAGATTTGCTCAAGAAAAAATTTAGTGACGAGATAAGATGCAGCATCAGTGTTTGTAAGGATAATAATTTTGACATCTTAATAATTAACGCCATAGGGAGCTATCAAATAAATGGAGAAAAATTAAGCTTCAAAAATACTCCCGATAATTTTTCTCTACGATTGTTTATTGACATGCTTGAGAGAATTAAAAAGTATGATGGAAAAGTAATGCTAGTTGTCGATATATCTACTGGTCACAATATCTATATAGCTTCAATGCTAGAAGCGTTAAGAGCTATCATTATTTATGATAAAATAAGAAATGGATTAATGGAGAAAAAAATTGATACTGCCTACGCAATTTCTGAACCAGTTGGACCTGATGATAAGTCGTTTCGAAGGATATTTATTAACGAGCATGACGCAAAGGCGTTTTTCGCGCTTCCAATTAAAGCCAAAAACCTAGATCGTTTATCCAAACTAGAATGTTATGTTGAGTGCGACTCTGAAACTAAGAGAAATATTTCCCTTAAAACTGAGAATATAAGAGGAAGGCTTAAAAAACTATTAGTAAGTTTTATGAAAGCCTTTAATTCAATAAAGTACAATGCACCCTTAGCCCTTTACACCAAATCGATAATTGATTTCGGTCAAGATGCTGATGTTCTTGAGATTAAGCTAATCGATTTCATACTTGAGATGATAGAAAAACCAGTATTCAAGGCAAATGAAGTCGTCACCACTAGCTTAAAGAAGAAAGACCTATTCAACCTATTCTATTCGCTCGCCTTATTCAAATGGATATCTAATGAAATAGGAGAGTCGAAAGGAAGAGATGGTGTCAGCATTACCCAGTTGAGGGAAAAAACCAATCAAATCTACACTAAGCTTGATTTACTGCTTAACAAGAGGTTCTTGGAGAGAGATCTAAATGAAATTTGTGACAAGAAGGACAAGATTCCCGAAGAATGGACCCCTCTAGGAGAATTATATGTAGGAGAGAAGAGACAAGATTCCCCAACTACGTCGGATTTGAAAAGAAATTTTTTCGCTCACTCTGGCTTAGAGAGAACAATGGTTGAGGTAAGAAAATATAAAGGGGAAATAGAGCTAAGGTACACGGAGAAACAATTAAACACAATACATAAATGGTTGCTTAATCCAGAAGATTAGCCAATGTACTAAAACGGAAGTTGTAGTCGGAATGATTACCGCTCGTAGACGATCATTAAGGAAGCAGAAAAACATGATTCCACATTATTAATCAATTAATCTTTGAGTTGAGTGGTATTGGTATAATGGTGCCGAGTCTGCATCTATTCTATATAATATTTCATAATCCTCCATAAGGCTTCGAACCCCTCTTCGATCACTCTATCATACCGTTGTTTATCTTGTATTTGATAATTTTTTGATGAGAGTCTTTATCAGCTTTTCTAAGATCTTAACCACTCTATACATAAGGGGTCTGATCGTTTGAATATTATCATTAAAGTTGTATATAATGTGATAATTCATTGCTTTCCTCTATCTGTGAGATGAGTTTGTTTATGTACTTTAGACTTTTAGCTAAACTCTGGTCTGGGAACCTAACGTCTGAAAGGAGTAGAAGAAAAAGGCTTCGCCACACCTCGGGACATATTGCAACTATGAGTGTATCTTTTTTTCCTCTTTTCACCAGTATTAACTATCCACATTGATTCTTTAGCTATTCCTTCTAACAACTTCGCAGATCTCTCGATTGCTGCATAGAGTGGAAACATATAATGAGTGAAATATATACAGAATATACAGAAGCTCCTACTAGCTGTGACCAGCGATGGTATTAAGTAGCTATTTTGCCGATAAAAGTCATTAAATTCTCCGATGGAAAACTGAACTTCTCTCACAGTTCTTGGACAGCATTTAAAGAATTTTTGATAGGCGCAATAGCTCGGTACTTCCCTTCTTGTCTACCCTTCAATTCTGAATTCCACAAAGAGAACTGAAAGAAAATTTCACGTCTCTGCATCTTTTAATAGTTTCAGGGAGATTACATTTGACTCCGGATTCCTCTATTTTGTTAGAACATAAATTAGTTTGATCATGCAAGGTGGAGTTCGCTATTTTGTTTGTGATGAATTAGGCTCGCTCCTCGGCGTCATATATTTTATCATTCCTAGTCCTGCAGTCCTTCTCACACCAACATTTGTTATCTCACCCATTCTTAGCAGTGCTACTGCAATTCTCGCATATTTCTCCTTATAGGCTTCTTCCCTCACAGCGTATCTAACCGTCCCCATGAAACCCGATATCCACTTGTTTGTTGTCGGATGCTCATAGACACGTACTGTTTTTATGCCAGGCTTCGGAAATCCAGCGATCACTACTGCATCTTCAGCCCAACGTGCAGCGCCCCACACATCTATGTTTGTTCCAGAGAACGCTGACCATAATCTTGCTAGATTCCTAAACATTAATGATGGGATTGGTAGGGGGACGGTTACGCCCCCGCATTTAGTCGCATACCTACATGGCTTGTCGAGCCGTCTACCCTCTCTGGCAGCACACATATATTCGACGTAGTGTGGGCAGCTAGGACAGCAGTCGTAAACAGATCGCCTAAAAACAGTTGGCGTAAGAAACTTTATAGCGAACCTCTCTTGCAATGGATCGGCACTGGTAATTAGATCGGAGAACTTGTAAGTGTTAACCGACATGCCTATAACCTTCGCCCTAACATTAACCAAATCTACATATAGATCAGACTTGAGGATAGCTTTCTTGAAGATATCGTTGAGCTTACCGTCCAGAGTGGTGAAGGCAACATTAGCGATCGATGGGGCTTGTAAAGCGCGGTAAACAATCCTAGGTGGGGGAGGAAACTCAATAAATATGGGAGAAGCTGCCCATGGGGCCAATCTATTAGAGGAGTGGAGTTCCTCAGCAAGGCCTTCATCAATGCTCCTAATTAAATTATAGAAGACCCCACAAGCGGCAAAACCAGAAAAACTCTGAAAAACAACAGGCTCTTCAACAACAAACCTAAGTATAAAAGAAGAAATAGAAGACATGATCATGTCACATTAATTCCTTAATTCTAATTATGCCTAAATCTTTACTGTAATTTTTAATCACCCAGAGTCTTAATTCATCGTTCCATTCAGCTTTCTTAATATCTGAACGTGATGCTGGAACCAGATTTTCCTTGAGCTGAGCATATATACTCATCCGATCTTCATATCTGTTGGCGTTCTTAAGTTTTTGAAGCAGATTTAGAGTGCTATCAAGACATATCTCCGGTATCGCCAACCATGTTTCCTCTCTACCCAGGAATTCTGAAACCTCTTCTTCCATAGCTAAAAGACTGAAGAAATTAAGCATAACGTCATCTATTTTTTTAGAGATTTTATCTTCAATCCTCATTACTCTTTTCTTATAATCTTCCTCATAATGCCAAAATTCTTTATTTAGATAAGCCGCCTCTCCCCCTCGTTCAATTTCGTTTATCAAAGACGGAAGTACTTTGTGTGCTTCCCCCATCATAATGTAGCCATATGGTTTATCACTTTCAGGCTTGGATACATAAACATTTGTTTCTATTGCATTTTTTCCATATCTATTTACCCTACCAAAACGTTGAACAAGAGAAGGTATCGGAGCTAGTTCTGTTATTAGGCAGTCGAAAGAGATATCCAAAGAGACTTCAGCTACTTGAGTGGAAATAAGAATGTCCGCCCTGTCTATCTGCCCCTCTTTTTTCATCCTGTCTTTATATGCGAAATTGCCATGTATTAGTGTTATTCTTCTTGTATCGCCAATTTTGTTCCTTAAAACAGTTAATAAACGTAATTATTTAAAATATGATTGGGGGGAGGCCCCTACCTGAGAGGATAACTCGTTTACCAACAACATTCGGTGGTATGATGCTCTTTAATTTTTCGGGGCGTTAGTGGCACGCTTACCTCGAACTCAACAATAGCCTACTCGTCGTTCTCAATAATATTGAATTTTATCTCGCTCATTCGTCAATCTTCCTAAATGGTTAGTAATTTATTTGACCTTTAATAATCCATGCCGACATCTTCATATAACATTTTTTATCTCATTTTCGGCATATCTCAACATTATTGATTGATCACCATACTTTACTTCGATGACATTAATCTCTAAACCTGAATGCGCTAGAAATCCCTTAGAGTAATCTCTTTAGATTCTCTGTATGCGGTGCGAAGTTTAGCTCAGTTTACTCATAGCCTCATAAATTGGTTTGGTGGTTCTACGTTTTTATAATCGCATCGCCCAGCTTTCTATGAGTATATAGCGCGATTACCCAAGCGCTATTTTGGGCTGAATGTATTTCAACAGATGCTAGGAGGTTTTTCGGTTTGGGACTTCTTAACACCATCAATTAGGCTTAAACTGCGATTCTAACTGCTAGGTCGAGAATCTCCTTCTCAGTAGTCGTTTAGGACATTAAATGATTTCTTATTGAAAATACATTTTTTGATCCTTTTAAATTTTTTAAAGCTTTTATTTTTTGAGAAACTTTTCAAAAATTTTCCTAAACACATGATTTAAGAGGAGAGCGAGACTTTAATGATTGCCAGACCTATTATCCATATTCCTTCTTTCAGCAGTGGCGGATATAAGCAAAAGTGGACTAAAGAAGTACTGATCTTGCTGATACAATCAAATCGATCTTCCAATTCTATTTGTTAGATTTGCAAAGCAGAAAACATAGTTAAAATAAATGAAAAGACGAGTTCGCCGGCACCTTCAATTCTCTTTGTGGGATTCTGGTTGGAATATGAATGACATTAAGATTTTAGTCTATGACTTACTTTCAATTCTCTTTGTGGGATTCGGAAGAATACGTGGAGCTTACGCCTCTCCCGCTGGATGCTTTCAATTCTCTTTGTGGGATTCTGAAAATTTCACGCCTTTTGATTACCCATGCAGTTACTGTAAATATCTTTCAATTCTCTTTGTGGGATTCTATGGGTGGCAAAAGAGGAAGGATACACAGTAATATACCACTACCTTTCAATTCTCTTTGTGGGATTCTCTCGACAGTAGAAAAAACCTATACGTGTCTACCGACGACCACTTTCAATTCTCTTTGTGGGATTCGTGAAACAGGATACATAACACTTACTGGAAACATAACATTCCCTTTCAATTCTCTTTGTGGGATTCCTGCATGTCTGTTGCGGAGAATCAAGCCTCGGCGATGTGCCTTTCAATTCTCTTTGTGGGATTCATAGATAAAACAGAATTAGATAAAGCATGCTCTATTATATACTTTCAATTCTCTTTGTGGGATTCCAATAGA
>JAWBQR010000007.1:0-94277 GCA_038845265.1 Nitrososphaerota archaeon | reverse complement strand
CAAGGTCTTGAGAAGTTATGTGCGGGGCCTCCGTGTAGTGGACTTGATGCTTAGAAAAAGTATCCGAAGTCCAGGCCTCGTAGAACCATCCACGCTTACCCTTAGGCGTGCTTATCAGGCTTAGGCGACTCAGTAGATACTTAATCGAGTTGTACGCGCTTCTCCGGTTATAGCTAAATATTCTCCCCTCGCCCGGCATTATTTCTTTCAGCTTACTCACAAGCTCGGCCGTCAATGGAACCTCCCTCGGCAGATTAGTCTTAGCCGAGATTATTTTTAGGATTGGTGGCTCGGCATTGAAGTCAAAGTTTTCAACCCTGAGCCTCAAGGCCTCCGAGAGCCTCAGGCCAGTCGTAGCCAAGAGGTGAATAAAGACTGATAACTGCTTGCTCTGGGCCGCGATAACCATGGTCTTTACCTCGCCTATACTCGGGGCCCTATCAATCCGCACGTTAGCCTTTTTAGGCCTCTCAAGCGCCCTCAGACTCTCAGAATCAATCCTCACGCGGGCAAAACGGAAGAAGCGCTTAAGCCAAGAAACATATCACTCAACCGTCTTAGGCGCAAGACCCCAGCCACAAGCCGATCAACCACGCCCTGAAAAACATCAACAACATCAACCCTCCCACACCTAACACCCTCAACCACAGCATTAACATCACCCAAAAGACCAAACAACCTAACCAACGCAGCCCGCCTATCAGGAAAACGACCAAGAAACTCACCAGCCCAATCCCGCACACCAAAACCCACACCTGACGACACAAAAACCTGAGAAATCCATCCATGCTGAGCTACGGGCCCATCCACAATACTCTACAAAATATATTAAATTAATGAATAATTAATGTTATTTCGTCAAATGATTATATCTTAGAATAAGTTTGATCCCGCAACGTCAGGGGTTGTTTATGGATTACTTTTAGAGCATAATCTTGCTTGGAAGTATTTTTCAGAGGCAATGATTTATGAAGGTCAAGTCTTTTCACTCACCCTATGGCGGTTTCCTAAGCTTTTCTATATATGACACGATATTCAATAACGTGGCACTCTAATAGATTCTCACTAATTCGAGCTTGCTTATTATCTGGTTCAACTCCTAAAAGGTCCGAGGTATCCTTCACGTCCTTAGCTCCCCAATACATGCAAGGGGGCTTCTGAATTCTTCGGCTATTGAGACAACAGCAAACATTACGATTTCTTCTAAAAATGTGATAAGCCAGTTTATAGTATAAGTTATCTTATCTTGTAGCTTTCTCGGTGATTTCCGTATCATATGCTAGGAATAATTATGTGAAATAATGTTTTATTGGTATTATTTGATTTAGATTATTCGTCGTTGTCCCCTTGTTAGTATGTATGCTACTACGAATAGGAGTGTTAGCGATATTGCCATGCTTAGCGTTCCTAGTGCGAACCACTTTGGTGTCGGTGCAGTTACTGACATTTGGTTATATACGTATGTTGGGATTGTTCCTACACCTGCTATAACGAATGATGATCTTAGGAACTCTGAAAGCGATAGTGTGAAGGCGAAGAAGAAAGTAGAAATGACCTGTGTCCTAATTAGTGGGAACGTTATTTTTCTGAAGACCTTCCAACCACTCGCTCCTAGGACTCTTGCAACATTTTCGTACTCAACCATGAGTGGGTCAAACCTTGCCATCGTGAGGATCAATCCGAACGGCATAGTATAAACGACGTGTAGTGGGAGTACTGTCCAAATCGAGTATTCAGTTATTCCAACTGTCTTATAGAAGATATTTGCACCTAGTCCAATAATTATTGCCGGCATCACGAAGCCCGCTAGTAATAAGTAGAATATTAGGTCTCGGCCCTTAAATGCATATCTAAGCGTCAACGCTGCACAAATAACTAGAGGTACTACTATTACTGCTGTTGCGATACCTAACACTATTGAATTGATGATTGCCTGTCCTATCTGTGGGTCGTAGAATATTCCGCTTGTGAATCCACTTGTGCCTACTAGTCCTGGTGGACCTATGTACCAATAAAGACTGAATCCTAAAATTGGGAACGTTATGCTTGCATCAGACTTGAAGGATAAGATGGCTACTAGGATTAATGGCAAGTAGAAGATGAAAATTATAAACAACGTGTATATTCCAAGAATAATTTTCATCCAGTCTCTCTTCATACTTATTCACCTACTTATAGAACACCTGCTTAATATTAGCGAATCTCAGGACTATCCAGATTACTCCTAGTGTCACCGCTAACAATAGTACTGAGTAAGCAGCAGCCATTGGCCAGTTAAAGTGCCATGCATAGTTTTGAACTGTTAATCCCAGCATTTGTAGTCCACCAGCCCATAGCGACGGAGTAACATAATCACCGAGCGTTGATATAAAGACAAAGATTATTCCAATGACAACTCCAGGCAGTGATAGCCTAAATGTGATTTTTGTAAAGGCTTTAAATGGAGATGCACCAAGAGTTCTTGCTACATTTATTAGATCTGGATCGATCAGTGTTAGTGATAGATAGATTGGAAAGATCATGAAGAGAAGGTTTGTCTGTACCCAGATTATTAATAGTGTCCATCTTGTGAATAGTAGCTCGGATAATGGCTGCTTAATTAGCCCTAGACTCATTAATGTGTAGTTGATGAGACCTTTCTCTCCAAGTATTGAAAGCCAAGAGATGCTTCGGATGCTCCAGTCAACCCAGTAGGGAGCGACAAGCATAAAGGTAATTATTCCTTGCAGTTGAAAGTTCTGAATTTTGAACGATAAAAAGTATGCAACTGGATAGGCAACTAGTAATGTAACTAAGGCGGCCAACACTGACATACCAAGTGTATCCCTTAATATGACGTATGTCGAGGGCCTCGAAAATACTGCTATAAAATTATCTAACGATATATTCGTAGGATCAAACCTAGTCACAGAACCTTTATTGAAAGACAGCAGTAATATCATTAATGAGGGTGTCAGTAGGAACAGTATCACAACTATCAGGGGAGGCAATATCAGGAAATATCTCATATTTTTCCGCATAAACTGTAGTAGAGGAGATTCACGTATCTCAGTTTCAGATCCTTTAGCCTCTGACATCCTTACTGGTCACCTACCGTAGATAACGTCCTCGATGTTTAATCCTTCAATCACTGAGGGCTTATCAAGGATTATTCCTCTCGTAGTATCCCAAGACACTGCGTATTCTTCTCCTAGCTTTACTGGCATCGGATCTGCGTGTACCTTTACTTGTATTCCTCCAGTATACTCAAATATGTATTCAATGAATTCTCCGAAATAGTACGCACTAACTAAGCGGGCCCTGAAGCTGTTTTCACGTTGTTCTCCTACCGGTGAGATTAATATGTGGTTAGGTCTAACGCCATATGCTACTGTTTTACCTACCAATTCACCGGACCCCTTGTATATTCCTTTAAATTCGCCTAGACTGGTCTTGACCACGCAGAGCTCGCCCTTCTGCTCAACTACCTGTCCACTGTAAAGGTTAATATCACCTACGAATCTTGCGGCAAACACTGTTCGCGGCGATTCATATATCTCGTTTGGTTTTCCTTTCTGTTCTATTACTCCTACGTTCATGACCATTAATGTATCTGCGAGGCTAAGTCCTTGTTCCTGGATATGCGTCGTGAGTATCCATGTGTTACCCAAATTTTTGTGAATATTCTTGAAATCCTCCATTAATTTTCTCTGAAGCCTATAGTCCACGTGGCTTAATGGCTCGTCAAGTAATAGTAAGCTTGGATTCGCTACGACCGCTCTTGCCAGTGCAACCCTCTGTCTCTGACCACCGGAAAGCTCACTAGGCCATCTTTCTTCAAACCCAGCTAGCCCGACCAATTCAAGTGCACGTTTTACCTCTTTCTTTATCTCTGATTCATCAAAATTCTGCATTCTTAGCCTAAATGCAACATTGTCATAGATCCTCATGTGTGGGAATAAAGCATATGTTTCAGGCATGTATGATATATTTCTTTTATGCGCTGGAACATCCCTCATGTTTCTGCCATCTATGTATATATCTCCACTATCATAATCAAGTATACCTGCAACGCATCTCAATAGGGTACTCTTACCGCAACCGCTCGGCCCTATTATCACGAAGAAGTCGCCCTTATCAACCTCGAATGTAACACCATTCAACGCTAAGACGTTTCTTCCGTAACGTTTAACAAGATTTTTTACTGCTAATGCCGCTGGCATAACTTTTCACAAAAATCAGTATTTTATCAGTATTTAACTTTTATGAGGGCATAAAGCCTTATTTAATAATACTATTAAAAAAATATTATAGACAGTAAGAATAGAAAAGGAAAAATATAATTCTTTGAGAAATCGTTTAGGATGTACCAAAATATATAATGCTGATTTATTCTCTTTTTTGGCTTAGTTTTTTGCGGGTTTTCAACTCTTTCGCACATTCAGAGATTAACTGGTCAAGTACTTTAATGAATTCTTCCTCTGACGCCATGACCAAGTATTTTTTCTCCTCAATTATCTGTCTTATTCGTTGGAGAAACTTATCGGCCTTCTCCTTCTCTACTAATTCTTGTAGCTTGATTATCTTACTTGATAAGTCAATGAGCCTGAGTGAGCCATATAGTGGTGGCTCATCAGCCGTTATTCGTGCCGCTGATAACGCAAAAACAACAATGTCAAATATTTCTTTACTGAAATCACTACTGTATGCCTGCCCCATTATTACTCTCCCCTAGCAATAATTCTCTCGTCAAGGTCGATATTTAACAATTTGGTTGTCTTTCATGACATATTCCTATGTTGAAAACTTAAGACTTAAGTTTTAATTGTTAAAACATGAAAAAAGATTGTTCTTAGACCACATTTAGGTATATTCATGTCCATAGGTTTCCATGTCTGTTCAGATAAGTTATACGAGCATTTGGTTTTGCCTTAAGTGGTGGAGGCATGTCCTTCTTTGGATAGCCTATTTGGACCATAACTTCAGTTCTATAATTTTCAGGTATTTCTAGAACTTCCTTAACTCCTGCCTCACTGTAGGATTTTGTGAAGCAAGTCCCGAGACCATACTTAAGAGCGGCCAATGCTACATTTTCTGCCGCTGCTCCGGCATCAATCATAGAACAGATATCTCTTCCAAGTCTTCCTAACCCTTTATACGCAATATCCAAGTCGGTGTAAATCAATATGAGTGCCTTCGCATTGCTCAGAAAACCTGGAGAAACTTTCTTAACCATCTCCACAGTCTCCTCATCATTTACCACCATGACTCTTCTATAGGGAGTGTTTCCACCAGTTGGTGCTTTATGTGCCGCCCAAGCTAATGTCTTAAGTACATCTTCAGGGACTGGTTTTTCCTCAAAGTATCTGACCGCCACCCTTTTCCTAATTGCATCTAATACGTCCATACAGTACTAAGAAATCATAATTAGATAAATATCTTTCCTTATGCGTTTATTATAATTCATAATAATTCATAAAAAGAAAAAGAAGCGTTAATTTTTCTATTCTATCCTTTGCCTAATTTTACTGCAAGTTCTCTAAGCTTGGGGTGTATGGGTGTTCCTGTATCGATAATCTTTTCACCATCTAGCCATACTGTTGAGTTAAGACAAATACCATCGAAGTGAGAGACAGCCTTCTTGCCTTTGCCTCTAAACATTGGACCCTGATAACCGAATCCCCACTCAGTACATCCCCAGACACGCTCGTCCTCTGTGCAGAGTCCCGATAATCTGGCCCCTGGATTAAAGCCATAACAAATGTGCGCTACATAGTACATATTGGGATCGCCTAGCTTTTCTAGCCATTTCTTGACCTTTAGTGCTTCTGCTCCCCCTTGAATGTCCTTGATCTCTCCATTTTTGACGATTAATCTAATTGGTTCTCTTAAAATTCCTAAGTCTGCTTCTCCGCCTCCTGAGAATGAGCCGTCAAATACTATTACGCCGTTTACTGTCTCCTCGATCGGCGCCCATCCCATCTGCCCTAATAGGAAGTGTGGACCAGGAGTATCAGCAAATAGCTCGTTAGTTACTGGTCTATCTGGGTCATTCTCAAACGATACATCGTTACCTGCAGGCGTGACTACGCGCATTTTTCTGGCCTTTCTAGTCATCTCGACAAGAGTGTTCTGAAACTCTGCCTGAACATCTATGTTGACCTTTCCTATGCATCGCACCATCTGGTCAACATTCAGGCCACCTAGGAAGAGATATCTGACGCGACCCTTTCCTAATGCTGCAGGCGTCATTGCCTCCTCCCACGGCGTAGAGTAGAGCAGCCACTGATTGTTTAGCTCGATCCAGACATCGGTATTCGGTATGGCTGCCTTTAATGGATCAGGTAGGTATGGGTCTCCAACTTTGCCATAACCCGGAGGGGTTGTATGCCATGCAACCATCACTTTGGCTCCTGCACATTCAGCTGCCTTAGCAATCTCCTCCGCGACCCGCCACTCCTCAGGACCATCAATGGTTATTAGTACACTCTCTCCCGGCTTCACTTTGCATAACTTGTTAATAACAACGTGTGCTGTTTTGGCTAATTCCAAATCTAATAGTTGTGGCATATCGTTTTATTCATGAATGTTGCATTATTTATATATTTCGATTTTTATCAATTGTCAATATTAAATATTGCAGGCACATATTAAATAGAGAGCATCTATCACTTCAAATATTTTTGACTGTTTAATATTGACCTGTTTTATTTAATTTATGCTAAACCTTAAATAAAACCATAAACTACTCAAATTTGAAAATGTCTGGAAAAGGTAATTCGGTTAATAGAAGAACTGCTACAAAGATTATCGGCGGCACAGTTGCTGGACTTGTCGTTGGTGGTGCAATAGGCTACCTCGCAAGAGGGGCAGAAGTAGTTGAGAGGACAGTTGCTACAACAGTGACACAAGTAAAAACTGAGACGAAAACTATAACAGTTACTGGGACGGCGCCAGCAACTACTGTAACCACACCAGTAACTACCGTAACCACGCCGGCCACAACAATAACAGAGCTACCTGCTCCTGCAGAGTATCTTGCAAAGTTCCCGAACTGGGAGTACTATTATTCGCCTACTCCCATTGCGCAGCCGATCCGCTACTTGGGCGGAGCATGGATGATGTACCCCGAAGTCGCAGAGTTCTGGGAAAAAGTTCACAAGCAAAAAGTAGAGGCAAGCTACCTAGACCTCTTCATCATGGCTCAGAGAATCGTTGCCACTGAGGGCTATGGGTGGGACGTAGCAGGCACAGCCAGATTCCCACCAATTAAGAAAGCAGGAATCATATTGCCAATACCTGCTGAGAAGTTACCAAGGTTTGATCCAAACAAAGTTCCTCAAATATTTATCCATCCAGAAAAATACCTAAGACCAGCGCAGGTTCCGAGGTTCAAATATAACCTATGGTTCTCAGAAGAAGACTATGATACATTCAAAAACTTTGCACTAGTTCCAAATAACTGGAACTTCGACTCAATCACATATTTGCCAGAAAAATTACCATATGAGGAACAAGGAGGAGAAAAGTTATCCTTCTCATACTCTGAGCTATGGAACCCTGAATGGAAAGGAAGGACAATGATGCAAGACGAAGCCTTCACTGTCTTTAGCGAGACTGCAAATGAGTTAGAGGCCACTGGACAAATAACACTGACCGGTGCAAATACAAACCTTACGAAAGAAGAAGTAGATAGAATCTATAACTTCCTGCTACCAGTAGTTAAGTCTGGACAAATAAGGACTTTCTGGTTTAAGTATGGCGACGCTGTTAACTTGCTTGCCACAAGGGAGATTTGGATCGGTAGCACTTGGCAGCCTATTTGTTATGACGTACGAAGAGCCGGAACCCCAGCATATTATGCAAGACTAGTTAATGGCCCGTTCTTCTGGTTTAACGGCGACATCGTATCAAAACATACACCGATACTTGAGCATGTATACAAGTTCATAGCATTCAGAACAGACGTTTGGTGGAGCGCATTCATCACTAGGAATGGCTACGGAACCCTAACGAGTAACTACGATGACGTAAGATCCTACATGGGAGCAGAGTTCTTTGACTGGGTCAATAATGGACAAAGAACATATCTACCAATAGATGAAATAATAAAGAATTGGTGCTTCCCTGATAGGCCTGAACTTTGGAACTTAGAGGATCGATTACTACATGCCCTCTTCTTGCCTGACAAATACTTCCCGCCCGGTGAGAAGCCGAGAGAAGGAAAGCCGCATCCAAGAGGCAACCTCAGAGACCTTGGATCAATCGAAGACAAGCAGAAGATCACTAGATACTTCTTATCACCAGATCTGCCGGACGAATTAGACTACTACACTGAGAAGTATAATGACTTAAAGGCACAGCTACCAGTATAAAAACAAGAATTTTTTATCTTACAATATCTTCCTTCTTTTTCTTTAATTCCTCAATAGATGTTTTCTTAACCCTTTCTACATAATACTTTTCCGGCTCAGATAATTGTCTACATCTCACTAAATGATCTATTCTCATAATCGTGTACGCTGCCTCAAAAGCCGAATTTATTATCTGTTTTTTAACTGGTAACGGGTCAAGAATGTGATGTTTACTTACATCTCCCAATGAAGCATTAATAACATCTACACCGAACGATTTATTACCTGAAACATGCTCTCTCCGAAGTCTTGATAAGCCGTCTATGGGATCCATACCAATGCTCTCGATTAATACATATGGAATGATCTCGAAAGCTCTAGCTACTGCCTCTATCACTAATTGTTTTTTGTCAGGTATTTCCTCTGCATATTTCTGCAAAAGTAAAGAAATTTCTTCCTCGATTGCTCCACCTCCCCAAACTACTCTATCATCACGAGCGACTGACCTAGCAAGTCTAATAACGTTATTGATTATCCTTTCTACATCGTCAATGATGTATTTATTAGCACCTCTTAGTACTATGTCAATGTTGTGTAGATTTTTACATCCTTTAAAAAATACCCAATATTCATTATTGATTTTTTCATATTCTACAATTTCTGCATATCCAAGATAGGACGGTTCAAGTTGATCTGTATTAACAACAGGCACTGCGCCGACAATTTTGACAAATCTATCAAACTCTGGTGGGGGAAACCTCATAATTAACATGATATTTTGATCAGCAAATTTTTCAATTAGTAATTCATCTACTCCTTTTTCTACAGCCACAACATTTGCACCGACCTCAAAAATACTTCTAGATATGAGATCCAGAAATTCTCTTCTTTTTTCCTCGAAGTTAGTCCAGTAATTTGGATCATCAAACTCGAAGGAATAATCTTGGTAACGTGATATCTTCTTATTCGGTATGCGAAGCTCACCCTTAATAACAGCGATCTTTGCTCCAACGACCCTTCTTGGCATTCTTGGATGGAATGGTTCTCTAAAAAGAGCTATCCCATTAACTACGAATGAGTCATTTATTCCTCCCCCGACGATCTTCTTTACGTCAATATGAAGCTCGGTGTCTGGATTCTTGAGTGGCTCTAATCCAATAGTATTGATGACCTTATTTAGCAAACTAGCAATATGTTCATCATGATAAGGCACTTTTCCCCTAATTTCGCAATTAATACATTTATTGATTGTCTCTATCGTGCTATAGTTAAGCCTAAAGCTAAGCTCATCTAAAGCATTTTGCACGAATTTATATGCCAGTGTCAAGCCATCTACAATATCATTTTGATGAAGCCCCTTATCAATCAATGATTCACATTCAACTAGAATCTGCGAGGCTAGCAATAATGTTGATACTGCTCCACTTCCCGTCTCAGTTGAAGCGGCTATTGCAGCACCGGCCAAGAACTGCGCAATGGGGTGCTCTAATTTAATCTTTTTAAGTATTGTACGCATATCTGACGTTTGGAATATCAGTTCTGATCTACCTTCTTGGACGATTAATAGTTTTTGCATCCGATTTGGACCAAGCAATGATTTGAACATAGATGCAAGTGCCTTCGCCGCCGCTATATTCTCCTTGACTGCTGGCTTACCTATACTTTCAGTAGAACCCTTTCTGATTATGTAGACTGGTTGACCATGAATATATTCAGATGGTCGGGGTATAGCTTCATGAAGCAGTGGAGAGGGCCTCTCATGAGCATTTCTATCATCTGAAGACATTACTAAAAAATTATCTAGATTTTATGATATTAAAAGTTTTTATGAATAATTCCAAAACTATGCATTAATTAATGGTTCAGAGTCATTTTGCACAAATGTATTCGAGAATTAATTATTGGCGAAATTATTTAGCCTCTTTACTAAAGCTTAAATAATGGAAAAATGAAAATAGATTTTATGAAGAAATCTGAGCCGCGAATATCTGTAATTATACCAAACACTTCTAAAGATTTCTTAGCCCATCACCGCAAAGAACTCAGTGGAGAATTTCCAGACGTTGAGGTAACGTGTCTAGACAAGGGGCCTGATTCTGTTGAGAGCTTCATAGACGAAGTCGATGCAGGGCTCCAACTCGCAAAACTTGTCAAGGATGCTGAAAAGAAAGGATTCGATGCAGTAGTTGTAAGTTGCTTTACTAATCCGGCATTGAATGCATTAAGAGAAATAGTTTCTATTCCGGTCATAGGTGCCGGAGAGGCGGCCCTCTACGTGGCGGCCTCGCTTGGAGATAGGATAGGCATATTATCTGTATTGAAGGAGACTAATCCAGTCGTGAGGCATATGGTAAGAGGACTCGGACTTGAAGGGAGGGTGATAACTATTAGAGATGTGGGCATACCTGTGCTAGGCCTGTCTCATGGAGAACGAGTAGAAGAACAAATATTCGAAGCGTGTCTAAAAGCCATTAATGAGGATGGTGCAGAAGTATTAGTCTTAGGATGCACTGGAATGGTGGGACTTTCAGACAGACTGCAAGAAAAATTAAAAGCAAAAGGATATGAAGTGCCAGTTGTTGATCCTATAAGATCAGCTATCTATTGGGCTAAGATGCTTGTCCGCCTTGGATTACGTCAGAGCAGGATATCTTATCCGCATCCGCTAGCAAAGAAAAGAAGGCTTGACTCTGAATAACTGATAAAATTTATTTTACCCTATATTATCCATTCTCCATCCTTGATAATTATCTTTTCATCATTTACCTTCACTGTTGGTTTAAGTACCACGCCATCAATGTGTATTCCTGCTATTGTTTTTCCACCAAAGGTGCTATTGTCTCCTAACGCTATGTGTATTGTATTATAGACTTTTTCATCGATCAGTAAGTTTCCCATCAGTTTAGCATGTGGATTACATCCAATACCTAGCTCAGCCACATTGAATGCTTCAGGCTTTCCTACTGCTTTTAACATTTGTTCTAGCTTTTGAGCCTCCTCTCCTCCTTCGAACGATTTTGCGTAACCATCCTTAACTTTAATCGTAACTGGCCTAGTAACCTGCCCTATGCTTGCGATTGTTCCGTCAAAAACTATCGTGCCTTCAGCTGTCCCCTCAATTGGCGCCACATATACCTCTCCAGCTGGCAAATTCCCAAAGTCTCCCCTATTATGAATAATTCCAGTATCTAGGACGAGGGGCCTGCCCTCAATGTGAAGCGTTAAGTTACAGCCAGCCGGAGAAGTTATTGTGACTTTCTTCACGTCTTTTAGAGTACTTCCCATTCTTTCTACTCGGTTCTTTACGTCGTTGTAGTCTGCCACCATGGCTTCCGATAAAAAGATAGCGTCGTTTATTCCGGGCATAGTCGCGCCCCTGACACCCGCTTGAGTCGCTGCTTTCCTAGCCTGGGTATGAGTTAGGCTATACTTCGTAGGCGCAACGAATACGTCTACGCTACGCATAGCGACTGCTACCTGCTCCGGGGGCTCCTCTCCATGTCTACTTCTTGGCTTCATGATTATTAATGTGGCTTCAGCATTCATGCTCAATGCTTCATGGAATAATGGCCGTCCAAAACGCTCAGTCTCCGTATCACATATAACCAATACTTTTTCATTTGGCTTCACTCCTAGGCAGTCTCGTATAACTACTCTTGCACTTTTAGAATAATCCGCCGCCATGAGTGATATCTACTCATTAGGTTATATATATTTTTTATAATTTAATTTCATACATAAAATGCTAACTCAATGATCTATTAAAATTCAAATATATCTCTTTCACAATTTTTATCTTGATATGCTGACTGATAGACGTTTACGGATATGTGACTTTCTTTCTAGAATGAATATGAGTGGAGCAATCTTTTGTAGCCTCGGAAGTATCCGTTATCTTTCCGGATACGTAGCACCTATTGAGACTGGACCTAATCCATTTGAGGCTGGTCCGCCAATCCTAGTATTGAATAGAGATGGAGAGTCCGAGCTGATTGTTTCAGAGTTTGAAGAGCAGGCCGCTCGAAGCAGGGGAAAAGTCGACAACATCTCTGTTTATAGCTGCTACAACATTTACGACACAAGTATGAGGGCAGTTTCCAACTTGATTGGCCTTCTGCTAGACTCGATGAAGCGTCTCAGAATTGATAGCGGATCGCTGGGTGTTGAGGCAGAATATTTCCCCGCTGCCCTTTTATGGGGTATTCAAGAAAAATTACGAGACGTTAATTGGAGAGATATTTCTAGAAGTTTAGAATCAATGCGTGCAGTAAAGGATGAAGATGAGGTTGAACTTCTTAGACGTGTCTCTGAAATAGCTAGTTGGGGACAGATAGTGAGCCGACAGCTAATACATGAAGGAGTATCCGAGATCGAAGTTTATTCTCTTGTCAAGGCTAAGATTGAGGAAAAGGTTGGTGCGAGGACGCCTCTATTGGCTGATATGATTTCAGGCGAAAGAACGTGGGAAGTCAGTGGACATCCATCAACACGTAGACTACGGAGAGGAGAGCTAGTCATCTGTGATTTGGTACCCTGTGTAGATGGTTACTGGGGTGATAGCTGCACGACTATCAGTGTTGGTGAGCCGAGTGAAGAACAGAAAAGATTACATGAGATAGTTATCTCTGCGCTTAAAAAAGGAATTGAAAACGTCAGGCCCGGCATATCTGCAATGAAGTTAGACGAAGTTGTAAGAAGTGAAATAAAGCGTCATGGATATGATTATCCTCATCACACTGGGCATGGATTAGGAGTCACTTATCATGAAGAGCCAAAGATTTATCCTTCAAGCAATACTCAACTCAAGCCTGGCATGGTTTTAGCACTAGAACCGGGGATCTATATTAAGAATGTAGGAGGTATAAGGTTAGAAGAAGTCTTATTAGTTACGGAAGATGGTGCAGAAGTTCTCACAAAATATTCAAAAGAGCTATAAAAAGTGAACCTTTACCGAATATGATTCATGCTTTACTAGGAGAATTTCTATGTTATACCTCCGAATTGAAGCAGATTATTGTCCCACATCGCTTTTATATACCTTGATTAACCTAAATTAAACCAAGGTGGTACTGATGGCCAAATTCCATGTATATAAAGACGAAAAAGGTAATTACAGATGGAGACTCCAATCAGATAATAACAAATTCGTCGCTGACTCTTCTCTTGGTTACCGCTCAAAATATGAATGTATAAAAGCAATTAAGTCAATTCAAAAATCAATTACAAAGGCCGAGATAAGTAAGGCGACAGAAGAAATCATAATATAAAATCCAAGTCTATACTATATTATACCTTTTTCCCTTAGGACATCTTTTATTGTAGTATCCCCTAAATCGTCTAACTCATATCTAATTCTTATTATTTCCTTGTTTATCTTAATAATTCTAGATAGATCAGTCGGAGTTGCACTCACTATAAATTCGCAATCGGCATTCATTAATGTTTCTTCAAGGTCTCTTATCTGTTCATTGTTATATCCTACTGCTGGAACTACGTTACCTATATGTCGGTACTGTTCGTATAGTTTTTTTATTACTCCTGTGGCGTATGGTCGTGGGTCTATTATCTCGGCGCCATATTTCTTCGCAGCCACGTATCCAGCACCATAACTAAATCCTCCATGAGTAACTGTTGGTCCATCCTCAACGACAATTACCCTACGTCCACTTATTTTTTCTAATCCTTCACCAATGATTTTAGACCTTGCGACCACCACCCTAACATTTGGATTTATTCTAGCTATATTTTGCTTAATTATTTCTAAGTTTTCCTTAGATACTTCTTGAGATTTATTTATCACTACTACATCTGCCATACGTATATTTACTTCTCCTGGATATGACGATGCTTCTTGCCCGGGCCTCTGAGCATCAGTCACAACTATGTTTACTGATGGTTTTATGAATGGAAAATCGTTGTTTCCACCATCCCATATAAGAACCTCACCATCCATCTCAGCCCTCCTAAGAACCTCAATATAATCGACGCCTGAATAAACTACGACCCCCAAAACTAAGTGTGGCTCATATTCTTCCCGCTCCTCTATTGTGCATCCATACTTATCAAGATCCTCAATGCTTTCAAACCTCTGAACAACCTGTTTTTCGAGGTCCCCGTAAGGCATTGGATGTCGAACTACAACTACTCGCTTACCAGCATCTCTAATAATATTTATAACGTATCTTGAGACCGTGCTCTTTCCTGCTCCCGTCCTAGTTGCTGTAATTGCTACTACTGGTTTATTTGATTTGAGCATTGTTGCTTTTGGTCCGAGCAGCATGAAATCTGAGCCAGAGGCGATAACTCTAGATGCTTTATGCATTACTTCATCATGTGTTAGGTCACTATATGCAAGCACGACTAGGTCAACATCATTCTTTTTCAATATATCTTCAAGCGATGATTCTGGTAAAATCGGGATTCCATCAGGATATAGAGGTCCAGCAAGTGAAGGAGGATAGCGTCTACCTTCTATTCCCGGTATTTGTGTTGCGGTAAATGCAATAACTCTAAACTCAGGCCTATTCTTAAAATATACATTAAAGTTATGAAAATCTCTTCCAGCAGCTCCCATTATTACTACCTTGATCGTCATCCCTCTACCCGCTAATACTAGGAAATAGGAATTATTATCGATATCAGTCGCGATGATTTACGGTTGCGTTATTGATGTAGCCTAGTCCTTAACCTTCTGAGAAATCTTTCTGTCCTTTCTTTTTTAGGATGCTCAAGAATTTGTCTTGCATCGCCCTCCTCAACTATGAGTCCTTCATCGATGAATACAACCCTGTCGGCTGCTGCCTCTGCAAAATCTATCTCATGAGTAACTATCATCATTGATCGACCTTGTTTTGCTACTTCATATAGGGTCTCCACGACTTCATACCTTAATTCTGGATCAAGGGCAGATGTTGGCTCGTCCAGCAGCAGCAGAATTGGGTCAATTGCTAGTGCCCTCGCTATTGCACCTCGCTGCTGCTGTCCGCCAGACAATTCTAGTGGATACTTTGATGCCAATTCGCCTAGGCCTAGCTGCGTGAGTACTGACATGGCCTTTTGTTCTGCTTCTCTTCGTTGAAGACCCTTACCCAACTCTAGTGGTAATGCTACATTTCTAAGCAATGTCATGTGTGGGAAAAGATTGTATTGTTGAAAGACGAAGCCTATTCTTGATCTAATCCTCCTGAGGTTATCAGATTCATGGGTCAAAAGAGTCCCTTCAAGAATTATCTCTCCTGACCATGGCTTTATCAATAGTGGGATGCATTTCAGGAGTGTACTTTTGCCGGAGCCGCTCGGACCTACAATGACTATCTTCTCGCCCTTGTTAACTGTCAGGCTTACACCCTTCAAGACTTCAGTCTCTCCATATCCAGCCCTCAGATCCTTGATTTCAAGCAAGACGTCGTTCAAGTCAGATCCTTAATAGCAAAATATCTTAAGATAGCTAATTAACATTTCAGACTAGAGCCCTCTTGTATCCGGGTATTGCGTATTTGGCTTCAAGAAACTTCGAGACCTGAGAGGTAGGTATGCAGATTGCAAGATATATCGCTGCGGCTAGGAGATAAATTTCAGGTCTGAAAGTGAATGCAACCATATACTCCGCTTTTCTGAAGAGTTCAGCTACACCTATTATTGACGCGAGGGAAGTATATTTAACGAGGGCAACGAATTCATTAACTAAAGCTGGCGTTGCTATCCTTATTGCCTGTGGAAACACTATAAATCTATACATCTGGCCTGTAGTCATTCCAAGTGACTCGGCGGAGAGGAACTGCTCCTCAGGTATGCCCTTTATCGCCGCCCGTAATATCTCCGCCTGATATGCTGCACTATTAAATCCAATTGCAAGGACTGAAGCCGTAAAGGCGTCAAGCTTGATCCCAATTGCCGGTAGTCCAAAGTAGACAAAAAATATCTGTACTAGGAGTGGGGTGCCTCTGAAAAATTCTATGTAGATTCTGGATATCGCAGATAGTGGTCCTCTGGCTAAGACTCTCGCTGCAGCCAGCAGGGCACCTAAAGCTAGGCCAAGAACAAAGGAATAGACCGTTAATTGAAGAGTTACGGGTATTCCTTCCAGTATGTATGGAATAATCTCAAATAAAAAACGCTCAATTTCCAATGTCTACACCTATTACTGTTTTACGTTCCCAGCCATTTATTTATTTCGTCTTGGAAGATTCGGTCCATCTCTCCTGAGTTGATGAGATCTTCTATTACCTTGTTAACTACATATTTGAGATCCTCGGCGCCCTGTGGAATTCCGATTGCAGCGCCACTCAGGCTGCCTAGACGCATAACAACTTCTAGGTCGGGATCTCTACTCGCTAAGACTTGCCCGATTATATCTCCAACTATTAATGCGTCTAAGTCGCCTCTCTTAAGAGTCATGACCATCTCTGGATATACTCTGTCATAGGATACTATGCTGGACTTTCCCTTTAGGTGTTCATTTGCCCATTCTTCCTGTATTGTTCCAAGCTGGACACCGATGTTCTTTCCATAGAGAGATTGTTCATCCTTAAATTCGGAGGCTCTTGATTTGAGTACGACAACTGCTGCATCATATGCAACGTAGTATCCCTTCGAGAAGTCGATCTCCCTCTCTCGCTCCGCGGTATGGTGAAGGTCAGCTATTACTAAGTCGACTTGCCCACCCTTAAGAGCCTCGATTAATGCAGCAAACTTCATGTCTTTGACTTCAAGTTGGACACCGAGCTCCTTTGCAATCTTATCAGCTATTGCAATATCTATTCCTGCATAGTTGCCTTTGGCGTCTATGTACTCGAAGGGCGGCCAGTCCGCGCTTGTACCGACAATCAGCTTTCCCCTACTCTTTATTGTCTCTACGAGTGACGGCTTCTCTTGAGGCGTTATGAATGATGAAACAGCATAAAATCCTGCGGCTCCAATAACGATGCCGATGACGAGCATTACGACCATCCATACAGCATTTATACCAGTGGTTTTCACAAGCTCTGAAAGACCAACAGCAATATTTAAATATTGTAAATTGATTAAGAATCTTAATTTTTCCCCTAAATTTTGGCTTATTAAAACATTCCTAAGTGAAATTTTTATATCTTAATCAATGTGTCAAAAACATAGTTATATAACACCATTATAATACAATATTATGAAGAGGTGTAGGAGTATATGCCAAGCAAGTGGGCGTCAAGATTTATAGCTGCAGCGATAATTCATGGAGCGATTGCCACCATCATAACGCTGTTCATCGTTCTGGGCCAGCTTACGTTTCTTAAACCAGAGCCGAGCAGGGTAATTGCCTTTGGAAGCGCAGGCATGTGGTTTACTATGGGGTATCTATCATACATAATCGTAGGAGTCGTCGGAATCGCGGTAACCGCATTGTTCTACCATTACATCGAGGAGGTGCTAGGTAAGCCATTTATTGGAGCAGCTTCAAAGATCGCGTGGCTACATCTACTCTTGATGAATATTGGAGTTGTAGGCGCAACGTGGCTGATGATGATCAGTGGTTATCTTGGGGGTGCCTCTATGCTGCCGCCCGAGGTGGGAGGATTAGGATGGAATCCTGGACAGGTGCATGCCAATGTCTTTTACGCAATACCGCTGGGCTATCCGTTCTGGATATCGGTATTCATCGTTTTACTAGCCGTCGGAGTATTGCTAGGTGGACTCGGCTATCTAATTAGTTGGAGACGCAGCACATAGTACTGTAATTTTTTAATACATTTATTGTAGGAAGTGACCTATTAGTGTGCGGTGACGAAGCGCTTATTATTAGTGATTGTTTTTCTTCTGATTTTTTGTTTAAATTCATTTTTTGTTGCTACGGCTGATGAAAATGTTTGGGAATCGTATGAAGTGAGACGGCCGTGGGCTTTGGGGATCGTTATTCCTGATGGAGCACCTACCAGTGATGGAGAAACTGTCAAGTGGGATTCGTCCAGCAACTTGACAGTAGTATTGAATATTCCGAGGATAAACATGACCGATGGGACGATCTATGCAATAGTAAGCGTGATGACGGAGAGTGGCGTCGTTCTTCAAGCTGCAGCAGGTATTGAGAAGGGTGATTCTTGCTGGAGGAGCTATGCGATGTATGTTCGCGGAGTTTATAGTGGGAAAAAGGAATATGTTCCTGTTCTTCTTGGCAGTCCTCCTACCTTTTTGCCAGGTGATTCTGCCATTATCTCGATATATTCCGGCTTTTCTGATGAGGAGCCTGCCTGGTTTGTTAGGATTATCAATCCGTCCTCGCGTGAGGAAGTCTTGGTCCGGTTTTTCTCTGATGGAAGTTCCAGATTTATGAGGGGTGATCATGAGGTTGTTGCCCTTGAATCATATACAAAGAATGAGGAAGTTTTTAGGAATATGGGCGAGATGGTTCTGGAGAGCGTATTTATTAATGGAAAGAGAATTCTGGGGGGATGGTATGTCTCTGATGGGCAGGTCTTTATGAGTAACCTTTTATTTGAGGTGGGCGCTGGTGAACCTGTTCCTAGTTTTTTGTACTTGGTTAATTCTAACATGTCTAGTGCTGTCTGGGGGTATTCCCATGGGTCTTGGGGGCAGACGGAAAATAATTCATTCCTCTTATTATTAGGTGCTTTATTATTGTCGATATTAGTGATCATTTTTGTCGTCGTTAGGATTAGGTAAACTGTGAGTCGGTTCTGTTCGTCTTACTGTTAGTAGCGCTGCTAAGCATTGTAAGATTATTCCTATAGCGGCTATGATTGTCAGTAGTCTTATTGGATTTACTAATGGTTCCAGAAGTAGGCGGATCTTCTCGGTAGGTGAGTGCATTATGGAGTATTGATATCCGCCTAATGCTCCGGCGATCTGTAGCATAGTTGACGCAGCTGTTGTTCCTACGCATGTTAAGACAATTCCCAATAGGGCTAGTTGATTGTTGATTATTTTTCCCTCCTTCTCAACAGTGTAGTAAACGTAGGATAGAACTGCGAAGCCGCAGGACCCTGTGATTATGAAGAGTAGGTATCCCATTATGAACCATGTGGAAGGTCCTCCTCCAACAATGATTCGGAGCAGTAGTGGAAACGGCCCCATTGGTAGTACCATTATTATTGTCCAAATCGATGCGGCAATTGCATGTACTAGAGCAATTTTCCTGAGCAGTATGTACAGTGGAGCTCTGCTTTTTTCCTCAGGTAGGCCACTCCGATTACTCAATGCTAAGATATGATTTGATTCTTGCCTATTAATTATGCTTTGCGTCATACTTGTGATTAGAGCAGATGAATGGTTTGAATTAACGAAAAGGAATAATACTTCGCGGCGTCTTGATTGAGCATGAAGCTTGAGGAGATTCCTAGGATTCGTCTCGGTTTTTACCCGACGCCTCTCCATGAATTGCCACGCCTCTCGAGAATGCTCGGCGGTCCACGCATCTTCATCAAGAGAGACGACCTGACTGGGCTCGCGTTTGGCGGAAACAAGACGAGAATAATTGAGTACATATTTGCAGATGCAAAGAATGTCGGTGCAGATGTTATAGTTGCTTCTTGCGGTGTGCAGTCTAACTGGGCTAGGCAGATAACTGCTGCGGCCAAGATTCTTGGGATGAAGCCTGTGCTTATCTTGAGGACAGCGCAATTTGGAGAGAAGCCGAAGGAGTATGATGGTAACCTTCTCCTCGATAAATTGATGGGTGCAGATGTCAGAATAGTGAAGGCGCCGATTAGCGCAGATGTTAGCAAAGAAATGGCTGAGGTGGCCAACGAGTATGCCGCTAAGGGGCACAGGCCCTACATCCTCTATAGCGAGCCTCCAATAGGCGTCTTTGGATACGTCAACTGTGCATATGAGCTTGTGCAGCAAGCAATGGAGCAGGGAATTAAGATTGACTATATTGTTCATGCCTCGAGCGGTGGCGCGACTCAGGCCGGGCTTATTCTGGGCATGAAGATGCAGGGACTTAAGACAAGGATTATCGGCATAAGTGCCGCGTCGAGACCAAAGCCTGTTCTTGTAAATGATATTAAGAGATTGATTGATGGTGCCGCTAAGATTCTTGGACTGGATATTAACCTCAGTGACGGAGACGTCTTTGTATCTGATGATTATGAGCTCGGGGGATATGGCGCGCCCTCTAACGATGTCTTCAATACTATTCGTACAGTTGCAGAGCTGGAAGGCATTATTCTGGACCCTGTATATACTGGCAAGGCCATGACTGGGCTGATCGACTTGATCAAGAAAGGCTACTTCAGTAGGGATGAGGCGGTTGTCTTCCTGCATACTGGGGGGCTGCCCGCTCTCTTTGCTTATAGGGGATTTTTCGGTTCTCCCTGAGGAGTGGGCAATTCCTTTTATCCTGCTTTTATTTATGTATGACTCATGCCTAAAGAGAAGATTACTTATGTCTCTCTCTTCGCTGATGAGAGCATTCATCCGGCATATGAGAAGGCACTCAAAGACGTAGAGACCAAATACTTCGGAAAGCACTATCCAATCTATATAGGGCGTGACGAGGTATTTTCTGAAAACGGCGAGTTTGAAGACAGAAGTCCGATCGATACGTCTATCGTGATTGGTTACTTCCAAAGATCGAGCCGCACTCATATCAGGAGGGCGATAGACGTGGCTGAGATGGCGTTCCAAGAGTGGTCGCGTATGGATTGGAGGAAGAGGGTCGAGATTATGAGGAGAGCAGCGGAGATTATTGATGAGAGGAAGTTTGAGATTGCCGCCGTCATTACCTATGAAGTGGGGAAGAACAGGCTTGAGGCCTTGGCCGAGGTGTGGGAGGCTATTGATGCGTTGAGATACTATGCAGACCTTATGGAGGCGAATAATGGATATGAGAAGGAACTTGGGCCAGGCGGGCCGGGTGAGAAGCCAAAGATGGTTGCTAGGCCCTACGGCGTCTGGTTCGTTATCTCTCCGTTTAACTTTCCATTCATGCTTCCAAACGGCATGATTCAGGGTGCACTCATAACTGGCAACACAGTCGTCTTTAAGCCGACGAGCGAGGCCCCCCTTGCCGGTCTCTTGCTCTATCAGGCGTTTAGAGATGCGGGCGTTCCTCCTGGAGTGATTAATTATTTGACTGGGGCTGGTGAGCTCTTCGAGGACGAGGTTACTTCTAATCCAAAGGTCGCGGGGATTGCATTCACCGGCTCTAGAGATGTGGGCATGAGTCTCTTTAGGAGGTTTATGTCGACGCAGCCTTATCCTAAGCCGATTCTCCTCGAGATGGGTAGTAAGAATCCGACGATTGTTACTTCGAAGGCCGATATAAAGAAGGCAGTTATGGGAGTAATTAGGGCTGCTTTTGGCTATTGTGGGCAGAAGTGCTCCGCGACTTCTAGGCTCTACGTGCATAGAAGCGTGATGGATTCGTTTCTCGATGAGCTTGTGAGGGAGACAAGCAGGCTGAAGGTCGGAGACCCCAGAAATAGAGATGTCTTCATGGGCCCTGTAGTGAATAGGAGGGCATTTGAGAACTTCATGCATTACGTTGAGCAGGCCAAGAAGGATGGTGGAAGAATAGTTTATGGAGGCGAGGTCATGAGGGGCGGGATATTTGATAGGGGTTACTATGTACAGCCGACAATAATTAGCGGTCTTCCGAGGAGCCATGAGCTCTGGAAGAAGGAGCTTTTCCTCCCCATACTGCTTGTTGATTCTTTCGAGACGCTTGAAGAAGCAGTCAGGGAGGCAAACGACACGGAGTACGGACTTACGGCCGGAATATTCAGTGAGGATATGGAGGAGGTCAGATATTTCTTTGAGAATATTCAGTTCGGGGTGACTTATGCTAACAGGGCTGGTGGAGCAACGACCGGGGCTTGGCCTGGTGCTCAGACGTTTGTTGGATGGAAGGCGAGCGGCGCCACAGGCAAGGGCATAGGTGGTCCTCACTATCTTCTCACGTTCATTCGGGAGCAGTGTAGGACGGTTGTCGAGTAGTTTTGTTATTTCTGTGCGGTAGTAAAGCTTAAATGATTCGATTTTGTTTTTTATTTGTGATGTATTATGAAGATTTCTAAGAAGATCTCTGAGGGTATTCTTGGTGAGGGAGCTTTTGATGTTTTGGCCAAGGCTAAGATGCTTGAGTCGAGGGGAGTGAGGGTTATTCATCTCGAGATTGGTGAGCCTGATTTTGATACGCCTGAACACATTAAGCGTGCTGCCAATGAGGCGATTATGCGTGGTGAGACGCATTATACTCCGTCTGCTGGTATTCAGCCTCTCAGGGAGGCGATAGCCGAGTATGTCGGCGAGTATTATGGTGTTAAGGTTGACTGGGCCAGCCAGGTGGCGGTGAGTACTGGTGCGAAGCAGGCGATATTTGCTGCTCTCTGCTCTATTGTTGAGGAGGGAGATGAGGTTATCTGTCCTGATCCGGGGTATCCTCCGTATGCTGATGGTGTGAGGTTCAGTGGCGGTAAGCCGGTCTTTGTTAGGCTCAGGCCTGAGGATGAGTTTAGGATGACTCCTGAGGGTGTCAGTGAGGCAATCAGTAGTAGGACTCGGGCCGTCATTATTAACTCGCCTCATAATCCATGTGGCTCTATGTTGACGAGGGATCAGGTTAAGGGTATATGTGAGCTTGCTGAGGATCATGATCTTTGGATTATTTCTGATGAGATTTATCGTGGTATTCAGTTTGATGATTTTGAGCATTTTTCGCCGATGACGTTTACGCCTGAGCGGGTGATATTGATTGATGGGTTCTCGAAGCGGTATGCGATGACTGGTTGGAGGCTTGGTTATGCTGTTGCGCCTCCTGAGGTTTTGAAGAATATTGTGAAGGTTTTGAATGTGACGACTTCTTGTCCTGCCGCGTTTACTCAGTGGGCGGCTATTACTGCTTTGCGGGGTCCGCAGGACTTTGTGAAGTGGGTTTCGGATACGTTTAGGAGGCGGAGAGATGTCGCGTTGGCTGAGCTTGATAAGAGTGATTCGCTGAGGTATGTTAGGCCGACCGGTGCGTTCTATGTTTTCGTCGATGTTTCATCTGCCCTGAAGAAGCTTAAGCTTGATTCTAAGGGATTCATGGAGTGGTTCATGGAGAAGAGGCAGGTGGCGGTTCTCCATGGCTCATCGATGGGGCCGAGCGGCGAGGGATGGATAAGGATAAGCTTTGGGAATAGTGATGAGAATGTGAGAGAGGGCTGCAGACGGCTCGTCGAGGAAGTTGATAGAGTAGTGAAGTCATAGTTATTCTTCCCATTCTGGCTTTTTTGCGGGGTTTTTCCAGACATAGTATATGGGTGGAAGCCTCAATGATAATAGCATTTTTACTAGTTCCTTTCTTGTCCTTATTTTTCTTGTGTTTTTTCTCAGCTTGGTCGGTGGCTGTGTCAATGTCTTCGAGACAATTTTGACTAGTTTCTTGAGTCTTTTTATGCTGAGGTTCTCGACGTATCTGGAGATGTAGCTGGGTTCCGATATGGATTCGGCGTCTAGGTCTGGGAACTCTTCCTGCAGTCTAAAAATGAGTCGTCTTCTCTGCTCGTCTAGGCTTGTATCGTAGCTGATTCTTCTGAGTCCTGCGCGCTCGAAGAATGGATTGTACCTCGCCATTACTGCTAGTGCCTCGATGACTGGATATTCCGTCAGCGGCATGGTTTCCCTCACCAGTCGAGTCCCAAGCCCGATGCCTCTATACTTCGGATATACGACGACCCTAGCTATCCTCAAGATATTTCTTTTGATCACTTCTACCAGCTTCTTAAGGCCTCGTGTGCGGTAAATTTCTAGTAGCTGGGGGAAGACTATGTGTCTGCCTCTGAGAAGTGGGTGCGTGATTGCGGATACATAAACAATTACTCCGCAAAGCTCTCCATTCCTTACGGCTCTGTAGATCTTAGCTATGCATGGAGGCTTCCTGCCTCTATAGTGAAATCCTGAGAGAGCTTCATAGTCGGATAAGTCTCCGGGCTCGATAGTTATTTCTTTCATGAGACTGCATGGACCATCCTGCCATGTATAGTAGCTAACATTCACATCTGGCCCCAGCTTCTTCTCCACCAAGACTGTTGGTCTCAGATCCTCTAGGAGGTCTCTATGGGTAGTCGCAGCGATCAGTGTCATGCCGTTCCTCCTCACGTATTTCTGGAATAAGTATGCCACAACTTTTGCAGTATCTCTGTCAAGCGTCGAGCAGAATTCATCCATCGCTATCGTCTTTCTACCCATGCAAAGAGCCTTCGCTAGTTGATACCTGTATTTCTGTCCGTCGCTGAGCTCTATATACCGCTTTAGAAATAGGAAAGCTTCACCTAGGCCGACAGAGTTTAGTATCTCTATTGCCTCAGATGTATCTCTACCGATGCCCTCAATGATTACTTCATCATCATCGATCATGAGCTCCCTGTCCATCACGACGCCTCCGAACTCTCTGCGACGGGAAAGTATTCCTGAAATCTCTCTTAGAAGGACACTCTTTCCCGATCCACTCTCGCCAGTTATATAGATGATGTCTCCCGGGTTTATCTCGAGCATGAATCCACTGTATATTGTATGTTTTCTCTCCTCGTCTATATCGATGCCGAATGCGTGTGAGACCTCGAGCACTCTCCTCGTCATGCTTGCCTTGACTGGAAAGCTCTTGTCAATCTTGACGAGTATCTTTGGTCTTCCGCGTATCTGCTGAATCCATAATCTAACCATGCAGGACCGTCGCTCCGCCGACGCTCTTCATTCTACTTGCATAGACTGCCAGCGCCATGCTCCAGAAGACATCGACCCGAGCGTTCGGGCTGTGATAGAATCTGACACTCCCATCAGCAGCCACCTCATACTTCTCTGCGTTTAGCTGGGCAACTACCTCCTCTGTGAGCTGGGTGTTATTCCTTGCCGGTATGTGTAGGGTTGAGGTGCCTGTCCATCTGCCCGCATCATCCATCTTGCATCCACTCATCATGACCTGCTTCAATACGGTTGCTAGTTCTTCCTTCATTCTAGAAGTGAAGACTACGCCGACGTATCCTTGGATGGCTGAGTCTTTTATCAGTTCTGAGACTGCTTCACCGACGCCCGTAATGTCTACTGCGACCTTGAAGACCGTCCTCCAGTTATTCGTGAGGCGCTTGAGCTGCCCAACAATACTGCTATAGCTTGTCTCGAGGGGCCATATCTTCACGAGCCTTACGTATAGGTCTTCTCCAAGCCTCTCGACGATAGTTAGGACACTATTGTCCATTCTCTTGCCTAGGTCTAGGCCGGCGTAGAGCTCCCTGCCATTAATTGGCGTGTCCTCAGTCCACCAAGAGAGATCTGGGTCGAGGCTACAGTTTATGAGGCTGAGACTTAGCCAGCTATCCTCGTCTCCAACCCACTCTGCCTCATACTCCCTCATGAAGAAGCTCCGGTCCTTACTTGTCATCTCACGACGAATGAATTCATCGGAGATTATACCCTCAGCCACGGCCTCCCGCCAGGTCCATTTATGAATGCTCCATCTCTTTTTCTCTTGGGGATCGTTGAATATCTTGTAGAAGAGCCCATCTCTCCTCCAGGGCGTGCTACTGACAATTATTCTCGCGTCCCTGTCCCACTGAGTAGCGATGCTCGGCAGTAATACACCCTCTAATAACTCAGCATCATCAATGAAGTAGCTGAACTCGTCTAGGTAGCAGTAGTTGTAAGTCTCGCCACGCAGCCGCTCGATCGCGTTTGGGAGAGCCTCTATGACGCTTCCATTCGTGAATTTCACGATGGTCTTAAGCTCCTCAGACACGAATGCCCTCCTAGCAGTCCAGAGAAAAAGGTCGAGCTGCTCCTTTAGCTTCCTGATGCTTTTCCTCGCCTGCCTGAAGCTCGGAGCGACTATGCATGTCCTGCTGCCTGGATTTATTATCGCTAGATGGATAAGCCTGAGAGCTATGGCGGTTGTCTTTCCGCTCTGCCTGCATGCCGCCACCGCGATCATTCGGGACTCATCCTCAATCAGCTTTGCCTGATAATTCGTGGGCCTAAACCTCGTGAATAGCTCTATGAATATGCCCGGCCTCCTAGCCTCCTCTACGGAGAAGCGGCTAATCTTCTCATAGAGGCCCGTTAACTCAAGCAGCTCCTCCCGTGTCCTTGGCCGAATCCTACGAATAATCCTCGAGAATAATTTGTGAGAGCCAGCAACGCGTGCCAAGTACTCTGCCAGCGACCTAAGAATCTCTATATGTCTCTCCTCTAGCTCTATGCTAATTTTTCCAACCGCTCTCCATAATTGGCTCTTACTCAGCCTTGGAGCGCTCATCGCTGAGCTCGCTCCTAACGCCCTCAACGATTCTGCTCAGCGTCTCTAGGTCGAGCTCTCTCCGCTCATGCCTGATCTCAGACATGCATTTCAGAACCAGCTCGAGGTACTGCCTCGCAAGCCTCAGGTTTCCCTGCCTGATTACTTCCTGCGCCAGTGCGTAGGCCTCTGACGCTATCTCCCTTACCTCAACGACCATCTCGCTCCAAGTCGGAACACCGATATACCTGGCCCTCTCGCCCTTGAGGGGAGATTTCTCGCTGGTCAGAAGCGCCTTGACCCTATTCCTAAGCTCGTCGAGCCTACTGTTAAGCAGCTGCTCCTTTGATTGATTTTTGCTTAACAGTCCACGCTTGACTAGTCTGTTCAGTATTACCCAGACTCTATTGAGGCTGCGTCTCGAGGTGTCTCCATAGACCTCCTTGGATATCTCGTATGCTCCCTTACCATCCCTCGCCAGACTAAGTATCCTCTGAGTCTTATTCACGGCTCAAGCCTCCTCAAGAGCTCAGAGAGCCCAACGCCGCTCAGGAGCGAGGTCAAGACCAATGCATCCTCAAGCCTCCCACTAAGCGTCAGGTAAATCACCGCGCCGGCAAAGGCAGAGATAATAACGGCATAGTAGTCATAACGCGTCACATTTAGCCTAAAGGCCCCTGCCTTAACGATGAACCTCCCATGCCGCTCAATCCTATTAGCAGTCCTCAACCATCCATCGCCTCCGACGCATTAATCCTGACAAACGAAGCCCTAGCCTTCTTCGCCTCGACCTCGGTCAGCTTAATTATGCTCCTCACAATCGGCATCGGAATACTCGTCCAGTGCTCCAACTCACCAGACCTCTCAGTAACAATAACCAAGTGAGGAAGCCCATACTCCTTATCCAAGTAGACCCCAAGAAACCTTCCAGGCGTCTCAGTCCTCGTCGCAATCGGAGCGTCAAGAGGATCAGTCCCATGCGGAACCTTAGGAATACTACAAGCATCTAGCCATATGACCTTGACATACTCGTCAAGACGAAGCTCCCTAGTCACTGACAGATTCTTCTCAAAGACCTCCAGCCAGTCCTTAATGATCCTCGGATACTTACTTATGATGAATCTGCGACTCATCTATCAATAACCCACTTATGGATGAATATATTTTCTTCTGAATCATTAAATAATTAATTATGTCTCAAATTATAATAACATCGATTTTGTAAATTATTGGTAGATGCCCTACTCATCGATCGAGGACGTGAAGGTTGTTAGGCTCGGGCTGAGCGCCGAGGACAACTCATGCGACCAGGAGATACTGCAGTTCATATCTCAGGCAGACTCAATGATAGACGAGACCCATAGAGAGCTCGGACTCACACCTGCAACAACAAGCCCCGAGCTGCTGAGAAGGATAAGCGCAGACATCGCTGCAGACCTCTACCTAATCTGGAACAGCCGGGAAAACTCAGTAAGAGAGTCCCTCTGGAGAGAGATCAGGGAGATACTTGGAGAGCTGAGGCAGAGCCTTATCTCGAGAGAGGCCGGAGGAGCAACACTCACGGGGGGAGAATAAGAAGTGAAGCAGCGACTACTAGCATGTATCGCTGGAGCCTCGGCGGCGCTACTAATAATCACAATAACTGCTGGAGCCCTCCCACGAATATTGTACTCGATGCTCCTGCCAGTCTTCGCTGTCTCTTCGCTCTTTTTTGTCATAATGCTTGCATACTCGGCTTGGAGGCTGAGCCTCATTAGTCATGGATTCAAGAGGGTGGCCGTCGCTGCCTCGGGTGGATTCGGAGCATTCATTGCGTATCTATCAGCCATGGACGAGTCCTTCAAGAGGTCCAGAATACTACTCACGCCACTCGCCGCAGCACTATTCATCACTGCCCTGATCGCTGCTTTTTTCATCAGGCTGAATCGTAGTCGGGGAAGGAGGTCGAGGAGACGTGGGACTCGCTGAGGAGAGGTTTAGAATAGTGGAGACTGCGCTAAAAGACCTGGTCTCCGGCCTCGGCCTTGCTAGGCTCGTTGATGCTGGAGTTGAGCCTGGGAGGGCTTCGTATCCACGCGTGAGGATAATTGCTAGGAGGGGGAGCTCGCAGAGACACATTGTGGGCTCGGGGCTGAGGCTCCATAACTGGGTCTTCGAGATAGTCATAGAGACCCTGAGCGCTGACTATAAGGAGAGCTATGACGAGGCCGTCAGGATACATTGGTCGATATATGACGCAATACTGTCCGACCCGAGCCTCGGTATAAGAACATTCTTCGTCGATGCGGAGCCCGGAGTAGAGTATGAACTGTCGCAGACTAGGAATAGTCGGGGAGAGTTTGGGCACATGCTTGTCCAGACGGTGTCTGTGAGAGTTGAGGCATAGTTTGCCGCCTCCGTCCATCCAGTCATGGGAAAGCCCGGCTGGGGATATAGGGGGTGAGCCTACATGAGTAGTTGGACAAGATATGTAGCGCTGGCCAGGCAGGCCAGCATAGATACGCCGGCAACGAGTGGCTTCAAATACATACACGTAGACTCATGCGACCTCCACCTCGAGAAAGAAATCATATACGACGAGGACAATATCAGCTACATCGAGTATTCAAGCGCATTAGAGGGGCTCAGAACCGTAAAGGGAGGAATAGAGCAGAGGCTAAACCCATCAATGATTGGAGAACTCCTCAACAGCTTCTTCGGAGGAGCAACAACCACACAGATAGAATCCTCGACTGCATATCTTCATTCCTTCACGCCGAGCAACAATGTGATTCCCTATACAGTGATAGTCGCGGCTGATGGAATCGCCGAGAGATTCATAGGATGCGGAGTTGGTAAGATTGAATTCATATTCGAGGCAGGCGAGGCACCGACAATGAGGAGCGAACTGCTGGGCAGGGACATGGACATAACTACTCCGAGCATCCCGAGCTATCCATCTGTCAGGAACTGGCTGCCGACCGAGACCTCACTCACACTCGGAGGCGAAGCAGTATTCATCAAGAAGCTTGAACTATCGCTAGAGAATGGCCTAAGTGACGATGAATTCGTAGTCGGAAGCAACGTGTTGCAGAGACTGTCGCCGAGGAAGTACAGCGTCGACATCAAGCTGTCGGCGAGGTTCCTCACATCCTCGAGGCTTGAGGAATTCTTATCAGGGTCGGAGACCTCTATGAGGATTAATTTAACTGGGCCCGAGATACCTGGCGCCGAGGGGCATAGTTACCAACTCATAATAGAGATGCCGAGAGTTGTCTATGACTCCCACACCGCTGAGATAGACGCGAGGGAGCTGCTCGTCGAGGAAATAGAGATGAGGGCCCTTAGAACTCTATCTGAACCATCAATATCCATATCACTGAAGAACACTGACCCAGGATACTGAGGCCGAGACAAATGAAGATAGTGATAGACGACGTGGAGTACGAGCTCGAGACAAAGGCTAGAGCGTGGCCTCTCCTCTCACTGATCCAGAAGCTCACGTCTCCGAGCAATCTAGAAGAGGCACTAAAGATGGGTGAAGAATTAGAGAGAATTGTTGACAAAGTATTAGAAATCTGTGTCAAGCCGTTTCCGGATAGGCCTGAGCATAAGCCCCTCCTGATAATAGCACTTATGAAGATCGAAGAAAGAGCCGTCAGAGACGCGTATAGACTAGTCGAAAATTTCCGGGAATAGTTGAGGCGCTCGTCGTGCTGGGAGAGACATTCGGAGCCAGGCCCAGCGAGATACTAAACGGAGAACTCAGAGACCTGCTCCTAGACCTCGTACTATACTCACACGTAGCGAAGAAGAGATTAAAGAACCAAAAGAAGCAGAGATGTCCATAGATATATCTATAAGCGGAATAGAGAAAGTGCTGGAGAAGCTAAATCCAGAGAAGTACAGACTTTTGATGACGAAATATCTTGAGGCGAGCGCCGAGCTGGTTGCATCGGTCTCCGCAGCATTGGCACCGAGGAGGACTGGGAGGCTATCATCCTCGATTAAAGTATCTAGGAGAGATGAACTACTTTATGAAGTCGTCTCGGAGGCCCCATACACACTATACGTCGAGAAGGGAGTCAAACCATTCACTCTCCAAAGATCAGTATTGATCAATGGTGCCGGCTGGCGATTCATAAAGATTCATCCAGGAATCAAGCCCTCAGGATTCATCTCGAGAGCAATAGACACATGGAAAGAGAACAAAGACAAAATACTAAACAATCAGCTAAAAATACTCTAATTTTAATTTGTTATCAATAATTAATTATTTATTTGAGAGTTTATAATAACTGGCTTTTGATATGATTATTCTTAGATGTCCAGAGAAGAGGTCAGGATTAGTTTTGTCGCTGAGGATAGGGCTACGCCTAGCATAAAGACGGTCTCGGAGGCAGTAAAGGAGCTTGGAGAAAGTAACGAGACCGTTAAGAGGATGGCTGCAGATGTCGTCAGGGAGTCTAGAGAACAGAGACAAATCCTTCGAGCTATTGCTGAAGAATCACAGATATTTGGTGAAAGAGCGCAGTTCGTGGCCGGACAGCTAAACAACATCGCCGCGCTCGGTTCTAGGACTCTCTCACTCTTCAATGCCTGGAACACCGCGATGACTAGGGTCAATACTGCGCAGCTCGCCTTGAGTGAGGCCCACGAAAGATACGAGCAGGCGTTGAACCGTTTCCTCTCTGCTGGAAGTGTCGAGGAATCTATCAAGGCGCAGCGAGAACTGGAGAAGGCCGAGAAGGACCTGGAGAAGGCTACAAGAAGCCTAGAAGATGCTCAGAGAGATGCACAGATGCAAGTAGTCGCGATGGGTGTCAGCTTAGTTGGACTAGTTCCCCAGGGGATACAGGCAGCAAACTCCTTAGCAGCACTCGCCAAGACGGTGCCCATGATGGTCGGCGGAATTAATTCACTGAAGGTCAGCTTCATGGGTCTTAACGTCGCGCTAGGCCCGATCGGGATAGCCCTGACGGCTATCGGCGCCCTAATCGCCGCCTACGAGACAAACTTCCTCGGCTTTAGGGATGCAGTAAACTCGCTAGCCCGAGCGATAGGTGACTTCTTCGGCCCAGTCCTGAGCTGGGTCATGGAGAATGTATTAAAACCGCTGGCCGAGTTTTTGGCCTCAGTCTTCCAGAAGAGCATCCAAGTAGTAATCAGCATGCTTGATGTATTCTCGTCTGCTGGTAGATCGCTTGGAGATGCGTTGACGTGGCTATGGGAGAAGGTTTTAAGACCTCTAGGAGAGTTTATTGCCGGACTCTTCATCAACTATGTGAAGAGCTGGATCCAGGCATTTGAGTGGGCTCAAGAATCAATAAAGAAGATCTGGGAAGCAATAACTAGGGTGATTAAGTCAGCGATAGACACGATTACTGGATGGATAGAGGGACTAACAAAGTCCGTCAAGGATGCATTCAAGTGGCTCCACGACACGCTGGTGGGACACTCAGTCGTGCCAGATATGTGGAGGGGAATAATCAGCTGGTATGACTGGGGAACTAGAAAAACAATGAGTATGCTTGAGGACCTTAGGAGAGATACCATTACAGTCATAGAGATGGACAATCCGTTGACCATGCCTCAGCCCAGAGTAAACAATATCAGCCTAACAATCAAAGTCAACGTGGCCCAACCACTCGGCGAAAATAACTGGGAGATGCTTGCTGAAAAACTGGGAGCAACAATCATGCGTCGCCTGAGGGGCGTGATATAATTGACCCTCGAGTTGTTGATAGGGCAGAACAACTACGCTGACCGTGCCTCAGCCACGGTTAGGAGAATATCGCACAACATGCTTGAGAGCCTGGAATTTGAAGTAGTTAATCCGGACCTAGGCGAGGTCTCTCCGGGCGGGGAAGTAATGCTTCTCGAGGACGAGGAGCCGGTCTTCGAGGGAATAATCTATCAGCGAGAGATTAGAAGGGAGCGGGGACTGACTAGGGCGAAGTGCCTAGCATACAGCTACCTGATAAGCTATGACAGACACATAGTCTTCAGGCTCTACAGGCCCGGCACATACGCGGGAGAAATAATAAGAGAACTCGCACAGCTTGAGAAAGACGTCGACACAACAGATGTAGCTGATGGGGAACAACTCGTGACTGACTGGCCGATAGAGAATGTATCGGCACTAGAAGTAATGAGAGACACTGCACGCGGAGTAAACTTTCTCCTACTCATGAAGCCCGGCAAGAGACTCATCTTTAGGCCCAAGACAGCCAAGACACCGCTCGGAACAATAACCGAGAACGAGGTGAGGAGGGCTGAACTACTAGAGGACAAATGGAGAATGAGGAATAGGATAATCTATGTCGGAAGTGATGGAGAAGTCTTGGCGGAGTGTTCAGAGGAGCCCGGAGACTCTCCGCTCGTAGTTCACGACCCATTCCTGACGAGTAGAGCTGAGGCTGAGAGACGTGCCAGGACTAGGCTAATGATGGAGAAGGAGCGGGGACTCAGCCTAAAACTCGAGGTCGCCTCTGAGACCTTCAGAACAATCGGGATAGACATAGGAGAGACGCTGACCATCAATCTACCATCACTTGGATTATTGGAGAAAGAGATGGTCGTCCTCGGAATCGAATACCAGCCATCAATATCTGAGAGGACTAGGACAGTGGTGCTTGGAGGGGTCAGGGAATACCTCGAAGAATTTCTCGATGAATTAATGAGGGGAGAGACTACCTCTAGGTTTGGACATCGCCTATCAGCCGCCGAGGCGCTCAGCGATGTCTCTGCACTCGTATCCACGGTCATGATGGCGCAGAAACTACAGGCAGACACGAGGACAATAAGAATCATCAACAAGCCTCCACTAGTATTAGAGAACCCCACAAACATCGTGTTGGACGAGAATGGCGAGGCATGCCTAGCGGCTGGATATACATCTGGAAGCTTTGAGTTTAGCTACACGCCGCAGTCCTCACTCTTCACGAGATGGCTCAGGACACACTATCTATGCAGAGAGAATAAAGGAGAGGTAAAAGTTGAGTTGTTGAAGAGTGATGGAAAAGTAGTAGAGCGAGACTTACCGCCAGACTATGAATTCAGGTATCTCCCAAAGGTGCCGGGAGAATTGACGAGTGACGAATCATTATGGATATCTGAGAACGCGGCAGTTACTAGGTCTGCGTTATCTATCGTGTCGGGCCGCAGCATCATGGCTAATAGGACTGGCCCTGGAGTTATGAGGCTTATCTATCCAAGCTCGAGGCTACTCGGCTGGAGACTAAGCGGAATGAAGATGTTTCGCCTATATCTATACTCGATGAATGATGGCTACGTCACGGTGAGGCTGCATCAATCATCGCAGAATTACCTCACAGCGAATCTACGCGTCCATGCTGGGGTCTGGACTAGAAGCGAGACCTACCTGACGGATGCTGATATCGAGATATTAAACTGGATCAATCTTGAATCCGAGCTGCCTACGCTCAATATTGACTCTGACTTCCTATTGATACCTGCCGTAAATGAGAAAATCACTATGCGTTTTACACTTTCCAGAATGAGCCCGACTGATGAGTCCCCTAGAGTTGGCCTAGTCAAGATAGTCTGGAGGGAGGGAGGATGAGCCAGATAGTCTATACGGAGCTTGAGGGCCAGCCGCTTAGGTGGCCCTACCTCCAAGCAGTCCCCGTGGAGGGCGAGCAGACCGCAGACAACACTCCCAAGTCGTGGAGCGTCTCAACTACACCGGCTACACTGATTCAGAATGCAAATACGGGGACATCTAATCCTGTTTACGGAGCTAATATGATTGGTCAAGTATTTATTACGCCTCAGAATGCACTTAAGGTCACGGCTGTCCAGCTCTATGGAGCAAAGGCTGGCTCGCCTCCGAATCCCCTTATCGTCGAGGTTCGGGACATTAAAGAATTAGTGACCGATGATAACCCGATATTAGAAACTAGTTTTACTCCAGTTTATTCCGTGTCTGCAAATAATGCAACCACCATAGGTTATACTCAATTTTCTCAAGAAATAATATATACTAAAAAATTTGTTCCATTTAGGTATGGATTCATAATTGGCGGTGGAGCTAACACCGCAACGTTCACCATTAGGACGGGCGGGCCAGGCGGGACAGTTATTTACGGCCCAATCCAGGCCTCAATCAATAGTGACGGCACTAATTATTGCTATATTGATTTATCAGACCCGCCACTACTTGATGCAAACACAAGCTACTACTTCACAATTCAATTATCCAGCGGTAAAGCTTTGAAGTATAATAGTAGTGATGTAATTCCTGGCTCATGGTATTATGGTTCTGGATGGAATCAAGGTTCTGGAGACTATGCCTGCCAAGTCTACATAGCAAGCGAGCCCGAACAAGTTTATGGCTCAAGAAAAATAGCTATGCCATTTACTACTTATTATGATATCGGTAAAATAGAATTTCTTGCCTGCCGTGTTGGAAACCCCGGCGGCCTAATCGTCGAGCTACGGGGCGGAGAACCCGACGGAGAATTAATTGCATACACAACAATAGCGCCAGAAAATATACCTAACGCCTTGTCATGGATAACTGCTGTATTTAGTTATAGTAAAGTTTATCATAGTAAAAAAACATTTTACATAGTTTTTCATGCGGCTGGGGGAGACACAGATAATTATTACAAAATATGCGCTGGGTATCAAAATGATTTACCAAAAATTTTTATTAACGAGGGAAATGGATGGACGCAGTCAAGTGATAAAACTACATTTCTAAAAGTTTATGCCAAGAGAATTTATCCAGGAGAAACCGTATTAGCGAGTGGACAATCAACATCTATCGGGACATCGGCCGCATGGTATAGTGTATCGCTCTCAACACCAGTAGCGCTTAGGCCAGATACTGTATATGCCATCGTGGCCTACACAATTGGCGGAGACTCATCAAATAGATACAGCGTCCAAAACGGAGGAACAGGCACCACACCACCCGGCCTACTCGAATACTTCATAACCTCCACGGACGCGGGAAACACATGGACAATAAACACGGCGACAGACCTGAGCTTCAAGATAGACGGCGTACAATACACAAAGATATATGAGGGCACAAGGACGGCGATAGACATAGAGGCTCCCGCAGTCACGATACTTGGACTATTAGTCATGGCTCAAACGTCAAGCAGCATGGAGTTCGCGGGATTTGATAACTATACATTATCAATACCAATCACTACTAGTTCTGCGACCTCACAGACAAAGATAGTAGTCCTCCCAGCCACTGCTCCCCGCATACGAATACCACTTGAGACAAGTCTCAGGTGGGAGATATGGGCCGCGGGTGCAGGATTAGCGACGAGGGCAATTACACAATTCAATGTATATTATAATAAGAATCCAGTCACGCCGAGAGATTTTGGTTTCACTGAGTTGTACATATTAAGAGTAACGGCGACAGAAGCCAATACTTTAGTAATGATAAATGAGCATAAATCAGCAATGATATACCTTCAAAATAGTGGGGACTCATATATTGCGCCACAAAACTTCAACTTCCCCGCACGCATAATAACAGTCCTCTCAGGCAAACCAATAATCGATATGATTGGGCTGGTGTAAACGGTATGAGCTGGATTGATGGAGAAACAGGACTACCTGTTGAGGCCTCAGAAAAAATAAAGAAAAAACTAATATCAATAACGCAGATTAATCAAGAATTATCAAATAGGCTTGTGATTCTTGAGGAGGAAAAGCGGCGACTAATGAGTAGTATTGAGAATCTTCAGAACAAAGTAGATGAACTTTTATTAGAAAATATAAAGCTTAAAGAGCAGCTTGAAAGACTTACAAGTACTGATAATGCTTCTTAATGCCTAAGTCGCTCATCGCTAAGGAGACCAAACCCTATATGAATCCTGTCTATGTGTCTTGAGAGCTCACCAACAGTCCCAAAGACTGCTCCGCAATATGGACACTTAACCCTCTCCTCCACTTCGATCTCTGGAAGAAGGATTGCCCTACCAGTGGAGTCTCCGACAAGCGTCATTAAGCTGATGATTCCTATTATTTTTTCCCCACAAGTGACGACGAGCCTCCTGATGCCTTTACTAGACATTAGTGCTATTGCCTCGCTTACCTTTGTCTCAGGAGTGACCGTGACCAGCGGAGTCGTCATGACCTCGCCTATCCTAGTATTTTTTGGGTCTTTGCCCTCGGCTACAACTCGGTAGAGAACGTCCCTCTCGGTAAGAATACCGACTGGCCGACCCCCACTAGTAACTATGATGCTTCCATAGCCGTTTTCCCTCATGGCTCTCACAGCATCCTCAACTCTGCTTGACTCTTCAAGCACAATAAAGCCACGTCTAACATATTTTGAGACCGGCTCAAACAATATGTCTCCAGGCATAACAATAATACAACGACACATCTATTATATCTTGCTACTGTTCTTTAGATTAAAAAGACTTAAATTTAATAATACTCATCCATCTCTCATGATTTTAATTCCTGAGCTACGCGAGATTATTCTTGCGGTTATACTTTTTCTCTGGGTGATTTTCGTCTCTCATTTTTTGACAAGAATAATATATAGCCACTTCCTGAGTAGGGGTTTTCCTCAACGAGTGGCTGTTTACTATAATCGAAAGATTCTGCATATGCTGACTGGCGGACTGATAGCGGTTCTAGTTCCATACATATTCCAGGGGCCACTGCTCCTTATACTGATGGTGGCGATACTAGCAATTGGGAACTACCTTCCGCACAGAATGAATAAACTATTTTACTGGTACCAAGTCGAGGACAACATGTATGAAGTCCACTTCATAATCATGTGGGGAGTCGTGATGACAATCGGCTTCATGATCGGAAATATCTGGCTAGCAGTGTTGCCAACAATCTTCATGAGCTTCGGAGACGGCATTACTGGAATCGTCAGAAACTCGATCTATAAGAGGAGGACAAAGTCCTGGTGGGGAAACATAGCAATGATGATTATCTGTGCACCTGTTGGATATGCCGTCATAGGCATCCCCGGACTGATATCCGGGGTGGCTGCATCCCTCATCGAGAAGTTCGAATACAAGTGGCTTGACGACAACATAACCGTACCCCTAGTCAGCTTCCTGATACTACTAGTCTTCAGCCGCTTTAACATACTATGAGGTGCGGCCGCCGGGATTTGAACCCGGGACATCGGGGCCGGGGCCCCCGCGTCATACCTGGCTAGACCACGGCCGCACGTCACTAATTATTACCAAGCTAAATCTATTAATTAGTTTGAGCCGAGAACATTCATTAAGCTCTGCCGCTATACTTGGGATTTGGCTCTCTGGTAAATCACTAGGGCTGATTTCTCGTCTTTTGTAAGATTCATGCCGATCTCCGTCTTCTTAGAGCCTTCCTCAGGTATCATTAGTATGCTTACATTCATGAATCTCTTCTTTAACTTCTCGACGATTTCATGCGCCATCTCTCCCCCAGACTCTCCCACATATATCGCTGCCCCTCTATCTCTGCCGAAGCATTTTAAAAACTCGTCAATTCTCCTGACTAGGGACTCGATTGATACGTGAGTCTCGACTCCTATGATGACCTCGTCGATCGCCAGTGCCAGCCCGATGTTTTTCCCAGGATCTATCGCGACCTCGATTCTCCTCGGTCCCTGCCCGCTCCGCTCCTTGGATAATAAGTTAAGAAACATGCATCCAATGGATGGATAATCCTCGACATAGATAGGAGTCCTTCCATGAGTATCTGCCTCTCCATCGGTCCTACTCAGCACGACGTAGCGAGCAGTAAGCGGTAGCTCATCGATACTAACGGCCCAATGCGTCTCAAACCCAAGCTCGCGAGCATTATCTATTATCCTCATCGCCAACGCATGGTCCCGAATGACGACGCCGATGACCGGCGGCCTGGCTATTATCCTCAACCAATCACCACCAGGCTAGGGGACCAATTTCAACTTTTCCAGAATTAAAGGTGCATGTTTTTTATATACCACAAACGTCTAGTCCGAGAGATGGGATAGATGGGTAGGAAGAGACGGAAGATTATTAAAAAGCAGGCTAGGCCCTATCCAAAGGTATACCTCTGCCCACTATGCAATACCCAAGCCGTAACAGTAACAGTCGAGAGACGCAACATCGCAGTCGTCAAGTGCGGCAACTGCGGAGTAAGCCACGAAGTACCATGGTACCGCAGCTACATGCCGGTAGATGCATACTCCGTCTGGTACGACGTCGTGACGGGCAGAAGAAGCCCAGAGGACCTTAGAAGAGAGATCGAAAAGATGGCTATGATTGTTGAGGAAGCAGAAGAGCCCATTGAGGAAGAATCCGAGAGCCAGCCCCAAGAACCAGTAGAGACAGCTGAGGAGGCAGAAGACACAATGCAGAACCCTGAGAAGCAATCCTCCGAGGGATAGAGCGATGCGAGGCAACGCCGAGGCCTCGTTTAAGGCGTTTAAACATCTCCGCCTCGGCAGGACTGAGCGTTACCTACTTGAGCGACTAGAGTCTGATGGATGCGTCCACCTGACCCTCTTCGACCCTGAGAACCAGAAGTTAGAGGAGCTCGCAAGGCTTGCAAGCATGGCGGAGGGTCAGGGAACGGATGCATTCATGGTCGGAGGCTCTACTGTATATTCGCATGAGCGTTTCGACGAATCAATCAAGACGATAAAGGAGAATACATCGCTGCCCGTGATAATTTTTCCGAATAACGTCAACGCGATAAGTAAGCATGCAGATGCTATTTTCTTTATGTCCTTACTAAACTCGCTTGAGTGGTGGTTTATACTTGGAGCTCAGATTCATGGATCGCTCCTCGTCAAGGAGTATGGACTTGAGGCAATACCGATGGGATACATAGTCTTCGGCTCAGACACATCTGTAGCAGTAATGGGCAGAGTCTTTCCGCTCCCGGCCAGTAAGCCACTAATAGCAGCCTCATATGCACTCGCCGCACAATACTTAGGAATGAGACTTGTATACCTTGAGGCAGGCTCGGGAGCCGCCTCTCCAGTGCCACCCGAAGGAGTATCAATTGTGAAAAGTCTCATCAATGTTCCATTAATAGTCGGCGGAGGCATCAGGACTCCGGAGCAGGCTCGAACAATAGTTGAGGCGGGAGCCGATATGATAGTCACAGGAACGCTAGCTGAGAGATGCATAGATGATCTTGGAAGAATAATTAAAGCTGCTAAGGAAGTAGCGGCGAACCGTCAAGCATCTAGAAGAAGCGTTTAAGCGTTGCCTGCCTAGTGCCTTGGAGATTATCTCCCCTAGGCTTGAAGACGCTGTAGATGTTCTCAATCGCAGTCAATGCTCCTTCCCTAATGTATGGGTCCTCGATGTATCTCTCTAGGAGCCCTGATGCAAGCTCTACGTATTTCTCGATTGCACCTCGGTAAAGGGTCTGAACAACGTCGCCTCCGCAAATGTAGCACTTACCGTTTAGCGGAGGCCTCCTCACCCTGACCCCACATTTCTTACATCTAAAGGATTGGGAGAAGAATGCCCTCATGTTTCCCATGATGTCTGGGAGTATGTGGCTGGCCATTACGCGTTCAGCAACTCTCTTCTCATCCACGGCCGCCAGTTTCTCTGCGAGCCTTAACTGCGCCTCGACCTTCTCAAGCATTGTTTTTAGCCTCTTGTAAACCGATGACTGGGGCTTTGTCGATAAATCTTCTGTCGGCACAGTGTAGGCAAATCCAAAATAGCACTCAGGATAATTGAGATAATTCTTGATTATTGGAATGACTCCTATCAGTCTTGACGCGGGTTCCTTCCTTGACGCGGCTTCATAAAACTCCAGTGGATAAATCCAAGCAGTATCGACGTTATGGGCCTGCTCGTCAACTTCTTCGGGATAAACCTTCACTGTCAGGAGGAGGGGGGAATCCATTGCTCCGCCTATCCTGTCTGGGAGGTACTCTCTGCTAAAATTGATGAAGACATCTAATAGTAGCATTACGCTGTCTTCGTCTCCGTCACAGTCTCTCCTCTTAGCTGCGTGAAGTAATGGATGGGCATAGAGGACGTTTGCATCCGTGATTCCTATTACCCTGCAGGCGACGGCTCCATAGGTGTGGGGCGACAAGACTGCAACCATTATTCCTACAACGTCCTCGACGCTCTGGAGCTTGTAGTACTCATCGAAGCCATTTATCTTGAGGTACTTATCTATGAATTTTGAGACGTTGAAGAGATGTTCAGCCATTCTTCTCTGGACGACTATGTCCTGTATTCGGAGCTCGCATATCTGGTGCGGCGAGACGAGTGGTTGTCCAAATATGTCTCTCTCGTAGCCTAGCTCCCTGAGCCTCTCTGGGCTTACACCTATCTGTGAGGGAGTAAAGTGTGTCAACGGCGCATTAACGGCGTCAAATCTTATCGTCCCATCCTTGTAGACATAAAGTCCCAGGTTTGCCCTAAGAATTCCCTTTAAGAGCTCTTCGGGCTGCTTTGACTTATTAGTTAATGCCCTTACGCCCTTGAGGACTCGGGGTGGAGGCTCATATGCCTTCATGAGCTCATTTTCGTAGAGTTCCTTCAAGTTGACGAGCTGTTTCCAAGTCCTCTTCAGTTCTTCTCCACATCTTGGACACTTCTCCTGCTCGGGCTCGATGTATTCTGCTCCACATCTGGGGCACTCCGCCATCATTGCTGTTGGTTTTCCACAGTGCTTGCATCTGTTCATCCATGTCTTCTCTCCGCATGTTAGGCACACCCTCCTGACGAGTTCGAGGACAACTGACCTAGTATTTGCTGCGGTGATTATGTCTCTCTGGGGGCCACCGGCCATCCCTACTGGAAAGAGTACATGAACCGGCGGCTTCATTCTCCGTTGTCCAGCCTTCTCAGGCCTGCCCACCCTCGCTGAGACCGTGCTACCCATTCTAGGCCTGAAGGATGTCCCAGACAGAGAACTAATCAACTCAGGCACGGATGACTTGGAGACGTCTACCCTGATGAATGGTCTGAACAGAAAGTTAAGGGACTTGACCCAGTGAAGGTCAAGCGCTATCTTGTGGTCAAGCACTAAGTGCTCTATCAGCATCTTCTCAAGTATGGATTTCGCCTCTGGGTCATAGTCAAGTATTAACATGCCCCAGCCCTTCCTAGCTTTAGGTATCGCTGAGGCAAGCCACCTCCTGAGCCTCTCAATCTCCCTTCCAGAGATACGGTCCCAGAATGGCATGAATCTGGGATGAATCGGTACGCCGAGCTTATGGCTTATCCTACATGCAACCTCCACTGGCGGAATGATACGGTACGGGTCTCTCCGAATCTTCTCAAGCCACCTGCGGTCCTCGTCGCTGAGACGTCCTTTACGAGACTCTTCGAGCAGCGCCTCCTGTATCCACCACTCCTCGCAGTATCCCGGCGGCTGAAGCTTTACATTATTCTCAACACAATCTCCAAAGCTTATGAGTATGTCTCCGTTGAATAGTATCTTGTACTCTGATCTCTCTGCCTCTGCGAGTTTTTCCTCATTGTCTATTCTCATGACTGAGCCGTCTCTAAATATGACGACGGGGGGCTCGATGCTACTGACCGGCACCGCTATTCCTCCCTTCCCGGGATAATCAATCCTCAGCTGTGTTCCAGCTACAACGAAGTTCTCCATGAGTCTCATAGTGTATGGATGAATTCCTAGCGCCGCCATCGATGTCGTCGGTGCCCTGCCATACCTTATTCTGAATCCTCCAAATCTCCCTGGAGTTGAGAGGACCGGCCTGCCTCCAACAACGTCGTCTAGGCCAGTGTTTTTTCCAGTTGACTTGGCCTCGCTGAGCTTGGCGGCAACCTCCTCAAGCCACTCCCAGCCATCCAGCCCGCTGACCTTGACTATCTTTAGGACCTTCTTGGCCCTGCCTATTACTCCGTCGTTCAGCACCCTCAGGGCTCCTCCCCTCAGATAGGGCGTCTCGACCCTCGGTAAGTCCTTATACGCAGGCACAGGTATCGGGTCTGTAGCGACCCCTGTAATCTCGATGGGCAGTCTTCTCAAGACAAACTCAACTATCTCGTCCGGGACATTGTACTGGAAGCGCCCAACCTTTCTTCGGTACACCCTAAGCTCCTCGATGTATCTCCTTACCTCCTGGTCTGTCGGCTGATACTTACTGATGCCGGCGAGCCGCCTGATGTAGTCCGCAAGCACCACCGCGCCAGCAATCTCGGTTCCGCCAGCCGACCTAATAGGCCCAGCAAAATAAACGGCAAGATAATTTGAGCCGTCATTGTTTTTCTTTATCTTTACTCCTGTGATGCCTTCGGTTGGAGCAGCCGTTATGCATGGAGGAGTCATGACAGCCAATGAGACCTTCAAGACCTGGCTTAGGGCATCGTCATTGATTCTATCATACCTCTTCAGCAGTGTCTCCGCTAACCTGAATGGCAGTATGTCCTCATCGCACTTCTCGAGGAGGTCCCTTATCAGGGAGGCTACGCCGCGAGGCCCTACTAGAACCTCGACCCTCTCAGCCATATCGGATGGAAGCGAGACCTCAACTACAGGGACAGGGGAGCCCGTCTCAGCCCTGACCCTAGAGGCCAGTTCATACTCCTCCTTCACCCTAGAGGTGATGTATTCATAGTACTTTGAGAGCTCCAGCGGCGTGGATGCCCGCATTACTGCTGAGATATGATTATCCATAAATTAATTCTTTATGGTTGATGACTCCTCGTGGGAGATTAGAGGTATGACGATGCTAGTGTCTTTCTATCCTTTCCCGCGCTAACCCAGATGCCAGTAGCATACATCAGGAGCAGGGCAACTGCTAATCCAAGCAGCGCAGCGACGACTATGTCTAGGTTTATCAGTGCCCATCTGGATTCGTTTTCCACATAGTTGCTGAGCCTCGATACTCTGAGCGTCAAGTTATAGCTGATGATTGAGGAAGATGCTCCGTAAGTCTCGACCGAGACTAAGAACTCGCCAGCGTTCTTCAGCATCGCAGTAATGCCACTACCTGAGATTCTGCTCACTGGATAGCCATCACTGAGCCTGATGTATGCATTGATCAGCGATGAGGAGTCACCCATTATCTCGGCGCTCACTACATAGTCGTCCTTAACTGGCAGACGAATCAAGTAATAGTCAGCATGGTCATTTCCCAGCCCCGAGGGGGAGAGGTATCCATTAATGCTGAGTATATGGGCGTCGTCGGCTCGTTCTCCATCTATAAGGTCTATCATTAGCGGCGCCTCTAGACTATCACCTGCATCCGCTAGCCCCATGTCTAGCAGTCTGTAGCGATGAACAGTCAAGTCATACCTGATAAGAGCCGGCGCATATCTATCAGCAACCGAGCCGACCAGCAGCCTCACATTTCTAGCATCCGTCGAGGAGCCGAAGTAGTAGCTTAGATTCAACGTTCTGGAAGAAGAGGAAGCTAGAAGCTCATCAGCATAGGCATAGTTTCCTCCACTTGGCTCACTGATAGCTGCGTATATCCTTGCGCCGACACCCTCAAGAGACTTGAAGGAGACGGAGACTATGAGTAATGTGCCTGGCTCAATGTCTATCACGTATTGGTGCTGCTCTCCACTCCTCTCCGGGCCAGATAAGACGCCGATAAAATTCTCACTCTGCGTAATAACTGATGCTTGAAGTATTGTAAGAATGAGTAATACCGCTAGGCAGCTCATTCCTTAATTCTCAGCCTATACTTCAGGTAGATTATTGACAATCCGAGAGCAGCAAGAGCAGCGCCGACCGTGACCTCTCCATTGATGAATGTGTTTAGTGCGTAGGTCAGCGATATGACTGCTATGCCTTCGAGGGTTGTCTCTCGTCCTGGACTGAGGCTATGTTTCTTCTTGCTCAATCCATCTCCCACCCATGTCCTCTATGAGACGCCTAGTCAGCTCCTTGTTCCTGAGTACGTAATTGATGAAGGCGTCTGAAAGCATGCCCATTGTCAGCCCACTACTTGCGGAGAGCACTTTCAACTTCTTATGAATCTCCTCCGAGACATAGATTATCAGCCTCGGCTCACGTTCATGAATCATCCTGCTGCTTCTAGGGTATTGTACCCTTCGCGACGGCCTTTCCATCAAGCACTCTCGCAGCTATGTATTCGTATCCCTCGACGCCGCTCGTGGTGCTGCTGGTCTCGATCGGCTCGACTGTTAGGTCTATGTGTATCAGCATCGCGACGGCTCTCTCGGGGTTTAGTAGCCAGACCTCACCCTCAGGTATCAGGCTGCTCTGGAAAAACCTTATACCAGCCGCGACACCAATCTCTCCTCTCTCCTTATTAACCGCTTGGCCCCATATCATCGAGTTAATGAATTTCTGGTCCTTCAGCAGATCTATCGCCCTCTTTGGGTGGAGGAAGCACTTGTAGTCCCTTCCAGTAGGCGCTCTCTCCTCACCATCGACCGCGCCTTTCAAATCCAATATGTCATCAAAAGTTATTGGAGCATCTCCTAGACTAATTGGGCCGCCTCCCGCGAGCTCCTCATCACTGATCATCCTGAGACATGACAGTATGAATTTGCTTTCCTCGAGCGCGATGGCCGAGCCTATGCTTGCAGTGATCTCTCTCACAGCCTCCCAGTTAGCTGCGGTAACGAAGCTTATGTCCCACTCGCTCCTTGCCTTGAATACTGCTCCCTGCGATGGGGCATTCACGTCGAGGTCGATGTAGGTTATGTTTGGCGTTGTCGGCGGCACGGTTGCTCCTGGGCCCGCCCTATACGCAACTAGCCTGGGAATCGATGGAATCCTTATCTTTGGCTCCCTACTCTCATATATTCTCACCATTTCTCTTCCGATCTGTTCAGGATATGCGGCCCTGAGGACGTCGCTTACGACCTGCCCTAACGCGCCTGCCTCGCTTCCCGTATAGAGGAACTGCCTAGCCCTCTGCAGGAACTTGTTCGTCACTATTCTTTCAATTATTCCCTCGTGCCTAGAATCTCTGCCCTCATATGCATCAATCATCGTGATGCATCTTCTCTCCCTGAAGTACCATGGATAGAGCTGCCCGAGGCTTGATAATACCTCGTTTATTGATTCACTCATCACTTCATCACCACCCTTATGAAGTCTCCAGCAGTCTCAGCCTCGTCCAAGGCAACTCCTATGCCTATGAATCCTTCGACCACCATTGATGGCTGCGCCGATGTACTGCTTACTTGTACTGCTCCGCTAGGAATGCTTACCGTTGTTTCTGCCTGGACCACGCTGCCGCCTATCCCTGCCTTGACCCAGCTTCCCCTCTGGACCTGGCCCGCCGCTCGTAACTTGAAAACGTTTCCCAGATAGTAGACTGCTGCGTAGGCGGATGTGTTTGGCTGAATTGTCTGCCCGTCTCCAAGAACGGCCACTACTATGTCGCCACTATCTGCGACTGTCAATTCGCCGTCGTTGTCTCCGACACGTAGTAGCTCTCCACCAGTCAAGGCAATTGCTCCAGCCTTAACGATTGCCGTCGCTCTCTCTCCGGACCTGTATATCAGCTGTCCTAATCTTTGTTCTGGGGATTTATCCAATTTTCTGCATCACCCCCTCTCCAGCCGCCGTGCAGCTGCAGAGCGGTCTGGGGGGAGCCCAGAGATTTTCTGAGCCAAGACACGAATGATAGGAGCCTCCACGCCGGCATGTAGGCCATAGTTGTCGGCGGCATCCATGCCATGACTAATTCTCGGTGCCCACAATCGGAGGTCTCAGCAAGGGCTGACCTCATCAGATCGAGGTATATTTGGGTTGGAATCATGTGTGGGGTCTGTGAGTCAAACTTTTTGAGAGAATCGATGAAGCCTGAGTGATCGCATGGTTTATTCTCTTTAAAGATGGGTGATGCTTCAATCATTCCGGTCGGCCTTACGGTTACTTGACTTGTCTCTAAGAGTCTTCTGCTGAATCCAGAGCATGGAGAATATGAGTAATGAATTGAGATGCCTGCGATTCTAGTCGGTACCTTTATCTCCTGCAGTCTTCCTTGCTTGATTCTATCAATTCTAAGCGGCCTCACGGTCGTCTTTGGAAACGCAGGCTCGCCCTCGAGCACAAGCGAGACCATCGGATAACTAACACCGACGGCGTCACAGACATATGAAGTGCCCTGGACACACTTGTCGAATCTGTATTTCTGGACGACGCTACATCCTTTAAAGACTCCATCCTGGATGAGTTTATACACAGTCTTGTCCCAGATGCTTGCAACTGCCTCCACAGCCAGGCCGCCGACCTCAGGGTTGTCCTCAGCCTCGGCGTCCAGCACCTGACCAACTGGCCCCAAAGTTCCTAGGCCATACTTTTCACGGTAGTACTCCGCCCTGAGCTGTACTTTAGGGTCTGATAATGCGTGGTCGATGTCTATCAACGCTCCTCTGAGAGTTCTTGCAGACCTGATAATCTCTTCGCGGGTAATCCTTATGCGGGGCTCCCTAGGTGTACCAAGATGTCTCGACTCGCCCTCATGTATTGCTATTAGCTCTGCAAGCATCATGCCTTCAGCCAGCTCTGCTGATATCTCTCCGAGCCAACTAAACGAGAGGACCCTACTCTCAAGCATTTCTAATCCTCCCCTCGAGGATCATCGCAGTCTCAGGTGAGACTGCGGAGACTTTCCCGTTCCATAAAACGTATATTGATTCTTCCCTACTCATGAGTCGGAGGTTATGCTCTCTTTCAGCTCCGACGAAGAGTCCGGTCAGCTCCCTGATAATTGTCCTGGCCTCCTCCCTCTCGAGGAGACCTGCTTCATAGAGATCTATCACGTCTCTAATGCTCCATTCTGGAAACTCTGAACTCGCCCAGTTCCACCTAACATCAGCGAGCTCAACGTCAAACCCATTGCTCTCTAGGACCCTGTTAAGCAGGGCTTCATGCTCTGAGCCGAGGAATTCTTGGATAGACGATATCTCTGGCTCAAGAGTTTCGAGAGCAGCCTCAGCGGATGCCCTGCTAAAGCCAGTATAGGTGATTAAACGCACTAATGGATTCTTCAGCCCAGTCAGGACTTGCCTATCGAGGTATTCCCAGAGCTCCCAGAACCTCGTCCTAGACTCGACCTGAGAAGACTTGACCTCAAAGACATCGTAGTCGATGACAACGTGCTGGCCCGGGAGGAGCTGATTATACGTCTCCGAGAACTCCCGTCTCTTCCCGAGAGGGACCTTAAAGACGAAGAATGGCGGCATCTCCTCGAGAAGAAGCCTGGCAGCATTATCGATTCTCTCCTTGATCTCTAGTAACGGAGGCCTCCTGACCTGTCTGCCCTTCCTGAAGTAGCCCCTCCCGGGCCGGGTCAAGTGATTTATCAGGCCCTCCCCGAAGGCGGCGTTATCAATGGGATTAAACCTATAGTGATGCACCTCTTCCGGAGGAAGCCTCCTAATCATTCCTCCCCAATTCTGGAGATACTCGACGACTTCTCCAGAATCATTTCTCAGTATGCTTGAGATGCTGCTGAGCGGCAAGAGATACAGGTTAGATATCCTGGATGCCGGGACAACATTCAGGAAAGCATTACCCGAGAGAACAACATCCCTAGCGATAAGTCGATTAATCGATGAAAACTTATTTCTCCTCAGGAAAATCATGAGGAAGTTAAGCGCCTCAGGGTCATTTGAAGTGATGTAGAACTTAGAAGCTATTCTGCCGGCATATGCATCGACCGCATATCTCACATATGGCTCCCTTCTATACCAGTCAACCAGAACCGACAATCCGGGCTCAGGCGATGCACCAGCATAACCCTCACCCAGAAGCGCCAAGGACCCACTCGGCCCAGCCACTTCCTCCCCATCTCTTCCCATCAGCCGGGCCAGCCGCCTCACCGCCGACAACAACGCTTCAAGCATCGTCTAATTATATTAAATTGGCCTAAATATAACATGCTTAATATAATGTTAATATTGAGAGGAGAGGGTGGTGAGTGAATCTAAACCATTTTCAGTCAATACTCTCCAAATTAATATTTCCATGTTTTGTCTTTCTTATTGATGCCGAAGACAGTACTGTCGATATCTATTGATATGGAGATAGCCTACATGCTCTACGAGAAGAGGGATAGGGACGGAATAATCATTAGTGAATACATCGAGGACCTCGTGAGACGAGACTTAGGACTGCCGGTAAAGAGACGTAGAAACCTAAATCTACAAGCAGAGGAATAAGAATCATACCCAAATACCGCCAGAATACTGATATACATGTAAGATTGGCTTCAAGCCCAGAGAAGGAGATCACTGCTGATTGGCATGCACTGAGCGTATCTGAGTGTTTAGAGCTGCTCGGCACGGATGCCGAGAAAGGCTTGTCCAAAAACGAGGCAAGACGAAGGAAAGAAATCTTTGGCCCAAACATAATAGAGCGCAAAAAGGGAGTCTCCCCACTCAAGATTCTCATCAGGCAATTCATGAACTTAATGATAATAATATTGCTGATAGCCACGGCGATTTCTGCGCTCCTCGGCGAATACATAGACGCAGTGGTGATACTTGTAATAGTACTGGTCTCGTCGGTTCTAGGGTTCTGGCAGGAGTTCAGGGCTGAGAGGATCGTCGAGTCGCTGAGGAAGATGCTGAGCCCGACATGCAACGTCCTGAGGGACGGCGAGAAGCTACGCATAGCCGCTGAAGACGTTGTTCCCGGAGACATACTGCTTCTAGAGGCCGGCGACAAAGTCGTCGCTGATGCAAGAGTCATCGAGTCATTTAATCTCCAAGTATATGAGGCAGCACTTACAGGCGAGTCTGAGCCCGTCCTCAAGAAAACTACCATCCTTCCAAGAGATACAGCTCTATCGGACAGGACCAACATGGTCTATGCTGGGACATCAGTCACCAGTGGAAAGGGGAAGGCAGTAGTAACCGCGACGGGAATGCAGATGGAGTTCGGAAAAATAGCGCAGCAAGTATCCGAGATAAGAGAAGAGAAAACCCCCCTAGAGGTGAGGATGGACGAGGTTGCAAAGACCCTTGGAAAGATAGTCATCATACTCGTGGCAACCATAGCCCTAATAGACATCTTTGAGTTTATTATTCGCGGAGAACCCCTCGGACAGACCACAATCATAAACATTTTTATGTTCTCAGTCTCACTTGCAGTTGCCGCTGTCCCAGAAGCCCTCCCAGCAATAGTTACCAGCACCCTTGCAGTCGGCACATGGCTACTCGCTAAGAGAAACTCACTAGCTAGGAATCTAACGGCCGTGGAGACCCTCGGCTCCACCGAGATAATCTGCTCAGACAAGACCGGCACAATAACTAAGGGAGAAATGACCGCGCGGCAATTATACATTGCGGGGAAATTATATAACATTCCCGAAAAAAGCACTTCGAGCAATGATCAGCCACTCCAGCAAGTAGTAAGCAGTGAGGAGCTCCAGCCATTGCTTCACAAATTAGCTATGGCAGCAGTCCTATCGTCAGATGCAGTTCTGAGGAGAGAGAGTGGAAAACTAGTCATCACCGGCGACCCTACCGAGGGCGCATTGCTAGTCCTCTCTGAAAAGCTCGGCCTAAACTACGAGAAGACACTAACTAGCCATAAAAGGCTGGGGGAGGTGCCATTTAGCTCCGAGAGAAAGAGAATGACTACAATTGTCTCAGGGCCCGAGGGCTACATGGCCTATATGAAGGGCGCACCAGAAGTCATCATCTCAAAATGCACCAAAATGGTTGGAGACAAGATTGACGAGGAATTATCTGAGAATATGAGGGCCGAGATACTTAGAGTAAATGAAGAGATGGCGGCAAGAGGGCTAAGAGTCCTAGCAATCGCTGAGAAGAGACTAGACCAGCTGCCTGAGAACTATGACGAATCCATCGAGCAGGGATTCACATTCATAGGACTAGTCGGCATAATGGACCCCCCAAGGCCTGAGGCAATCGAGGCGGTGAGGCTATGCAAACTAGCGGGAATAAAGCCAGTAATGATTACTGGAGACCACGCATTGACGGCCATCGCGATCGCGAAGGAGACAGAGATCTACAAGGAGGGGGATAAAGTACTGAGAGGAGAAGACATAGAGAAGAAGACTGATGATGAATTAGCAAGAGAGGTTGAACAAGTCACGGTATATGCACGTGTATCCCCTCTACATAAGCTCCGGATAGTTGATGCATGGAAGAAGCTCGGAAAGACCGTGGCCATGACCGGTGACGGTGTAAATGATGCTCCAGCCCTAAAGAAGGCAGATATAGGGATAGCTATGGGCATAACCGGCACAGAGGTGGCAAAGGAGTCATCAGACCTAATTCTGCTAGACGACAACTTCGCAACAATCGTAAAGGCAGTAGAGCTGGGAAGATGGATCTACGACAACATAAAGAAGTATCTAGCCTATCTGCTTCAGGCAAATCTAGTAGAGGTGGCGGTGATAGGCGTCGCCGCACTCATTATACTACCGCTACTGGGCCTTCACGGAGAAGAATTACTACCCCTCCTCCCAGTCCAGATTCTCTACATCAACCTGGCCACCGACGGTCTGCCGGCCATAGCGCTTGGCTTCAGTCCTCCTGACCACGACTTGATGAAGCGTCCCCCCAGGCCCAAGAGGGAGCCAGTATTTACTCGTGAAGTAGTCGATTTCATAATTAGAGCCCTAATTGTAGAGACACCAATACTGACGTTGGGATTCATCCATGCTCTGCCTATGGGGATAGAAGTTGCTAGGAGTAGATTATTCCTAATGTTCATAGCAGTGGAGCTAACAATAGCGATTAATTGCCGCTCACTCATCCATTCAGTATTTGTATCAAAGCCCCATAAATTATTGATTCTCACAATAATTTGGGAATTATTCCTGATAACCCTGCTCATCAATATTCCAGCGACGAGACAGGCCCTCCACATGACTCTCCCAAACACAATAGACCTAGCATGGATCATGGGTAGCGCGATTGTGACATTTTTCAGCATTGAAGTACTAAAGAGAATAGAGATTCAGAGATTCTTTAAAGGAATTACCCAAACTGCTTAATGCTGACACTCATGCTTCTTAGATTGATTATGGCTGCTGTTCCTACGCTTGGCTCGAGGCCGAGGCTTGCCTGGAAACTCGTCCGCTCCTGCCAGGCCCCAGTATTGACTAAGTGGACGCCCCTATACACGCCGTGGGCCGCTACATGTATGTGACCCGTGACAAAGACGTCCGGCACATCTGATATCATCAATGGATCGTCTCGCAGGGGTAGTAGAGGAGTCACTACTCCGTATGTAGGCGCCAAGTGCCGCGCCCTCAGGACAAACTCCAATAATCCAACTGCGTCTTGGTGAATAGTGCTGTATGAGAACCGGCTCCCGGACTGAATTATGTCGTCAAGCGTCTGGCCGTGAAATATCAGGAGATTCACATCGTCGAAGGAGAGCCAGGCCGGGTTGCCCACGTATACCAACTGGTCCTGCAGGCCAAGCATCTCCTTATACCTAGGCTGGATGGGGGGCTGGGGAAGAGCCTTTCTGACTGGCTCGTGATTGCCCGGCGCATAAATCACAGTTATCCTCTCTGGAATTTTTCTAAGCAACTCTGAGGCCTTCTCGAACTGTTTATTCAGTGATGAGATGGCAAGCTCATTCTCCTGGCCCGGATAGACGTAGACGCCATCAACCAAGTCACCATTAATGATTAGGAAAGCAGTCTTAGCCGCATCATTCTCGTCAGAAGATAGCCATTCGAGAAAGTCTTTGAATAGCTCCTCATTGAATCTCGAGCTCCCGACATGGACGTCCGAGATGATGCAGATATTGACGTCTGGTCCGTTTAGCTTTCTCGATGGTGCTGGAGGTATGTCCGGCAAGAGTATATCTTGGGCGAGCAGGCCAGACGTGCGGCTCCTAACCCTAATGGTCACGACCATATCCGGCAATAGCTCCCCAACGCGCTCCTCCAGCATCCTATCGCCCTTCGGCACGATAACTCTCCAAATCCCCTTGGGGTCCTCGATGAGGACGCTGTAGCCATTCTTTATTGGTCTAACCTCAGAGACCATGCCGACGACGTAGGCCTCCTTTAGCCCCTGCGCCTTAACCTCGGATGGGGAATAAACAGTTATTCCACGCTTCTCAAAAACTTCTCTGAGGCGTTGATACCGAACAGTAAAGTAGAGCCTAAATTCTTCGGTCGAGCCCTCGATCCATACATCGCTATAAGGCGTCGACCTGATCTTGAACGTAGCAGTCATTGATACATATTCCTGCGGGGCCTCCGCCTGCTCTATCATCCTTAAGAAATCCTCAACAATGCTCGGCTCAACCAGTACTGTTCCAGGCCTAGAAATTTTTAGCCAAGACAATAATTTTTCAAGCAGTTCCTCTGGGTTTTTTCTCTCAAGCAACATCTTGATAGATGACTCTGTTAGTTGGTAGCCCCTACTCAGGGCCTTCGATGCAAGCCTCTTGGCGTCTCTTCTATCAGTACTTGTCACTGCTCATTCTCTTTTGATGAGGGCTTATAGGTGTATTCTAGTAGCCCCGATAATAGCTCGTCCCTCTCCAAGACGCTCCTTATCTCCTCTATTGGCACCTTGAGGACTATTCTCCTCGTCCTACCATATCTCCCAAAGCTCACAATGTCGCATGAAATCACTCCAAGCATATCCAGCTCCGATAAAAGCGAGCTAACCCTCCTATCAGTAAGCGGGTCCAGGCCCAGATTTCTACAAAGCTCCCTATAATAATTGTAAACCATGCCTGACGTTACCCTTTGAACGCCAGACCTAGCGGCGTGAAAAGCAGCCATCAAGACAATTCTTCCATGTAATGGAAGCGTTGACAACGCCTCGTAGACGCGTCCCTGCTCGATGACGCCGAGAGCAGCCTTAACATGTCCCTCATTAACCACTATGGAGCCATTCCTCTCAGCTATCTCTGCGGCAACTCTGAGTAGATCCAGGGCTCGCCTGGCATCGCCATGCTCAGCAGCAGCCAACGCAGCGCATAGATTAATTACTGGTTGAGGGACGGCTCCTTCCCTGAAGGCCAGGGCCGCCCTCTCGCTTAGAATGTCTATGAGCTCTATCGCAGTATAGGGATGAAAGACGATCTCCTCCTCGCTTAGGCTGCTTAATACCCTTGGGTCAAGCATCTCCTTAAACATCAAGTCATTAGACACGCCTACGATTGATAGCTGGCCGCCCTCAGACGCCTCATTAATCCTAGTAAGCTCATATAGCAAAGCATCGCCCGAGCTCTTAACCAAAACATCAATCTCATCAAGACAAGCGACAAGCAAGGATGATGATTGATGCAGAGCATTCCTAAATCTGCTGAAGACCTCAGCCCTAGAAAGACCAGTGAAGGGTATCCTTACTCCAAGAGCGGAGCATAGTTCAGAAAGCACCCTATACTCCGTCCCAGTCAGCCTACAGTTAATGTAAATGAACCTCAGCGGAAGATTCATATTTGCGGACTCTTCGGAGAACCTCTTGAAGACGTGCTTTACTACCGCAGTCTTACCAGTACCGGTCTTGCCATAGATGAAGACATTGCTGGGCCTCGAGGACCTCAGGCCCGGCGATAGGATCTCGCCGAGACGCCTAATATGCTCCCATCTATGCGGCAGATTGCCTGGAATATAGTCGGCCCGAAGCACCTCTCGATTAATAAAAAGACTAGGAGAAGACCTAACCTGCGTTATGAGCTCCTTGAGAGGGTCATCCTCACCCCTTACCTTCAACTGAAAGTGTTCCACGTCCAATAGACAGGAAAATAACTATTACAACATTCAACAAAAAATATTTTGAGAAAATGCTACAATTTATTTTTATTATTTTGATTTTTCCCTAGAAAATAGGTAGAAAATAACTTCCAATCGAATAATAGGGGTCTAGGGGAAAAATAATGCATCGGTATAGGCAACATTAATTTACTAAAAGTAAACACAGCTTTTTCAACATTAACCCATAAAACAATTTTTTCCCCTCATGCCATGAAAGAGGATAATTTCACTGTCTTTCACTTGTTAAAGGACCCTTTTAAAAAAGAACCCCTCAATTTCCACTGGAGCTTGTGGAGAACTGTGAACCAAAATTATTCACTTCATGTCTAAACAGTGAAACAGTTAATCCAAATGGTTAGATATTGAGAGGAGTACACTAGCCTTCCTCAAGTCACCTTTATTATAAAAATTGATGAATATTGATAAAAATAGCCGAGAAAAGCTAATACCTAAACAATTTCCAGGACCCCTTATATTAATACCCTGATACCCGCATCACCAATACATAGATGCGATGAGCAGAATCATCAACAATATTCACAATTCACAGATCACGTCAACTTAATCTTCACACAACTCCTTCTTTTCTGTGAAGAAGTTAGTTTGGTGGGGCCGGCCGGATTTGAACCGGCGACCTCCTGGGCCCAAGCCAGGTTTTAGTCCTGAACTGGTTCCTTGTTCAGGTGTCCTAGACCAGGCTAGACTACGGCCCCCAATATTTTATTTTCTATTCTCGAGCTTTTTAACTTTGTTTATTAAACAGTCATTATTTTAGGGTGTATATCTCGGGTTTTCTTTCTTGCAGGCATGGATGTATGATTCTGCATTTTTTAAGCATCTCCAAGTTTATGACTGCTGAGATACATCCTTCTCCGCCTTTTTTCTCAGCTAGAATTTCTCCCCAAGGCGAGGCTATGCATGAATGACCTACAAAGCTGAATTTTCCCTCAGTTCCAACTCTATTAGAAGACACAATGAATACTGTGTTCTCCATCGCCCTAGCGTTTAACAGGGTTTTGTAGTGTCTTGCGCCCCAGTCCATCTCTCGAGGAATACTATACCACGCACTACAGTGCAGGATAATATCGCTTCCAAGCAATGCGAGGCTCCTAGATAGCTCCGGAAAGACTACGTCATAACATATCATAAGTCCGAGACGACCAATATCAGTAGAGGCTGTGACAACCTCCTTTCCAGGACTAAAAATTTCTTTTTCATACTCTCCAGCTAGATGAATCTTCCTATACTTTGCGATCAGTTTACCACTAGGAGAAATCAAGACGCTTGAATCAAAGATTTCCCTCGCTTCCTCAACTCTCTCAGCCAGTCCAGCATAAACATATGCACCCACCTCTTGGGCGAATATGCATAGCTTATCACTGGTCGGGCCAGGAACAGGCTCAGAAATCCTCATGAATTCTTCTCGACTAAGGTTATAACCAGTCGTAAAGAGCTCTGGAAGACAAATAATCGTCCTATTATCCATCAAGACATCTCTGCAATCATTAAGCAGTCTTTCTGCTCTCGCTATATTTTCATCGATTTTTCCAGACTCGCATCTCATCTGAACAGCTAAAAGACAAACATCCAACACGCATCAAAAACAAGTTTAGTTAAATCCTTAATAACTCTATAATGCTCTACTCTTGGTTAAATCCACTCTGTAGATAAATCATGCAGTCATAGATTGTTTTGATCTTGGCGTAGAGCTTTTCTGGCTCTAGAGAGATCTCCAACCTTAGAACTAAAGTATAGCGTGAATATTATGTTTCCAAAGGTAATAAAACCGAATGCTAATGTCGTAAACAGGTCTAAGTAGATTGCCGAGTATATGAAAGGTATTAATGGGGCCAACATAGACGCAAATGCGCCAGAAGCATAAGTTGCTGCTTTCCTATACCTTGAAATGTTTTTGAATGAGGCTTTGTCTATCTTGATTCCCAGTACTGGGACAAATTTCATGATGAAAGATATGGGCCTTAGGTTAAGTTTGATAAGACTTGACCTACCAAAGTAATAATATAGATAATTCACTCCGAGAAATCTTCCAACAATATAATGAGCTAGGCAGTGTGAGAAATACCAAAAACAAAGCCATGCAACAAATAGGCTCAGCAACCTGAGTAGTGGATTATACATGAGGCTCACTAGACACAGCATAATGGCTCCCAAGAATATTCCAATAACTTCTATACTATTTCCAGCCCATAGAGGAATGCTTCTTCTAAAATGCTTTAACACTTCTCTCTCCGACATTCCCCTCACAAGCATAATATGGCTCTTCATTAATCAGTTATGATGCCCTAAGCAATTCTCGCTCTGCTTCGCTTACCTCTTGAAATTGTTAAATATCTTTTTGATTAAATTATTACTCGATATTTTATGAAGAATACACGTTCATTGGAATTGTTCGAGAAGGCATGTAGGCTTATTCCGGGTGGTGTTAATACATCTATTAGGATTCTGGACCCGCCTATCGTGTTTACGAAAGCCAGGGGTTCAAGAATTTACGATGCGGATGGTAATGAGTATATTGATTATCATGCAGCCTTTGGTCCTCCTATTCTTGGACATAATAATCCAGAGGTTAATCGCAGAGTAATGGAGATAATGAGTGAGGTTGACCTGATAGGTGTTGGGACGGCGGAGATCGAGATTAGGGCCGCTGAGCTGATTGTAAAGCATGTGCCGAGCATTGAGAAGGTCTTGTTTTGCAACTCGGGCAGCGAGGCGACTTATCACGCAGTGAGGCTGGCCAGGGCCGTTACTGGGCGTAAGAAGTTGATAAAGTTTCAGGGATGCTACCATGGCTGGCATGACTACTTATTGATGAATGTGATTAGTGCGCCTGACAAGATAGGAAAGAAAGACCCACTCTCAGCGGGCATGCTTCCAGAAGCAGTCGAAAACACAATAGTTCTAGACTTTAACGATTTGGATGGAGTTGAGAGGACGGTGAAGATGCATCGAGGCGAGATTGCAGCAATAATTCTAGAACCGATTCCTCACAACATTGGTTGCGTACTGCCCAAGATAGATTTTCTAAGAGGCCTGAGAGAGATTGCTGACCGTGAAGACATTGTCCTGATATTTGATGAGGTTATAACTGGCTTTAGGCATCATGTAGGCGGCTATCAGAAAATAGTCAATGTTATTCCTGACCTTACTACGCTTGGAAAGGCTATGGCTAATGGTTATCCATTGGCTGCGATAGGTGGTCGGGCTGACCTCATGGATAGGTTTAACACGCGGCCCGGTGGAGACGTATTCTTTGCGGGCACATACAATGCGCATCCCTTCTGCTTGGCGGCCTGTATAGCTACGATTGAACAGTTAGAGGACGGCAAGGTTCATGAATACATCTTTAGGCTCGGCGAGATGATGAGGCAGGGACTCAGCGAGATGACTGAGGAGCTTGGAATAAAGGCCTACACTACTGGCTTTGGCTCAGTATTCGTCACGTACTTCATGGAACCGCCAGTTGAGAACTATACAGACCTACTGCGAAACGATGCTAAGCTCTTCGTTGAATATAGGAAAAAGATGATAGAAAGGGGGATATTTATGCTTCCACTGAACCTAAAGAGAAATCACATAAGTGCGGCCCACACCGAAGAAGACGTAAAGATAACGCTTGAGAAATCTAGAGAAGCATTAGTAGAAATAATCAAGAAGTAAAAAATAAAAATTTGATTTTTGTGTTTATACTACGATTGCTGTCTCAGTCCTTTCAATACCCTCGACTTTGTGTATTGTTTCGACGACTAGTTTTCCAAGGGACTCTAGGCTCTCCGCCTCTAGCATCATGATGATGTCGTATCTTCCAGTCACTGTGCATACGTTTCTGCATCCCGAGATCTTTGATAATTGTTCAGCAACGCTTTTTGCTTTTCCGGCATGTGTCCTTATCAAAATATATGCCAATACAGTCATTTCATTAAGATTATTTAGCTAGCTATATAAAAGGTTTTTATAAAATAAATTATGTTTAGTATTTTAGCAGGGTCTATCTTTATTTTTATGGAGATTGACGGCTAGGCGTGAAGATGTGGTTAAGAGGCTTGCAGACGCCCTGAGGTCTGGAGCAAAGATGCTGCCTGAGGCATGCCCGGTTTGTGGTAATCCATTATTTGATGTTAAGGGCGAGATGAGGTGCGTCGCTTGTGATAAGCCGGTTGTAGTTGTTAAGGACGAAGCAGAGTCGGGGAGGGCAATGTATCCATATATACTCAACACGCTTGAAGACGTAGTCGTCTCAAAGATAGATGAACTTACAGTCAGGCTATCGAGGGCATTGGAATTAGAAGAGGTCGAAGCAGTTTCTAAAGCAATAGACGCTCTGCTGACTGTCCTCCAGAAGGGAAACGAGATACGTGAAAAGCTCAAGACAAATAAGTAGTTCTCTATCTCCTTGCCTCTACGACTAGTAGGTCCTCATATATTGGGCCCTGCGGAGTCAGTGTGCTCTTTTTTAGCTTAAGCTTATCAATGAATACTTCGCCAAATTCTTGTCCCTTTAGTTTCTCTAGAAGTGAGAGGACGCTCGGCTTATTCTTGACGGACTTGACTCTGTAAATGGTTACGTGGGGCTTGAACTCTTTGTCGGGCCTTAGCCCAAGCTTGGAGAGCCTAGTTGATACTTCTCTCTGCACTTGGGAGAGGATGCCCTCCGGCTCCTCGACGCCTACCCAAACCACATTAATTCTTCCACCGCCTGGGAAGTATCCCACTCCTTTAAGCCTAGCAGTGAAGGGTCTAAAGACAATTGATGAGAGCTGCTCAGAGACGGTCTTGACATATTCCGGCGAGATCTCGCCTAGGAACTGAAGTGTGAGGTGAATTATCTCCGGGTCGACTGGCTTGCCGTCGATTCCTTGGCTTTCGAGCTCTCTCTGTATCAGGGCTATCTTCTCGGCAATGCTTGGAGAAGATAGGTCAAAGGCCACGAAGCACCGTAGAGACAACTCTACCAGCCACGAAAATAAAAGACAGGAGCTGAATGATAAATTCTCCCACTGTTAAGGCTTCTTAAAATACTTGTAGTTTCCCTTTGTACCCGTCCTTGAAAGCTTGTTGGACTTATAGAGTATGCCGAGGGCCTGGCTTACCTTTCTGCTCTGGAAGGTAATTCCAGTTACCTCTTTTAGCTTCTGCCGAACCTCCGCAGTACTTCTTGGCTGGGCGAAAAACTTGCCGGGCAGGAGATGTGTCTCAATATTTTCCAGCGCTACTACGGCCTCCGACTTCCCCCTCCTGCGCTTGACCTTAACAACTGCCTCGGGTGCCTGCGTCTTTTCTCCGGGAGCCTCCACTCCGAGGGCTTCTCCCACCTGTTCTGCAATCTTCTTGAGGTTGCCTAGGTTTTTTAAGACCTCTTCTATGCTTTCACCTTCTACCTCGACGTCTCCATAGGCCTGCTTTAACGTGACCCTATACCTCACCAATTCTATAGCTCAGACTATCTGGATGCTTATTTGTTTTTAGATAGCTCCTGACGAGTGGAATCCCTAAGAGATATCAGGAGATCAGCTATGAATTTTCCAGTCTCCTCGAGCTTTCCAGCCTCATTCATTATTAGGATTGTATTCTTAGGATTCTTTTCTCGGTAATCTGCATATATTTTTCTCACGATGTTTTGCGTCTCGGTATCGTGCTCGACGGTCCTGTCCCTTGATTTCTTGCCTGCTATCCTTCTAAGCCTCTCTTCTTCCTCGACGTCTACGATGATGTAGAGGTCCGGCCTGATAAGTCTATCACCCCCCATCCCTTCAACCATCTCCACTACAATAGATACATCTGGAACTTCTCTTCCGCTCCTCCTAAGCAATGCAAGTCCATAAACAATGGAGCATAAATAATATCTATCAATAAAGAAATAATCTGGCATATTGCTCATTACTCTTTTAATCATGAGCTCTGAGTCGTCGATCGTGTTTGCTAAGAAGAGTAGCATCCGGACAAGCGGGTCTACGCCTCTCTTATTTCCATGCTTTACAGCGAAGAGTCCGGTGGCTGTTCTGCTCGGCGTCTTATAAGAAGCAACTCGGTATCCAAGTCTTCTCAACCTCTTCTCTACTTCATGTCTCAGCGTCGTTTTTCCCGAGCCGTCCGTGCCCTCCCATACAACCACAAAGCATCCATCCAGCAATTCACAATTAATTAGTCGTGTACTGATATTAATTCGTGAAAATTATGGATAGGTAAATTCGTATAATCGGCGCTCGCCATCCCTTTCTCTTAACTTGGCTTGCAGTCTTTTATTGATTAGCGGCAGTAGTGAAGCGTCAATCTCGTATCCAATGCTGTTTCTATGAGTCTTCATTGCAGCGAGCATTGTTGTCCCAGTGCCTAGGAAGGGGTCAAGAACGGTATCGCCGATAACCGAGTACATCCTTATGAGCCTGTAGGGAATCTCGTATGGATAGGCCGCGAGTCTTCTCGCAGCGTCTTTTGATTCTTGCCTGGTGCCCTTCACATCCCATATCTGGCTGAACCACGTATCCCTCTCGGCCTTGCTGTAGTGACTGAGATATCGATATGGGTCGAGGGGTTTAAACCTCCTCGGCGGCCCTTTCCTAAAAATCAAGATATATTCACAGTCAAGCGTTACATATGCATTTGGGGGCAAAAACCCAGAGCCAAGAAATGCGTCAGGCCTATTCATCGGCTTTTTCCACAGGATATATGGCAAGACATTGAATCCTATCTCCTCGCATTGCTTTATTACCTCTGCATGATTTGGAAAAAGCTTGAATGCTCCATTAATCCTTCTTAATGCATCACCAATGTTTATGCATAGATAGCCACCATTGCAAAGCACGCGATAACACTCATGCCAGACTTCTCCCAAATAGTCCAGCATCTCGCGATAAGTTCTGCACCCCATCTTTTCAAATAATTCATCCCATATCTCTACCATTGGATAAGGAGGAGAAGTAATGATTAATTGGACCTCGTCGTCATTCACTTCACGCATATTCCTAGAGTCTCCAATGATGAGCCTATGTCTAGTCAGGGGAAGCTCTACTTGGCTATTCTTAAGCAACCTTGAGAGAGCCCTCTCTGGAAATGTTGCCTTATCGCCTCTTCTCCGCTTCATCACTTGAATTATGACTAGATTAATGAATTAAAGATGTTGCCGAATTATCCACATCTCCCCGGGCCTAACCTATATCAATAATGCCGAACATGTTCTATATGGCTAGACGATGCATGTAAGTATAAGGTCAGAGATAAAGCCTACAGAGGACGAAGAAAAGCTCCTAAGAGCGATTAGAAAAATATTCCCCGATGTCGAGTTTAAGATTAATGAATCTTATGGTAGGAGATTCTTCATAGGCGAGTCCAGCGAGATCTCATCACTAAAATACGTGAAGGAGAATTGGAGGAGACGGAAGGTAAGGTCAACTGCAGCGAGGCTGTTGAGAGAGGCCGTTAGGCCGGGCATCGTGTCTATGCGTCTCAGCAAGCAGGCAGCATACGTCGGTGTAGCATCTATCCTAGACTTCGACGAGGAGCCAGCGATAGGAAGCATCGAGGTAGAAATAGAGACAAGTGATCCGGAAGAACTAATTAAATGGCTAACATCATAATCATTTAATGAATAGCGCAGATTTGGCGAGAATTATTGAGCATACAAACGTTAGCCCAAATGCACTTCCATCAGACATAGATAGGCTGTGCGAAGAGGCCTTAAAGTATAACTTCTACGCAGTCGTAGTCCCTCCCATCTATGTTAATCATGCAAAGAATAGATTAAAGGGCAGCGGAGTAAAGGTGGTCGCAGTAGTTGGATTCCCATGGGGAAATAATCCAACAGCATCAAAGGTAGCGGAGACGAGATATGCAGTAAAGAATGGCGCGGACGAGATAGACATGGTCATGAACAGGTCATGGCTAAAGTCAGGCGACTACAGGGCAGTGATGCGGGATATAAGAGCAGTTATCAGAGCAGCTGGAAAGAGGCCGGTCAAAGTAATACTTGAGACATCGGACCTCACCGAGGAAGAGAAAGTAGAGGCCATAAAGATAGCGGTAAAGGCAGGAGCAAGCCACATAAAGACATCGACTGGATACGGAATAAACAAGGGAGGAGCAACAGTAGAAGATGTTAGATTGATCAGAAAGCTAGCTGGGCCGTCAATTGGGATAAAGGCTTCAGGAGGCATCAAGAGAATTGAAGACGCAGTAAGGCTTGTAGAGGCGGGGGCTACGAGGATAGGGACAAGCCGAGGAGTAGAATTAATAGAACAAAAAATAGTAGAAGACTTGAATTATTAAAAAATAAAAATTGAGATTGTTTTATCCAATTATATAGACGATCTGGACTTGGACTGTGTAGGTAGATTCGCCTGGGAACACAGCCATTCCCTTATCGATAGTGCTGACTGCCTCTCCCCTAAGTGGGTATGGTATTGGCATTGACTGCCACATCAATGATACACTATCAACGCCAAGAATCTTCAGGCCGAGAGGCTCTGTAACCTTCTTTGCCTTTGCCTGCGCATCGGCTATTGCCTTGCTAAGCGCTTGGTCACTGATCTCTTCCTGTAGCTCGTCCGAGAGCGTGAATGTCACGCCCGAGACCAAGTTCGCTCCCGCTTTCACTGCTCTATCAATGACGCTTGATGCGAGAATCATCTTATCTCCCCGCAATGATACCTCTATGGTGTTCGTTGCGACATAGCCGACCTGGACGCAACCATTACTGTCACACTTGATGTCTGGATAAATCGCGAGGTAGGCGGTTCTCAGGTCTCGCTCCTCGATTCCGAGGCTTGTCAGCTCATCAATGACTGCGGACATAATCGCGGCGTTCTTCTGGGCAGCCTCAGAAGCTTCTGGCGCTCTAGTCTCGACGCCTAAATAAATCATCGCTACGTCCGGCCTAATCTTGACCGTGCCAACTCCGACAACTGTCAATGTATGCTGCTCAGCAACCTGCGTACTTTCAGTATTCTGCACCTCGAGAGGCGCAGCGCTCGTCAATGCGCCATACGCAAGAATCGTCGCCATGATTATAGCTGCCAGCGGAACGACAGTCAGTATTATCCATCCTTTATCCGACAAACTCTTACCAACACTCATAAGCAATACATGCCATAGGAGTATATATCTGGCTTTGTCCGAATCAGAACCGCGACAAAACCATAAAGACCGCAATTATAAAAATTAATGATTATGTAATTTTTATAAATTTATATACAACAAATTAACTATATTTAGCGCTATGGGAAAAGTAAACATTACTAGAAGGAAGGCACTTTCTACAGCTGGCAAAGTAATAACTGGAGTAGTGGTTTCTGGTGTTATAGCAGGTGTAGGGGGATATCTTGCCGGCGCTAGTACAGTTCAAGCTCCCATAGAAAGAACAGTAACGAAAACAGAGACGGTGGGAATGGCGACGACTACTTTGACGCAGATGTCCACCACAACCGTCAAAGAAAGAGAGACAGTGACAGTTACTGCCGGCGCTCCCGGTAAGCCCCTTCCAAAACTAACACTGGCAGCATGGACCTACAGGCCCGATATCGTAGAGTCAAATCTAAAGTTCTTCTCAACATACTATGGTTATCCAACTGAGCTTATGGTTCTGCCCACTGCTGGATATACTGCTCAGATGGTTGCAAACTTTACGGGTGAGAAAGAAATTGATGTCTGTTACGTGCGGGATGGTGAGTTTGTAGGTTGGGCATCGGCTGGCTGGCTTGTACCAATCGAAGACGTAGCACCATCAGATAAAATTAAGATGTATAAAGAGGAAATCTCGCCTGGCGCGCTAGAAGCAATGACCTTCGAGGGGAAACTCTACGGTCTGCCATATTATGGAGACGTTATGGGCTTCTTATACAACCATGGAATGTTAGAAAAAGTGGGATTCTCTAATCCTCCTGAAGATTGGGACGATGTAACTGAGATATGTTTAGCGGTAAAACGTAACTTAGGTATTGAGACGCCGTTCTGGTTCTCTGGAGGAGCCGCAGACTGGGGAATAACTAGATTGTGGCAGACAATGACCTTCAGCAGAGGTGGCTCACTCTTTAACGAAGACCTAGAACCAACCTGGGAAGACAAGGGAAGCCCTGCTTATGAAGCAATGAAGTGGTTATGGGATGCCATCAATACTCATGGAATTGCATCGGTAAAAGGATTTGAGGTTACTCATGAACAATGCTCCGAGGCACTTGCAGGAGATCCTCCCAAAGGGTTCTGCGAAATAGTTCATTCATACAACTTATTCTTGCTAAACACTCCAGGAAACTTCCCGAGGTCTGGATTAGAAAACTTTAAGCAATGCCTGATGCCTGGAAAAACGCACCAGACTGTCAGCTATTGTAGACTATATGGAATAACTATGATGGCAAAGAAGAGAGGAGCAGACGTACTTAATGGTGCATGGGAGCTTGTAGAATTCTTAGGAGGAAAGGATAAGGTTGGAGAGTACAGAGTCATGAAAAGATGGATACTAGAGTCAGGCTTAGGATTTGTTCAGCTACCACTATATGAGGACCCCGTGGTTAAGGCTAATCTGAGCAAGTGGGCAGACCCCGACCTTAAACTGCAGCAACTAAAGCTATCTAGGAGAGAATCCGGCCTAGGTCAGCCGGGATATGCAGAATGGCTGCAATTCACAACGTCAGAATTGCAGGCAGCAATGCTTAAGCAGAAAAGCCTTGATGAGGCATTAAAGAACTCTGCTGATAAATGGAGAGCATTAAAGTAAAGGATAATATAACATGAGGCCAGAAACTAAAACAGCAATTTTATTTATATTACCTTCATTTATTATTCTAGCACTCACAGTTTTTTACCCAATAATGCATTCACTCTACATAACATTTCATAAATGGGATCTAAAATCTCCTGCCTCGATTGGGAATTTCGTAGGCCTGAATAATTATTTATATGTACTCTCTTCTCCGGAGTTTAGATCTGCATTCATTAACACTCTAATTATAGTCGGTATATCATTGCCGATCTCACTATTCTTGGCGTTGGGTATTGCAGTGCTTCTTAATCAAAAATTTCATGGGAAAAAACTACTTCAAGCCGTGTTACTTATACCGTGGGCCATACCTTCAGTAGCTGGTGGTGTAATTTGGAAGTGGATATTTAATCCAAATTATGGCATTGCAAATGCGATCCTCTATACTTTGGGAATAATAGACAAGTATCAGGCCTTCTTTTCAGATGCGTGGTTAGCGAGGCTTATCGTAGCACTCGCATTTGTGTATAAAGGCGTCCCATTCGGTGCATTATTGCTATTAGCTGCCCTACAGATCGTGCCAAGTGATGTCCTTGAGTCTGCAAAAATAGATGGTGCAGGGACCTTACAGACATTCATACAGGTAACATGGTACTGGATAAAGCCATCATTTTTAGTTTTACTTGTATTACGAACAATAGAAGCATTTAGAGTATTTGACGAGATCTATGTATTGACATACGGCGGCCCTGCAGGAGCAACAACAGTACTTGGATGGCAAATTTATTTACAAGCATTTTCATATCTAAGGTTTGATTTTGGAAGCGTAATCGCGTACATTCTAGCGATAATCACAGTATCATTAAGCTTAATCTACATGAGGGTTATGGGGACGAGAGAGGTGTTAGGAAAATGAATAAAATAAAAATTAAGAAAATAACAAAAAGCGTAATTATATACCTATTAGCACTGCTCGTCTTTCTATTTTTAACTGCACCAATGATGTGGACCATAATTAGTAGTCTCAAGTATGAAGCCGACCTTGCAGTTGAAGGGATAAATCTAATTCCTAGGCTGGGTTGGACTACATTTAATTATGAAATCGTCTTTAATTTGAGAAAAGCAACAGAACTGCCAGCAGAGGCGGGGTCAGCTTTTTCATATGCTCAATTTTTGAATGCTGTATCAAGATATGTCATAAGATCAATTTTTAATAGTTCATTAATAGGAATCTCTATTGCTATTATTAATATTGTTTTGGCTAGTTTAGCTGGCTATGCATTTAATAGATTTTCTTTTCCATTAAAAAATGCTAGTTTCATGACCCTTATCGCTGTAAGAATGGTTCCGGGGCTAGCAATAATCATTCCTCTCTACATACTTTTTAAGAATTTAGCGCTTCTTGATACATACCTTGCAATTATTTTGGCTCATTTATTCTATACCTTGCCGTTCAGCATTTGGATCATGACAGGCTATGTATGGTCTATTCCCAAAGAGGTTGAGGAGGCTGCAAAATTGGATGGTTGTACAAATGTACAGATACTCTTCAGAATAGTATTTCCACTTTTACTTCCTGGTATAGCCGCAATTGGAGTGATGTCGTTCATGTTCTCCTGGGGTGAGTTTTTCTTTGCTATGATTTTAACAAAATCGTATGATATTAGAACGTTGCCAGTAATCCTTGCTTCAGCTCTTGAGGTTGGTGAACAATTTGTTTATGGACCCGTAAATGCTCTTGCGGCGATATCTATTGTTCCCTCAATTGCGATATCTCTGTTAGCCCAAAAATTGCTAATTGCTGGGCTGACAAAAGGTGCCATAAAGGCTTAAGATTAATTTTCGAAAAAATAAAAAGGTCTATATAATTGGTTTTTGTTTCTTTGTTGAAGAGCGTTTTGGTTGACGGGAAGTATGAGCCTGTAGTTACGGTTGAGGTGCAGCTTAGCCCCGCTGTGAAGCTGATTGTTAGTGGCAGTGATTTGGAGATGATTCTCGGTGTCTTGAAGAAGAGTATTGATTCTGCCGGCGAGATTCTCGGGTTAGTTGAGCAGGCTAGGACTGCGGCGCCTATGCGGGAGCGCCGTATTCCTCAAGAGTTCTTAACAAGGGTGAAGGATATGAGCAGTAAAGACTTAGTCCTGCTGCTCCTCTATTATGAAGGACCTATGAGTAGAGAACAGATAAACCAGCGAAGCAGGGAGATTGGTAAAGAGGTCTCTAAGACTTGGCTAAACACGGAGTTCTTCAGAAAGCCGACAAAGGACCTATTCCTGTCAGAAACTGATCAAAGCGGAGCAAAGATCTACAGGCTCTCAGAGCTCGGGAGGCTTGAAGCAGAGAAAATCATTAAACAAATATCAGAACAAATTATACATTAATAGTTTATGTAGTGTGTTGGGTTTTTTTGATTATTGCTCGGGCCGGGGCATAGCTTTTGAGGTTCAGCCACATTGGTTTATTCAATATTAGGTTGGCGGCGAGCTCGCCTATCGCTGGGCCCCGCATCAATCCATACCCCCTCAGACCATCAATCAAGACTAGGTTTCTTAGTCCTTCTATGTGTCCGATGATTGGCTCCATGTCAGACGTAACACTACATGGTCCGCGGAGAGTCGCGACAAGTCTCGGAGGGGACTTAAGCCTTACTCGGCGCTGCATTAGTCTTATGGAGTTCTGTATATATTTCTGCGGAGGCGGGGCGTCGGATATGTCCGGCTTCTCGCTGAAGTCTGCGTCGTATCCGCCTCCTATCAGTTCTGTGTTCCAGGGTCTCCAGTAGGAATGTAACCACTCGTCTGAGAAGCTTGGAAGGCCTAGCTCTTCACCTATATCAAATCTATATGCATAGCATGTAATGATCATAGTCATCAGCTCATATCCGTGCTTGGATAAAATTTCCCTTGTCCAAGCGCCTGCGGATAGAATATATTGCTCAGCCTTGACTTCTTTACCATTGCTTAGCAGGGCGCCCTTAATCTCTCCGTCCCTAATATCGAGGGAGACTACTCCTTCATCCTCCAGAAGCTCAACCCCAGCGTCAAGCAAGGATTGCCTACATTCATCTATGAATATTGTAGGCTCTAGTGAGAGGTCCTCGCTGGTATAGATCCCTATGAATCGCTCATCGCTTATTATTTCTGGCCAAATAGACTCGATCTCTGATGAGGAAAGCAGTTTGAACTCAACTCCGGCCCGCCTCATAGATTCTATGCTGTCTTGGAGCTGGTTTGGCCTGCCGAGCTGGAGGAAACCAGTGACTCGCCACGAACTCTTTGAGTATTGCTTTATGAGCTCAATGCTTCTCTTGACTAGCTTGACGTCGTCTTCTTCGTCAAGCTGAAGAGTAACGACTCCCGCCGACCTAATGGTGGCGCCGCCCCCCAGCTTGTTTGGATCGATGATTATTGTCCTGACTGAGTTTTGTGCGGCCATAAGTGCTGAGAATATGCCTGCCACGCCGCCGCCGATTATGGCTAATTCATACAAGTTTCCACCTTGGGCGTGCTTGGGCTGATCAATAATGTCCTTCTCCTCAATATTACTTTTGGCCCATCTTTTAGGCATGCTGCATGATTTATAGATGTGTTCATCATCTGAATTATCAAGTATGGGGAGACTGGTGGACAGTGGAGATGGAGATACTGGTAAAGACGCCCCTAGGCTTGGAGAAGATAGCTGCCGAGCGGGTAAGAGAGCTCGAGGCAGGAGTAGAAGTAGTAGCAAGGCCGCATGGATATGAGGGATTAGTGCTGATTGAGAAGTGCGGCGATAAGTATAGGCTTGCGAGGCTAATAGAGGACGAGGTGCTTGAGGCGGAGAGGGTCATCGCGTTTGAAGAGGTGGTGCCGGCAAGGATTGAGGCAATAATAGATGCGGCCGTGCGGGTGGCGGAGGGAAGAGTCTCACGTGATGAAAGCTTCGCCGTTAGAACTGTTAGGCGTGGCAGACATGAATTTACAAGCGTTGATGTTAATGCGAAGGTTGGAGCCCGCATCGCTGCGAGCATCGGTGCGGCTGTGAATCTCGACTATCCCGACAAGATAGTTCAGGTTGAGATACTTCAAGACAGGGCCGGGATAAGCATTCTTGACGGAAGGGCTGAGTGGAGAAAGATGGATAGGGATAAGAGGTCATCTCTTCCATTCTTCAGCAGGGTCTCGATTGTTCAGATGCCCTACTTGGGTCCTCCCGAAGGTGCGAGGCAGATTGGAGGCAGGATTGGAAGAGCCGTACAGGCATACGAGGTGGACGAGCTGGTAATAGCTCCGAACAAAGCGGTTGATGCGTCGGAGCTTGTCGTTTTTCTTCAGGGCATAGAGGAGGGAATCGAGAGTAGGTATCAGGTCCAGAAGCGTAGCTATTCGAGAACTGCAAGGAGAGTGAAGGTGCTTGTCCAAGACCTTTATCAATTGGTGAGGGAGAGGAGTGGAGAGTCATTGATTGTCTTTGAGCCTGAGGGTGTTGAGATTCGACGCATAGTTAATAAACTCAGGGATATTTTTTCGCGTGGCGGTAGAGTGAATCTTCTATTCGGCTCAAGGGAAGGCATACCTAAGGGAATTTATAGGAGAGCAGACTTGGTGATTGACTTGGCACCGGAGATAACGCTGCCGACAGAGCTCGCAGCTCCCGCAGCCCTAGCAGAGATATACACCGTCTTGAGTATGGAGACGCAGGATTGATTATTACGTTTTCCCTTCTTGCTCAGGCTTAAACTCTGTTCTAACTACTTCGTAGATTTTTCGAATAGTTGTTGACGGTATTCTTCTTCCACCTACCTTTACGTCTTTTAGCCTCGACTCTATTATTGTGAGTGGATTGTTGTTGAAGAATTCTATGACTTTTCCTAGAGTGCCAAAATGTGTGAGGAGCGTCTTGGCGGTCTTGTGTCCGCATAGCCCCTCGAGGGTGTAGAGTGCCTGTTCCTCTGCACTCATCTCTTTTCCACTTACTCTTAATGGATATTCCTTAAGCTCCTTTTCTTCTCCTAGTTTTTTATGCTTCCATGCGAGGTAGGTCAGTGTCGCCCTGGTGTCTGGGGTCGGGATTATTGGTATTCCCCACTCCATGACTATTCTATCGATCAATGCTAGGACTGATGTCTCGTTCCACTTGCTCTTCCTATATAGTCCCAGATAGCCCTCCAGGATTAGGATCTTCTCTCCCTCAAATGTCCTCAGTAGTGATAATTGGTCCCAGAGTCTGCCTTTTAGGCTGTTCAGGAAGTCAAATACTCTTTTTCTCTCGATTAAGGCCTGTCCGGACTGCCCAGTAATCAAGTAATCTCCAGCGTCTAGTGGTCTTATGGCTACCTCTGTGATTTTTCTGAGTGACTCAACGAGCTTTTGGCTCTCGGCTGCTTCGTTACTATCAACCACTATCAATTCTGACCTATTGATAGTTATTATGTTGGCTATAAAATTACCATTCAGGAGAAATGGAAGCGCTGATTAATCTTTTTAATAAGGCATTTATAATTATTGGGACAATGAGTAGAGGGTTATTTGGTATATTTATTCATTGTTGGAGGCTGGTGGTGGAATGCATTTATAGGCGGTGAATAGGCGTGGGGCTTACGCTCAGGGAGAGAATAGAGCTCATGAGGCAGGGAATAATTCACCGGAGCATAATACCGGCCCTCGAGTTGCGGGGCTTCCTTCCGGGTACCTGGAGACGCCCAGTATCCCTAGAAGACCTAGAGCTGAGGGATGATACTTGGGCGCCGAATTATTCGCGATTTACTACTTGGGAGACATATGTGAGGGAGCAGCCTCTCCACATATATTTCAACACTTTTTACGGAGACGTATATGAAAGGGCATATAGACACTGCTTTATCGAATACATTATTCCGTGGGTGAATTATGAGTTGGACTCATCATTGGTTGGTGTATTTACTAGGCTTAATCTAAGGGACGGTGGCTACGTGTGGAAGAGTAAGTACATGGTGAGCATCAGCGACCCAGATGAGGCTCTCTCCGAGATAGAGAAACACTACGACGAGCTTCTACTCCTATTAATGAGGGCAGGCATTGTGGAAGGAGGGGCTAAGTCGAAGAGCAAGAAAGCATAGGAGGCACATCGGACAAAATCAAATATATTGACGGAAACTAAAATATACTGTGTTGATTAGTAGACGAGTAATTATTGCACTGTTATTAGTCTTAGTGATTATTGTTGCTGCTGTTCATTTTGTTGCTCCATACATGGGGCCACGTGGAAAGTACTTCTTAGTGGATGTGCATGGTGAACGATTCGTAATTTATGTTACTGATGCAGAGACAATTAGGCTTGCCCTCGAGAACATGGAGGGCAAGAATAACATGTTTCCGATGGGCGAGCTGGCCCGCGGTGATGGAGGCTTCAATAAGCCTTGGAGCTGGCACTTAAAGCCCGAGACCGTTAGGATGGTTGAGGTCAGCATCGAGCTCTGCGACGGCATTCCCAGCTCTGTTGAGAATGAGCTTGAGTATTGGTTGGAGACCGTTAGGAGCTACTGTCCATGGGGAGGAAGAATAATAGCGGCAGCCGACGACCCAAACACATTTAAGCTATCATGACGTGTTACTCAATAATTTTTCTTAAGCTCATGGATGCTAGAATAAACATGACGATGTCAAAGATCATTATCGCTATGATGTCGAGCAAGAGATTAGAGAGGTCTCCGGTTATCAATAGTCCCCTTACGGCGTCGACAACGTAGCTCAGGGGATTAAATGTCGATAGTTCTCTTAGAATCGGCGGCATTAGCTGTATCGGATAGAGAGCATTACTGGCAAAGAAGAGAGGCATTATTATGGCCTGGCCGATACCCATGAATCTTTCACGTGTCTTCATGAAGGATGCGACGAGTATCGATATTGCAGCGAACCCTCCTGACGCAAAGAAAATTATTGTAAAGGCTAAGATAAAGTAGGTAGGACTGGGAATGAACTTCACGCCTATTACAAGAGCTATGGGCAATATTATCAATGCTTGAAATACGGCCCTTACTCCAGAGGACATGGATCTCCCAATAACCATCGAATATCTAGAGGCGGGCGTCACTAGTAGTTTCTTCAGGATGCCTGAGTCACGTTCCCACACCATCATGAGTCCATAAAAAATACTTACGAAGGTTGTTGTCTGAATCATGACGCCGGGGGTTATGAAATCAGTATAAGGCACGCCGCCCGTCGGTATTGCTCTGACGCTACTCATGACCGGGCCATATATGGCTATCCATAGGACTGGCTGTATAGCTCTGAAATAGATCTCGGTTCTGTCATGACGCAGTCTCCTTAATTCCAGCTCCATCATAACCAATATGTTTTTTAAAGCATTCATGATTCTCATCCCCTTCTTATCATCTCTCTTACACGAGTAACCTCGCTAAGTCTCCTCTTATCCTCAAGCCGCGTCCCAGCATATTTTAGAAAAACATCGTCTAACGTCGGTTTAGCGATGGAAATCTTCTCAATTGAGGCACCAATATCTCTCAAGGTGTTAAGAAGGCTCGGCAGAGCAATCTCAGCATTCTCTACAACTACACTCAGGCTAGACCCATAAACAAATAAATTCTTCACAAATTCTAGTTTCTTGATCTCTTGAAGTTTTCCTGAATTGTTAGCCCCATCTTTAAGGATAAATGTTATGACGTCTCCTCCTAATGATTGTTTAAGCTCTCTACTTGTCCCCCTCGTAACTATCTTTCCTTGGTTAATTATTGCTATCTTGTCAGCATACATATCGGCTTCATCCATGTAATGTGTATTGAAGAAAATCGTGACGCCGTACTCCTCTTTAAAGACTTTCAGCCGCTCCCAGACGGTCTTCCTAGCCGCGGGATCTAAGCCAATTGTTGGTTCGTCCAAAAACATGACTTTCGGCTTTATGAGCACGGCGCATGCAATTTCGAGCCTCCTTATCATTCCTCCTGAATAAGTCCTGACAAGTTCTTTCTTCACATCGGAGAGACCCATGTTTTCCAACGCTTCATCAATTATCTTCTCTCTCTGATTTCTTGGTATTCCGAATATTTTTGCATAAATCAGTAGGTTCTCATAGCCACTTATATCTGTCCAGACACTTATCTCCTGAGGGACATAACTAATAAGTCTTCTAACTTTTCCCTCATCGCGGACAACGTTATAGCCGAATACGTATGCTTCTCCAGAGGTCGGCCTTAGCTGCGTGGTCAAAATTCTCATAAGCGTGGTCTTGCCAGCACCGTTAGGACCTAACAACGCGAAGGACTCCCCCGCCTCGACAGTTAGGTCAACACCGTCAAGGGCTCTCACTTTTCCATCATAAACTTTAACAAGATTATTGACTTTAACCGCATAATCCATTTAGATCCCTTTGACCAAGTCATCAACTCTCCGCCAAGATAAAAACCCTCTACTGCAGGCTCTTTACTCATTAATTAACCACGGATGAATTTATGATTTGAATCTATAAATAGACAGATGCAACTGTTGAATCTTGACTCAAAATATGCATGGAGACATAAATGCACATAGGATTAGTAGACGGAGATTGCAGATACTTGTGATTGGCTATAATGAGGACAGCTGCACATCTGAGGCTAGGGATGCGGCATACAGAGTTGGTGCGGAGATAGCTAAGAGAGGCGCAATACTCGTGACCGGGGGTCTGGGAGGAGTAATGGAGGCAGCATCGAGAGGAGCATACGAGAACGGAGGAATAACTCTCTCGATAATTCCGCAAAAAGAAATCGATGAGGCAAACCCATACAGCACAGCCGTCGTTGCGACAGGAATTGGACATATGAGAAACTTCATCAATGTATATAGCGCAGACGGAGTCATCGTGGTGGGCGGAGGAGCTGGAACAATAACAGAAATTGCAGCAGCCTACATCGAGGGAAAGCCCATCGTCTCCCTGGTAGGAACAGGCGGAGCCGCAGATACATATGCAGGACAGTACATGGACGACAGAGAAAGAATAAAGATCCATGCAGCTAGGACACCGTCAGAAGCAGTAGAAATGTTGATAAGACTCATAGAGACGAGCAAAAATAAACAGCAACGAATAGAGTAGACCTAAAATGTTTGAGTAGTTCTTCAGGGCTTTAAGACATCATCTGATAAAGTCACATAATTCGTGCCGCCTAGGTGGAAAAGTATTTTGGCTCTATGCGGTAGATATGTCTCGTCAAATACATCAGGCTTAACGTATGAATCCATGACTCTACTAATGATGAATATGTGGTCTCCAGCCTCTACTTCTTTTTCAACTACGCACTCGAGGACTGCTAGTGCTTCCAATACATGTGGGGACTTTATCTTTCTTGACTCCGTGAGTGTAAGACCGCTCATCTTAATTTTATCCTTCTTTTCTTTTCCAGAGATTGTGCCCAGGAAGTTTACCTGCTTGATGTGTTCTTTTGGCATTACGTTGAGCGTGAAGTCTCCAGCATCCCTTAGGACTTCGTATGTGTGTCTGATCGGCGCTATTGATACGCCGACTAGTTGGGGGTTCCTTGATAATGGAGTTATCCATGCTGCGGGCATTACGCCGAGCTCTCCTGAGGGCCTAATAGAGATGATGAGGGAGACGGGTTTAGGATGTAGCAGCCTGTACGCCTCAGATATCTTGACCTGCTTGAACACTCCACTCATCAATACAATTCTCTCAAGTCCTAGAATTAAAACATCATTTCTTAATTTTAGTTAATGAAAGCTGTAATAAATCAATCCGGAAAATTTGAGTTATGTTTATGAATATTTATTATCGAAAACTATGTAGATGTAGTAGTTGTTGAGGTAATCTCTGTGATTAGGGCATCTAAATTATCTGCCACGATGTAGGCCCCCTCATCTTTTCCCACCTTTAGGTAGACGAATTTCTCTATTATCTTATAGTCGGATCTATCTATGTTTAGTTTTAAGACGCACGGAACGAGGTACTCTCCCTCACTTTCTAGATAGATTATGAATGTTGCTTTTTCGGGTGTTTCCGCCCTAATGGATAACCATACTGGATTCATGCTTCGCAGCATCGTTATTACGGGTGTTTGGGCTCCCGCCGTCATATTCACTATTCGCTTTATACCTACTACGGCTTGCGGGATATCTTTCTGAGTTGAGACGATTACTATGAGTGTGACGTTATTACCCTTCTTGATCTCACCTTCTATCCTAATCTCTATACTCTCACCCAGTTCAACCGGATAGTATTTCCTGATTAGGTCTAGGTTGGCGTAGGCTGCTGTTCTAACTTCGTCATTTTCTTCATTGTATGCGATTTGTTTCAGAAAGTCTATTACTTCATCTACTTTGTTGCTTCTAATAGCTATATCCGTTAGTATGAAGACAGCTCTTTCTCTAACGTAATTATCTGGATGATTAAGTATTATGTCCTTTAACTCAGGTATACTTTCAGGATCGAGACTATTATGAATTTTCTCTAAGTATTCTATGTTTACTTGTGGTTTTTCCCAAGAGGTTGTAGTTAGAGGAGTTGTGGTTTTCGTGGTAGTCTCCGTAGTGATAGGAGGCGTGATGGTCGTCATAGTAGAAGTGGATTGCTGAGTTATTAGAGGTATAGATAAATAATTCAGTGCTAGAAATATGCCTACAGCGCACAGCAAGACAACCACAATTATTATGACCGCCCTACTCATGAATTCCCACCATTTCACTAATCCTGCATGACTAGCTACCTTTGATAATGTCTATAGAGCAGCATTATATCATCCTCCGAGGGATAGCCTTCTCGTCGCGCTCTGGCAATTAATCCATCGCCTCCATTCATGAACTCGAATATGTCTGGAGCATCGATTACATTATCCATCTCTGTATCGAATATCTTGAATATCATGTCGTCTAGACCAGATATCCTATCGAAGTCCTCAGAGACTGACCATTCAAATGTCCTGGGGTCATCTACTAGGTCGAGGAGGAAAGCCGTTACTCCTCCCTCCTGTAGTAATCCCGGGACATTTCCATCGCATAAGGGTGTTTCATACCACTCAAAATCTGCCGACTCTTGCGAGAGATAATGAGGATCAGATCGATCTGAATGTAAATATAGGAGGAGGTGGGAGAAATATTCAGCAAATCCCTCGAACCAAGCAAATTCTCCGGGATCTAAGCCCGTCGCGCAGAAACATTTATGATGGATCGCCAGTGCCCAATCATTTTCACTTATCTCCTCAGATAAATGATGAGCATACTCATGAAGGATGATCTGATCAACAAATCCAAGATCTCTGTAACCATTGGCCTCTCTAGGCCCCGTTAGATAGATTTCGTCATAGAATGGATTTTCCCAAGCTGGAGCGCCAAAATCGAAGGGTCCCGAGTCTGGATATGCAACACTTACTCTTCCTATTGAATCAGACTCACTTATATCTCTATGCGCATCAGCGTACATTCTTCCTACCAATATTGTCTCGGCTATATTGAAGTAGGCTGATCCCCCTGGGAGAGGTCTTCTCCAACCGCAAATCCAATCTATATATGTCTCTTGGACATAGCCCTCAAAATCTATGTTTTGATTTGCTCCTACCTTTAATTCTCCTAATTCTATGTCGCCCGTATCCGGAATAGTTATGGTATTAATACTATCCCATCCGACATATTCATTACAAGCATCAAAATCTCTTCCCACCCTCACGGCGTAATTCATATTCCCATCTAGGACTTCTTCTCCTCCTATACGGATGCGCAGCTGTCTTCCAACTACTCTCGGAATAAAAGTCGAGAAATATCCGTTACTATCCGTTATAATAACTTGAGATTTGTAGCTATCCGTTATGCTCCTGAAGTATAGTTTCCCAAATCTAAAAGGTTTGAAATCTCTTAAATTAAGTGGGCCTCTATTACGGTCGTTTCCGGTAGGGGCGTCAGCTTCTTGATACAGAATTCTGCCAGTTATTTTTATGAATCCTGGATTTCTCCACTGAAATTCTCTTTCATTATTAGCTTCACCTCGGTACTCTTCTACATTATTATTAAAGTCGGCAAATATTGTTAAATAATATATTGGGGCTCCATCTCTATATTGACTCCAGTCAAAGATGTAGTTAAAAGATTCTTCACTGCTTCTTCCAGGACTTAGCCTAGAGACCTGATCATCAAGAGCAATGTATCCTTGAGGCGTAGGTAGAATTAGCCTCGTAGTACTCCGACCAGCCTCTACGCTTCCCTGATTCTTTATTCTATACTTTATAGTGAAGCCCTCGAGCCAGAGATCCTCTATTACCAAATCAGGATATGGAATGTTACATGATACATGAAACTCAGCCGAAAGATTATTGCCTTCGTTTTTCTCTGTTATCTCTTCAGTACTATCGACGATTACCCGAAGTGAATAGGCCCATACTGTTGGATCGCATGTGAAGCTGATCGGGAATCGAACTTCAACCATCGCTCCTGGATTCAGTGCTCGTATGTTTACTGTATAGGTTTCTACTCCTCTTCCAGGTCCAAGTCCTACTGAAAGCGTAGCAATGCTCTGAGGAGCTGTTGTATCCCCTATGTTTCTTATCCTAGCCCAGACCTCAAACTCTTCTCCACTGTCTAGTCTAGTTCTCGTCCTATCGCTTGGATTTGAAGACCCAATTATCCAGATGTCCTCCACAACTAGGTCAGGACGATCAAGGCATCTCCAAGTTTCCGTTATCACATTATTATACTCATCGAGTTCAGCTATTTCGTCTCCTACATAGGGCTTAGGTGGATCAGCATAGACTCTCACTACGTCATCAGGCTCAGTGCATCTCGTACTAAAATCAAAGTTAGGGAAATAGGCTGTCCTAGTTTCCCCCGGACCTAAAGAGTTCATTCTTACGGAATCAACTTCTGTATTGTCGACATAGAGCTTGACATCGAATGAGCCTGAATCACCAGCTCCTCTGTTTCTGATCTCAAAGAGTACTGCATTTATGAGTCTATATCGGGGGCGTCCGAATGTTCCCCCTGTCTGCTCCTCAACAAGTATCGGTTCATGCCATATACGCTCTAATATTAGGTCGACGCCCTTTACTGCATAAATACAGCTCATCGTCCTGCGATAAACATTGTTATACTCGTCTCGCTCACTTATTTGGTTATTATAATCTGCTACGATTTCTATTAAATCAGAGTCGCCCGTACATCGCCAGTCTACTCCCAGAAAAACCTCATTTCTTTCCTCACCGGGGCTTAGTGGAGGCACTTCATCATACGCGACGGGTATACCATCAATTATGAGCTGAGTAATGGATCTATTCGATGGCTCATTTCCGACATTTTTAATTTTATAATAGAATCCCATATCTTCAACTGTAAGGGCTTGATACCATGCATATGAGATATATAGGTCTGGCTTAGGCGTAAGGGGCGTCGTGGTCTTTGTGGTTTTAATCGTCTTTACTCTTATGGTGCATGCATGCCACTCTGAGGGGCCACATATTTTCTTTCCATCCTTAATTATACAATAAGAGGGCCATATAAGCCATTCTCCCTCTTTATTGAGAGTAATTTCTCCATGAAAGATAACAGATTGTTGACTCTTTAAAGTAACTCCTCGATGCTGTTTATCAACTATCCTTACATCGCCATCTGGAGATTTTGCCGCTGCGAAAACTCCCATATCAGGATCAATTGTTACATAATACTTTCCCACATAGGTAAGTTTAAAACTAATTATCACGGTTCCTCCGACTCCTATCTCTGGGTCGCCTTCCACATAATAATCTGTAAGCATCAAATCATCTCTAACATCTGGTCCTTCAAATTTGCAGAGTGTCTCAGCAGAAACAATTTGAACCGGGAGAATATCAAAAAATATGGCGGCAAGGAGAAGCGTCAATAATAAAGAAGTTAATAAAATCGGTTTAATATGTTTAAAAAAAGGGTGTATTAACAATTTTTGCCCACCCTTTATATTTTTTATCTCGTTGAGGATGTATTTAATATTTTTCAATTTATATTGGTGATTTGATAGGTTTTGACGATAGAGGTTGAAGTAGTGTTACGGTAGTGATGAGTTGTCGGTCTCTTTTTAGACGAATTCATAGATGTATAGGTCTGTCTTCTTGTCCTTGTCCCAAGCCCAGCACTTGTATCCATATCCCCTGTCCGAGTCTAGGTTCCAGTCGGCGAAGACTACTCCCAGCCTTTCTTGGGAATTGCTATTCTTGATCATCCAGCATGAGAGGCTGACGGCGTTTCCTATGGTTATTTTCTTAAGTTCCAGTCCCCGCGTCTCTGCGGGTGTCTTGGCGTTGGCGTAGCCGGTCAGCCCATCCTCCTTCAATGGCTCTTGATTGATGAATATGTCTGGAGTCATGTCGGGGCTTCTCTCATAGGTTGTCGGGAGCGTTCCCGGCTCCTCTAGACTAGTCCTTGGGCATTGAAGATTATTGATCTCGCATGAGTGCTTCTGTGGATATCCCTTGAACTCGGTTATGAGGCTGCATTGATAGTTTGTTGTGAGGTTTCTTCCATGGGAGCTTTGGAGCTCGTCGGGCTCTGGGTACAGGAGCCCTGCGAGGACGAGTGTCTGTCTGAACTGTCTATAGAGATTGTATAGTGCCAGCTGGACTCCGTAGAGGATTGCCATGAGCGCCATTATTGGGAGCGATAGCAGAGCAGCAGTTATTGCGTCCAGTATCGCGAGTATGGTCTCGAAGGTCCATAGTAACAGTTCACCCAGATACTCGAGCCACTCCTCAAGCGCCTCCGCGAACTCCTCGTAGCACTCCCTCGAGCTCTCAGTCAGGCCGAAGCTAAAGATGTCTGACAGGCTACACATTTCTCTGGAGCTAGGAGGCTTCGGAGGAGGCTCGATGTTCTTTAAAGCCTCGGCTAGTATGTCTAGGGCTCCGCTGAACGGCTCCTCAGGCGGCCTGATGCTTATCCCTCCTAGGATATCGTATATGAACTTGAAGACCTCGTATGTCTTCAGGATGTCTCCCGGCGTGAGGAAGCCGTCGTTCTCCCGGTTAAACCTCAGTGGATGAGGCATATTCTTGTACGTGTTAACAAATGCGTTGTATAGAATTTTTACGATGCTGTCTGGAAGCTTCTCGGGCAGGCTGAGCAGTTCGTGTAGTTTCTCGTTTATGCTCTCTCCGTATTTCTGATGGAATTTCCATGAGTCTATGAAGTTCTCGACGGTGGCGTGTCTCTGTGGGTGTAGTCTGTATGGCCCCCCGACGATCTGGTTGACGAACCCATGCCCGACGACGTCGCAGGCAATGTGTGTGAGGTATCCATACGCGTAGGCAAGCTTAGTCTCGTCGTCCGCAAGGTCTAGAAGGTTCTTGGCGAATCTCCCAGTCCACCTATAGTGAAGCATGTCAAACCAGTACCAGTCCTTCTCACCCTTTCCACTCTGTAGAGGCGGGGTGAATAAGTCGAATAATTCATGGAAGAGTCTCGGGGCGTCGGCCAATCCTGCGAATGAGTCGTAACCCTCTATTACGCCGACGAAGAGTCCAGTAGCCAGGGTTGACTTGAAGAGCTGTGTCGTCTCCTTGATCTCCTCGATGAGGGTCCTAATCATTGAGATAGTGGCGGGCGCGAGGGTCCCGACAGCGTCCATCGTTGCCTCTCCTACAGCATCGATCGCTTCCTTGACCTTGCCTATGGTCGCGTTATAGATCTCTATGACGAATTTCCAGTTTTTGTAAAAATTGTAGAGAGTATTCACGAGCTCGTAGTCAGGCGCCCAGAAGAAGAGGTCAGGCCCGATTGCTCCCAAAACGGCCGCGGTCCTATTTCTATACATGATTTCTCCGGTCTTTCTCTCAGACTCGTTGCTGCTTGTTCTGAGACGGTTGATTACCTCGTCAAGGACAATTACGTGGACTGCTGTTTTAGGCAATTATTCATCCCTCCAAGGCTCCGCTGCGCCCCATAGCAATGGCGTGTCGGTCGCGGTCGGGGCCGCCTCTATAGATACTTCTCAGCTCGGCGTCGCTTTCCATTCTGAACCCCCTTGGGTCGAGGATCGGGTCATAGCAGACCCATACCAATACTTCATGCTGTGGAGTGATTCCAGAGAGGTCGAGGTCTATTCTCTGGCCTGGGTTAAGTGTAATGATTTTGCGCCAAGTAAGCTTGAAGCTCCTTAATGGATGCTCGATGTATTTTAGACCAGGTATCCTGCTTGGGACCGGCCCTTGATATAGCTCTAGCACCGTGTAGAAAGATGGGGCGTCTCCCTCATTTGTCACGCTGGTCTTGACTTCTTCATAATATGCCTGTCCACCAACCACGAGGTAAGGATAAGCTATACTATCCCAGGCCCTCTCTGGCATTCCAGAAACAGTATAAGTGGAAGTGGCCGAGGAGGTAGTTGTCATGGATGTTTCTGTCTGAGTAGTAGTGAGCTGAGTCGTTAGCGATGGCGTAGTGGTCGTGACCTGGGACGTAGTCGTGATCTGTGTCTCAATTGGTGTCGAGGGGGTCGTCGCTGAAGACTGGCTTGTCGTCAGCTCGGATGTCTTAGTGAGCGTCGTTGTCCGAATCTCGGTTGATGGTCTGACCTGCCCCGAGATGCTCTCTATAAAAGCGATAATCTCGTCTCCGTAGTATCGATAAGCCACGTAGCCCAATCCCAAGAATCCTGAAAGACCAATTAATGCAGCAACAAGGCTCCTCCTACTTTTCTTCTTAGGAACTGGTCGCTGATATGCTGGAGTTAAAGGATTACCACAATAAGGACAATGAGTCCACTGGGGGTCAACTTCTCTCCCACACCTAGAACAATAAACCATAAAGAATAACCTGCATCTACATATTTAAGTGGCGCTATGATATAATAAAATCAAACTAAAAGTCAAAAATTAGTTATAGATTATTAGAGCTATGCTTTTAGCCCCATTATTCAGTCCCCACAACTCTGAGAATTATCATTGTATTGGTGTTCCTTACGCCCTCTGTTTTTCGGATATCCTCGATACACTTGTTTAGCTCGTTGACGCTCTTGACCGCTATGATGGCTATTGCATCATACTCGCCAGTGACTTCGTATACCTCCTCTATGCCCTCCAGTTTTGATAGCTTCTCAGTAACGCTCGGCGTTGAGTATCCAGGACTCACTGAGATCATCGACATGGCTCTGACTCTCTGCCCTAGCTCGACCTTGATGGTAAATTGCTTGATTATTTTGTTCTCTACTAGTTTCTTTACTCTCCTCCTTATGGCGCCCTCTGACAGGCCCAGGGCCTTACCTATCTCTTGATAAGTCATCCTAGAATTCTTTCTTAGAAGCTCGATTATCTTATAGTCAAGCTCATTAGGCTCGTACGACAACTCTGCCATAATTATTTATCAGAAGTTGTATAAAGCTTCATTTTGAATATTTATAGCCTATGTATGAGGCCGAGAATATGAGAATTCCAAATGCATGGGCCACGGTGCACAATATACATATTGAATTAACTAAGAAAACCTCAACATATACTAGGCAAGCCACTCCTAAAATGCCTAGGACAGACCATCCAAAAAGGAGAATCTTGCTCATCCTGCTGAGTAATGAGGATAAAGAAAGGAGAAGCGACACGGTAAACCAAGCAGCTCCATAATACTCCATGGATATTCCTAAGAAGCTTGAGTATGGGCTAAAGAGGATCTCCTCGCACGAAAACAACGAGCCTAACTCACAAAACTCAGGAGGGCTAAGTCTCGCAAGTGAAATATAAACAGAAGTAATTAGTCCAGCTATTGACAGAAAACTGGATAACAAATATATGACTGCGGTTTTTTTACTCATTCTCTAAGCGCCTTTTCAATCTCAGACGCTAAATCCTCATATGTCCGCGCACCAACTATTATGTTTACTATTCTGCCATCCCTTCCAATTATGACAAAAGTAGGCGTACCCCTAACAGAGTATAGACTAAACACCTCTAACCTTTCGTCATACACAGATGTCCATGTAACGTCATGTTCTTGAAGGAACTTAGCAGTCTCCTCCTCAGTTGCGCGAGTATCCTTTCCAGCCACTGTTACAAACATGACACCCCGAGCTGAGTATTGGTCATGTAGTTTCTTGACGGTCGGAGCTACTCTGTCACACACGGAGCACCAAGACATTATGAACTCCATAAATACTACTTTCCCCCTCGTTGAGGAAAGAGTGAACTTCTCATCAGTTAATCCGTCCTTCGTAATTATTCTAAGCGTGAAGTCGGGTGCAGCTTGATAGCTAGTACGCGAAGTCTCGACGGTGGTTGTCTGGGTAGTCGGTACTGTCTGCCCAGGAGGTTGTTGCTGCATCGTCAAGAAAAGAACTACAAATCCAACAAAAATTATGACTGGTAGCAGGGCAAACAGATATGAAAGTTTACTCGTTCTCTCCTTCTTCGAGGTCTTTCTTGACATCAAGTGAAAAATAATTTTATGTGGTTAATAATCGTTTTTTAACCACCTGCAATGATTAGTCCATACTCAGCCTAGGCAAAAGTTATAATTCTTAATCTCTTAGAATAATTAATTAAGAAATATTTCTCGAATAGCTATTTGAGGTGTACATAGTTAGTTGAGGGTTGCCCTTGCATATAGCGGCGGCCTAGACACCACCGTAGCAATCAAATGGCTGCAGGAGAAATACCGAGCAGAAGTCATAACCGTGACTGTAGATGTTGGTCAGGAGGAAGACTTTAGAGAAATCGAGGCGAAGGCCTATGTATCGGGCGCTGCCAAGCACTACTTGATAGATGCCAAGAAGAAGTTCGCCGACGATTATATCTCTCGAGCCATAAAGGCTAATGGTCTCTACGAGGGCGAATATCCACTCTCAACTGCTTTGGCGAGATACCTGATAGCTGAGGAGGTGGTAAATATAGCCCGGAGAGAGGGATGCGACGCCGTCGCGCATGGAAGCACGGGGAAGGGGAACGATCAGTTGAGGTTCGACGCAGCCTTCGCGGCGTTGGCGCCTGAGCTGAGAATAATCGCGCCCGTAAGAGAGTGGAACATGAATAGAGACGAAGAGATAGAATATGCCTTGAAGAACAGGCTTCCAGTAAATCCTAAGAAGAGCAGGTTCAGCATAGATGAGAATATTTGGGGCAGGTCGATCGAGGCCGGCGAGCTTGAGGATCCATGGGTCGAGCCGCCTGAAGATGCCTTCACTATTGTCAGGCCTCTGAGGCAGGCGCCGGACGTGCCTGAGTATCTCGAGATAGGCTTCAGGGACGGGCTTCCAGTGTCACTTAACGGTGAGGAGATGAGTTTGCTCGAGCTCATATCGAGGCTTAACACGATTGGTGGGAAGCATGGATATGGAATAATTGATCATATTGAGGATAGAGTAATAGGGCTGAAGTCGCGGGAGGTCTACGAGGCTCCGGCGGCGCTCATATTGATTAAGTCTCACCTCGACATTGAGAAGCTTTTCCTCGGCAGACGGTTTCTAGCATTCAAGAGGGAGGTGGAGAGGGTCTGGGCGGAGCTTGTATATGGAGGGCTCTGGGAAGACCCCCTGAGAGGAGCAATAGATGCCTTTATCGATGAGTCGCAGAGAGGAATAACCGGCGAGGTCAGGGTAAGGCTCTTCAAGGGCTCGATGAGCATAGTTGGTAGAAGAGCTGAGAAATCCCTTTACTCTAGGGAGTTCATAACTTATTCGAGGGAGGGGCTCTTTGACCAGAGGGCTGGAGAAGGCTTCTCAAAGATCTGGAGCCTAGAGACTAGGCTTAGCAGGCTTAGGGAGCGGTAGGAATTCCTTATTCCTCAGTCTCCTTGACTGTCCATCTCACTTTATCCATAACCATTGTTGGGATAACCTCCTTGATGTAGCAGACCCTACACACGTCCCTATCAGTGTATTGATACTTACAGGACTTGCAGATCATCTTTCCACAGATGCTGCATCTATAGGCAGCGAAGCGGTCTGGATGATAGTAGCAACGATAGAGCTCCTGCGCAGAGGTCTTTACTGTTAGAGAGGATCCGCAGTAAATGCAGAACATCGCCTCGTCAGGCATCCAGGCGCCGCAGGAGCTGCAGGGCTTCAAGCTGTAAATATATTCTCAGCCTCAGATATAAGCGTGCAAATAATCCGGCTTAAAGTAATATATCTGGTCATGTCTTCCTTTTGGCCATTCTTGCCCTGTATTCTGCCTTTGCCTCCTTATCCAGTAGTTCCCTTCTAAGCCAGTATGTCGCACCGATGTAGTGGAATATCAGGACTATGCCCCAGCCGATCAAGGGGAAGAAGAACCAGATGACTTCACGTGTGTATACGAGATTTATTACGACTAGCATTGCATTGACCAGTATGTATGTGATTAGGTGAGCTATGAATCCCCGCTTCGCATCTTCCATCTCCATATCTCTGAATGCTTTCTTATACTCCTCCAAGGTGATCTCTTCAGGCATACGATATAAAGAGTCTGAAAGATGCTTATTTAGTTTATTAGAAATTGGCCCTTCTTCGAGACTATGCGTCTCCTATGGGCCGCTAGAGATGTGAAGACAATGATTAACGTAGCGGCTCCGACATATAGGATAATGTTTCCTACCATGAGTGTTCTTGTCTCTATGATGTATGGGTCGAAGTAGTTGGCTCTCGCAAATGTTTTAATGTCCAGTATAGGTGATAAGGTAACAATGCTGTGCTGATACTCGCCTGGAGAAGTCATAGTCATTTCAGCATCATTAACTAAGACTTCTGCATCAGTGACTGGCGAACCATCTGAAATGTAATTAAGAAGGACACAGATTTTTGCTGAGAATGGCGTCATCGTGTCAATATTGAGCCTATGAGTTAACGAGTCGAAGATTACTTCTACCTTGTTGCTGCTGAAGCTCTTCAGGCCGTAAAGATTATCGATGATTTCTGAAACATAGAACTCGGCCTTCTCTACTACTAATGATGTGGCATCCCTGTTGAGAAGAACTTCGCCTATGAATTTTTCTCCATCATACTCATAGTATGCGGAGTATTCTATGGGGGCTGGCTTGCCGGCCTGAACCCTCGGAGGAGCATGCAACGTTATGATTACCTTATCAAAAATTATTTCAGCTTCGTTAGATTCAAACATAGATAAGCCGTGCTTTTCATCACGTATCCCGCTTACCCGATAGATGTATTTCCCACTCTCGAAATGTGTCAGAGGCTCGGATAAATGCACCTCACCGACAAAAGGCTCGGAGTCATAGGCATATCTCGCATCTATGATGACTTCTGCAGTAGAGCCGACATCTATCCTCGTCTTCGGAGCGCTCAGAACAACTACTACTTTGTCAAAAACTATATCTATCGAGTTGGTCACAAATTTTTTAAGCCCATATAATTCATCGCTTATATCAACGACGGTGTATGTATATTTTCCCACGTTAAACTGCCTTAACGGCTGATTAAATAGCAGGGAGCCTCGGAACTCATTATGATCATATTCATAATAAGCAAGGTAACTAATTTCCGCATAACTACCAACATCAATCCTTTCCCTAATAGGTAAAAGATAAACGACTACCCTGTCAAAAATAATGTCGATCGGCATTGTCGTCATTAAAAATTTCCGTATCAATGCTTTCTCCTCATCTATACGTAGTTCTGCACTCGCATAATCCACATTAACAAATATTTTCCCCACATCATTCTTAGTAATTGTTATGCCGAACCATCCATCACCCTTATTCACGGCTGGCAAACCATTTATCACTACATCGCCAGAATAGACCGGGCTATAGTCATGCGCCCATCTTAGCAGAAAATCAACATTTTGTAACTCCCCAACATCTACCCTTCCAGTTCTCGGCCCACGAGTATCCGTCACCACTATGTATGTATAGAGTATTGTCTGGTTATAGGAAGTGGATAAGTTTCTTAGAGCATCAGTGAAGCGGATTAAAATTTCATGCCAGCCTGGAACTGACGCGTTATAAATTAAGACGAATCTCTCAACCGCCGAATCAAATTTTCCATCGACTGCATATAAGTCTCCAATATATTCAATCGGTGTTATTTTATTTATCGTAACGCTTCTACAATATGGTCGGCGGCAGGGATAGGGAATCAGCCTAACAGTTCCCCCTAATCTTATTAAGTCGTTATCAGTAATCTTTGGGGGCCCATCTTCAATAGTGAGGGACAACTCGTTTTCAAGTATATCTGGATATCCATTATTATTGTCATCAACCCAGCCTATCTGTCGCCGAGTCCCATCTGAGATGCACCAATTATTATTATCCATAATGCATCTTGAGCCATCACTGTCCTGCTCGTATAGATATCCACCATTCTGCGGTGTCTCATCATATTCATCTGTAGCTCCAAAGATATGTCCAGTCTCATGCGCAATGATTCTATCCATCCTCTCTATTCCCCAATTATCATTATCATAAGTAACGACCATGAATGGACCATTCAAATAAGCATAGGCAAATGTCGGAGTATTAACAAACATTCCATCATCGTCCTTCAAACTATCAACAACAAATATCAAGAAGGCCCAATCCGTACCAAGCTCACTTCTTATTTCATTTGCACAGCTTACAGCATGTAGATAATAATTCTCGCCGCTCCCACACTTAATACTCGCGAGAACTTCAGGAATCCATAATGACTCATCAGTACTGTTCCTAATAATCGGCTCATAACTCGTATATCCGACAGCCCTATTCACCAAAAACTCCAGCGGAGGCTCATCGTATGGATAATTAGTCACCCACCAGGACAGACCATTCTTCACTTCCCTCATAACAAGATCCATGCGCCACTCGTCCCACCTCTCTATGTCTGGATCCACGCTTCCATTACTCTCAACAAATATCACTAATACACCGACGCGTCCCATCATGTATTCACTAGTCTCCCAGAAACCCGGCCTAGGATCATCTATCTGATTATAGTATTCATCAAATTCTACATGCCCGGATGAAGAAAAATCACTGTACATACGTCTCGCATCATCAATAATAACTGCGGGACGAACATCGGTAAAATTTTCATCATCAAAAGTGCTTAAAGAAAATAGCTGCGCAGACGACAAATAATAGTCTCCTTGCATAATAACACCGCCGCTAAAATTTATCAAAAAACTAACCATTAACGAAATTAACAACACAGGCACAGCCATTATTTTACCAGTAAAATAAGCAATCCACAACTTATATTTTATTCATTAACGTGTCTTTAAACAACTTTGAGATAATTAATTATTTATGTCTGAAGCTACATAAACATGGCTTGATAAATAATATTGTAGAGAATGAAATTGACGATGACTACTAATTATGTACAACCATCACGAGCAGTAAATATATCAGAAGTGTTAAGCAATTTTTCATTTTTTCCTCACTGCTTAACAACTATTAGACGAATTCTCAATACAAATAAACAAAAAATATATACATCCATAAATACTAGAACAACCATGTACTGGATTTTAGTAGTCAAGGATCATAGATCTGCAGATAAGCGAGACATATCAGCATTAGAGGTATTAAACAACCGTGTAAAATACGGATTCTGGAGCATCAGTAGCAAGAATCCATACGTGAAAAAAATAAATCCAGGAGATATCGGAGTATTTCTCGCGACTGGACGAGAGGCTAGGGTCTTTGCGGGCGAATGTACAGTAACTTCCAAGCCCATGCCGCTAGACCTAGCCCATAAGAAACTCCTAGAGGGCTATCCCTCAACACTCTCAGACAGCTACTTCACGATAGATGGAAAACTATGGGAAAAACCAAAAGAAGCCGAAAAAGCAGCAGCCAAACTATCATTCATAAAGAACAAATCCAAATGGTACGCATACTTCCAAGGAACACTAAAACCAATACCACAGACAGACTATGAAGCACTAAAAACACTCTAGGTCAATAAATACGGCTTAACATACAGATCATAAAGCGGAGCCTTCTCCTCCCTCGTCAACTCCCTATACATAGCCGCCTGAGAAACATACGCCACATCAATACTGTCACCAGAACCAATATCACGCCTAATCGCAGCCGCAACAGACTTAAACGCAAGCCTCACAGCATCATCAAGCGACAAATCCGAGCGATACTCACTCTCCAACACACCAAGAGCAACAGGAGAACCAGAACCCGTAGCAACAACCCTCTCCTCAGTCACGCCACCAAAGAAATCAATACTAAACAAATGAGGACCAGAACTATCCACACCACCCAGCAACAACTGAGTCTGAAACGGAAAATACCTATAAGTAAACATAAACGTAGACGCAAGAGCCGCAAGAGCCCTAACCTCCATCCTCCTACCCCAAGTAACCTCATAATGCCTCACATTAGCCCTCAAAATATCAATCATCGACTGCGCATCAGCAACACGACCAGCAATAGTCAAAGCAATATGATCAGCAATCCTATGAAGCTTCCTAGTCTTCCTATGAGCCACAAAAAACCCAGCAGTAGCCCTCGTATCCGTCGCAAACACCACAAAATCACGCCCAACAAACCCAACAGTCGTCGTACCACTCAGCAACACCCGATCCCTAGCACCCAAAAACCCACCATCCATACACCAATACCCAAACTAAAAACAACAAACCAATATTTGAGGATGCACAAAACACAAACACAAAAACCCAAACCTAAAGAAATAAATACCTCCTAATAATAATAATATAACACTTTGAGGTAGAAAGGAATGGGACAGCAACAAGAAGTCAAAAGAAGAGACTTCGTTAAGGTAGCAGCCGGAACAGTAGCAGGCCTAGCAGTAGGAGGAATAGCAGGATACCTCGGCGCGCAGGCAGCGGCACCAGCAGTAGGAAAGGCAGCACTTTCAGGAGAGATCCCAATCGGAATACTACATGCAGCACCGATAGAAGTTGGACCAGAGGCGCCCGCCATCGAGATGGCTCAAGAAGACATAAACAACTTCTGCAAACAAGTAGGCATAGACGTCAGATTCAAGTTCCTATCAGAGAACGCCGAAGAATCAGCAACCAAAGCCGTCGAGAGGGCTCAGACACTAATTGGACAAGGAGTAAAAATAATCGTCGGATCGGAATGGAGCTCTCACTGTAAGGCTGTACTGCCCCTAGCAAACGAGAGAAAAGTAGTACTGCTCAGTCAAAGCTCCTCGTCTCCAGCCTTATCTCTTCCGGGCGACTACCTGTTCAGGCTACAGCCTGATGACACTAGACAGGCGCTCGCAATAAGAAGAATGTCCATAGACCTAGGATTAAAGGCGGTAATTGTTGTCTATGCTAAGGAGGCATACGCAGAGGGACTATGGAAAGAATGCGAGCCCATGTGGAGGAATAGCGGAATAGAAATCATTGAGTCCTTAGGTGTTGATCCTGAAAAGAAAGAATTCATCGGTGAATTCTCGACAATAGATGCAAAGGCAAAAGAAGCACTAAAGAAATACTCAGTCAATGAAGTTGGGCTTTTCCTGTTCGGGACATATGGGCCAATCATTCCGATGCTCACGAGTCTTGCAAAATATCCAGACTTAATGAAGTTTAGAGTATTTGACTCAGACAGTGGAGGAGCATCAGGATACATCGAGTATGCTGGAGATATATGTGCACAGGTAAGATTCACCGCATATGCCTTTGGACCCGCAGTCTCGCCAAAATATATTGACTTTTCGACTAGGTATAAGAATAAGGCGGGGTATGAGCCATACTTCACCGCAGTAAATATCTATGACTGTCTTTGGATAGCTGCTCTCTCCATACTCTTAGCTGAAAAATATGATGGTGAAGCTATCTACAATGTATTGCCCAGGGTCGCTGATATGTACTTTGGAGTAGGTGGCTGGACAACTCTAAACGAGAACGGTGATAGGAAATACCCGACATATAACCTTTATCAAGTCGTTAAAGAAAACGGTAAAATAGACTGGAAAATCATAGGGTTCTACGATGGCGTCACAGACTCAATCACTTGGTCAAAGTAGTGTTTCGATAGAAGACGAACCGATCTTAAAAATTAAGAACGTCTCGAAAAAATTCGGTAATTTTTATGCTCTTCAAAATGTTTCTTTAGCTATACCTAGGAAAGCCATAGCCTTACTAATAGGCCCGAATGGTAGTGGTAAGACTACGTTGATAAATTGTATAACAGGGATCTACATTCCTGACGAGGGAGAAATAATATTTGATGGCAGAAATATTACAGGGCTGCCCATTCATGAAACAGTAAAACTTGGTCTTGGCCGGAGTTTCCAGATTCCTCAACCATTTATGAGGATGACTGTTGCTGAGAATCTTCTCTTGTGTGGTCAGAATAATCCAGGCGAAAATTTTCTGTCATCAATAAATAGGAAGAATTGGAGAGACTTTGAGAGAAGAACATTAGAAAGAATGCATAAGGTTTTGAGGGTTATCGGCCTTGATGACAAGGCTGATAATCTAGCTTGTGAGCTTAGTGGCGGGCAGCTTAAGTTGCTTGAACTTGGTAGACTTTTAATGTTAAACTCAAAGATGATGTTGCTTGATGAGCCGATAGGCGGTGTCAATCCCGTTCTAGCTAATAGCATATTTTCTCACATAGTAAATATCAGAAACGAATTTGGGACAAGCTTTTTAATTATTGAGCATAGACTAGACATTGCGATGAAATATGTTGACTTAGTGTATGTTCTTTCAAGGGGTAATGTAGTTGCATCAGGTACACCGGAAGAGATTGTAGAGAAAAGTGAGTTGTATGAAGTATATTTGGTGTGAAAGGAGATGATACCGATACCGATAGTTCTCACTGCTCTTGTGTATTCATTTATTTTAAGTATACTTGCAATGGGATTTACACTACAATATATTACTTTAAGTGTTCCTAATCTAGCTTATGCCACGATAGCATTTGCATCTACTTATTTAACATTGACTTTTTCATTAATGGGATTAGTGCCATACATATCTATGCCTTTTGCATTTCTTTTAGGAGGAATCATAAGTTTCATGTTATATAAGTTGGTTAGTTATCTTCGTAATAGAGGCACCTCCATCGTTGGTCTAATGATGGCTACGATTGTATTTGACCTCATAATATATGCAGGTATGAATATCTATGCGGATTATCTTGCGCAAGTTTTCAAGTTATATGCGGGTTCTTTTGCGCTTTCGGAATATGATTTTAAGATTTTTTCGCTCCCTGCAGTGTTATTCATTTCTGCAGCAACTTCAATAGGTCTAGTAGTGTTCTTTACATTTATACTTATAAAAACAAAGTTTGGGATCGCTATGCGTGCAGTTATGGAAAATTATAACTTAGCTGGTGTTCATGGAATAGATACTGAAAAGGTGCTTTCTATTGCATGGTTTTTCGTAGGGGGTATTGCTGGTTTAAGTGGTTCTCTTTATCCTATTTGGTTTGCAATGGATCCATGGGTTGGCGCGAGGATGTTTATTAGTATTTTTGCAGCCTGTGTTGTCGGCGGTCTGAGAAGCATTTATGGCAGCCTTTTAGGAGGCTTCCTTATCGCCTTTTCCGAGATTATAGTAACATATCTATTATCAATTTATTTGCCGTGGATATGGGCGTATAGGGCTGTCATATCGATGTTGATTGCAGCTATAGCCTTGGTTAAGATGCCCTCTGGTATAGCTGGATTACTGCAGAAGTTTAGGGGAGGATAAAACTATGATCGAGCTTGCCCTTGACATACTCACTTTCTTCTGCATATATGTGATAATAACTTTATCACTGAATTTTCAGCATGGTTATACTGGAATATTCAATCTTGGGCTCTATTTTCCAATAATAATAGGCGCAATTGTGACGGCATATCTTCCCGGCAGGTTAGCTATGATAATATATGGAATAGATTCTAGACTTGATTTTTCGGCAAATAATGCTGCAGTTATTAGTATGCTGAGAACCAAGCTTTCAGCAGATCCATTAATGTCGATTATGCTTTTAGCAATTACGCTTGTTGTTGCGTTGGCGTTAAGCTATGTGGCTGGTTTTCTAAGTGCCTATCCTTCGTTAAGACTTCCTGCGGATTATCTTGCACTTTTTATGCTGTGTGCTGGTGAGAGTCTTAGAGTGATTGGTATGCAGACTGATTGGCTTGCGGGAGGAGTTATGGGAATAACAATTATTAATCCTTTCTGGTGGTTAGGGAGCTACTCGTATTATGGAATGGCATTATTCGCAATATTAGTAACTATAGGAGTAATAATTATTTATGAGAGAATGTGTAACTCACCATTGGGAAGGTTACTTAGAAGCATTCGTGAAAATGAGTTAACAGCAAAATCGATAGGAAAGAATACAGACAAAATTAAAAGGGACACACTTGCATTTTCATTTACAATACTTGGATTAGCGGGTGTTTTGCATGCGTTCTTGATGGGAGCAGTAGTGGTGGGTGGTTATACTCGTGTAGACTTTTCATTCTGGCCATGGCTCATGATGATAATAGGGGGGACTGGAAACAACATCGGCGTATTTCTCGGAACCTTTGGATTAGTAATTATGAGAAGAATCATGATTGTGGCAAAGCATTATTTCTGGTTTCTACCGTTTAATGTTGTATGGTTTGAACCAATACTATTAGCAATAATGCTTGCAGCGACTTTAATTTTCAGGCCGCAGGGAATTTTCCCTGAAAAACCTGTAAGGTTAAACGAATACGTGAGAAAAATATTAAGACTAGAGACCCAGGAATAGTTTTCCGAATTTTTCATTTGCTAGAAGGTCTTTTGATGGACCATGATAGTTTATTCTGCCAGAAACCAAAAGATATGCAGTGTCACTTTCTTCTAATGCTTTTTTAACATTTTGCTCCACGATGATGACTGTAATGTTGAGATTTTTATTTAATTCTTTTATTTTTTCAAAGATTTGATTAGCAATTTTTGGTGCTAGATGTGCGGTCGGCTCGTCAAACATCATTAAAGAAGGCTCCCTGATTAACGCCATTGCCATTACGACGATCTGACGTTCACCTCCACTTAATGTAATTAGTTTTCTCTCCATGTAATCTTTCAGCATTGGGAAAACTTCTAATACGTATTTTATTCTATCTTCAAGTTCGTCTTTCTGAAGAATGTAGCCAGCCATCATTAAATTTTCTCTAACATTGAGGTTAAGGTATACACTTTCGACTTGTGGTAAATATGCTATTCCAAGCCTAGCAATCTTATATGGCTTCATGCCGGTGATGTCTTGTCCCTTAAACCTAATGGAGCCACTATAGACATTCGTCAAACCAAATATAGTCTTTAAAACCGTGGACTTTCCACTGCCGTTCGGACCAAGTATAGCGCAGATCGTGCCTTCATCAACATTTAATGATACATCAAAGAGTATGTGAGTATTTCCATACCCAGCGTTTAGATTCTCGACTTCTATTATGTTGCTCATTTTATCCTATAAATCATAATATGCTATTAATTAAATTTAATCATGTAAATGTTTTTACGTGATTCGCGGCCTAAATTTGTATCCATAAATAATTAATCCTGACTGGCCGTCATGTGTTATTTTTCTGACCACAGCCTCAACCTCCATCCCGACCATTAGTTCGTTTGGC
>JAWBQR010000006.1:0-120636 GCA_038845265.1 Nitrososphaerota archaeon | reverse complement strand
TGTTCTGCTAGGAATTATCGTCAGGCCTCCATTGACCTTAAATCCCCTGTCAAATGTCCAAATGGTGCCAGAGGGGAGGCGCATTGTAACCTCAATATTGGGCACTACTGGATCCGTTGGCACAAGTTCTGGAGGAAGAGTAGAGGGGAATGGAAAGACAATTTCTACGACGATTGATGATCCCGTATCTTGACCGTTAATTATGTAGTATGCTGCGTCAAAGGCTTTCAGCTTTGCCTCTCTTTCGATGGAAGAGATTAATGCTCTTCCAAATCCCTTCCAAGAAAACCAGATAGCGACTGACCGTATCTCAATCGGCTCTCCTACACATACGCCATAAAGGCTCAGTTTATAGTTGCCATATTCCTTGTCTCCTACGACGTACTGCTCTTCGCTTATAAGTGTATAGGCTAGTAGCCGACCCTCAGAAATCATCTCTTCGGCTCTCTTAACGAATGGATCTGTAACTGATTTCTCTTGATTCGTCCAAGACATAATATCCTTCTTATCGACTCGGCCAGAACACGCATTGTTAGTAATGTTTAGAACTATTACTCCTTCTTCGCCGAGATAATACTCCTTCGGCTCAATTATTATCTTAAGAGGCCAAGGAGCTGGCTGCCCATAGACATCATTCAAATTTAGCGAAAGCAGAATAATGAAACTTAAAATAACAAAGATGATTATTCTATCAAAACTATTGAGAGACATCTGTAAGATTTAGAAAATACTAGTTTATAATGCTTTACAGCAAGATTACTTAAAGTAAATTTTTTAGTAGGATTAAACAAGTAGTTATCATGCTAAAACAGGGAGCTACGGAGCTTCTGTATCTTGACGATTCATACCTAGTGAATTTTGATGCTAGGGTATTGGAGATCATTGATGGTGGTGTGATACTTGACAGAACTGCTTTTCATCCCAGGGGTGGAGGATTAGTATCTGACAGCGGTGTGATAATCCATTCAAGTGGACAATCACAAGTTAAAGAGGCATTAATGGATGAAAAGGGTGTTATACACATACTTGAAGGAAGCTTGCCAAGCGTAGATGAGTACGTCCGTGGGCAAATTAATTGGGAGAAGAGATACAAAATAATGAGAATGCACACTGCCCTCCATGTATTAGCATCAGTAGTTATCAGCAAAACTAATGCTTTAGTAACTGGTAATAACGTTACTCCTGAAATAGCTAGAGTAGACTTTGGTCTGGCGAATTTTGATAGAAAGATATTCGAGGAATGTGTAAGTGAGGCTAATGAGGAAATAAAGAAAGGTAGAGAAGTGAGAATTAGTTATATGGAACGAGAAAAAGTTCTATCATCTCCAGGCTTAGTAAAACTTGCAGAAAGACTACCTCCGAATATTCCAGTACTAAGAGTTGTTGAAATCGTTGGGTTAGACATTCAGGCAGACGGAGGACCGCATGTCCGCAATACTTGCGAAATCGGCGAGATAGTCTTGGTTAAACTTGAGAATAAGGGGAAGACAAATAAGAGGGCATACATATCCTTAAAGTAATTTAGTAAGACTTAATGCATTCCTTTTAACCCTATACCTCTGCATTTTATTGTTGCAGAGCTTCCTAATGTCCCGTTTAATTCAAATGATGCGCCCAACACCCTTTTAGAGATCTCGATTGCTGTTATTGTATGACTTGTGAGTTCCGTCACTTTATAGACGGATTCACCGTCAGCAAGTGCCACCCAAATAACTAGCTGGTCTCCTAAATGCTTATCAATGGGGGCGCCAGTAGAGAGTTGCCTCATCATATCTTCCACAGCAGTTTCTGCTACTTTCTCTGCTGGGACACCTCTTTCTCCAAGTGCGTCAAAACCCATATTTACGCCACTATCAAGATGCACAACGATCAATATTCCTGCTCCTGGGTCAATTGAGCATTTGGGATTGTCTCTTTGAAGAGCCTCCGTTCTTACAACAACGTCCTTAATTCCTTTCTTCTTTAAGAGATCAGCAGCTCTTCCGCCCATCCTTTCTGAGATATGTTCTGGCAGATTACACGTATAGGCTAAAATTTCTACACTGGATAGTTTTCCACTAGTTATGTTTATGGGATTTAGAGTTGTTAATGGTCTTGACTTTACCTTGATTATACCCATCCCTCTAGGATAAAATCCTCTTTTTATCAATTCTATCTCTGCGTTTACGCCCATCATTTTCAGGGTCGGCAATAAGATATGCTGGATATAGTCAATTGGCGGTGCCCACGGATTATTTGTTCCTCCCTTTAATAATAGCTCAACCTCTCCTGGAGCGAAGGAGATAACGGGTAATAATGACTGGAGCATCAGAGTAGTGCTTCCAGCGGTGCCAACATCTATTACATATTTTCCCGGCATTGCTTTTCCAGGACTATAATAAATCTCCATTGAACCGATGTTAAGCCCATTGACTTCTCCTCTCGTTATCTCAACTATTCCTTTAACGGCAGACAAGTGTTGAGGCCTTAATCCAGGCGGATCTCTCTTAGCCCTAATATTAATGACTCTAACTGGTCTTCCCAAAAGTGCTGCAGTCGCTATTACATTTCTGAGAATCTGGCCCCCGCCCTCGCCGATCGAGCCATCTATGATTAATTCATCACTGCCAACCAATCGGGACACCAATTAATAATATAGCTAACGATAATAAAAAGACAAAATCACTATGCCTTTTTCTTGGCTGAAATGATAGATACTATATCCTTCGGCCTTAGCTGGTATTCCGTGCTAAGCCTCATTTTTGTTTTGGCATCTATTGCATATAGGAACGCTTCTCCGAGATCCGAGTGGATCTTATAGGCCAAGTCTCTAGGAGTTGAGCCTTTCTTAACTAGGTAGACATCTGGTAGAACTCTTCCTTTACTATCAGTTAAGGAATAAGGATCCTCGACAGGATAGACCGGGATGTAACCCAGTAGTTCTAAATAAGCCTTGTCGATCAGTTGCTGCACACCCGTGCCTCCATATTTCTCCATGAATGCAGCTATTCTGTCAAGGGCAGTCTTCTGTGCGGGTGTTAGTTTATCCTGAGCAATAATCTCGAAACTACTGTCGCCTGGCCTATACTTGATGTATCCTTTTTCAGCAGCTTTTCTGAGCGTCTTTTCAGCCTCAGCACTGCAGGGAATGACGTCGTATCCCGCTGACCTAAGCTTTTCTATTCCCTTTTTTGCAGTCGGAGTGTCTGCCTTGTTCGCGGCCACAATGAATGGCTTTGAGACTCTTCTAAGATGATGTATGAATAGAAGAATATCTGATTCTCTCCAGCTGACTGGCCTCGACCCATCAAGTCCTGCAAGCCTCTCAGCAGTTAGTACAGCCTCTGGATCTATTCCGAGGCCTGAGAATCGCCTAGCTACCTCTTCATGTAGGACTACTTGCTTGGCTTCTGAGGCTCTAGCTATCCTCGGCCATTCTCTCTGAAGAATACTGAACATCCATCTATCCATCTCTTCCTCAACAATTAGAACATCTTCAACGGGGTCATGCATACCCGGCTCGACGGGGTTTCCATCACTATCAGTTCCCCCGGATGCGTCCGCAACTATTATTAAGGCATTGGCCTGCCTTATCTCGTCTAGGAACTGAAGCCCAAGTCCTCGTCCAGAATGCGCACCTTTAACTATCCCTGGACAATCGATTATCTGTATAGGGATTAGCCTAACACCATTAATGCAGTACGAGTTAGCTGGTTCATCCTTAACTCCCAGCTCTTTACATACACATTCATATCTCAGATACGTAATCCCTCTATTCGGCTTTACCGTAGTGAATGGAAAGTTAGCTGCAGGAACATCAACCATTGTTAATGCGGTGAATAAGGTACTTTTACCGACATTCGCCTTGCCAACGATGCCTGCTAACTCCATTACCTTATTAAATTACATTCTTAACTAGTCTTTTAAGTTTCGCATATCTGTAGAATCTCTGCAAGATCCTCTTAAGAGATTTTATGGTCGTCCATGGTCTTTTTTGGATGCTTACTTCTCAACCTCACCCGGAATCCGCACACACTACATCTTAAAGAGCCCCTCCTGTCTTTCTTAAGCTCACATACATGATACCACTCATTGCATTTCCTACAATATCTCCACATATTTGTATCGTAGAGACTTACGCGCCTCTTCATTTCGTTATTCAATAGTAAACCAACCATAAATCTATGTAGGGTGTCTCTTCAGAAAAAATGAAACGAGTGAGGTGCCAATGGATATAATTATATATGTGTTAAGACTGATGATTAGTAGTTAAGTTTGACAAAGGATGTATATGATTTATTGGTGATTGGTGCAGGTATATTTGGACTATCATCAGCTTATCATTATGCAAAGCGGGCAAATAATAAAATAATCGTCATAGATTCTCAGAGCGGGCCTGGGCAGGGAAATACAGCAAAGAGTGTTGGAGGCTTTAGAAAGGGATTATTCACGTCCAATCTTAACAGAGTCCTGTCTGAGTCCACCACATCATTTCTTATTGATCTCCATAACTCAGGTTACGACTTAGGACTTAGCCAAGTAGGCTACCTAATATTATTAGATAAAGATCACTACGAGAAGTTTATCGAAATGGTCAGGCCGATTCAGTATAAGGGCTACGCAACGCTATTAAGCCCTGAAGAACTGGCACGTAAGATACCTTTTATCAATTTAAAATTTTCTGACGATGAAGAAGCCGAGATACTTGGACTTAAAGACATAGCGACTGCATTATATTCTCCTCTCAGTGGCTATATAGACGTTGAGAAACTAGTCAATTACTACTATGAACAACTCGTCGATATGGGTGTCGAGTTCCTCTTCAATACAAAGGTTGAAAAACTTGCATTAAAACCACTAAACAGTATTGGACATCCTAGAGAGCCTCTCGCGTGGCAGAAAAAGAAATTCGTAGGAGCTGAGACTAATAAAGGACTAATTGAAGGTGATAAGATGGTATTAGCTAGCGGCGCCTGGATTAATGAACTACTTGACCCTATCGGGATAGATGCACATGTAAAGCCAAAAAAGAGACAGATATATTCCATCGATACAACTGGCGAGTTAAATCAATTTTTCAATGTTGAGGGATTTAATTCTTTCAATACTTTACCGATGACATTTATCCCACGCGGACCATTCATTGTGCCAAGAGTTAGAGAGAAAAAATTCTGGGTGGGAATGAGCGATGAGATCGGCCGGCCTTGGAAGATAGATGATAAGCCTGAGGAGCATTTTTACTATGACAATATCCTTCCTATTTTGTCAAAAATATTTCCGTCACTAAGAGGAGCACGGCCAAAATCGATGTGGGCAGGATGCTACTCAATAAATACTATAGATGAGAACCCAATAATTTTTAAAGAGCTGAACCTCATAGTCGCTACAGGCGGGAGCGGAAGTGGAGTTATGAAGTCAGACGCAATTGGCCGAATAGTTACAGCTTTACTTCTAAATGAACCTGTCGCTGAACTTTACGGTGGAGAAAGAATAAATGTAAGTTCACTCGGCATAAAAGGAAGAAGAGTAGAGCCTGAAGTTCTAGTCTTCTAGAATTCGTAACGAGTCTGATTATTGAGTCTTAAATAAGTATTTAAAAAATCTTTAATGATTAACGTCATTTAATCAAAATATTTTAAGAACATTCATTGATTGCTGAAATACAACTTAAATAAGAGACTCGACGTATTAGTGTAAGAAGATGAGCAATCAAGCATCGTCACAGGTCAAGGAGTTAAGATTAAGAGTTGCGGAGGCGCGACAACGAGATGTTGGTTATGGAATTGCAAGAATTGATCGTGACGTTGGTGCATCAGCCGGATTATCAACCGGCGACATAATAGAGATTAAGGGCAAGAAGCTAGCCGCCGCAACTCTCTGGCTTGGATATTTAGAGGATGAGAAAGACATTATCAGGATTGATGGATACATAAGAAGCAATGCAGGAGTGTCACTTAATGATTATGTGATAGTAAGAAAAGCTAATGTTAAGGAGGCGCAGATGGTTGTCCTTGCGCCTGTTAATAACTCAATTAAACCCGACGAGAATTTCACTAAGCTTGTTAAGAGTAGACTGATAGAATATCCGATTGTCCAGAAAAATGTTGTACCCGTCCTGTTCTTTGGAAATTTATTTAACTTCGCGGTCCTTCAAACTAGGCCTACGGGCGTTGTAAAGATAACTCCTAAGACTAAGGTCGTTATTCATAGCAGAGCAATCCAAGAAAAGGCACTTAGCACAAATGTTACATATGAGGATATTGGCGGACTTCAAGAACAGATACAGCGAATAAGAGAAATGATTGAATTGCCATTAAGATACCCAGAACTCTTCCAGAGACTTGGTATAGATCCGCCGAAGGGAGTATTGCTCTACGGTCCTCCTGGATGTGGAAAGACACTGCTAGCTAAAGCAGTAGCAACAGAAGCAGAAGCAAACTTCATCCTGATAAACGGTCCGGAGATAATGAATAAGTATTATGGAGAGACTGAGGCAAAACTACGAGAGATATTTAGGAAAGCCGAGGAAGAAGCTCCAAGTATCATATTTATCGATGAAATAGATGCAATAGCACCTAAGAGAAGTGAAGTTACAGGAGAAGTCGAGAAACGCGTAGTCGCTCAGCTATTAGCATTGATGGACGGTCTCGAAAGTAGGGGACAGGTAATCGTGATAGGCGCAACAAATAGACCAAATGCACTTGACCCCGCACTTCGGAGACCAGGTAGGTTTGACCGCGAGATCGAGATCGGCATTCCGGACAAGAGGGGAAGGAAAGAAATCCTACAGATACATACACGGGGAATGCCATTATCTTCTGACGTCTCTCTAGATAAACTAGCCGAGATCACTAAGGGATATACCGGCGCAGACTTAGCAGCGCTCTGCCGAGAGGCGGCCATGAAATGCATTAGAAGAATACTTCCAAGCATTGACTTTAATGAAGATAGGATATCTCCAGAACTCCTAAACACGCTGGAGGTTACAATGAAGGACTTTATTGAGGCATATAAGGAAATAACACCCACTGCGCTTCGAGAAGTCGAGATAGAGACACCCACGGTGCATTGGGAAGATATTGGAGGACTTCATGAAGTAAAGCAGAGATTAATCGAGGCTATTCAATGGCCCCTCGAATATCCTGAAAAGTTTGAGAGACTAGGAATAAAGCCACCGAAGGGCATTCTTCTCTATGGCCCTCCCGGATGTGGAAAGACACTGCTAGCTAAAGCAGTAGCAACAGAAGCAGAGGCAAACTTCATCACAATCAAGGGGCCTGAAATATACTCTAAGTGGGTAGGGGAGTCTGAAAAAGCGATAAGAGAAGTCTTCAGAAAAGCAAGACAAGCTGCTCCATGTGTGATATTTCTCGACGAGATAGAGACAATCGTGCCTAGGAAGGATATCCTTGATGATAGTTCAGGCGTAACCCACAGAGTGGCGAGCCAACTATTAGCGGAGATGGATGGGATAGAGGAACTAAGAGACGTAATTGTAATAGGCGCTACAAACAGACCCGATCTAATGGATCCAGCAATACTTAGACCTGGAAGGTTTGATAGATTAATCTATGTACCGCCACCTGATGAAAAGTCTAGACTCCAAATACTTAAGATCTATACCCAGAAAATGCCTCTCGCTGAAGATGTCTCCTTGGAAAAGTTAGCGTCGATGACTGAGGGGTATTCCGGAGCAGACCTAGAATCATTGTGCAGAGAAGCAGGAATGGCAGTCCTGAGAAGAGACCGCGATGCTGCCTACGTTGCATGGGCTGACTTCCAAGAGGCCCTTAAGATCGTTAAACCAAGCATTTCACCAAGCATGTTAAAGGAATACGAGAAGTTATCTGAAACATTGAGGACAACGGAGAAGCCCCTCTCAATGATAGGTTAGGTATCGTGTATCGTTAATGTGGACGTTATGATGACCATGGGATCTGATTTCTGTTTACAAGTATTAGATACAATTAAGAGAAATAATGGGAAGATGCTGGAGTCGGCTCTTTTAGAGACATTGAGAAAACGTGGGATCAACGCAACTCAAAGGGAACTGAGAAATGCATTGCTTAAACTTGAAATTACTGGATATATTCGAGTAACAAGCCTAGACGAGGAGAGAAAATTAATCGAGATAGCTAATAAAGAAGAGTCTTAACCCGAAAACCATTCATCAAGCCTCGTCTCTGCCTTTGTTTCTTTCGTCGTTTCAATAACCGACGCCAGGGCCTTGTCTATTCTTTCTTCAGAAAAATCATGCTCGTCACATAGAATTCTCTTTACCCTCTCTTTATCAATCTCCTTCCATTCTAACTTGTAGTTATTTGTAACTTCTGGATTTCTAAAGAGCTCCCTTACTGCTTCTAAATCAAACTGTAAAGTTTCATTTATCGAGATTAAAACCCTCTCTACTTTGCCATATTGCTTTATGTAATTGTAGGCCTTTTTAGGACCAATGCCTTTGATGCCCTCGAAGTAGTCTGTCCCTATTAAGATAGCCATTTCTATTAATTCATCCCTCCCTATACCCAATTCAGAAAAAAGTTTATCAGCATAAATAACCTCAATTTCTACCTCGACATATGTTTTCTTACCGGGAAGTTTACGCCTACCGACAATAGACAAATTCCTTACAAGTCTCGGTGACCCAAACAGGATCGAGTCATAGTCTTGGCTTGCCGATCCCCAGACATGCCCCATGCGAGCCATATATGCTGCCTGGGCTTCGCCTTCTGAAGGAGCAATTATATAGGGAATGCCAAGTGCATCCAGCAACTCGATAGATGACTCGACCATATATTTCTCTAAGGAAGCTGCCTGCGCGGCATATTTTCTGGCAGACTCGACATCTCCAGCCGCTATTGCCATTACATATTTTTCCTCAGCCGCCTTTCTAAGCGCAATTCTTTTCTGAATCGTTTCTCTTTTTAGCTGCGGTGGTTGACCATCAAATACATATACAGGCTTCATACCTACTTCTAGGAAGTTTACTGTCCTAAAGAACAGCCCACTTAAATGACTAGTTATTCTACCCCTTGAGTCCATTAGTGGTCTTCCATCAGGACCCCTGATGGTAGAGATAAATTGATAGAGGATGTTGTATCCGTCTATTGCTATCGGTTTATTTTTAAAGAATTTAAGTTCAACCTTCTCAACTGCTTGTGAAGGAATTATATCGCCCAGCTTTACGCCCAAGGATCTTTCAAAAACATATAGACATATTATCCCAATAAGTCTTTTGCCTAGGGGTCAAAGGCTAATTTTACGTCTGCCACTACGTTGTATCTCCTCGGAGCTACTTCTCTGACCAATTTTCCAGTGATCCTATAGTCATCAACTCCCAATTGATTCAATCTCGTGCTTACAGCTCTAAGCCACTGGTTTACCGATTCCGAGAAGCCGTAGATATGAATTGTTCCGCAGGGTTTTAATGCTTCAACGGCATGTTCTAGGTAGTCAAGGGACCCGACTGGATAATTCATTATTATTCGGTCAGCATAACTTTTGAATTTCAGAACAACTGAAGCAGCGTCTCCAAGAATCGGCTCTACGAGTCTATCAACTCTATTTAGCTGGATATTGTGTTTAAGAAATTCATATGCAACTGGATTTATCTCTATTGCCTTCACTTTGGCGCCTCTATGATGGGCAATCTCAATGCTGAATGGACCTACGCCGGCAAACATGTCGATGACCACTTCATCGCTATCTACTTGTTCATAGATTCTTCTCCGCTCATTGGACAGCCTTGGAGAAAAGTATACCCTCGAGACGTCTAACTCAAAGATGCAGGAATTTTCTTTATGGATTGTCCTCGTTCTTTCCTCACCAGCCAAGTGTACGAGTTGTGGTAGCCTATATGTACCGCTTATTTTGCCCTTTTCGCCGAGCACAACTTTAATTGATGGATTAATCCTCATGATGCCTACTGCTATATCCTTGGATATTGACTCGATTTCTGGCCTAAGCTGGATGATCGCTATATCCCCAACAACATCATAAGAGGATGGTAATAGTGATAACTTACTATTTTCCAATATTTCTGCTAACGCCTCCTTAAGAGTTCTTGGACGTCTTTGCTTGATTGGAAAATTAAATATCTCAATCCTAAAAAATTTAAGATTAGTCGTTAGGGACTTTACTCGATCAATGTTTTTTACTGGAAAAACTATAGACTGTCCAAGCTTAAGAATGCGTAATGATTCATCTAAAAGATTCTCATTCACGAGTATCTTTCTAATTTTTTCTGCATCTGACTTATCTACCTCTAATCCATAAGATGATCTATTGGCTTGTCCTAAATTACTCTTATGCATATCTCAATATCTTTGTAACTTGTCCTATGCCTTTTGTTCTGCCTTCCCTTATAACGAACTTGTCTCCTTCTCTGATTAGACATGGTGAATATTTAAACTCCATTATGACTTCTCCTTGTTCGCCAGGCTTTAGGTATTCTCTATCTATCAGCTTTAATTTAACTGTTTGAGAAATCGTGTGGCAATGCAATACAGGCTCATATCCATTTGCAACTCTTGTCGGATGAGTAAGTATTAATAGGTCAGCCTTAAAGCTCCACACAGCTCGAGGCATTAGCGAAGCGTCGCAGAGAACCATCCCTCTCCTAATCTCTTCATGATTTATACCTCGGATTGCTATCCCAACGATATAGCCAGCTTCTGCCTCAGCAACTCTTGTATAATGCATCTCTATACTTCTTGCCTTGACTGGCCTGAATACTCCTTTAGGGTCAGGACCAATTAAGAGGTCGCTCCCCGCCTTCAACTTACCCTGCATGATGCTTCCTGAGACAACACTCCCAACACCCTCAATATTGTACACACGGTCGATGTATAATAGGAATGGCTGGTCTATTGATTTCGACCGGGCAGGGAGCATTGAAAGCAAATCATACAAGTGTTCATAGCCTGATAGTGTGACCGAAGATGTCTCAATGATTGGCACCACTATATTCATTTTATCAATGACCAGCTCTATATCATTTCTATCCTTGATTAATAGAGGGACTCTGCCTACTCTCTTAAGCAGTCGTGAAACCTCGTCTCTAACCTCTACCCGTCTTTCCATTGATACCTTATCAATTTTAGAAATACACACAATTATAGGCAGCCCTAACGCAAGCATTATTCCGAGGTGCTCCTTTGTTATGTGGGTGGGTCCATCATCAGCAGCAACTATCAATAATCCATAATCGACTTCTTGTCCAACAAGTCCTCTAATAGTAGTTCTTAACCACGGTTCATGTCCAACGGTGTCCACAAAGCTTAACAATTTATCAGCCATCGAGGCTACCTTAATTTTCTCCGACTTATCAAGCGGATTTTTCATCAATATTGGACGCCCATCCTTAAATCCAAGCAATGCAAAATGCAAGTCTGCAGAAAGGTTTCTCTCAATTTCATGTGGAAGGGTATCCAAGTACAACCATTTACGTCCGTCATCAGGCTGGCCAGTCATCAAGCAGGCTATCAAGGTGGATTTCCCGTGGTTCACATGTCCTGCAACTGCAACAACTATGTGTCTTTTAGTTATGGGCGTATAGCTCTTTATTATTACCTTAGCAATTGCACCTCGCTCACCTTCATATCTCTCTATTCTATCAATTACAGCTCCTACCTCAGTCGCTATAGATCTCAGGACGGCGAGGCTTTCTTCGAGCTCTATATCCGAGAGCCCAAGAGGATCTCCATCATCTGTAACACCTAATAAATAGACTGCCAATCCATTACCTTCATTCAATTTTGACTTCATCTGAGTGGCTAGATGCTGCCTCCTCTCACTCCTTAAGTGCACAGATGATAATAACTTCTCTTTGAACTCTATGTGTCTCTCCTCTGACGATGGCAGACTAACCCTCTTTGCCGCCATTCTTTATACTGAAAAATAAACATGCAATATGAGATATAGAGGTATCGTTCCCATAATTATCCATTGCTTAGAGTCTTATCAATTGATTACCGAGTGTCTACCATGCCTCTCGAGGACTAATAGCTTTCTCTTAATTCCTAATTTTCCACTAAAACCGCCAAGATCCCCTGACTTTCTAATAACTCTGTGGCAAGGCACTATTATTACCGTCGGGTTAGATGCAAGTGCTGCCCCGGCAGCCCTACTCGCCCGCGGGGATCCAATACGCGACGCTAACTCTGAGTAACTAATCGTCTCTCCGTAAGGGATCTTCATCGCCTCTTTCCAGACATTTAGTTGAAAATCAGTTCCTTTAATATTAAGCGGAAGGTTAAAACCTCTTCTCCAACCTGATAAGTATTCAGTTAATTGCATCTTTGCTTCCAGTAAAAGTTCGTTATCAGTAGATTTAATGATCGTAAATCCTTTCGATAAAAGTTCTTTTGAGACTTGTTCTGTACTTTTAAAACTCACGACGATAATTCCCTCGTTATTGCATACAATCGTTAATCTAGATAGCCAACTTTTCAATACGTCTAAGTAGACTTTACGTTCCTTCAAAACTATTCCAATTTGTACATCACGATATAAAAAGTTAAAGCATTGCATTTGCAGAATAACTACGTGAGTAGGGTAGGATTTATTGGCCTTGGCCTCATGGGTAAACCAATGTCTAAGAGAATACTTCAAAACGGTCATGAACTATTAGTTTTTAACAGAAGCAGGGGACCAGTTGAGGAGCTCGTAGCCCTCGGAGCAAAAGCTGCAGATTCACCGAAAGATGTAGCTTGCAAATCTGAATTTGTAATACTGATGCTGCCGGACTCACCTGACGTTGAAAAGGTGGTTTTAGGCCCAGACGGAATATATGAAGGCGCAAATAAAGACTTAATCGTTATTAACATGTCAACAATATCACCTTTTACCGAGATAAAAATAGCTGAAGTACTAAGGCAAAAAGGAATATATTATCTTGACGCGCCTGTGAGTGGAAGCACCCCTGCAGCTGAGGCAGGAACATTAACAATAATGGTAGGTGGGCCACGAGAAGCCTTTGAGAGAAGCCTTCCAATACTCCGATGTATGGGCAAGAATATTCATTACATGGGAAATAATGGAGCAGGACAATTCACAAAACTATGTAATCAAATAGCGGTATCTTTGAATCTCCTAGGTACTTGTGAAGCTATCTTGCTTGCCTCCAAAGCCGGCCTAGACCTCCTAAAGGTAATAGAGGTTATCGGATCAGGAGCAGGATCATCATGGCAATTGCTAAATCTGGGACCAAAGATCGTGGCTAAGGACTTCACACCTGGATTTAAAGCTGAGCATCTTAGAAAGGACTTGAAAATTATTTCCGAGGTTTCTGAGCAGCTAGGATTACCTCTTTTCGGAACGACAATCACATACCAACTTGTTAAGTCATTGGTAGAGAATGGCATGGGAAAATGCGGGACACAATCCCTCATAACAGTTCTTGAACAACTATCCAAGCATAGAGTGATGAGCAGCAACCAATAAGTGGTCTGGGGGAAGTGGGGCCGCTGGGATTTGAACCCAGGACCTCCAGCGCTCTGGAGGCCGAATTATTCTTCCCCAGGCTGGCGTCATAGCCATGCTAGACTACGGCCCCACCAAGAACAGCATTAGGCAATTCGTCCTAATTTATCTTATTTTTCCAGTACTCTTAAGAATCGTCATAGATGCTAAAATTTTATAAGGCCAATTGTATATGAACCTAACAGTTGGAAGAAAAAGAATGTGCCCATAGTGATCTTGAATATTTGGGCTCTCAGAGAACGGAGGGTGGAGAGAACCTTTATTATCGCTGCAAATTTTGCCATGCCGTATTGATTGTTACTCCAAGAGGAAAACATGTATATGTGATCAAGGACAAAGCTAAAAAGTGACTAAAGTTGCGCCCTGCCTCGCTGGCCTAGTATAAATTATCTCTTCGACCTTGTATCCATGTTTCTCTAGATTATCTGTGACTAATTTTACGGCCTTGTCAATTGGTCGCCCAGGGGTATTTTCAGGATTCTCGTAAAGGTCATACCAAAGAAGCCTAGATGGACCGGCTCCGCTGATCGTAAGTGCAACATTGTATTCATCGAGAAGTGTCTGTTTTTCCTCAAGGAGTGTTTTCCAGCTATAGCCCTCGCCATATACTCCCGCATCCGCTCTAGATGCCTCAACTACATAGTCAAACGAGACATATCTAAAGACTCTCCCCAAATCACCGTAAAGTAGACCTGCAACTATCATAGAGGCTTGTGAAACATTCCTGACGCAGTCTCTCATCTTAACCATTGATGGAATCACTCTTCTCGCTGACTCTGTTGATACCTTAGCAATATTGGGCACAATTACAACAAGTCCCAGATTGGTGGGAGGCTGCAATGTCAATAAATCCAATTTACCATTCAATCTACTGATAATGTTTATTCCACCAAGCATAGATGCTGCAACATTATCTGCATGTCCCTCAGGCTCAACACTTGATGCCAGTTCGACGACCTCCATCGGCTTTATATCAAGTTCAAACAGAGCAGAAAGTGCAACAATAGCACCCACTGCCTCAGCCCCAGAGGCGCCTAGGCCCTTTCGCACAGGTATGTTTGCTTTAATCATGATCTTAACATGTTTGTTCAATTGCAACTTACGTAGCAAAAGATTGGCCGCAATTCCCGCGGCATTCTTTTCCGGACTAAGGGAGATCTCATTCGCGTACTTACCCGCCACCACATCAATCTCAACAGGTGCCGGACTGTCTGTAAACTTGGCACCTATAAATAATGTAGGTTCACTAAGAGCCATGGAAAAAACGTCGAAGCCCGGTCCTAGATTAGCACTGCTGGATGGTACTTTACACCAGACTTCTGACACGCCTAAATCTAATGACTATACTCGGAGTTAAACCTTATTTGACTTTTAATAATCAGTAATGCATCTCTTTAATGTGGGCAGAATTGACGCGTGGATATCTAATGCTCGAACATACGAGTGATGCATATATTGAGGCTTATGGTAAAGACTTCAAAGAAGCATTCGAGGAGGCGGGAAAAGCTCTTTTCGCCGTCATCATCAGAAATATAGAACATGTAAAAAAGGATATTAAGAAAGTAATTGAAGCAGATGGCATAGATAAGTTTTCTCTGCTTTATAACTGGCTTGAAAAATTACTCATCTTATTTGATGTAGAGGGCATTATAGTATCTGAAATTAATGTGAAGGACCTGTCGATTGATTCAGAGCCAATTTACATAAAGGCTGAAGTATTCGGTGAAAGATATGACCCAGCTAGGCACAAAGCTGGGATAGACGTAAAGTCTCCTACGTACTGGCTTATGGAATTTGGAGAAAAAGATGATATAGCATATGTCAGGTTTGTCCTCGATATATAAAATTATTTGGGCACCCAAGAAAACATCACCACCAATACACGTCTTGCTTCCAAGCAGCTTTGCAGGAGATGCGCAGCATCTGAGAGAAAAGACTCTAAGAATCGGACAGTTATGCAGAGCCTTAGCAACATTTCGAGTTGAGAAATTAATAATCTATCATGAAGACCCAAAACATCCAGATCCAGCTGCCAAACTGATTAAAATCATATCTGACTATATGAATACTGCGCCATATCTCAGGAAAAGCCTCTACCCAGTCATGCCAGAACTTAAATACGCCGGACTTTTGCCTCCTTTAAACATTCCGACGCACCCTACAACAAACGGCCCGCCACTAAATAATTTTGAGCTTAGGGAGGGGCTTGTTATTAAGAAAGGCGCAAATTACTTTGTTGATGCAGGTTTTTCCAAATTAATTAAACTAAAAAATCCAAGAAGACCTAGAAGCAAAGTATTATTAATGAGCGGAAAGATCAAGGGAAAACTAAAAATCAAACTATTGACAAAATCAAGTTTCGGCTATTATATTGGAACTGCTACTCAGATACATTCAGGCGATCTGAAAGAAGCATTAGGGCAATATGAGTATTCAATAGCAACAAGCAGGAAAGGTTTACCAATAACAGAAGTCGCAGAAAGAATCAAATTTGAAACAAGTAGCATTAAATCACCTATTTGTATTGCTTTTGGATCTTACAAGAAGGGTCTCTATGAAATAGCAGAAGGACAGGGATATAGCCTTGATGATCTTTTCAGCGTAGTAATAAATTTTATACCCGAGCAAGGTGTGAGAACCGTCAGGACAGAAGAAGCGGTATATGCCTCACTTTCCATATTAAACTATCTCTTAAACAGGTAGATAATGAAAGGTTGCGTCAAGTTTAGCTAAATATGGGATTAGGAAAAACAGCTATATCGATCATCAGTAATTATAATGTTGAAGTGGAAGCACCTATCATAAGTCTTACTGGCGGATTAACAATTCTATTCGTATTTATCACTGCATTTACTATCTTTCTATTGACGACAAATAGATTAAAAATAAGTGTGCAAAAAACCTTGCCCTACCCAAAGTATTATCTCTCTGAAGCCATATCTTATATTTCTGGTCAAACAGAAAAATTTCCTAAGAATTCCTTACTTTCTTTAGTTGATAGCTTAATAGAGGCAAAACTAATCAAGATGAAGACAGCACTATTAGTGAAATTAATAATTTCTTTATCTTCAATATTTCCTATTCCTCTCAAATTTAAGCGATTAATTATTATTAAATTATTCAATTGGATTAGGGGTGAATTATAAATTGGGTAAACTAGAATGGATAAAAAGACTTGCTGAAGACGTGAATAAGGAGTTACGGAAAGTAATTGTCGGACTTGAAGCTGCAATAAATGCGTTACTTATAGCGACGTTAGCTGAGGGACATGTATTAATTGAGGGAGTTCCTGGACTCGCAAAGACATACTTAGCAAAATACTTCGCCAAAACACTAAACATGGATTTTAAAAGAATCCAATTTACTAGTGATCTTCTTCCCTCAGATATTTTAGGGACAATGGTATACGATAAAAGAACGAACGAGTTTATTTATAGAAGAGGCCCAATATTTGCGAATGTTGTTCTTGCCGATGAGATTAATAGAGGTGCTCCTAGGACTCAATCAGCATTATTAGAAGCTATGCAAGAACGGCAAGTTACTATAGAGGGTGTAACATATCCATTGCCCCGACCATTTATTGTAATTGCAACTCAAAACCCCATTGAGTTAGAAGGCACATACCCCTTGCCTGAGGCAGAGCTTGATAGGTTCCTTCTAAGAATCCCTGTAAGTCATCCATCCAGAGACGAGGAAGTAGAAATACTCAAATTAAAAAACATATCAGGAGAGGAAGTAGATATAAAACCCGTTACAGAACGAGATAAAATTGCAGAAGCGATAAGACAAGTACGTGATGTACATGTAGATGAAGATATAATGCTATACATCGTCGACATAGTAAGAAAAACAAGAGAAGACCCACGAATATTTTTCGGCGCCAGCACTAGGGGAGAAGTAGCGCTACTTTATGCATCTAAGGCAACAGCAGCTGTTTTTGGTTATGAATTCGTCACTCCCGACCATGTCAAGTACATAGCTCCATTAGTACTTAACCATAGAATTTTGCCTAAAACTTCACCGAAAACTAATTACAAAATGAATCCTCAAGTCGAAATTGTTAAAGAAATAATTGAAACGGTGACCCCGCCACGTTAATGCTCACTTCAAGAGGATTCTTACTGCTAATTGAAAGCACAATTACAATATTATTAGTTTCAACATTCCTATACAATCCGCAATTATTTTTAGCGGCCATTTTCATCCACTTCTTTATAATATTCTACATGTTTATCAATTTTCAAAAGTTGAAAAAATATTTAACAAATGCCTTTAATGCTGAAAGAAACATATACTATGATGTCTCATCCTTAGCTAATGTAATTGAAGTAACTGTTTCGGCTTCTCCTAAAATTAATGAACCTCTAGTAGCTGAGCTGAAAGATGAATTCCATGAAGAAATAACCCCCATAGATGGGACAACATTCAAACTGGATACGTTAGGTCCTGACGGCAAAATTAAAATAAAATATAAAGCTAGACTTAAAGAGCAATTTAAGATAGTAATTTTCAGACATGTCAATTTAATTCTTTATGACCCACTAATGATTATCGGTCGAAAAATAACTCTTGAGGCACCCGGAGAGATATATTCCTCAGAAACATTATTTGAGACAACACGTATATTATTGAATTTAAGGAATCAGCAAGCTAAACCACCAATTGGAATAGGCGTAAATCCCTTTACTGGTCATGACGAAGAATTCATTAGTGTTAAAACATATGAAGAAGGAGACAGCATACGTTATATCCACTGGAAAAAATCGGCGAGCTTACAATCAGAAGATCTGTTGGTCAAGAAGTTTGAAAAACTCGCCAAAACTAAAATATCAATAATTGTAGACTGTTCAAGCGCAATTAATGCAGGAATATTATATCCATACATCGAGACAGTAAAATCCGCAATAATAACAATTATGAGAACAGCACTCGAATCAGGAAATGAGGTAAGAATTTATTTACTTAACTCAACTTTACCAAATCAACAACTCAAAAAAACCGAGATTCGGAATATTCATGAAGCATTACTAGTAACAGAATTTATCTTCCCGACATCTTTAATTGCATCGCCTGATATTTTTTTACAGTTTTCTAAAGAACTTCAAAAAAATTCCTATATAATTGTATTTACAAATCCACCTACGACAAATAATAAAATAATTAAAGATATGATTGATTTAGCAATTAATAAAGACTGTAAAATAATAATTTTCATGCCATCCATCAAAGAGTATTATCCTAGTGTAATTAATAATTTCGATTTTACACAATTAATAGAATTCGATGAATTATTAAAATCAAAATGGTCTTCAATATTTGGCGATAAAGTAACATTATATTATGTTTCACCTACGTCTTATATATTTGACACGAAGAGAATATTTATGGGGAGGAAAACTCATTGAGCCACTCACAAAAGTATAGATACGCTTTGAGCTTTCTACTTTCCTTATCATTGATATTTTACCTAATAATCATCGTCTTAGTCAATGTGAAAATTACACTGTTTATAGTTCTCGGACTATTCTCGCTTCTTACTATGACTTTACCTGATAAGTATCAAAATTTTGTAATTTTCCTAATATATGCACCGGCTGTTTACTCGTTATATGAGTTAATAATGAATGAAAATTTTATAATGCTAATTGAACTAACAACTGGATATATACTTAGTCTTTCATTCTTATTTATGTATGGTTATTTCAAATCAAACACTCCGACATCCATATATACAAACTACTTTGCAACATACATCACGACTCTCTTGTCAGTAGATGCTGTCCTTAACTCAGATAAAACAGCCTTTTCAATATTTTACAATTACATATTCCGAGTCATCAAGACGGTTATGTTGAGCTCAGAAGTAATAAGAGAAATTTCTCTATCACTATCTTCACCCCTAGCCGCCATTTCAGCTCTTGCGTTTGTTTACTATCTTAGTCTAAAAGGTAGCACAAAGCAGGTGAAACCAAGTGATAATGTATTATCAGTATCATTAATTTTGAGCATTTCTATAATCGGAGTGATTGTTTTCTATTCGTTATTATTTGTAGACTCCGTGGTATTGAGTCTAATCTTCACGGCAGCTAGCCTAATAGGCATATCCATTTATACCCGGGTCTTGAAATGAAAAAAGGATTACTCGCCTCGATACTATTGCTTTCACTATTTTTAACGAATGGACTTTACCCTATAGATTCTCTGAGAGTTGATGCTCTTCTAATAGGATATGGTGGGGATAGAATGCTTCCGTTTATAGACGGAGCTGAATTAACATTCTTTGTTGGTGAAGAACTAGAATTAAAAACTATCGGTAGCTCTGCTAACATCACAATTATAGACCCAATATACAGAAGATATGAATACTTCTTAGAGGAGGGAAAGAAAATGAAAGTACTGACATTTAATGCAAGCGATGTTGGTACATGGCTACTTAGACACTCTAAACTAGGAACAATGTCTCTTAAAGTAATCGACAATTACTCTCCTAAGGACCATTATATATCGATTCAGAAAATTAGTGATGATGTGCTAAGATTGTCACTAGAAGGTTCAGCTTTCATAGGATTCCTAGCCAAGAGTAAAAACGTCACTAAAATAATGAATCCATCAAAAAACTTGCATATAACAATTCCATCAGGAACTACCCACGTAAGAATAACTCTCGAATACAATGAACCAATAGAGCTCTCTGGATTAATAGGGGATGTCCAATACCATTATAAGACTGATGCAGTTGTTTCAGAATATACCAACAGATTTAGCAAGCCCATAGCTGAACCGATAGTCATAAATTTCGAAATTCCCGAAGTAGGAAAGGTTGGAAGTGGCGGCATAATTCCACTTAGGGTAGGACCAATTAGGCTGAAAGTTGTTTGTACGGGCACAGGGTCGACAATTCTCAATTACGTAGATGAATTATTAATCATTCCAGAAGAAGTTAATTTACAGTCAATCACTAGGACTATTGATGTAGAATTAACTGAATTGATTAATGACAACATTAAGATAGCCTATTATAATGTATCAACGGGTAGAATTGACGTGATAAACGTTAAGGTACCGGTTTATAGGCTAATTGTATATGATAAAGCCCTTTCAAAAAATATTGATGATTATAGTTTTGACGTATTAGAAATGCTATCACTTAAATCCGATCACATAACTTATATAGTTCCAACCAGACTACAATTATTAAACGACACTCACAATAACTACGCTATTATAAATTCAAAAATCGAGGTATATTCAGTTGACATCTCTAACATGATAAAAAACATTACACTTAAGAAAGAAGACTTGAATACGATAATTATTGAAAGTAAAGAAATTGAGATAACCGTGAAACATGTTGACGGGACACTAATAAAAAATGCATTAATACTTGTAAACTCTTCAAAACATTCGATTATCAACGGTAGCGCGAGAATAAGGATGCCCATCGCCATCTATAATTTCAGCGCAGTCACTAGTATCGGTTACGCCTCCTCAATCATTGACATATCTAAGAAGGATAATGTTCAGTTGATAATTAAAACATTGACATCAACAACTATGGCACTAATTATTATATCAGCATTTCAAACTGCTTTGTTTTCACACTATATCCTAAAGTTGATAAAGTTGAAGAGAACCATTAAAAATAAATTAACCCACATTTGATGTGTATATATGGAGAGGTAATGCCGGGGTCCCATAACCAGGTAGTGGGGCGGCCTCGAGATCAATTTGAGTCTGGTCAGACGTGGGAGCCGCTGCCCCGCAAGGGGCGTGTGGGTTCAAATCCCACCCCCGGCGCATAGATTAATTCTTTTGAGAATGTTTAATGTTATTGATATAGAATGTCTATGTATTTACTAAGTCTCGCGATTGCTAATATTTTTTGTTTATTGCCTATCTTTGAATTTTCTACTGCTTCTTTCAAGATTTCTGCCTCTCGCCTCATTGCTTTTCTGTCAACCATATATGGCCAGCCAGATTTAGTTCCATGTGCGTAAGTATACTTGACTGGGTCTTTCCAAGAAGCATGAGCACCATAAATTAGGCTTGCTATGAAAGCCAATCCCCTAATAGTGGCTGGACCAACACGCTCAGCCATAAGTAGATCTCCAAAATCACTCACCGCATCTTTTAACCTCATCAAAACTCCCTGGTCAAACTTCTTGGGAGGAATTAGATGCTTTGGAATTTCCCTACACAAATCAATCATTTCTACATCTAATTTCTCCAATGATGTCTGTCCACTGATATTTCTCCAAATCATATCTAGATCGTTCTGTAATTTTCTTGGAGAGTGATCGTGAAGAATATCAATACATATTTTCCTACATTCCGTTGATGCCCTGCTGACCATGTCTAATGCAATTTCGGATGAGCTATCTGACTTTATGCTTACATGGGGCTCCTCTATAGAAATGTTATCAGATACCCAGTGATATCTTCTAGCAGTGAAGTCTGTCAGATTCATTCCCTGATTAATTATAGTCCATCTATTAGTCTCAGACAAAATTATTGAGTGGAAATATATGTTATAAGAGTCTTGCAATGCGTTATTATCTACTCTGCAAGTAAACTTTGAAGCTCTACTGAGTATATTTATTTGGTCACTCCCCAAGTCAATTTTATTTCTATACTGGTTGATTTCTTCAACAATTTTTCTCATATCGTTTCCCTTTCCTCCAAGAACTACTAACCCTAGCCCCGCGTCATTAAGAGCCTTCTTTAGCGCCAACAAAGTGACAGTTGTCTGTCCACTAGTATTCCATTCAAAGCCAAGGACGCAGGCTAAACAACTAAACCAATGAGTATCAGCTAATCTATTAATGAACACATCATTTCCATATTCATCGATTATGCATTTGGCAATCTCTCTTCCTAGGATTACCATCTCTTCGAAATGGGGGACATTACCATCCACTAATCGGAGCTTAGCTCCTCCTATCCTCTTCACAATCCTACTAATTAAAATTACTGACTGGAATTAATCCATTATCTGAGTTATAAGGTGTTGGAAAAGAAAGACTTACCGCAATCCATAAATAAGAAATATAATCACGGTTATGCGAAATTGAAGATAAACTTCCGTGTGAGATGTGTGTCTTGTCGCGTAGAACTTGAACCAAATGACCCTAGCTTGAGGTGCCCAAAATGTAAATCTCAACTTATAGTTGATTATGACTACGAAGAGATTAAGGAGAAGGTTAGAGAGATATTTAATGGCACTGTATCAACTATTTGGAAATATAGACCGCTGCTTCCATTAATAGATGACAAAAACATCGTTAGCATAGGTGAAGGTGGGACAAAAATCTTAAGGGCTAATAGACTAGAGTCTTATCTTGATGTTGGTAGACTTTTCCTAAAGATAGAGGCTTGGAACCCTACCGGCTCCCAGAAGGATAGACAATTATCTCTTTCAATCTCGAGAGGACTTGAGCTTGGCTATAAAGTTTCGATTACGTCGTCCTCAGGTAATGTTGGAGCCTCTGTTGCTGCATATTCTTCTAAGGCATCAATCTTGCCACTTATCATGGTGCCAAACATTGCCCCTGAAGAAAAGCTTGTACAAATAACTATGTATGGAGGAGTAATCATCATGATAGACACTCCAAGCAATATTGAAGTAGCCTCACTAGTAGAAAAATTGGTTGAGAAATTAAAGATATATGATGTCGTAACTGCCGGTATTCACAATCCCTATACAGTAGAAGGTGGAAGGACAATTTCTTACGAGATCTATGAACAATTAGGCAGTTTACCTGATGTCGTAGTAGCGCCGGTTGGTGGAGGAGGACTCATAGGTTCAATATGGAAAGGATTCAAAGAACTAGAAATACTAGGACTCATAAATCGCGACGAGCTGCCTAGAATGGTGGGTGTACAAGCAACCGGATGTGCTCCGTTTGTAAAAGCGATAAAAGAAAACTGGGACTTGGAGAAGGTATTTTCTAATCCATGGGGAAAAATCGATACAATTTGTAATGCGATTGCTGATACGATTCCACTTGATGCTCGTTTTGCTCTGCCTGCTATTAGGGAGAGTGGGGGAACCGCAATCGATGTTAGTGATGAAGAAACATTATTAGCGGAATACAAACTATCATCAATGGAGGGCGTATTTGCTGAGCCCTCAAGCTCGACTACGATAGCCGCAGTAAGAAAGCTAAGAGAAGACAGACTAATAGATAGAGACGAGACAGTTCTATGCATGATAACTGGTACAGGCTTTAAGGACTTACGCAGCATATCGAAGATCAGGGGAAAGTTCGTTAAACTACCATCTGACTTTGAGAGCGTCCTAAACTATCTCAGAACGGAAATCATTTCTAAAAAGAATTAATACACAGCAATGCCACAAACTTAACTTTAATCTCTTTCAAAATTTCTTATTTGTAAACTTTATATCTTCGCATCTGATTGATTTCTTGAAATGGAGCTCCTAGTTTTATCTAAAAAAGATCTCGAGAAGGTATTGACGATGAAAGACACTATCGATGCGGTTCAAGAAGCATTTAAAGGGCTTGCGCTTGGCGAGGTTGAGATGCCCATGCCATACATCATCGATGTCCGTAAACACAATGGCGTATGGGGAGTAAAGTCAGCTCTTATAAATAACCTAGACGTTGTTGGGGTGAAACTTAGTAGCGGATATTTCGAAAACCCAATAAAGTATAATCTACCAAGCATCACAGGCGTAGTAATTCTGGCAGACGCAAAAAAGGGAATTCCATTAGCAGTCATGGATGCATTAACAATAACTGCTTACAGGACAGGAGCCATAGCTGGCGTAGCAGCAAGATACTTAGCGAGAAAAGATTCAGAGGTTGCTGCTATCTTTGGAGCAGGTGTACAGGGTAGAACTCAACTACTTGCTTTGTCTGAGGTACTAAAACTAAACGAAGTTCGGGTCTACGATATCTTCCCTGAAGCAAGCTTGAAATATGCAGAAGAGATGAGAAAGAAACTAGGCATTGAGGTAAAGCCGTCTAGATCAGTTGAAGAAGCACTTAAGGGAGTTGACGTAGTATCGACCGCAACACCATCAAAAACACCCTACATAAAGTCTGAATGGATACCTGCAGGGATACACATAACAACAGTAGGGTCGGACCACAAAGGTAAACAAGAATTAGATTCACAAATATATTATAAAGCAAAAGTAGTAGTAGATAAAAGAGAAGTCGCCCTTGAGAAGGATTATCTTAAGCCTGAATTAATTTACGCTGAGCTGGGAGAAATTATAGCAGGAAAAAAACCGGGGCGGACCTCTGAATCAGAGATAACTATCATGGATTCATCTGGCCTAGGAATACAAGATGTGGCAGCGGCTCTCGTGGCATATAGATTAGCAAAAGAGAAAAACATAGGTACAACAATAGAATTTGCTTAAACTTGAAACTCTACATTTTTTAAATTAAAAATAATGCATCTTATTCTTTTTAATAATTTTTTACATCGGCTAATTAAACATAATTTAATGGTTTAAAATTATTATAAATCAAATTTAATCGGACCAAAATCTAGCTTCTTAGTGATAATGTCTGAGAATTTTTGCGTTTATTAATACGTTTTTTAGTGCCTCGGAAAATTTCGTATTTATCAATGATTTAGGTTCTAATTTTTCATAGATAAACATTACCTTTTCGTCGAATGGGACGTATCCCAAAAAGGGCGCTCCTAATTCTTGTGCAAGTTTATAAGTGTAACCAAACTTATCCTCTCTAACCATATTCTCTATTAATCCCAGTATTTTGATCTTCATATCGATAAAGAAGTAAGCAGTTCGTCTCACGACCTCGAGTGACAATAGTGAGGGTGTAGAGACTAGAATTACTCCTCTATTATTAGTAATAAAATTGATTGCTGCCAATGACTCATCACCTGTTCCAGGGGGAAGATCTACTATTAAATAGTCAAGAGTGGCGAAGTCTGTAATCGCTAGTAATTCTTTTAAGATTTCTCTTTTTGCTTGGCCGCCTAATGGTAATGGCGAATCCTTTACAAACAAGCCTACAGACATGACCTTTAATCCACATATTGTTGGTGGCTTTAACCCTTCTTTTTCTTCGCGTGGTAGCTCATTAATATTAAGAATTGCAGATGATGAAGGGCCGTGCATATCTAGGTCTAAAAGTCCAGTTTTGAAACCCTCAGAGCTTAGTATTAATCCCATCGTCGCTGCTATTAGGCTTTTACCGACTCCACCCTTACCACTACCGATAAAAATTGAAGACGATATCTTGCTAAGCCTTTTTCTTATTAGGGATTCTCTATAATCTATTATTTCCTTATCGTTTTTGCAACGCAATGTCAATCACCTTTACTCCCCTCCCACTCATAATCTTTAGATCTCTACTACTACATGATGGACACTTCATATATGATGAAATTAATTCAGGAATAAAATGAATCATCTCTTTTTCTTCCTCACTTAACTGTTTTGAGAGTTCATTAAAGCTGTGAGTTTCATTGCATGATTCACATTTGATTTTTGCTTCCTCAATAATTACTTTAAATTTAGTGTTTTCTAATTCTGTTTCCTTAATTAATTCTCTAACAAGATCATTAATTATGCTTGGATTAAACATCGATAATTCACCGATAACTATCTTGAAACTATTAATCTTGAAACCCTTGTTTAAATATAATTCTTTTAATGAATCTACAATCCCCATTGCTACGGTGAATTCATGCATCAAAAATTTACGTCACAATTCTAACTAAAATGTATGTCTTACCTACAATTAATTTCAAATAGATACAGATATATTTAACTTAATGCAGTAAGTCCAATTAAACACATCTATATATAGTCATAATTTAAATATTGAATAGTAGCATGGGAATAAGGCAGCCTGTGGCAACACTATTAATGCCGATTCAAAAAGAAGAAAAGATTACCGACGTAATAATTAGATTAGGCGGCGATGGAATTATGAAGTGCTATCAATGCGGGTCATGTACTGCGATTTGTCCAATATCTGAGGATTACTTAATTAGTTTTAGAAGATCGATTAAATATGCTCAGCTTGGACTAGATAAAAAAATATCAAGCGACCTGACACCATGGTTATGTTATGCCTGCGGAGAGTGCAGTAATTCTTGTCCACGTGATGCAAATCCAAGCGAGCTTATGATGACGCTTAGAAGATATCTAACCATGGTTTATGACTGGACCGGAATCTCAAAACTACTATATCTTAACAATAAGATATTGCTCTTTGCAATCTTATCATTATCAATTTTAACAGGCATTATTATTTACCTGTTTCATGGACCGATAATACTAGATCAGGTGGCTTTAGCTGTCTTTGCTCCAATAGAAATCGTGGAAAATGCTGGACGGCTCATTTTTGCGGTTCTCGCATCAATACTTCTCATAAATATTTACCGGATGTATCGACTAACTTCAAACCTTAAAGTAAAACTGCCTTTGTTGATTTATGTTAGAGAATTCTTTAAGACGCTTATTCCTAATTTCCTTACACAGAAGCTATTCAGCTATTGCAATGATAGAAAATACTGGTTAGTTCATTTATTAATATTTTATGGCTATGTAGCCTCTCTAGTACTGTTCGAACTGCTTTTGGTGTTTACGCATACAAATGATCCATTTTTATTCGTTTCACCCCTTAGCATAATTGGACTATTTTCGGTCTTTACAATTGCCTATGGAGGACTTACAGTAATTAGCGGGCGCATTAAAAAGAATAAACCACTCTGGAAATATTCACATCCAACTGATTGGATGTTCATCATTCTATTAGTACTGATATCCATTACAGGATTGTTAACAGGCATATTTAGAAGTATTGGATGGCCAATAGGTACATACGTAGTTTTCTCACTCCATCTAATGGTCGTTGTGCCATTTCTCATATTAGGTGTACCGTTCACGAAGTGGGCACATATTGCCTACCGCCCCATCGCTTTATATTTCTCTAAAATTAACGAAATTCGTCAATCCAAAATAACTGAAGTGACAAAAATATGAAGGCAACTCCTTATATATCTTTTAAAGATATCAACAAGGAAATAATAGAACTAGGAGGCAAAGGCATCTTCAAATGCTATCAATGTGGTTCCTGCACTGCAACCTGTGCTATAGCTGAAGGCATGTTTATTAGTTTTAGAAGAGTAATTAAGTATGCGCAACTGGGATTTGTGGATAAGCTTCAGAAAGACCTAGTGCCTTGGCTGTGTAATGTTCACGGAGACTGTATTGAAGCATGTCCACGAGATGCTAATCCATGTGAGATACTAGCATCATTAAGAAGATACCAAAGCACGCTTTACGACTGGACAGGAATATCAAAGTGGTGGTACTTCTCCTCATTAAAGAAAAAACTCTTGGTCACTTTTATTCTATCAATGATCTCTATCGTTGGATTATTATCGATATTCTATTCCTCAATAATGAATTATTTATCAAAAAACGTTTTTGTAAACTTGCCTGAAATACTACCAATAGGAATACTTTTAACAGTGCTTAGCCTTGGATTATTAGCAAGCAATGGATATAGAATGTACAAATTTGTGGGTGGCGGCAAAGATTATGTCATCAGTTTCTTCGAATCATTTAAGAGAGTATTAAGATTTTGGATAAAGAGTGAGAATGACGCATTAAAAATTTCCGATAAAAGAATAAGGATTCTTGAACATATGTTCATACTAGCAGGGATAATTCTATACATATTGCTAGTCCTTATCTACTTGATCTATCCCGCAATTTACTCTATCTATCCATTCGCATACGTGATTATGGCGAGTAGATACGTAGCTGCTCTGCTACTCGTAGTCGGTGCAGGCTTACCATTTGTTAAGCGTCTTAGTAATTCTCCAAAGATTCATTGGTATTATAAGATGTTTAGACACTCCACTGATTGGATTAGTTTAGGGTATGTCTTCGTAATAGGCTTAACAGGCCTACTCATGAATATCTTTAACGATCTAAATGTTTATTTCATGTCTTATGTAATTTATGTCTTACATATTGGTGTCGTCTTTCCCTTCCTTTTACTCGAGGTACCGTTCGGCAAACATAACCACTGGTTATACAAGTCAATCGCTAATTACGTAAGCGCGAGAAAAGGGTTCATAAGAGGTGAGATACTTGAGTAAACCAGTACTCGTAATAGGTGGCGGTATTGCGGGAATTCAGGCCAGTCTTGACCTCGCCGAACACGGAGTTGAAGTCTATCTAGTAGAAAAGAATCCGAGTATTGGTGGAAAGATGGCACAACTTGACAAGACGTTTCCAACACTTGACTGTGCGTCATGCATATTGACTCCAAAGATGGCAGCGCTTCTGAGATATAGTAATGTAAAGCTTCTGACGTATTCAGAGGTGCAGGAAGTAAAAGGAAAGATAGGGGATTTTACAGTTAGGATTTTAAAGAAGCCAAGATATGTTGATTGGAATAAATGTACAGGATGCGGGACATGTATCGAGCGATGCCCGGTTAAAGTCTCAGATCTGTATAACGCAAATCTCAGCCAAAGAAAGGCAATATACATTGAATATCCTCAGGCAGTCCCGCGAAAAGCACTGATTGATCCTACACAATGTCTGAGACTAAACCCACCTCCTGACCTTAAAGAAAAAGCAAAAGGAAAGCCGTTATGTGGTGCATGTGAGAAGGTTTGCCCAACAAAGGCTATTGACTATAATCAACAGTCAGAAATCATTGAGATTAATGTCGCAGCGATAATAGTCGCTACTGGTCTAGACCTATATGATGCACGTAACATTCCTGAGTATGGTTACGGTAAATATCAGAATGTTTACACTCATCTAGAGTTTGAGAGATTAGTATCATCAACAGGACCAACAAATGGAGAGTTAATTAGAAGGTCAGATGGAAAGCATCCAAAAAAGATAGCTTGGATTCAATGCGTTGGTTCAAGAGATATAAGATTCAATCATTACTGTTCTGCGTTTTGCTGCATGGCCGCTACGAAGCAAGCGATTCTAGCAAAAGAACACATTCCAGACGTGGATACTACGATTTATTTTATGGATATGAGGGCATTTGGTAAGGGATTCTATGAATTCTTCAAAAGAGCCATGACGGAGTATGGAGTAAAATATGTCAGAGGTAAAGTAGTCAAGATCATTGAGAACCCGCACAATAAGAATTTAATATTATTCTATGAGGATACCCTGCATAGCTACATGAAGAAAGAAGAATTTGATATGGTGGTTCTATCAGTTGCAGTTAGGCCTAATAAAATTTCTTCCATACCACTGAAGACAGATAAAGGAGGATTTATACAGCTTATGGATCCCTATCTTGACACTGTCTCAACTTCTATGGAGGGAATTTTTGTCATTGGGGGCGCAGCTGAAGCAAGGGACATTCCAGACTCTGTAACGATGGCTAGTTCAGCCGCGATAAAGGCCTCTACAATTGCAAAGAGGCATATGATTGAAAAGATAATTACCATAAAAGGTGATAAATCATGAGTATTGAGCCTAGGGTTGGAGTATTTATCTGTCATTGTGGACATAACATAGCCTCAAAAGTAGATGTTAAAACAGTCAGTGAATATGCAAAGAAACTTCCGAATGTTATAGTGAGTCACGACTATGTGTTTATGTGCTCAACTGTAGGCCAAGAATTGATAAAGGAAGAGATAAAGAAGCATAATTTGAATAGAGTTGTAGTTGCTGCTTGCTCACCCTCAATGCATGAACCTACATTCCGGTCCGCCATAGAAAGTGCAGGACTGAATAAGTACTTATTAGAAATGGCAAATATCAGGGAGCATTGCTCATGGGCTCATTCTGATAGAGAAGCAGCCACTAAGAAGGCTATGGACTTAATTAGGATGGCTGTTGCCAAGGCCGCTCTCCTAGAACCATTGGAAGAGACAGAGTTTCAGACATATCCCGCCGTTTTGGTGCTTGGCGGTGGCGTCGCTGGAATGAGGGCTGCAATTGACCTTGCGGAATATGGATTTGAAGTTTATTTAGTTGAGAAAAGCCCCACGCTTGGGGGGAGAGCCGCCCTAACCGGATGGCTTGAAAGTGATAGAAGAGGTGCCGATGTAGTAAATAATTTAATTAACAAAATTGCAGAGAATAGAAAGATCCACGTATTCACAAATTCTGAACTAATCGAGTTTGGTGGTTTTCCAGGCAACTTTAAAGCAAAAATCAGAATAAATCCGCGGTATATAAATGAAAAATGCATTTTGTGCGGAGAATGTGAAGTTGAGTGCCCAATCGAATTGTCAGATGAGTATCAATATGGATTATCAAGAAGAAAAGCCATCTATTATCCATTTAAGACAGCCTATCCACTCATGTATGTTATAGATCAAAGAGTCTGCATCAAGTGTGGCGAGTGCGTAAAAGCATGTAGGTTTAATGCAATCGATTTATCTGAGCAACCTAAATTGTTGGATTTAAATGTTGGAGCACTCATCATAGCTACTGGATATGATCCATACATTCCACCAAAGGGCGAATATGCATATGGTCTTCATAATAATGTAATTACGCTATTCCAGCTAGAGAGACTTTTAGATAAAGACGGCCCAACTCAGGGAAAATTAATAATAGGAGGAACGATACCTAAAAGAATCGCTTTTATATTATGCGTAGGCTCGCGTAATACAACGCCCAATTCTAAGAGTTATTGTTCAAGGATGTGCTGCACATCTACATTGATAAATGCGATCAAAATAAAAGAAAAGTATCCTGAAACAGATGTGTTTATTCTTTACCAAGACATCAATACTTATGGAAATGATGAAAGTCTTTATGAGAGGGCCGGAGAGCATCTCATTAAGTTCATCAAATTTGAGGAACCCCCAGTAGTGGACATTGGCCCTGAAGGAATTTTAATTGACGTATATGAAGTCACTATTCAGGAAGAAATAAGCATACCGGTAGATTTAATCGTTTTATCGGTAGGTATGATTCCGAGAAGGGATCTTATAGACCTACTTGCAGTTACCAGAGCTAGTTGTGGCACAGATGGATTTCTCAGAGAAGCGCATCTCAAGCTTAATCCAGTAGAAGCTCCTACCCAAGGCATCTTTCTAGCAGGGTCAGTTACTGGGCCAAAAAACATTATTGAGAGTATTAGAACTGGAAGTGCCGCTGCTTCTAAGGCGGCTGCTCTCTTATCAAAAGGAAAAGTCAAGACTGAACCATTTGTAGCCACCGTAAATGATGAATTGTGTAGTGGTTGTAGGATCTGCGTGGGCTTATGTCCATATAAGGCTATTTCACTCAAAGAAATTAATGGAAGAATGATTGCCTACGTCGAGAGAGCATTATGCATGGGTTGCGGTACTTGTTCTGCAGCATGTCCATCAGGAGCGATGCAGCAGTATAGCTTTAAGGACAGACAGGTACTAGCTCAAGTTTTGGCATTAATAAAAGGTGACTAAAATGAGCTCTAATGACTACGAGCCTAAAATTGTTGTATTCGCCTGTAATTGGTGTACCTATGCTGCTGTTGACCTAGCCGGAACTAGTAGGATGCAGTATCCGCCAAATGTGAGAGTTATCAGAGTCATGTGTTCTGGACGTATTGATCCACAATTCGTCCTCGCGGCATTTGAGCAGGGTGCTGATGGTGTAATCGTAGCCGGTTGCCATCCACCTTCTGATTGTCACTACATTAGTGGAAACATAAAGGCACTTAGACGTTATAGCTTATTCCGAAGATTGTTAGAGGAATTAGGAATCGAAAAGGAGCGATTCAGACTTGAATGGATATCAGCATCGGAAGCAAATAAGTGGGTACAAGTAGTAAATGAAATGGTTAGAGATCTGAAAAGATTAGGCCCAGTCAAATTAGAGGTCGAAGCCGTATGAGTATACGTCCAAAAGTTGCATTTTATTGGTGCGCAAGCTGTGGTGGATGCGAAGAAGCAGTAGTAGACTTAGGTGAGAAAATTTTAGATGTGGTTAATCTTGTCGATATCGTGTTTTGGCCTGTCGCCATGGACTTCAAGATCCCGGACATAGAGGCTATGCCAGATGATTCAATAACTGTGAGCTTCATTAATGGCGGTGTTCGTTTATCCGAACATGAGAAGATAGTAAAATTGCTGAGGAGAAAATCTATGTTCGTCGTGGCATATGGAGCATGTGCATGTTGGGGAGGAATTCCTGGACTAGCAAACAATTATAGACGAGAGGAGATACTTGAAAGGGCCTATATAACTACGCCCACTACTGTTAATCCTGAGAAAATAATACCTTCCCAGACTCGCCCTGTAGAAATCAATGGTGCTAAAATTGATTTACCAGAATTTTTACCTAGCCTCAAGCCTCTTGACGAGGTTATTACCGTAGATTATTACGTGCCTGGATGTCCACCAACACCTGAAGTTACTTGGGAAGCGATCAATATATTATTATCAGGAAAGCTTCCCAGCAAGGGCTCAGTGATAGGAGCCAGCAACAAATCGTTATGCAATGAATGTCCGCTTAATGATACAAAGCCAGAGAATGTATTAATTAAAGAATTTAAACGAGTAGTCCACTTCGTGCCTGACCCAAATCAGTGTCTCCTAGTTCAAGGATTGCCCTGCTTAGGTCCTGTGACGAGAGGAGGATGCAGTGCGCTCTGCATTAAAGCTAACATGCCCTGCACAGGCTGCTTCGGACCACTTGACAATATTCATGATTATGGAGGAAAGGCGATATCCTTCCTTGGCAGTATACTAGATCTCGAAGATGAAGAACAAATAAGAAAAGAAATCTCAAAGCTCCCGGACATTTTAGGTTTAATTTACAAATACTCGCTTCCAAAATCAGGCTTAAGAAATATTCTCAGGAGTGTGAGAAAGTGAGAGAAATAGTAATTGACCCAATAACTAGGCTTGAAGGACATGGGAAGATAATCATATTTATAAATGATGTTGGAAACGTGGACCGAGCATACATCCAAATACCAGAACTCAGGGGATTTGAAAAATTTGCCGAGGGAAGGGCAGTCGAGGACATGCCGCAAATCACTGCTAGGATATGCGGTGTCTGCCCTATGGCGCATCACATGGCTTCTACGAAAACGCTTGATGACCTCTATAATTGCCCTCCAACACTGACTGCCAGAAAGATTAGAGAACTTATGTATAACATATTCATGCTTGAAGACCACGCTCTCCACGTCTATATATTAGGAGGACCAGATTTCATAGTTGGACCGACTTCACCTAAAGAAGAAAGAAACATACTGGGAGTAATTAACAAGGTTGGTAAAGAAAATGTGCTAAGAGTTATATCAATTCGTAAAAAACTTAGAGAAATAAATCTAATGCTGGGTGGTAAAACAATCCATCCAGTATCAGGAGTGCCTGGCGGAGTCTCAAGACCAATAAAAAATAATGAGTTAGAAAAAATAAAACAAGTAGCAGAAGAGTCTGTAGAATTTGCAAAATTTACCATGAAGCTGTTTAAAACTCTAGTATTAAGTAATGACCAATACTTCAATCTTATAACTAGCGATGCATATACACATAGAACCTATTATATGGGTTTAGTTGATGAGAAGAACCAGCTCAACTTCTATGATGGAAAAATAAGAGTAGTCGACCCAAAGGGTAATGAATTTGCTAAATTTGATGTACATCAGTACTTAGAATATGTTGGAGAACATGTTGAGCCATGGACATATATTAAATTCACTTTCCTAAAGAAAATAGGTTGGAAAGGATTCATTGATGGAGAAGATAGCGGGATATATAGTGTAGCACCCCTTGCGAGACTTAATGTTTCTCAATCATTACCTACACATGAGGCACAATCAGCATTTGAGGAAATGATTTCGATGATTGGTAGACCTGTTCATCACACTCTCGCAAACCACTGGGCAAGGGTGATAGAGATGATTTATGCAGCAGAAAGAATTCAGGAATTAGCAAATGATCCTGATATAACTGATCAAAATATAAGAAATATTCCTAAAGATCAACCAAGTGAAGGTATGGGAGTCGTTGAGGCGCCTCGAGGCACATTAATACATCACTACATAACTGATGAACGTGGAGTAGTTAAACAGGCTAATCTCATAGTCGCTACACAAAACAATGCTGCAAGAATTGCCTTATCAATTGATAAGGCAGCAAAACAATTGATCAGACAAGGCCAGATAAATGAAGGTATATTAAACATGATAGAGATGGCGTTTAGGGCCTATGACCCATGCCATGCGTGTGGAACTCATTCACTGCCGGGGAATATGCCACTAGCTGTATACATTTATGACATGAATGGCAAACTACTTAATGTAGTTCGGCATAATTTATAATCGGCTGTGAAAGTAGTCGTTCTATTCCTCGGTAATCCTATTTACAGGGATGATGCCGTAGGAATAGAAGTAGGGAAACGTCTGATGGGAGAACTAGAAAAAATGGGTATTGATACGCATATCTTAGAAAAAACAGGACTCTCATTACTAGATTACATTCACGGCTACGACATGGTCATAATAGTTGATGGTATAAGAAGCAACAAACATCCAGTAGGACACGTATACGAACTGGATGGGGATTTAATGAAATCCATGTCTGTGTTTTCACCTCATTATGCAGGACTTCCTGAAGCCTTGATGGCTATCCATGCACTAGAATTACTTCGTCCTAACTTTATACATATAATTGCAATTGAAACAAAAGATCCATATACAATTGGAGATAATATTTCACTAGAAATTTCCGAAAAATTGGATTCAATTACAAAGAATGTTTTTGACATCATTATGAAAATTACTAGAAGAGGTGACCATATTAATTGCAACCAGAGCTGAGAACTGTTCAGGATATATTTCGAAGCAACCGTGAACTTGCTTCATCATTAATTGGAATAATCAAAAAATATGCAGAGAAAATCATGAAAAAACAATTCGAAAATAATTCATTAATTAAGATAATGCATTTCTGCGGTACGCATGAATGGGCTATAACGCATTATGGATTGAGGAGCTTATTGCCACGAAGCATAGAGCTTGTAGCCGGTCCAGGCTGCCCAGTATGCGTAGTGCCGTCAAACTACATAGATATGTCTATTAAGCTTGCACTTGAAGGATATACTATTTATACATATGGCGATGCACTTAGGCTTCCTTCAAGTAGGCCTAAAACACCAGCAAGATCTCTTTATGAAGCAAAGTCCCTGGGCGCTGAAGTCAAAGTTGTCTATTCATTTTTTGACGCCATAAAAGACGCAAAAACACATAAAAAGGAAAGCATATTTCTCGGAATAGGCTTTGAGACAATTTTACCTATTTACGGCTTCTTCTTTTATAAGGGAGAGGTACCAACCAACCTTAAGTTCATGAGTCTTGTACGTCTCACTCCGCCAGCGATGAAGTTTACTGTAAAGCTGTACAAGGAAAGAGGATTACTCCCTATAATGGGGGTCATAGCGCCTGGACATGTCTCGGCCGTCATTGGCGGTTATGAGTGGCGATTTCTTCCTGAAAACTTCGGTCTCCCAACCGTTGTTACGGGATTTGAGCCAATAGATATACTAATGGCGATCGCAACAATTCTTAAAATGATTGATAACCAAAAACCAAGACTAGAAATCGAGTACAAAAGGTTAGTTAAACCTAATGGTAACTCTTATGTAAAAAAAATGGTGAATGAGGTTTTTCAGCCCACATACGCCGCCTGGAGGGGGATTGGCATGATAGCGAGAAGTGGATTAATGTTTCGAGAAGATTTCAGGAAGATCTATGATGCCTTTGAGTATTTTGGTATACCTGACGCTTCACCTTCTGAGTATGTTATGACTCATGCGCATTTCGGAGAGCCCGGGAAGTACGATTTGCCTCCTAACTGTAGATGCGGGGAAGTAGTGCTCGGAATATCCAAACCAACAGATTGTCCACTATTTATGAAATCATGCACGCCCGAGACACCGTGGGGACCATGCATGGTATCGATTGAGGGGACATGTAATGTATGGGCAAAACATGGAGACATTAAAAATTCACTAATCAATAAAGGGGAATAAGATATGTGTTGGGGAGCACCTGGTAAAGTTTTAGAAATTGATAATGAAAATAAAATAGCCAAGATAGATTTTGGAGGCGTAGTCAGGGAAGCTCTATTGGCGATAGACGATGTAAATATAAATGATTTTGTAATGGTTCACGCAGGAGTTATAATTGGAAAAATGGACCCTAAAGATGTAGCGACAAATTTGGCGCTGTATTCCGAGTTAGCAGAAATAAACTATAGAGAAATGGGGCTTAGCCCTGAGGAAGCGAGTTCTAAAGCTATGGCGGATTTTAAAAAATTATTATCAAGTCTTGGCCTCGATGCCCAAAACATTGAGGGGGTAGGTAAAGATATAAACGAAGATGATGAAGTTGATACAAAAGATAAGTTAGAAATTCCTAGCAATGCTTTCAAAAGGACATATAAAATATCTCTTTCAGACACGGATTATTTACAGGTTATGCATTATACTAATTATTTCAAGTTCTGTGAGCGGTGTCAACAAGAGCTATTAGCAAGCGTTGGGTTTGGATACTCAACACTGATACATAAATTCGGCCGTTTCATACCGACAGTCGAGACGGGGGGAAAAATACTCTCTCCAGTCCGGTTGGACAATGAGATCGAAGTAATTGTCTGGGTTGAAGAAATAGGTAGAAAACATGTGAAGTTCCGCAATTTTGTCTGGAATAAAACTTCTAATAAGCTAGCAGCTGATATTTACACTGTCGGAGTATGTACCGATACCTCTTTAACGGAGTCCATCGAGCTTCCAGAAGGTTTTGCTAAGGCGCTTGAACAGTTTATTTCTAAACCCAAGAATAAGTGATCAACAATGAATAATGTTACAATGCTTCACGGCGCGGGCGGAAAATATATGCTGCAATTTATTCATAAGTATGTTTTAAAATATTTTGGTGATTTATCCAGGAATATTGATGTACCTCTCTATCTCCTTGAAGATTCAGCAATTGTTAACGGTATAGCATTTACAACTGATTCGTACACTGTATATCCACTATTCTTTCCAGGAGGCGATATCGGTAGGATGGCTGTGTGCGGAACAATTAATGACTTAGCAGTTAAAGGAGCAACAAAAATTCTTGGAGTATCTTGCGGCTTAATAATCGAAGAGGGGTTTGAGATTTCCAATATTGAAAAGATCTTAAACAGCATGAGGGAGGCAGCTCTTGAGGCAGAAACCTCAATAATTACTGGTGATACAAAAGTAGTTGAGAAGGGCCGAGTCGATAAACTCTTGATTAACTGTTCCGGCATAGGGGTACCCGGCCAAGAATTAATGCAAAACTACGAAATAATTAAGAGAAGTAGGGATGACCATTCCTCGATGTGGCTTATAACTAAAAACATTAGGGCTGGAGATAAGATAATTTTGAATGGCCCCCTCGGCGACCATGCAGTAGCAATTCTTGCTGCGCGTGGAGAATTGGGCTTTAAATCAGACGTAAAATCAGACGTAGCCCCTCTAAATAAATTGATGAGAGAGGCATTGAAGGTCGGCGGCGTTACTTGCGCAAAAGACCCGACAAGGGGAGGACTTGCTGGATTGTTAAATGAGTGGGCAGAAAATACAGGGCTCGGATTCGTCATTAGAGAAGACGCATTACCAATAAGTTCAGCAGCTAAGGCAGCGTCTGAATTGTTAGGCATCGACATACTTGAGGTTGGAAACGAAGGAAAGGTTGTAATGAGTGTCATAAACGATAAGGCCGAAGAAATTCTTGAATCAATTAAGAATTCAGGTTGGAGCCAAGCAAGTATAATCGGATACGTTACCGATTCATTTAAAGGTGTAATTTTAGAGACAACTATTGGTGGTAAAAGAATCATTCCTCCGCCTATTGGTGATCCGGTTCCAAGGATATGCTAAGGGCTGTTAGAATAACTGTCACTGGCGTTGTTCAGGGTGTAGGATTCAGACCCGCCATCACTCGTCTCGCATTAAGTGTAGGAGTAAATGGATATGTAAAAAACCTGGGTGGAGGAGAAGTCGAGATCTGGGTAGAGGGTGAAGACAGAAAAGTTGAACTTTTCATCAAATCCATAGAAAAAGGTATAACTCCGACAGCAAAGATAGAAAAAATAATAATTAATGACGCGAAACCAAACAACTTCAATGAATTTACTATTCATAAAAGTTCTTCAGACTCCCTCCTCATTTCTGAAGTTCCTCCAGACATAAGTATCTGTGAGTGGTGTCTAAAAGAGATCCTCGACAAAGAAAATAGGAGATATGCATATGCGTTTAATTCATGTGCATGGTGCGGTCCAAGGTATTCTATCATTGAAAGTATACCCTACGATAGAGATAACACTAGTTGGAAAGAATTCCCGCTATGTCCCAGCTGCATTGAAGAATATAATAATGTATCAGATATAAGACGATTCCACGGAGAGGGAATCAGCTGTTCATATTGTGGGCCGAGACTAAATCTACTTGACAACGATTTAAAATTGCTAAATGTCAGAGACCCTATTCTTGAAACCGCCAAACTGATAAATGAAGGATGCATCGTGGCTGTCAAAGGCATTGGAGGCTACCATTTAGCATGCCTAGCATCTGATGACGAGGTTGTCTTAAAGCTACGCCTCCGAAAGCATCGTCCAAGACAGCCTTTCGCTATAATGGCATTAAATCTTGAGATTTTAAAAAAACTTGTTTTGGTAAATGATAAGGCTGAGAAATTACTGCTGAGTTATGAGAGACCGATATTAATTCTGCCTAGGACTGCTGATGCTAATGTTTCTCCTTTAGTAGCACCAGGACTAAACACCTTGGGAGTTTTCATACCATATACGGGGCTTCATTATCTCTTATTGATGAATATTAAGGATAAATTTGCAATAATGACAAGCGGAAACCCTACTGGTCATCCCATGATAATTGGTGAAGAGGATTTAAAGAAGTTGACAAGTGTGGCAGACTATTTCCTAGTACATAATAGACGTATAATAAACAGAGTTGATGACTCAGTCATTAGGTTTACTAGGGGCGAGGCAGTATTCTTAAGAAGAGGGAGAGGGTATGCGCCTAGATGGATAGAAACTAATCTAAGATTCAGTAGACCTGTCATCGCATTCGGCTCAGATCTACAGAGCACGGGCGCGATAGCGATAGACAACAAAATAATTCCTACACAATATATCGGCGATGTTGATGAATACGAGTGTTATAAGGACCTTGAGAAATATCTCTATAGGTTATGTAATTATTACAAAATCAATCCAAAAGACGCAATCATAGTTTCTGATTTACATCCTCTTTATAGTTCTTCTCTTCTTGCTGAAAATTGGAGTAATAAATATGGATCGGAGCTAATCAAAGTTCAGCATCATAAAGCGCATATGGCATCAGCCATGCTTGATAATCTACACGACATTGATGAACCAGCTGTAGCAATAACGATTGATGGTGCAGGATATGGCGAGGATGGAGCAATCTGGGGAGGCGAGATACTTACATGGGATTCTGAAAAAATTGAAAGAAAAGCTCATCTCGAGTATCAAATTATGCCTGGAGGAGACCTAGCTACTAAATATCCGGCTAGAATGCTTGTATCAATTCTAAGCAAAATATTGAGTGAAGAAGAAATCGTAAGATTATTCGAGAGAAGAGGATTAATTCATTATTTTCCCCACGGCTTCGAAGAGTTCCAACAATGTATATCTTTGGCTAAATCTGGAAGGGGACAATTAACGTCTAGCACCGGCCGAGTACTTGATAGCGTTTCTGTCCTTTTGCAATTATGTAAAGAGCGTACATATGAGGGTGAACCAGCAATTTTGCTTGAAGAACATGCTAGTAATGGGCGAGAAATTAAACTATTAACTTCAGACCTAATTAACTACAAGGATGGAATCATTCCTTCGACGGAGATAATTCGTCAATTAGTCGATCTGATAGATAATACGAAAAGTCAAGATATTGCGTACACTGCACAATTAATTATTGGGAAACTACTTGGCAATGCAGCACTAGAAGAAGCACTTAATTATGGAAGTAATGTTGTTTATGTTAGTGGTGGTGCAGCCGTAAATGAGTACATTATTCAAGGAATTGAATCGTCCTTAAAAAACTCCGGTTTAATCCTCAAAATGAGTAAAAGACTCCCCCCGAATGACGGATGCATATCAGCTGGTCAGGCATTCATTCTTAAATTATTGGAAATAGTTTAAGTAAGGCATAATTCGATTTATAATTATATCTGGCCCTTTCAATGAAAATTTACATATTTTTGAAAGCTCAAATTTTATAGCGGCGCTTCTGGAATATTTATATGGCTATTCGAAATCCTACTAGGAGAAAGTTTCTTGGATCAGTTAGGAATGCCGCTATTGCAGGTGTGCTTGGAGGAGCATTAGTAGGAGTGGCAGGGACTTATCTAGCTACAGGGGGAGAAAAGACGACTACTATTGAAAAAACAGTAACTGTTGAGAAGCAGAAAGTGGTTAAAGCAGGATACGTCTACATTGGTCCTGCCAAAGATTATGGATGGTCATACTCTCACGACCAGGGAAGGCAATGGGCCGATAGTAGAATGCCATCCGTAAAAAGCACATACATAGAGGGGGTCAGTGATGCAGACGTTAAAAGCGCAATGAGGGGACTAATCGAGGGCGAAGGAGTAGATTTAGTTATCGGTACAAGTTTTGGCTATATGGATTCAATGGCTGAACTCGCTTCACAGTATCCTGATAAATACTTCCTGCATATTAATGGCTTCAGGGCCGGGGTACTTGGAAACGCTCCAGACAATATGTCTGTGGCAGACATAAACACATACCAAATATATTACCTTGAGGGGCTTGCCGCAGGTAGCGTAACTAAGACCGGTGCAGTAGGAATAGTAGCTACTTATCCCGTACCAGTGATAACAAGGCTTGTGAATGCCTTTGCATTAGGAGCACACTATGCCTATAAGAAAAGAACAGGGAAAGACATCAAGATACAGGTAGTCTGGCTTCTTACATGGTTTGACCCAACTAAAGCTAGGGACGCAGCAATATCATTAATAGATCTTATTGATGCAGACGTAATTAGTTCTACGGAGGATTCGCCAACAGTATTGCAAGTAGCTGAAGAATACACAACCAAGAGAGGAAGAAGGACGTGGGGCTTTAGCCACTATACAAACATGTACGAATACGGGCCGAATTCACATCTGTCTGGACACATAGTTAATTGGGGAGTGATATACTTAGAGTTTTACAAGGCAATAGCCACTAATACGTGGGAATCAGTCGATATATGGGCAAGATTAGGGGATTATCTACCCTCTAGGTGGGCAAAGGCTCCGGAGCAAAGCACGTTAGGAAAACCAGAGGGGCCAGTATATATGGCCCCTATTAATCCAGCTGTACCAGACGAGTGGCAATATCTAATCAAGAAGAGATACGAAGAAATGAAGGAAGGGATATTCGAACCATTTAGCAGTGAGGGAAATCTAGACGAGCCAATAAGGGATCAGAACGGCGAGATAAGAATACCAAAAGGAGGAAGAGCCGATAGAAACATGCTTATGAACATGGATTGGATAGTCGAATACATCGGACAAACATGAGGCAAGAAGCAGATATTCTAATTAAGAACATTACCGCCCTCGTACCAGATGAAGAATTAGGAATACTTAAAAACATAGACATTGCAATAAAAGATGGAGTTATATCTAAAATTGGAAAAGATCTAAAGATTGATTCTGGAGAAATAGTTGATGGAAAAGGAAAAATTGCTTTACCAGGACTCGTAGATGCACATACACATGTATTTCAAATCCTCTTGAGAGGAGCGCTAACGATGAGCGAACTACAGCGACACCCAATATGGCTAAAAGTATTAATACCATTTGAAGCAGAGATGAGCAAGGAAGAAGCAAAAATCAGCGCGAGACTAGCCTGTCTCAACATGATAAAAAAAGGAATCACTGCTTTTTCTGACGCTGGGGGACCATTTCCAGAGATATTAGCTGAGACTGTAAATGAAGCTGGACTTAGAGCCACGATTACTCATTCAACGATGGATACAGGGGTATCGTCTTATATTAGGACCGCTGAGTTAAACAGAGAATTAGTCTTAAAGTACAGGGATGGAAGGGTGAGAGGATGGTATTCCATTAGACAATTAATGACTTCTACAGAGGAATTAATTGAGAAAACATTCAGGTATGCTGAGGAGGATTCAGTTGGGATTCATATGCACTTGAGTGAAGAAGCAGCAGAGATTCAGCACTCATTGTCTAGATGGGGAAAAAGACCAGTAGAATTTTTATATAATCAAGGATACCTGAGTAATCGTGTCCTTGCCGCCCATTGCGCCTTCCTAAGCCGCGGAGAATTAGATATGATGAGTAGAGCCGATGCCAAAATCGTTCACTGTCCAACAATAAATATGATGTACATGAATTTCCCAAGAGTACCAGAACTATTAGCTAAGGGAGTGAAGGTTGCTCTTGGAAGTGATGGAGGAAGCTACCGGGGATTGGATCTATTCACGGAGATGAATGTAATGATTGCTGGTATGTCGGGATACTATGGATCGCCATTTTTAGATCATAGTGTAATCTCGCCTAGAGATGCTTTACTGATGGCCACGAGAAATGGCGCCATGGCACTCATGATTCAAAATGCAGGTACCATAAAGGAGGGGTATCTAGCTGACTTAACAATCATTGACATTCGCAAACCACATTTAACACCTCTTCATGACCCATTTACCCTACCTTTATTTGCGTCTGGAGAGGATGTCTCCGACTTAATTGTTGATGGAAAATTACTTATGAAGAACAAAGTAGTCATGACGCTGGAAGAGGAAACCATTCTAAAAGAAGTGGCAGAGATCGCACCGATTATTCATGAAAAAATTAAGAAAATCCTGAATAGATCATAATACAACTTTTTCCTAGAAAACCATTATGAATTTAGCCAGTAGTACTTATTAATAGTCTTCTTTTATAGAAATCATCTGATAATTTTCTGCCGGTCTTTTTCTCCCATTCTTCTATCGGTATGCCATACTGTGCTTGGAGCCGATCCCGATACCATTCAGGAAGAACATTAAATGCGCAGAACGGAATAATTCTTTTGTCAGGCGTTAAGTAGTGTATTTCGCATCTCCATACTCTTTCAATATCGTAATTGTATTTGTCTTGGAAATGCATCATACCGAGGAATAGGCTGCGTCTATGCCAATCACCCACGCTCTTGTAGTCATGCTTCACTATTATGTCAAAGATCATTCTCTTTAAATTTAGGCCTTGGGGCTCCTTTTTGCTATTAATGAATTTTCCGATGTTTGCTAAAACTTTCAATCCAACCCAATACTTATTCCTACCCATCTCTATTTCTTCTGCCTTGTCTTGGAGATATTTTATTAATCCTTCAACATCAACAAATTCGGTTAATGGCTTAATCTTATCCCCGTCCTTGAATACATATGTCCCTGCACCGCAAGCGAAATGGGTGCTGAGCATGTATGTCGGTTTTCCGGTCAGCATCTCGATAAAGTCTGTTAACGGGATGCAAGCAGGAACTGGAAACCAGGCATCTCTCGGAATCATACCATCAGTCTGCTCTTCAATCTTTACTATACAATCTGGAATAGTAATTCTGTACTTTTCCCGTTCTTTCTTCGGCATTCTCCCTGTAAGAGATACTGGCTGAAAGTTTACTGCTCGAATTATATCTATGTTAGAAAAGCCAAACCTAATTATATCGCCCAACTCGTGGTCATTAATTCCCTTGATTATTGTAGGAACAAGTACGATACCTACACCTAATCTACGAGCATTCTCGAGAACTGCTGGAACCTCCCAGTGATTTTTCGGATTTGTCCTAGGGGTGATTCCGTCAAAACTCATGTAGAGATTGCTGACACCAGCTTCTTTCAATTTCTTGAAATATTCAAAATCTCTGGATAGCCTTATACCATTTGTGTTTAGCTGTATGTGGTCTATTCCTACACTCTTGATTATTTTGATGATTTCTGGTAGATCGTCTCTCAGTGTCGGCTCTCCGCCTGTTATTTGTACCGAGTTGCCGGGAATAGGTCTCTCAGCCCTTAAGTTTAGAACCATCTCTTTTATCTGCTCAAGGGTCGGCTCGTAGACATATCCTGACTTATCTGCGTAGAAGAAGCAGTACCAGCAGTGAAGATCACAACGGTTCGTCACGACTATGTTGGCCAGCGCGGTGTGGCTTAGATGCTCGCTGCAAAGTCCGCAGTTCGCGGGGCAAGCCACTCGCGGCACCTCTACATTAGGATTCCCGGTGCCTTTTCCATCCCGAAGCCACTTAGCAAACTTATGATAAATCGAAGCGTCTCCGAAGTAAAGCTCCTCAAACTCACCGTGCTTTGGACAATTTTTCCTTATGTAGATCTTATTATTGTCTTCAAAAATTTCTGCAGGCAGGATAGCATTGCATTCTGGACAGATACTCCTAGTCTTCGTAATTAACTTCTTTGCCGTCTTCTTTTCCACAAGCTCAGCTGTTATAGTCATATCTACTATCCGATTCAATTGACAGCCTCCCTATATATCATTTTTCACACTTATTATAAGGTAACAAAATGGAATAATTGACTTAGGGATGAATTCAAGAAATACAGAGCATGCAGCTCAGGAGCTAAGTCCAATCATACTCTTCTCTAAGCAGGACGTCGCGTCAATGCTAGTCAGACAAACGCTGCTAGAAAATTTTAATTGGAGAGAAACATGTGGAGAAAAGAATAGAGAACCAATTATAACCAACGGAACAACCCTAGGAATCACTACATCTACACAACATGTCTACATGCATATAGATGAAATAGAAAATCTCAAAACATCATTAATAATAATCGCCTCAAGTCATAGGTCAGAGATGGGAATTAAAAGTCTTCACGTACACTCAACCGGTAATTGGGGCCCAGATGCTAAGCTTGGCGGAGAACCATACAAACTATCATACACAATGGCAGGAGCTGTAGGTTCTGCTTTCAGAAAACTTTACGAAAAAGCGACCGAGATGGTGGTACTAAGAGACTGGCTAGTCAGTCTCGAAGTCACGCACCATGGTCCCTACTCTCCAGTTCCATTGATATTCGTAGAGTTCGGCGGACCTCCCTCTGCATTGACCTGCAGAGAAGCGTCGATAGCCGTGGCAGAGGCCTGCATTTCGGCTGTAAATGCAGTCCCGTCGAATAGACCAGCTGTCGGCATAGGTGGAAATCATTACGCACCCCTCTTTACTAAACTTACGCTTGACAATCAATTCGATTTTGGACACATGATGCCAAAATATGCATTCCCACACGGAATAAACATTTTATCAGAGGCATTTGACAAAACATTAGAGAAGACAAATATTGCAGTCATTGATTGGAAGGGAGTTCCAGGCACGTATCGATCAGAGATAATTAACCAGTTGAAGAAACTAGGGAAGGATATTGTAGTGAAGAAATAGTGTAGCGATATATAGCTTAAATATATCTTAAACATTATTAAAACTGGATTCATGCTGCTTCCACAAGAAATCGAGGCGAGAATAGCCTTACCATTAATAAGGGCACTAATTGTACAGAGACTCGTAAAGAAATATGGCTTTACCCAGGAGAAAACAGCAAAGGCGCTCGGCATAACTCAGGCTGCAGTAAGTAACTATTTGCGCCACATGAGAGCAAGGACTAAAATTCTTGAGAATAGTGAATTTCTAGATTACGCTGTTGAAGAAATAGTTAAGCTAATCATTAATAACGAAAGCCCCAAAGTAGTTAGAAAGAAGCTTTATGAAACATTGGCAAGAATGAGAAAAGAGGGGCTATTATGTACGGCCCATAAATGCCTTGAACCTGACTTAGATGAAGAGTGCGATATTTGTAAAGAGTAAATAGCTTTATATCAAAGTGACTAATGCTAAAATCGTGATTAAGGCATATGTTCTAGGAATTGTTGGCAGTAGAAGCGAACTCGTCAGCTGCCTAGAGGCTAGTAGAAAAATCCAATTTGTCAGGGAAGCCTATCTAATTTATGGAGCATATGACTTGATTTGTAAAGTAGAAGTCGAGAAACTTGAACAGATTAATGTAGTTTTAGATAATCTATTTCAAAACGGCATAGTAGATTCAAATACCTTGATAGTTAATAATTCGGGATTAAATCTCGAGAAACCTGAGACTCATAAAAAGAGAAAGTGCGCATATACATTTATCAAGATTAGACGTCCTGCGGCGCCTAAACTCTGGGATAAATTCCTAAGTAACATAGATGCTGTCTTAGAAGCATATGAGGTCTATGGATTTTATGATGTAGTAGTGGGAGTAAGTGAGGATGCGAGAGCTGACTTTTTCAATAATTACTTCAAAAAACTATGGCTTCTTACAGACATCAATCTAAACTCTACGACTACTACTTTTACTGTCGATATTTAGATCTTTAATCCGGCCTTTCCAAGGATTATCGAGGAAGTGAATGCAAGTATTAATAGAATTACAATTAATCCTCCTGGAGCCAATCCCGTATAATAAGAACCAAATATCCCGATTAGTACTGCAAGCTCAGATATTATTATTGAAGTGAGAAGTGTCTTACTAAAGCTTCTAGCTATCTGCATCGATGAAAGGACTGGTATTGATATCATTGCCGCGACTAACAATACTCCCATTAAAGTAAGAGAAGCGACAATTATGAGCGATGAACAAATGCTTAAAGTCAGTTCATAAATCTCATTTTTTTGTCCCGTGAGACGGAAAGACTCTTCGTCAAACACAAAGAGAAGAAAACTCTTGAGCCTAATCATGAGTATCAAGGATATCCCCACCGTCATGATTGCTAGTAAGTAAACATCGTCCCAGCTGAGAAAGAGAATGCTTCCGAAAAGAACGGCCTCAAAATTTAATTTACCACCGAGTGAAACTATGATAGAAGTTAGTGCCGCGAAAGCAGATAAAATAATGGCTAAGGATTGCTCACCACTTAGTCTAACACTTTTAGTAAGTTTAAAGATGAGAATTGTTCCAGGCAGAGTTATCAAATATGTTAGGTAGATATTTTTGAGAAGTCCCAATAAGGAAGCAAAGGCTAGTCCAGTCAATGCAATATGTGCCACGGTATCGCCAATCATTGTCAAGCGCTTAATAACTAGAAATACCCCTAAAAGTGGACAAATTATGGCGATTAGTATTCCTGCTATTATTGCACGTTGCATGAATGGATGAAGGAGCGGCTCAATCATAGGCATCAATGAACATGTCTGAGCCCATGGACATGATATCCGTAAAGCTCACATAAACCCTTGCCGCTCATTAACTCCTCTATGTTATCCATGTGAATAACTCTCTTGTTTATACAAACAACTCTATTCACGTATGTGCTTATTGCTGCTATGTCATGTGTACTCATGATTATAGTTGCCCTCAAGTTCTCGTTTATTTCTTTAAGAATATCATAAAGGTCTGACTTAAATGATGCATCAATTGAGCTCGTGGGTTCATCCAAAATTAATAATTTCGGAGATGCCATAATCTCTCTCGCGATGTATAACCTCTGGAACTGACCGCCTGAAAGTTCAGAAACTCTTTTGTATTTTACATCCTTTAATCCTACCAATTCCAACATTTTATATACATCTTCTCGAGGCACTTTATGGGTGGGAGATTTTAAATATAGGAACTCTTCCACACTCAGTGGAAAATTTGTATACATTTTCTCTGCATGTTGTGGTACATAACCTATCCATGCCCATTCCTTGAAGTTTCTGATCTCCCTGCCAAAAAGCTTAATGCTACCTTTCTCTGGCTTAATTAGTCCTAGAATGGCCTTCAAAACAGTAGTTTTTCCTCCCCCATTAGGACCTACCAAAGCCACGAATTCTCTCTGGTTTACAGTAAATGAAGCATCTTCAACTACATATATGCCTGGTTCGTAGCTTATCCATACCCGATTAAGTGCCACTACTTCATCACTCAAGGCTTAACCCTCCTACCAACGCATCTAGGTTTTTACTCATCCTAAAAATGTAACCCTCATTTTTTACCACATCTTCAAGACTGATATTCTCCAATGAGTATAGCTTTATTATTTTTAATCCATGCTCAGCCGCAAAATTGTTTATAAAATCTTCAGTCTTCTCATATTCACTAAAAATTACCTTAATATCTTCTTTTTTTATCAGTTCAATTAGGTATTGCATCTTTGTCGGAGATATTTCTTCCTCATATACACCTAATATAGCAATGGTGACTAGACCATAAGTATTTCCCAGATATCTATATGCATCATGCCTAGTAATTATTATCCTCCCTTTAAATTTGCTCAGTTCGCTAAGATATCTTTCATGAAGCTCATTTAATTTTCCCTTAAATCGTTCTGCATTTTCCGAGTAATACTTAGCATTATCCGGATCATTTTTGATTAAGGCACCGCATACCCTCTCAGTCACTTTAATCATATTTCTTATGTCAAACCAGATATGAGGATCGACTATACCATCCATGGTCAAGAACTCGACGTTTTCTGCAGCCTCTATTAATTCGACATTATCGGGGATTGCTGTTTCAAACTTATCGATCCATTTCTCCACATTTCTCGACAGGTAAATTACTATCGATGCCTTTGACGCCTCAGCTATGTCTTTAGCACTAGGCTCCCAGTCATGAATATCACCTCCAGTCATAAGTTGCTTTATTATTACTCGATCTCCTGCTATGTTGTACACTACATCAGCAAGTATGCCAGTTGTCACAACGACTACTTTCTTACCCTCAAGGTTTTGTTGACTCAAACTAGGTCTAATGTTAGGAGGAATAAAGATGAAAAATAATGCAACGATTAAGATTAAGACAGCTATTAATACATACTTCTTCATATACAATTTTCATGATACACCTCTTTTCCGTGAAAACATTTGCATGGATGATTTAGTGTTTTACACATTGCATTAATTGTTTTTTGTCCTATGTAAAGATCTATCCTTGATGCCTCTCTGCAGGCTACCTCTTTACTCATGCCTAAAAAGGTCACAAAATAAATCTCTAGTACTCTATGATTATGTAGGAGATTCTTAGCGATCCTTTCTCCTTTACGAGTCAGAACGGTCTCTCCCCACCTCACCCTTCTTACAAATCTATGACTCTCTAATCGGTTAAGAATTTCTACAACAGATGGCGGCTTTACTCCTACTTTCTGCGATAATAATGATGTCCTAATAGGCGTGCCTATCTCTATATTTCTCATTAGCATCATTAAGTATCTTGATTCTGTAACGTTAGGCATCACCTAATTTAGGTGATGCCTAATTTATATAGTTTTAAATACTCTTAAGGCATCTCGCAGACCGTTAACTAATACATCTATTTCTTCAATTGTGTTGTATATGTAGAAGCTAATCCTTGCAGACGCAATTAGTCCAAATTTTGTATGAATTGGCATTGCGCAATGGTGCCCTGCCCTAATAGCTATGCCGTATTTTTTGTCTAGAAACTCGGCTAAGTCGTGGGGGTGAATATCGGCCAGCGTAAATGAAATCAATCCTGTTCTATCGTTTTTGTTTATAGGGCCCAACAGTCTTATTTTTGGCAACTTGACCAATGATTGATAAGCATATGATGTGAGCTCCAATTCGTGTTTCCTAACATTATCCATCCCTATCTTATTCAAGTATTTTACAGCCTCTGCCAGCCCTATGGCATCCGCAACTGAAGGAGTGCCAGCCTCAAACTTCCATGGAACCTCATTCCACACAGATCTTTCCAATGATACTTCTTTTATCATTTCTCCACCTCCTAAAAATGGATTCATCTCCTCCAACATCTTTCGGTTGGCGTATAGGACCCCTACTCCCAACGGGCCCAGCATCTTGTGTCCCGAGAATGCATAAAAATCCGCACCGATATCACTCACGTTTACAGGAAAATGTGGAACGCTCTGAGCACCGTCAATGATCGTCGTCGCTCCATATTCTTTTGCAACTTTTATCAATTCCTTCACCGGATTAATCGTTCCTAAAACGTTTGAAGCATGAGTTAAAGCAAAAATTTTGGCGTCCTTGAGATATTTATCTAAAATATCAGTCATTAAGTATCCATCGTTCGTGACTGGTAAGTGTAGTATTTTTGCCTTCTTAACACTGGAAATTATCTGCCAGGGCACTATGTTGCTATGATGTTCCATCTCTGTAAGTACTATCTTGTCTCCGTCCTTTAAATTGTGAAGACCGTATGCATACGCCACTAAATTTATTCCCTCCGTAGTGTTTCTTGTGAATATAATTTCTCTCCAGTTTTTGGCTCCTATAAAATTAGCCACGGTCTTTCTTGCATTCTCGTAAATTTCCGTTGATTCAATAGATAACTCATAAACGCCACGATGAACATTTGCATTGAAATTTTCATAATATTGTTTTATCGCGTTAATAACTTGCATTGGCTTCTGAGTAGTTGCCGCATTATCTAGATATATTAAGCGCTTTCCATCTATAACTCTTTGTAAAATAGGAAAATCATTCTTAATGATTCTTGGATCGAGCATGACTGATGATTCCAATATTTGTTAATAACCATACTATATAATAAGCCTACGTATCTTACCAAATCCTGTTCTGTAATAATTTATGTAGAGATGTAAAATAATTCCGAGCAGGCTTCCTAAGCCATTTGCCAAATTGTCAAACAGCGAAAATATTCTCGTACTCGTAAAGCTCTGAGCTAGTTCAATCATAAAGCCTGTTAAAAAGCACGTTAAAAAACTTCTTACGAAGCTTAAACCTGAGCTTCTCCATAAATATCCCATAAAAAAGTATGCAATTAAATGAATAATGAATCCTTCACCCACAATATGAATCTCGATAAAATATTCTCCTAATGGATTTGTTTCTAATGGTTTAAGATCGATAAGTGAAAAATAGACAACGATTAATGTATAGCATATTGCTAGAATCACTCTCCATCCACGCCAGCTCTTCATTTTTTGATGCTAAAACTCTATAATGTACCTGATAAATTTTATTATTAAGATGAAGTGGGATGGGTATAAAATTCTCTAAAGCAGAGATTGAATTTATTCATAATAATGAACTATGTAGACTCGCTACACTGATGCCCGATGGTAAGCCGCATATAGTGCCTATTTGTTATATATTCTATAATAATAATTTTTATATGGTTACCGATCTTGGCACAGCTAAGCTGAGAAATATTAAAAATAACCCAGAAGTTGCAATATTAATCGATACATATAAACCGAATAAGGCAATACTCATGTGGGGCAGAGCATCTATTTTAACAGAAGGCGAAGAATTCAAGGAGGTCTCAAAGCTATTCTTCAAAAAGTTTTACTGGGCAAGAGTAGACCGTTGGGATGAAGGAGAGGCCGCGATAATTAAAGTAACACCTTACAGAAAGATCTTTTGGGGATTAAAATAATATTAAATAATTATAACCTACTTATTCATCGATTTATTAGTGACCAAAAAGTCCTCATCCATAAGAAAAATGAACTCCAGGACAATAAGCATGACAATCGTCCTCTCGATCCTCGGATTAGTCTTAGCGCCATTTGTATGGTTCAGCTTTCTCGGCACAAAGGCATTTCCCGGACAACATTTTGTCAATTCTTTAGCTGGAGTATTAATAGGCCCTCTATACGGAGTTTTAGTACCTCTAATAGTTGGCACGCTAAGGATTATGCTGGGCCTTGGAACAATATTTGCATATCCGGGCGGAATTCCAGGAGTTATAACGGTGGGATTAGCATACAAACTCACAAAGAAAAGTAATAATCCACTCATTAAATATTCCTGCGCATTTGCGGAGCCAGTTGGAACTGTCCTAATAGGCGGCACTCTATCATTATTAATAATTGCGCCATTAATGAATATAGAGCCACAATTAGCCATTCTGAGACAGCATGGATTACTAGCTGGCCTAGTTATATTCTGGGCTGGCTGGGCCGTAAGCTCAGTGCCTGGAAGCGTAATCGCATATTTAACATTAATTATGCTTAGTAAAGCACTACCACAATACTTCAAATAAGTGATAATTTATGAATAACAAAATAGATTTATCTAAAATTTTAAATAAAAAAACATTGATAATCGGAGAAGTCGGGACGGGGAAAACAAGACTTCTTATCCATCTTGTCAGACAACTTATTTCTAACGAGTTATCAACCAAGGTTACAGTCATCGATATGGCTCCTCCAAAAATATTTAATATAGGTGGAAGAGTATTGGACTATGACGCATCACTATGCACTAAAATACGATATCTCTATTCTGATGATATAAGGCCGCCCAGACTCACTGGAAAAACACCAGACGAAGTACTGAAGATCGCTGCTAAAAACTATGAAATCACTGATAAATTAATTGATAGATACATTCTCAATCCGACTGATATACTTTTGATTAATGACTTGACAATATATGCTCATGCCGGAGATGTTTCTAAACTAAATATCGTCATTAAGAATGCAGCAACTTTCGTAGGAACTGCATATTACGGAAGAAAACTCTCTGATGATAAGGGGTCGGGAATAACTATTAGAGAAAAGCAATATATTGAAGATTTATCAAACATTGTTGATTGCATTGTCAAACTTTAATGATGATGAGGTGATGATGTATTAAACTTCCCAGAGCTTTGACAATCGCTGGCTCAGATTCAGGAGGCGGAGCAGGAATCCAGGCTGACTTAAAGACATTCGCCGCGCTGGGCGTCCATGGCATGTCAGCCATCACTTCAATAACTGCACAAAACACTTATCTAGTAACCAAGATAGTAGACATGGAGCCAGAGATAGTATTGGAGCAGATAAGATTATGTGTTGAGGATATTGGGGTCGATGCTATAAAGACTGGCATGCTTCACACAAAAGACATAATAATAGCCGTAAGCCAAGAGCTTTCTAAACTGAATGTCCCGATAGTTGTAGATCCAGTGATGGTCGCAAAGAGTGGAGCAAAACTTCTTGAAGATGAAGCAATAGATGCGCTTAAGAAGTATCTAATATCTATATCGACTGTCGTGACACCTAACGCAAGAGAGGCTGAGGCTCTTACTGGTAAGCCAATAACGGATCTTGAATCTCAGCGGAGAGCAGCTAGATTAATAGCAGACCTAGGAGCGAAGGCGGTGGTGGTTAAAGGTGGACACATAACCAATACGGAAGTTATCGACGTCCTTTACATTGATGGTGAATATAAAGAATATAGAAGTGAAAGATTGCCTGATAGGACTACACATGGAACGGGGTGCGTTTTCGCCTCGGCAATTGCTGCAGAACTCGCAAAAGGAAGCACAATTACGGAGGCTGTTAAGACTGCTAAAAATTTTGTGTTCAATGCAATTAAGCATGGATTAGAACTTGGCAGAGGAGTAGGCCCAGTTAATCCCAGCTGGGTCGTTTACCGAAATTCCTCTCTCTTGACAGCAATTGAGAATGTAGAAAAAGCCGTAGAGCTGATTGAAAAACTAGACGGAGCAGGTAAACTATCACCAGAATCGATGATTAATATAGCAGAAGCCATACCATATGCTCAAGGGATACAAGACGTAATCGGTATTCCTGGAAGGATCGTCAGGATAGGAAACAAACTTAAAGCATCATCATGCCCTCGGCCTGGAGGATCTAAACATGTGGCAAACGCAGTCTTGACCATTTCATCCATAAATCCCTCAATACGAGCAGCAATGAATATTGCATATTCGGAAAAGATAATCGAATTAGCAAAAAGTTTAGGAATGAAGATTAGTAGTTATACCAGAGCTGAGGAGCCTGAGGAAATTAAGAAAAGAGAAGGAATGACCATCAAGTGGGGAGTAAAAAAGGCATATGAAAATACTGGAGAAATCACCGACCTCATCTACCACACAGGCGATTGGGGCAAGGAACCAATGATATTGATAACCGGAAAAAATGCAGTCGAAGTTGTTGAAAAATTCGTCAGAATACTTAAAGAATATATGCGTATTACACAGTAAAATTAAGATTTATAAAAAAGCATTAGTAGCACTAATTTTAAGTTTTTTAAATAATATATTAAGTCATCATTTATAAAAAGCTCTAATGTTAACTGGGTAAATATACTGTCAGTTTTAGTTATAAAGGCTCATTATTGATAACTCCTATAATATTTTTTCAGATATTTATTTAGATAATTTACAAGTTATAATATAATTTTGAAAATATGCCTAATATACAAGCAGAGGTTTAAAGCTCAGCTACGAGTTAGATAATTCTCAGCATGAATAGCTATGACTTGGTAATCATAGGCGGTGGAATAAGTGGCATCTGGACCGCATACATTGCAGCATCGATTGGGAAAAAAGTAGTACTTGTAGAATCGGGATTATTAGGGTCTGGAGGGACAGGAAGATGTGCAGGAATCCACACTACTCAACTGGCATTAGAGATTGATGTGAAGCTTTCTAAAAGAAGTTTAGAGTTATATGACGAATTTGCAGACAAGTATGACTTCGAGGAGATTCGTAATAAATGTGGATTCTTATCAATAGAAGAGAGCTGGATGGCAAAAGAGAGCAGCAAAATGCTAAGTAACTTGGGAGTTACTCATTCATTGTTAAGTAGCGATGAGTTGAGAGAATTTGTGCCGGGCATTATAATTAGGGATAGCGAGTTAGGGGTCTATACGCCTCATGATATCATAATTGATATTTCATTATTGTACCAAGCAATCAGAAAAGTGCTAAAGAACTTAAATGTAGATATTTATGAATATACGACGGTCAAAAGCGTAGAGAAAGATGATAGGGTAATTAAATCAATCAAGAGCGACGGCTCAACTGAGTTTAACGGTGAACATTATGTCTTTGCAGCAGGGGCATGGAACAAGACCCTAATTAATCGCTTGGGAATATGGCAATTACCAACTACAATCTATGTATGTCAAGCATTAACTTTTTCAAAACCAGCGAATATGAAGATTATTCCACTCTATTTCCAAGACTCACACATTTATATGAGGCCGGAAGGAGCCACTCGTTTAGTTATCGGAAACGGTTACGCCAAGATTATCGAAGACCCAGATAGCTATCCAAACAGAGCTGAGCCAGAATACATAGAAGATTTGGCAGAAAAAATATGCGATCGATTCGTAGATCCATCCGAGATAAAAGTCATTAGTGGATGGTCAGGTCCATGCAGCACAACTCCTGATGGATATCCAGTACTAGGTAGAATTCCAGGATTTGATAACGCATACATCTTCGACGGATTAAATGGTTATGGAATAATGCGGGCACCAGCAATGGCAGAACTGCTAGTACACGCATTAGTAAGAGACGCATGGAAAGAGCTGCCTACTACCTTTGACCCCAGTAGATTTAATGGACTTAGGAACTATGAACCAAGAGTGATAGAACTTCACTCTTAATTTTTACTTATCTAGTGGGTATTGTTTTAATTTGAGGATAGTCATCCTTGCTTCTTCCGCATCTGATGCATAAGCAAGAATGTTCTCCTTCTCTAATCTATTTATTTTTCCGCATTTATAACATCTAAATGTCTTTGACGCAGTAGTAACTCTAACCTCACCACAATTTGAGCACTTCACTATCAGGTAATTCTTCATCTAGATTCTTATCTACTCAGTTTCAATATTTATATGTAGTAGTGAAGAATGTTGAAATATGTAGATTATTAATACATATTCGAAAAAATGGAGGATCTATATACGCCATTTAGGGAAAGCTTTGGATTAATGCCTAGCGGGACGGGACTTGTTATTTACCTAGTCTTAGCACCATTTTTCTCAGTCTTTCTCTATGGCATCTATCTTAGGTTAAAGACGTATGGAGGTATGAATGCAATTAGATCACTTTTTAATCCAAGATTAATTAATTTTTCTTCTCTCATAAAAAATGTATTGTTGCAAGTGAAGCTGCTGTGGGATAGGAAGAGCGGCATAATGCACATAATGATAATGTATGGTATATTCGTGCTTTTTCTAGGAACTATATTGATTTTTATTGATGATAATATATTAAGTTTATTTAAAATCAAATTATTAATAGGTAATTATTATTTGTTATATGAATTCTTACTCGATTTTTTCGGAGTACTACTTATAGTTGGTTTGATTATTGCAATTAAGAGAAGAGTAGGACGATCAAGGTTAAAAAGATTAAGAATGAAAAAAGAACACCTTGCGATACTTTATATCTTGATTTTCATATGCTTAACAGGTTTTATAATTGAAGGGTTCAGACTCTACCTAACCAGTGTACACTGGTCAAGATATTCTTTTATTGGATATTTAATATCTGAAGTTGTAAAGACAACTATAGTTGAGAAAACGATAATCATTGTTGCATATCAGTCAATTTGGTGGATTCATGCATTAGCTGCTTTTTCATTGCTTGCAGTTGCTCCATTTACAAATATACTTCATACCGTTTTAGGAGCGCTTAATGCATCATATATGAGTATTAGAGAACCAGTACTTTACATACCTGCTACTCCTTTTAGATTGACAGAAATCCTCGACAAAATAGATATTGAAATAAAAGTTGGATTTAAAAAAGTAGTCGATCTTGCGCCTCTACAAAGACTTGCCATTGATGCATGTACTGATTGCGGAAGGTGTGAGGAGGCATGTCCAGCTACTGCTTCCGGAACTCTTCTCTCGCCAAGGAATCTAGTTCAGAAGCTTCGCTCCGTGCAACAGCATTTATCCTCGATTAGTGAGGATTTATTTAATGTTGGAATACTTAATCTCGAAGAGATTTATGCATGCACGACTTGTGGTGCATGTTTTGATTCCTGCCCAGTCATGATTAATCCACTTGAATATATATTAGAAGCACGGAGAGCAATAGCATCCGAGGGAAAACTAGATAGACATGTTACAAGAATACTTTCAAACCTGGCTCGCACTCAGAATCCATACGGTCTTCCACGATCATACAAAGAAGCAGCAATTAAGGAGCTAAAGGCAATCGGAGCAAAAACTATTGATGAGTATCCCGAAGCTGAATACATATATTGGCTTGGATGCATGGCTCTTTGTGATGAGAGAATACGTAAGGTAGCTAAGTCTCTTATAAAAGTTATGATTAAATGTGGTGTGAGTTTTGCCATTATTGGTCCTGGAGAAAACTGCACAGGAGATCCTGCCCGCAGAATTGGTGAAGAAGGTAGATTTCAAGAACTTGCATATCAAAACATTGGTCTATTGAATAAATTCTCTGATAGAAAAATACTGACTCATTGTCCGCATTGTTATAATATTTTTAAAAATGAATATAAAGATCTAGGTTTGAGTCTGAAAGTTATTCATCACACTGAACTTCTAAATATGCTAGTGAATAGTGGAAAATTAAGATTAAGGAACTTTGTTAAGTTGACATTACATGATTCTTGCTATCTTTCACGATTTAACAGCATAATCAAAGAGCCGAGGATGGCTCTTAGAGATGCAAAATTAATAGATATGAAAAGACATGGCAGAGAAACTTTTTGCTGTGGGGGCGGCGGTGGTAACTTCTGGTTCGAGATCAAAAGAATAAAGAAGGAAAGCATATTTAGGATTGAAGAGGCTGCTACGACGGGTGCCGAGGTTTTAGTAGTGGAGTGCCCCTTCTGCCTCCTAATGCTTGAGGATGCTGCCAAGATGGTTGGATTAAATAAAATGCAGGTCCTAGATATCGCCGAGGTATTTGATCTTGAGTAATGAGCAAATAATGTCGGAAAAGCAGAGAATCAGGATGCTTGTTTGGAATAAGCTTGAGGAAAGTGGAGTAGCCACGTTTCCTAAGCCTATATTCGGAAGAATTCCTAACTTTATTGGTGCCTCAAGGGCGGCTGCTTTGTTATGTAGTCACGATATTTATCGAAGCGCCACGGTCGTAAAAGTAAGTCCAGATTCTCCTCAAAAGTTCGTAAGGATGAAGTGCCTAATGGATGGAAAGCGATTGATAATGCCGACGCCCAGGATTAGGAATGGATTTTTAATGATTGATCCCGAAAATGTGCCAAAAGACAAAATTGACTTCGCCTCAACAATTAGGGGAAGTTACGTCTTTGGTAAAAAAAACAGAACTAGAATATCTTCCGAAAATAGATCTAATTGTCGTTGGGTCGGTTGCAGTCACAAAGGATGGTTGGCGACTTGGTAAAGGTGAAGGATACTCTGAGATCGAGTACGCTATGTTTAGGATGCTTAACAAGATCAGTGAAGACACACCTATTACTACTACTGTCCATGAGCTGCAAATTGTTGAATACATTCCTTATGAGAGATATGACGTGCCAGTTGACTATATCTTTACAAATAATAGAGTAATAGAGGTCTTGCCGCGCAGGCCTCGTCCATCAGGAATTATCTGGAGCCTTCTCTCTCCTAGAAAACTAGGAGAAATACCGCTCCTTGAAAGACTCAGGAAAGGTTACATAAAATAGGGAAGATATAGAAATAATCATTAAGTAACTATGATTTAGAGTATAGTGGATATGCTGAACATACATGTCTGTATTAAACAGTCAGTAGATGTAAATTCACTCGAGTTTGACCCAACAACGCTTAGTCCAATGATTGAAAAGGCTGAATTCAGGATCGGAGATGCTGAATTAAATGCTATTGAGGAGGCTGTCAGGATCAAAGAGAAGATGGATGGAAAAGTCAGTCTACTATGTGTTGGTCATGATGTAAGACCCGCAGTACTGAGGGAAGCGCTTGCTATGGGTGCTGACGAAGCATATGTGGTCAGCGATTCCCGATTGAGGAATGCTGATCAGTGGGTTTATGCAAACATTCTAGCGTATCTCTCGAGGGTGGCCGGTATTCCCGATCTCATTCTCTGCGGAGAATCATCACTGGATGAAGGGGCATATCAAGTAGGGCCCAGGATTGCTGAAGAACTAGATCTGCCCAGCGTTACGCATGCCGTAAAGTTAGAGATTATGGGTGACTACATTATCGCTGAGCGCATCGTAGAAGACGGTATAGAAACCTTAAAAGCAAAATTACCAGCAGTAGTATCTGTATGTCTTGAAATCAATACACCTAGACTACCGAGTGTGTTAATGATTAGGGCGGCATCAAAAAAACCAATAAATTTTATACCGCTTGACTCTATCAATTTACCGAGAGAAAGGTTCAGAAGTCTCGTCAAACTACAGGAAGTAAAGGTAATAAAGACTAAACGAAAGAATGTAGTTCTATCTGGCAGTCTAGAAGAAATTGCTCGTAAAGTAATAACCATCATTCAATCTGAAGGATGGGAGTGAACAGATGAACGGAGCATTGATATTTGCAGATGACTGGAGGCATGTTCCTGAACTCCTATCTACATCTGCATCTTTGGGATTAAATCCACTATTGATAATGAGCCACGAGGACTTAGTTAATGTTGAGGGGGCCTCGAGGTATGGTGTCTCAGAAATAATAACTTACCGATCACCGCCCATTCCTACATATATCTCTAAGATATTGACACATGTCGTAGCAGAGAAGAAGCCAAGGCTTGTCGTGGGTGAGGCAAAAAAGAACGTGAGAGAAATTTTTGGAAGGGCAGCCCAGCGAATAGGCGCTGCTTGCGCAAACAATTGCATCAACATTGAAAAAATTGGAGAAAATTTCAGAATATGTAGACCTGTTCTGGGTGGAGGGTATATCGCGACGCAGGACTTAATTACGTGTCCAGTTTTTGTTACTTTACAGCCTGATGCATTTAAATCCACAACCTTCATGACGAGTAAAAACCCAGTAATAACGTCAGTTAACTCAAAAAACATTCACATACAAGGAGATATTGAAATAATTGAGAAAAGACTAGGAGTTAAGAGTGGGGCTGATCTCTCATCTGCAGATAGGGTTGTCGCAGTCGGTAAGGGATTTCGAAAGAAGGAAGATCTCAATCTTGCTGAAGAATTAAGTAGGTTGATTGGGGCAGAGATGGGATGCAGCCGGCCCATATCAGGCGACCTAAACTGGCTACCTGATGATAGACATATCGGACTATCCGGGAATTGGATACGGGCAAGCATCTACATAGCCATCGGCATCTCTGGCCAAATACAACACACAATAGGCATAAAAAATGCTAAAACAATAATAGCTATAAATAATGATCCAAACGCTCCCATTCATAAAGAAGCAGACTATTCAGTAATCGCTGATCTATATGAATTTCTTCCGGTATTAATCAAGAAGCTAAAGGAACAGCAATACCAAGTGGAGAATAATAATCACAACTCTAAATATGGAGAAGATTAATGAATATTGCGATGAAGGTAGCATTTCAAGGTGAAAAAGGATCTTATAGCGAAGAGGCGGTGATTAAGCATTTTGGAGCAGGGGCGGAGCCTATTCCTAAACGTACGATATCTGCAGTCTTTTCGGCCGTAGAGGTAGGTGAGGTGGATGCTGGGGTAGTCCCAATTGAGAACAGCATAGAGGGGAGCGTAACGGAGACCTACGACCTGCTACTTACGACCAGCCTAAAGGTAATCGGCGAGATATACCTAAAAATTGTGCACTGCTTGATAGGACTTCCGGGAACCGACATAAAGTCAATTAAGCGGGTCTACTCTCATCCACAGGCCATATCTCAGTGTAGAGGCTACATCGCATCTATGGGTTTTGAATATATCAGCATATATGACACAGCCGGAGCTGTAAAACTCATTAAGGAAACAGGAGATAAGACGGCGGCAGCCATAGCTAGTGAAAGGGCAGCCGAGATCTATGGAATGCAGATACTTGCCCGTAGCATCGAGGACTATGGAAGAAACTATACTAGGTTTCTAATCATTGGAAAAAACAATCCACCCCCCGGCGAGAGATGCAAGACAACAGTGATCTTCACGCTCAGCCACATTCCTGGAGCGCTGTATCAAGCTCTCGGCGCATTTGCCCTACGCGGGATAAACCTCACAAAAATAGAATCTAGACCTACGAGAAGCAGGCCATGGCAATATAACTTCTATATTGATTTTGAGGGCAGCATTGAAGAGAAGCATGTTAAGGAAGCATTAGCTGAACTCTCCTCCAAGACATTGTTCCTTAAGGTCTTAGGCTCATATCCAATGGCAGTTGTAGAATACGAATAAATTTAAGGAAGAAAAACATTATAGAAAAATAATCGAGATGACGGAAATTCCTAGTGATGGACTGTCCGACGAAGAGATACGCGAGATACTTTCGCTAAAAAATGTAGCAGTAGTTGGTATGTCTAGAGATCCCTCAAAACCTTCACACTATGTTCCAAAATTTCTCTTAAGACATGGTTATAATGTAATTCCAGTAAATCCTTTCGCTGATGAAATACTGGGGTTAAAGTCATATAAGTCATTAACTGATATCCCTGTTGAGTTAGACATAGTCAACATTTTTAGACCATCCGACCAGGTGTATCAAGTAGTTCAAGAAGCAGTAATAAAGAATCCAAAGGTAGTCTGGATGCAGCTGGGAATATACAACGAGGAGGCTGTAAGGCTTGCACGTCAAAAAATGATTAAGGTAGTTTGGAATAGATGCATGATGCAAGAACATAATAGATTGTTTGGGACAAAGCCATTCGTTTCGATTGGAAAAATATGATACCTCAATATTCTATATAAGTCCGAGTAAGGATATGTCAATCTCCATAGAAACAGTAGGCATCTCTATCTTGAATTTTTCAAGTACCTCTGGATGAATCTCACCCATAAAGCCTACCTCAACGTTATCTTTCATTAACGCTACAGACCTTCCGGGAATCATGAACGGATAGTCCTTTGCAGTCATACTAATCTCTACTTGCAGTGCCCTGGCGATTTCCTCCTCAGTTGATTTTATCTCTGAATAAGAGGCGGAGGAGTGAGATATTACTAGGCATAAATGTAGTCGTCGGACAAATTTTTCAGCTACATTTTCATCAATTTGGAGCACATCGCCCAGCTCAAAGAATTTCTGAGGCATTGGATTATGCTTGTTTAACGCTAAGGTTTCAAGAAGCCCCGGCAGTAATAAATGCCTCAATGTATTATACTCAATTGATGCGGGATTAAGTATTCTAGGTTGATTGGACTGAGATATTCCCAAAAATTCATAATCTTTTTGCCCATTTGAAAGGGTAGTGTTAATAGCCTCGGTGAAGCCTAATCCAACCATAAGTATTCTTAAGATCTTCGAGAATTCCGAAAGAGCCGTAAGGCGACCAAAATTGGCAGTATAAGGAACAATCGGTGTCAATTGTGAGTATCCTATTCCTATCGCGATCTCTTCTGCAAAATCTACAGGATGTAGAATATCTACTCTATATGCTGGGACATATATCTCAATCTCATCATCGACGAGCCTCGCGTCGAGTCTCATTCTTCTCAAAGCTCTTAACGCATGAATAGGCCTAATATCGACACCAATTAGGGCTGCCTGCTCTTTCAGATTAATTCTCCATCTTGATGGTGAAAGGTCGGGAGTGGTTATTCGCCGATTGTCATATATGAGGTCAACGCTGTAAATAGTTCCACCCATGTCGTGGAGAGCAGTTACGAGTATGTTTAGAGCGTCCGATATGGCTTTAAAGTCCGTTCCAGTGACATCGATGAATATGTCTCTTGTCCTATAAGTAAGCTCAGTTAAACTTGAGTTGATGATTGGTGGAAACGAGAGGACCTCATTGTTCGAATCCATTATAAATGGGAAGTACTTCTTTCCCTCAAGTATGTGTCCATACTTAATTCCTGTACTTGTATTTCTGAGGATCTCTATCGGCGTAATTTTCTGTGTCCCCCCAAGCGGGACAAAGCTAATAGAGTCTGGTGGAAGGGCCCTGTAGTATATAGGCGGCTTGATCTTCGAGTAGTCATGCAGACCTATTGCAACCTTTCTTCTGTCCCTGCCTATGATCCAGTGAAGATCTTCCTGCATCGCTATTATTTCTTCTATTACGTCTTCGTTTAACTCAAGATTCTTCACAATTGCCGAAACAACAAATGGTCTGACCTCGCTAACTTTAGGATCAATAATCATCTTTACGCCAGAGTCATGTACTTTATATCGCGGCATACCCGTCTTTATACCCAACATGCCCTGTAGTGCTCTCGCTACGCCAACTATGCTTGAGTAGTCAGGTCGGTTGGGGTTATATTCCGCTTTGATGTAGCCCTCGCTCACCTCTTCTACCGCGAGGCCGAGATCTCGAATGGCCTCGATGAGCTCACCTACATTTACCTCTTTTCCTAGAAACCTTGACAACCTATTAATTTTGAGATTAATTGCCGGCATCCTTAGCCCCTCTCCTTTTTAAGGATTGAAAATGTAATAGGAACAGACCTTATCCATGATAGGTCGTTCCGATAGAGTTCTCTAATGTCGTTGAGGTTGAAAACAGCCATCGCTAGCCTTTCAAGTCCCAGACCCCATGCTAGTACTGGATATTTAACACCAAAAGGCCTAGTCACTTCTGGCCTAAAAATTCCCATTCCACCTAGCTCTGTCCATCGACCGCTCTCTCCTAGCATTACTTCAACTTCAGCAGAGGGCTCAGTATACGGGAAGTAACTTGGCCTAAACCTAACATTTCTGATCCCAAGCCTCATGTAGAATTCCTTGATAATGCCCATCAAGTGTCTCAAAGTTACAGATTTGTCCATCAATATACCTTCAATCTGATGGAGCTCTGCTAAATGTTTCCAGTCTACTTTCTCGTTTCTGTATACTCTATCAACGGTGAATACTCTGACAGGTGGTTCATTATGCTCGCTCAGATACCTTATCGTAGTAGCGGTAGTATGTGTTCTCAGAACAAGCTTAGATGCCTCCTCGAGGCTCCATTTATATCCCCATCCTTTCGAGCCAGTCTCACCACCATCTTCATGCGTCTTTCTTACAGGTTCAATAAACTTGGCTGGAGGTTCTCCTCTATCAGGATTTGCAAGATAGAAGGTATCATGCATCTCTCTCGCAGGATGATCTTGAGGCTGGAACAATGCGTCAAAGTTCCAGAAAGCAAGCTCGACCAAGGGTCCACGAATCTCTTCAAACCCCATCTCTACAAATGCCTCCTTCACCATGTCTATCAGCATTGTTAATGGATGCAACCTCGCAGCAAAAGTTGCCTTAACGGGCGCAAATAGATTATATCTTGAGAAAGTAACCTCTCTCCATTTACCTGAGGAGATAAGTTCTGGTGTGAGTTGACTTACTTCCTCGACAGCGGTTAGTAATTCGTCGCCTAGTTTTAATGCTTTTTCCGTCGGAGTTACTATGTGTATAGATTCTTGTGAAACTTTTATCAGGCCTGGCCTTCTTGAAAGTTTTTCACAGGTTGGTGCGTAAGGACCGAGGCTCGCTAATGATCTCCCGCCGCCCTTGAGCAACTGCAAAACTATCTCGTCATCTATTCGCTCCTTAGGATATTTCCTAAGCTCAAGAACTGCCTCATCACCTCTGCGAGTTATCTCAATCCAGCCGTTTTTCTTTGCCCATATTACTCCTATTCTGATCTCCTCGTCGGATAAAATATTGGATTCTTTTAAATCGCTTAGCTCTGCTTCTCCGCCGATTCTCTCTAGAAAGTCTACTAATCTTCTCTCAGGAAGACCCTTTTCAGCATAAATTTTTCCCTCATTGCCCAGCTCGACTTTCTTATCTATAATGCTTTCTTCCACTTTCACTAGGTTTTTAGAGGCTAGCCATTGGGCCGCCTTTGCGATGGCCCCCTCATCGAGCCCAGTTTTTTCAGCGATTACTGAAAAACTTGCGGGACCAAATTTTGTTAAGAATTGTAATACCCGCTTCTCGATTGGGTGAAGAACAAGTTCTTCCCTTAATGGTTCATTGTACATCTTTTTCGCCTTATCGAATACTAGCTCTCTAACTAATATCTTTCATCTCAAATGTGCTACAAGAGATTTAATTAGACGTATAAACACTGGTTTAGCAGACGAGTTATGGCGGAGAAGCCGTCCGAAACCCAATCAATAACTTATGGATTAATCGATAATTCTGAAGTCATTATTTATGAGAATAGCAACATTGATGAATTGGTCAGTAAAGGATACGGAGAGCTTATGAGTAATGGAGCCCTTAAGCTAACGCCTTACGAGGCACTTTACCTTGTTGAGAATAATAAATTAATCGTCAGGACTAAAAGTGGCGTCGAGCTTGAATTTAATGAACTCTTAAGAGTCTTACAGTCAGTGAATCCACAATTGTGGCTTCTCTACGTGATATATAGAGACCTGAGGAGACGTGGATATATTGTTAAAGAAGGGTTCGGAGGTAAATTGGCATTTAGGGTTTATGAGAAGGGAAAAGAAGAAGCATCATATCTAGTATATCCTTTCTTTGAAGGATCTCCTGAAAACATAGCAAATCTTCTCGATGGAGTAAAGCATTCTATAAGTAAGAATAAACAACTTATTGTCGCAGTAGTTGAGAGAAGAGGAGAGGTGATCTATTACTCATGCTCAGAAGCAAGTCTCAAGAACATATGAATGTACTGGGAAAGGCATGGTTATACTTATCGATGTCCCGTCCACCTAACGGATTGTTAATGTTTTTGGCGGTGGTCGTCGGGTCCTATGTAGCATCAAGGAGCTTACCACAACTATTAGAACTTTCTCTATCATTCATCACGGCCTACTGTCTAAATGGTTCATCAATGGTGATAAACGACATTATTGACAAAGAGGTTGACAAGATTAATGATCCGCTTCGGCCGATACCATCAGGCAGAATTAGTGTAAAAGCAGCTATAATATATGGCGGATTTCTAGGACTTGCGGGGCTATTCGCTTCATGCATTACCGGAATTGGCACGTTAATTGTCGCCATAATTTTCTACGCGATAGCTAATGCATACAATGTTTGGCTAAAACCACTAGGAATCATTGGAAACGTTGCGGTTAGTTTAGCAGTCGTTGCACCGTTTCTCTATGGCTCAGTATTGATGCTTGGCACCATATCAATGAAAGTGCTTATTCTTGGATTATTAGCCTTTCTTGCAAATATGGGCAGAGAGGTCATTAAGGGAATGGTGGATATCGAGGGAGACGCTTTGAGAGGAGTCGCCTCAATTGCTAGAATATATGGATCCAGAAAAGCAGCAGTTATAGGCGCTGGATTTATCTTGACTGCTGTAATCCTCAGCCCACTTCCCACATTTCTAGGCATGCTTGGATGGACGTATTTATTATTAGTCTGCTTTGCGGACATCGGCTTTGTCTATTCCGCCATTAAAATCCTACTAGATCCAACACATGTCAAAGCTAGGAAGGTTAAGCGCGAATTACTCGCTTGGATGTCAATAGCGCTGATAGCATTCATAATAGGAGCATAGAAATTATTATCACATGGTGTTATGCATCGATACTTCCTAAAACTATGTGCTTACCTATGTTAATTGGAGAACAGCCTACATTATTAGCAGCTTTTCAACTGACCCAGCCCCTCATTCCTATAGATTAGAAAAAATATTCACATCAGTTGAGCCCGATTCAGTCACGACGCGAATTCATTACAAAAGTTAAACTTGCTTCACCCCTACAATGTAATTATTCAGTAAATGGATATATTCTTGTTTGAGAACTATGAATAACAGACCCGCCGTGCCTTAAGCCTTGTCTGAGTGGGGCGTAACCGTCCTGGCCGTGAGGACAAGCGAGTCAGCGGCGGGCCACATCTAACGAGTTATTTCTTGGCTTTTGACAAATTCGTATAGCCTTGCGGCGTGAGGGTCTTTTTCGAAGTGTCGTCTTATTGGTTCAAGTATCTGGTCAAGTGCTTTAGCAACAGCTTCTTTTAAATCGAGTGGATGGAGCTTGCCACTAATGTAGTCCTTCTCTAGATCTGAGTATGAATAGTAAGTTAATGCTCCGCCAAACTTTGAAGGTCTCTCAATCTCAAGTTTTCCCACTTGCCTAAAGATTATGTGCTTAGCGTAATCTAGTATTGGGTTTCCCTCAGAGCTCCTAGGGGGGCAAAACGCATTTCTTATCTTTTCCTTGATAACTTCATATGAATCATGGACAAAAATGCTTGTCTCAGGAATGCTCTTGCTCATCTTTGAACTTATTGCAAGATCTATTGATGCATCCTCGTCGAATCCTCGCGGTTTTACCGGGCCCTGGAGACCCATCAACATATGGTGATGAACGGCCACCGGTTTCCATAGTCCCAGCTTTGGCCCGATCTCTCTCGCAAGCATGTTGGCTCTTCTCTGATCCAGGCCAAGTTGACATATCTGGCACTTCATGTAGAAAATGTCAGCGACCTGCATTGCTGGATAAAAGACCTGAGCAGCCTCCTGAAGCTCACCCTCAGATCTCCCCATTATTGGCAATGCTCGGACAATCCTCTTCAGAGTTGTGTTCTTTGCCACTGTTATCACAAGCTTCCAATAATCTATGTCTGATGCATTTTCGCTTGCCCAAACAATCTCTACTTTTGATAAATCAACGCCCGCTGCTTTCCAGACCTCAATGAAATATTCTCCGACCCTCCTAATCTTTTCAATATCTCCACCCATCTTATTATTAAGCATCGCATGCCAATCAGCTAAAAGAATCTTAAATCTACATCCTGCATCAAGCATGTCCTTTAATTTTATAGTCCTTAGAACACCGAATGGAAGATGCGCCAAGCCGCTTGGCTCAAATCCGTCATAAGCAATTGGTGAAGAGCAAGTTTCAAGTAATTCTCTTAGTTCTTGCATTGTGATGACTTCCTCCGTTGGAGGCCTCGTTATCAACTCGATCCTTTCCTCTATATCCATCATTATAGAGTCAGATAAGCCGCTGAATAAATACATTGGACTAAATGGCCTAACTCCGATAATAGTAAGGGCTAAGACTGGTATTAAACATCATTTTGATAAAAAATCCCAAACAATTTTCTTAGATTTTGCCTCAAACTGGATACAAAGAGTATTTTTATAAGGATGCATACTTTTATTAAGATATTGATCTGGATTATCCGGGTGTGATTAAGAATCATGACGATTCCTCTGAGTCAGTATCCTGTTAAGAAGATCATGAAGCGAGATGGCAGAATTGTTGACTTTGACTCAAGTAGAATTAGAGAGGCAATCAGAAAGGCGATGGTCTCAGTTAACAAATACGATGAGAAATTACTTGACAAGATAGTTGAGCATGTATTAGTATTAATATCAGAGAAGTTTGGTGCAGAAAAGATTCCACACGTAGAGGACGTCCAGGACATAGTTGAGCTTTCATTAGTTAAATTTGATCAATACGAAGTCGCAAAGGCATACATACTCTATAGAAGGGAGAGGGAAAAGATAAGAAAGGAAAAGATGAGAATCCTAGAAAAAGACTATTTAGACGAAGTTGATAAGAAGTTCTCCCTTAATGCATTGAGACTAATTAGTAGCAGATATCTCTTAAGGGGGGAGGACGGAAAATTCAAGGAAGGACCAAAACAACTATTCCAGCGAGTAGCAGCACTAATAGTTATACCAGACCTTCTATATGATTCCCGAATATATTCAAAAGAAGGAGGGCAACCAAAGCATCCATTAGAAGAATTTAATCCAGATCTATGGGCCGGAAAGATTGGGCTAGGAAAGAAGGAGAATGGAGATTACGAGTTCAAGTGGAATAAATGGCATCTATACCATATGAAGAGGCTCTATGATAATTTAAATGAACAAGGCATGATGAAGGTTCCATGGAGCATCTTTTTCAACATGCTTCTTAACGGCGAGTTTGAAAATCATTTCAAAGACTATCTTGAGTATTATAACCTAATGGTTGAGAAGAAGTTCATGCCTAATAGTCCTACACTCTTTAATGCCGGCGCAAGGCTCGGCCAGCTCTCGGCGTGTTTCGTACTTCCGATTGATGATAATATCGAGTCAATAATGAAGGCCGCAACTGAGGCGGCTATTATATTCAAAAGTGGCGGAGGGATTGGAATAAACTACTCTAAACTTCGTCCGGAGGGCGACGTAGTATTCTCCACCTCTGGAGTCGCTTCAGGACCCGTTACCTTCATGCGGATAATAGACACAGTTACTGAAGTCGTAAAACAGGGTGGAAAGAGGCGTGGAGCAAACATGGGCATTTTAGAGATTTGGCATCCCGATATAGAGAAGTTTGTCAGAGCCAAGGAGAAGGAAGGCATGCTTGAAAACTTCAACATTAGCGTCTTAATAGAGCCGAAGTTCTGGAAACACCTCGAGAACAATGAACCCTATCCCCTCATAAATCCTCGAAATGGACAGCAATGGGGATCTATAAACCCATCATTCATCTTTAACCTAATCGCTGAAATGGCATGGAAGACCGCTGACCCCGGAGTCTTATTCTTGGACAATATCAATAGGAGAAATGTGCTTAGAAAGGTTTTAGGCGATATTAGATGTACTAACCCCTGCGGTGAAGAACCTCTCTACGAGTATGAACCATGCAATTTGGGGTCAATAAACCTGCACGCTTTTGTTAAGAGGACGGATAAGGTAGCGGAAATTGATTGGGATGAATTGGCGAAAACAGTAAAGGTTGCATATAGATTCTTAGATAACGTTATCGATGTTAATTCTTATCCGCTTAAAGATATTGAACGCATGGCTAAACTTACTAGGCGCATAGGTCTGGGAATTATGGGTTTAGCCGACATGCTGATGGCGCTTAGAGTTCCCTACAACAGTGAAGAAGGATTTCAACTCATGAGTAAAATAGCAGAATTCATTGCATGGCACGCCTATAATTCAAGCGCAGAAAGAGCCGGAGAGCGAGGACCATTCCCATTATACTGGCAGAGTTCGTATCCAGAAGGAGAACTCCCAATTGAGGGCTACTATAAAAGAGAACTATGGACAATGAACTGGGACGAAGTAGTGGACAAAATAAAGAAAATAGGAATAAGGAATGCATTTCTTTTGTCAATCGCCCCTACGGGTAGCATATCCATGATTGTAGATACGAGTTCGGGACTAGAGCCAGTCTTCGCACTTGTTTATGAAAAACATGTGACAGTAGGCATATTTCACTATATTGATCCAGAGTTTGAAAAGTATTTACACGAGTCGGGACTCTATAATGAGGAGATTATTAAGAAAGTATCCATGAATGGAGGCTCAATTCAAGAGTTGCCAGAGTTTCCCGAAAGCGCGAGGCAAATCTTTGCTGTTGCTTATGACATTCCTTGGTGGGACCACATACGAGCGCAATATCAAGTGGGGCTATGGGTAGATGCAGCCGTCAGCAAGACAATAAACATGCCGCACTGGGTAAGTGTCGAGGACGTCAAGAATTCGTTCCTCTTTGCATATAAGCTTGGGCTAAAGGGAATAACAATTTACAGGGATGCTTCTAAGAGCGCTCAAGTCCTCGTCACACCGACCCAGAAGCTGAACAGGTATGTATCGATTACTAAGAATAAGACACTTGATATGATGGAGTCTCTTGGAATAAAGATCAGCCGCCCTGCATATATCCCGACTGAGGTGGGCGAGGCTAAACGACCGTTGACCAAGGTCGTGATAACAGAGGAACAGGCAGATAAAAAGAGTACTTACGAAACCTGTCCAGAATGCAATAGTACAAATCTTTTGTGGCAAGAAGGATGTGTACGATGTCTTGACTGTGGATGGACAGGCTGCGTCGTATCCTAAATTTTTTAAGAGGTATATCAACTAGTAAAGCTACGAATTGAAGACCATCCTGATCACTGGGTCTGAGGGGTTTGTCGGTAAAAGCCTAAAGGAATATTTTAAATCAAGAGGATACCGAGTTATTGGGTTGGATATAGCACAAACTTCCGATATAAACGCTGACATATCCTCAAGTAAAGAATTGACCTCTAAACTAAAGGAGCTAGACGTTGAAATAATAATTCATTTGGCAGCGATCGCAAATATTCCTAGTTGTCTCGCAGACCCGTTTAATTGTCTATACATTAACTGCGTAGGCACGCTAAATATGCTTGAAGCTGCAAAAAATTTAGGTGTCGATAGATTCATCTATGCATCTTCAGCAAATGTTTATGGAGCAAGGCCAAAACTCCCTGTCACAGAAGATGCCGAACTCTCGCCTAGGACACCATATGACTATTCAAAAGTAGCAGCAGAACAACTCGTCATGGCGTATCACCGCTCCAAGGGTCTCCCAGTAGTAATATTCAGATCTTGGAAACTCTTCGGCGAATTTGATTCACCAAGCAGCGTAGTATCTAGGTTTATTGATGCATGTCTAAAAAATGAGGCGATTACTCTTTATAACAGGGGCGCTGATGTAACCGACCCATACCATGTAGACAATTATGCAAAGGCTGTAGAGCTATCAATTAACTCTGACAAAGCAGTTGGAGAAATTTTTAATGTTGGAACAGGTTCAGCTATATCTATAAGACAGCTTGCCGAGATGATCAGAGAACTGACTATGTCCAATTCCAGACTCGTTGAGATGCCTCCCCGAACCGCGGCAGAAGCAGAACCAATGATTAGTTATCCTTCGATTGAAAAGATTAAGAATATACTTGGATATGAGCCAATAGTCAGCCTTACTGAAGGTCTAAAAAGAGTGATTAATCATAGAAGAAAACTACTTAACGGGACTTAGAATAGTTTCTGCAGCCTTTCTGATTTTCTCTATTCGGTCCACATAATCTCTATCAACATACACCCGCACAATTCCAAGTGGCTTTGAAGTCATCTCTAATATCCACGACCTTGGCTGCACCTCGGCTTCTTCGCTATGTAGCCTGATCTCAGTCACGCCGAATTTAGTGAGCGGAGGAATCATTGAAGAGTCTAAGTAAATGTGTCTTTCATCTATCTTCGATTCATGGGCAATCTCCTTCTCGATTCTACTTTTCTCCTTGTTTGATGAGAATGCCTCTTCTATACGTTCTGATTTCCTTTCATACACCATCTTAGGTAACCTGCGCCGTTCAATCTTCTCGATAAATATTCTGGTTTTTGGATTATTTTTTAGAATGCTCCAGACTGTGTAATCATCGTGTCGAAGATACTCCTCTACACTCATCTTAGAAAAGTTAAGCACCTCATCTCCTATTTCATCAAAGGCTCTGTAAAAGAGCAACTGTGCCGCCCTCACCGTGTGATGAAAGTATATGTTAAGAAAAGAGTGATGCCTAGCGATTGCGAGCTCCTCAACTGCTCCGAGGCCACGAATATCTACCGAAGATCCATGTTCGTCGAGTCTTGTCAAATGTATGAGACGCCTAATATCAACCACTCCATACGTGGCGCCAGTAAAATATGCGTCTCTTACCAGAAAGTCAAGCCTATCGACGTCGAGCGGCCCAGAAATTAAGCTGCTTAACCTGCTTTTTCCCTTTATAACGTTGATTATCTCCCTGGGCGGTACGCCTGCACGCTCTAGTGTACTTGAGATCTCGTCGTTTTCACCGATAATCCTTATACCCATTTCCTCATGATTCAATCCGTTCTCAATTAGTTTCATCTCTAATAAATGAGAATAAGGCGTGTGTCCTATATCGTGAAGCAAAGCTGAAAATCTGAGCAATAATGAGCTAAAAGCTTCAAGTCCTAGATGTGAAGAAAACTCATAGGCAAGCGACAAGCAACCAAGCGAGTGGTCAAACCTACTATGTCTGGCTCCTGGATATACAAGATAGGCGAGGGGAATTTGGCTTATGCGTCGAAGCCTCTGAACCGCGAAAGTATCCAGAAGACTAACCTCCTCGTCTGTAAGTGTTATATAGCCATGCACCGGATCCTTAATGAGTTTCATTATAATGAAGATAATTACTGGGTGTCTATTTATTTTTGGTGGTATTCAGCGAGTGTTTTAAACCAATGTATACCCTTGCTATCTTTACTGCCTTTTTTACGACTTCTACGGCATTTATACCAAAGATGTAGGTTGCAGGTTCTAGACCTATGCCTCCACGATCTATTACTATATCGATATCGGGGTTTTTCATGAATAATTCCTCGACTGCTGATACTACGTCATTTTCGTTTCTCGCTAAGTTTCGGCGGTTCGTCTCAGCGAAGCTCAAGCCCACCATTTTTAATGATTCTTGTAATGCCTCGTCATACTTCACGTTCATGACCGCCCTGATATTTCGGTTATGCTTCATAACTGCCAACAGGATTGATGCCAGATGATGCGACCCACCAAATGCGGGTTTGCTGACCGCCCTTAATGATGACTTTATCCTCACAATTCTGCCGGGAAAAGCAGCAATGTCTTCTATAGAGTCAGCATCTGGAAGAGCCTCAGCAATATTTATTGAGACCTCTGGAGAAAGATAAACAACGATTGAGTAGTTCTCAAGCATCTCAAGGGCTTCCTCTAATCTTCTTAGAATGCCTAATCTATCAGGCGTTAGGGTTGCATCCATGAGTAAGCATACTTGACAATCAACCAGCTCAGGGTATTGGCGCTTGTGATAATCGCATAGGTAACCCTTTGATAAGAAGTTTCTCCATGCAGTCATTAATGTATGAGTAGATTTAGTTGGGCCTATTGCCACGTCCATCACTAATGAGTCGATAAGCGCGGCTAGGTCTGCCCGAGGTATTCCAAGAGACTCGAGCCTCGACATGTACTGCTCTTGACTTGCGGAGAGATAATTACTTACAGCCGCCTGAGTAACGTTTAGAAAAGAGGCAATCTTGGGCTGACTATAATTCTTTGAACGTAACAGATGTGCCATTACTCCTCTTAAGTTTGGGAGGAAGTCCTTCCAGAATATCTCGTCGGGAGGTCTCATTCACCAGCAATATTTGAAATCACATTATATATTAATTAATGCTACTCACTAACTCGTTGGATTAATGTGGCTAGGACTTTATTGACTTGATCTTCGGGTACCCTTTTAAACATCTCTACTTGTAGGCTACTAAGATCCCATTTGATTTTTCCATCAGATAACTGATACTGCGCCCTTATCCTGACTACATCTCCCTTAGATAATCCAAGCTCCTCAACGATTAATCTAAAGAGCAGCGAGTTCAGCTCTCCTGCCGCTCTAGCTACCTCCTCCTGCCTTACCTGCCCTGTCTTAACGTATTCCCTAACCTGTGCGAAGAGTGTCTTTCTTAGCTTATCTGCATATGCACCAGCAATAACAAAACCTGTCGTAATGCTTGTCTTAACTGGCTCCACGTATCGATTTTATCAACACTCGGATATAATCATTTAACAAGAAATATATGTGTGTATTTTATTGAGATGCTGAACAAATTATTTAAATGCTCTCATAAATAATAACTGACTATGTATCGAGTTCTAGAAAAAGTGAAGTCACATATCGAGAGAAATAGTGAACTCTTTTTAAGAGAATTTGTTGAACTACTTAGATGTCCTAGCGTCTCAGCAACGGGCGAGGGCATCGAGCAGGCTGCTGAAATTATCATAGATATGTTGAAAGAATTAGGTGCCTCTGTGGAGACTTATAGAGATAGTGGCGGCAACCCCATAATACTCGGAGAATTAAACGAAAAGAAAGATGGAACGATTATGATTTATGACCATTATGATGTGCAGCCTGTCGATCCGCTTGATAAATGGTCGAGCCCTCCTTTTCAGCCGCGTATTATCGATGGAAAAATATATGCGAGAGGTGCGAGTGATGATAAGGGAAACCTTGTATCAAGGATACTAGCAGTGAAGACACTCGTAGAAGTACTGGGTGAACTCCCAGTAAATGTTAAGTTCATTTTAGATGGAGAAGAAGAAGTAGGCAGCCCGTCCCTTCCAAAATTCATAGAGAACTATCGTGAAAAGCTAGGTGCCGATGCATGTATTTGGGAAGGCGGAGGATTTGATCGAGCTGGTAGATCTATGATTTATCTCGGCGCTAAGGGCGTGATTTACCTCGAGCTTATTGTAATGAGACGTGGGGGAGATCTACACTCCTCATGGGGAACAATCATTGAAAATCCAGCGTGGAGACTAGTAATGGCACTATCGACGATTAGAAACACTGATGGGAAAATATTAATAGATGGATTCTATGACGAGGCAGTGGAGGACCATGAAGCTGAACAATTAATTAGAGAACTCGATATCGATAGAGCCGACATAGATGCCATGACAGATCAAGCTGAATTAATAGAGGAATTACCTAATCAAGAACTGCTTAGACAGTGGCTACTTTCACCTACGATAAACATATGTGGAATATACTCAGGATACATTGATAAAGGCCAAAAGACGGTGCTTCCATCTTATGCATTCGCAAAAATGGATATCCGACTAGTGCCAAGGATGCGCCCCGGCCAGATACTAAAACTCCTGAAACAGCATCTGAATTCTCATGGCTTTCAGGATGTCCAAGTAGAAGTACTTAACCGCGGCTATCCTGCCGCGAGGACATCACCAAAAGAGCCCGCTGTTCAACTGGCAGTCAAAGTTGCAAAAATTGTTACAGGCATGGAGCCGCTGGTCTTTCCAAATATTGCCGGATCAGGACCTATGTACTTGATCACTGATATTCTTCGACAACCATGCTTCTCACTTGGAGTAAATTATCCGGGCTCCAATATCCATGCACCGAATGAAAACATACTCTTCGAATACTTCATGAAAGGAATATTTCAGTGTTGTCTATACTTGATGAATTTTGTTCCATGGATCAAACATAGCGATGCCCCATACTTAAGATTCTGAACAATAATTTTTTAGGGGATTCTCCTTTCTCGTGATAATACACTGATAGGCCCATCAATCCGAGCGCGACAGCCCTTAAGAGGGCTAGTATTTGAGGGGGAGTACCAGGCATGACTGGGTCATACTCTCCGAACCAAGTCATGATTATCCCGACATTTGTAATCTCTAGGGCGGGCCAGAGATATAGAGCGCTTCGCTGAGCCACAAGTAGAGGAAGGAGCCAAATCACCATCTGCGGAGTAAAGATATAGCTCGAGAACAGCCAAGCAGTCACTGCCAAGAAACACCTAGAGAGTAGGGAACCATCCATGACATAAACTCTAAGGACTAGATATGCACCCAATGCTAATCCGAAGATCTTTGCTGAAGGAGAGTCTGATTTGCCGAATATCCAGATGTACCACGCATTTTCTAATCCCCAGCCATAATGGTACCTAAAGAACTCTGCTATTGACGACGGATTAAGAACAATTTGCGCGATGTAAGGAACACCTGCGCCCAATAAAAAATAGACAAAATAACTTAAACGTTGACGATTATCGCGTAACTCCATCAAAAACAATGGAAGAATTAAGCCTGAATATAATTTGAAGGCAAACGCTAATCCACTCGCTAGTCCACTAAGCTCTGGCTTTTTTATGAGAAATAGAGCGATCGCAGCGCCGACGAGGGCTGTAGCAAAGTGGTCATAATTATATATACCGTACACAACTAGGCTCGGCGAAGCTATTGCCAGGAGACCTATCCTACCTGCGCCCGACTTCTCGACAATCGTAATCATTGACCATGCAAGCAGTATGTATGCAGGAAGACTCAAATAAACAAACACCGAGTAGTAGCTCTCCAATAAAGGACCTCCAAGAATTCTTGAGAGATATGTTACGCCACATGAAAGGGGCGGATACTCAAAAAAGAATTGAAAACATGGCGCGAGCCCAAGTCTAATCTCAACATCACGCCACCAGAAGTAAACTATGTCGCTGTAAATGTTCCCGCTCATCCGTGGATTATGGAGAGCTGCACTTAACAACCAAGAGATAACCGCGACGCTATAAACAAAAGCATGTAGGTGCACCCTCTTCATGTTACATTAATTTAAATTTCATCAACCATTTATCTTTTTAATTCAAATCTAAACTCTTTATGCAGCAAGCAACACATCGGTAATGTTGTACTCGTGCCCCATTAAAATCTAAAAATATAAATAAAGAGCAAAACAAGGAATATTATTATGACAGAATTAAAGAGGCATGTCTCTCCCTCTTTTGGAAGACGACCTTACGTCTCTCATGCTACAATCGTAGGAAACTTGGTATTTGTATGTGGAATGGGGCCTAATGACCTTAATGCAGATGTAGAGACACAGACAGAACAAACGATTTTGAATATCAAGACAATTCTAGAAGAAGTGGGCTCCTCACTAAGCAAAGTAGCTAAAGTAGTCGTTTATCTAAAAGATGTAAGTGATTATGAAAAAATGAATAATGTGTATTCTAAATATTTCACAGATAATCCCCCAGCTAGGACATGTGTACAAGCAACTAGTCCCTTCCATTATCTTGGACAAAGGGTTGAAATGGACGTTATAGCCGTATTGGATGCACAGACTGTTGATAAGAGGTGAGAGGATAGCTGGCCAAGTATGATTTGTTAATTAAGAGTGGCGTGCTTATTGATCCTGCCCAAGAAATAGAGGAGAAGTATGATGTTGCTGTTTCTAAAGGTACTGTAGAAGCTGTGGAGAAAAATATTCCGGCATCATCTGCTAAGAATGTAATTGATGCGTCTGGAATGATTGTCACTCCTGGAATTATTGATCTTCACGTCCATGTTTGCTACTCTATATGTCCAAAGCTCGGAGTTATTCCAGACAAGACTTGTCTATCTACCGGAGCGACCACAGTCCTAGATGCAGGGTCTGCTGGACACATAACGTTTCCCAGCTTCAGGGAGTTTATTATTAAAAATTCGAAAACAAAAATCTACGCTCTATTAAACATTGGGTCAATCGGTCTGGTTACTTTCTTCTATGATAAGATTAAAAGCATTCTTCTTAGCCCTGAGCTGATAGATCCCTCTGAGACTGTTTCATGCATCGAGAAGAACCGTGACGTAATTAAAGGCATTAAGTGGCATCACGTTTATGGGCAAGAGGCATTATTGCTCGCTAGGCAGGTAGCAGACAAGACTGGGACATTCTTAATGTGCGAGAACTCGGCACTTTATTGGTATCCAATCGATGTTGTTTTGAAGTTCATGAAGAAAGGAGATGTATTGACTCACTGTTTTCATGGAGGGCCTGCACCCGCAGTAGTTGATGAGGATGGAAGGATCAGGCCAGAAGTTGAGGAGGCGTACAGGAGAGGAGTCGTATTCGACGTGGGGCATGGTCAGGCCAGCTTCTCATTCAGCATTGCTGAAAAAGCAATACAGGAAGGATTACTCCCAACCACGATAAGTACTGACCTCCACTTAGGAAATATTAATGGTCCAGTATACGATGTTGGTACGACTCTCTCTAAATTTTTGGTGCTTGGATTAAGCCTAACCGACGTAGTAAGGAGGGCGACAATAAATCCTGCAAGAGTTCTAAATATTCATGACAAGCTTGGGAACCTTAAGCCCGGAGCGACAGCCGACATAGTCGTTTGGAAAATGATGGAAGGAAGGTTTGAGTTCGTGGACTGTGTCGGAGAGAAGAGAACAGGCAGCAATTTACTAAGGCCCATTCATATCATTACGAATGGCGAGTTACTTGAGAGATAGCCCCTAATTAATCATGCTCTCTATGGGTGTAGCTGCGGGATTATATTTAAATTAGGGAAGAAAGATCTAGGTTGGCTGAGGATCGGCTGAGGTGACAATGAATGCCGGGACAGGCCTACTATGTTAAGTTTAAGACACCACCAGAACTAGTTACCGCTACACTTGAGGTAGTGAGACTTGTCAAGACAAGCGGTAAATTGAAGAAGGGCGTAAATGAAGTGATTAAGTCCATTGAGAGGGGACAAGCAAAATTTGTAGCTATTGCTGAAGATGTAGATCCGCCAGAGATTGTTGCTTTCCTGCCTACGCTCTGTGATGAGAAGAAGATCCCTTATGTCTATGTTCCGAGCAAGGAGGAGCTGGGAAAAGCTGCTGGACTTAACGTTAAGGCCAGTTCAGTGGCGGTCGTGGAGCCAGGCGAGGCTAAGGGCTACCTCGACGAGATAATCAAGAAGCTATCGGAGATTAGGGGTAAGTAGCAATGAGTCAGCAGGCATCTAAACAACAGGCGAAAGTAGAGGAGCCGGTGCCTGCAGAGGTTGTGCAGATAGTTGGTAGGACAGGAGTTAGAGGCGACGTAACACAAGTAAGAGTTAGGATACTGGAGGGCAAAGATAAGGGAAGAGTCATTAGTAGAAACGTAAAGGGTCCAGTGAGATTGGGAGACATTCTCATTCTTCTTGACACTGAAAGGGAGGCTGAAAAAATCAAGTAGTGATAACTGAGGGAAAAATCAATGCCGACGATGCATAAATGCTCATTCTGCGGTAAAGAATTTTTGCATGGTACTGGAATGCTCTTCGTAAAGAGAGACGGAACTTTACATTGGTTCTGCAGTAGGAGATGCAGAATATTCATGCTTGAGCATAAGAAAGACTCAAGAAAAATTAAGTGGACTACTTACTATGGTCAGGAGAGGAGGGCCTAGCAAAGAATTTCCGATTCTTCAAAAAATATTCTAGCCTCTCTCTGAAAAGACTCTACACTGTCGGATGCGTGAATAATATTGTCAGTGACGTCAAGGCCCAAATCGCCTCTTATAGTTCCAGGCTCCGCATTTGCAGGATCTGTTGCACCTACCATTTTCCTCACAACTGTTACCGCATTTCTACCTTCAAGTAAAATTGCGACTACTCTTCTGCCCGTGACGGTTTTGATGAGTTTATCATAGAATTCTTTGCCTTTATGGACTTCGTAGAGACGCTCGGCCATTTCTCTTTTCATCTCGAGCATCTTCAGCCCCTTTATTGCGAACCCCTTCTTCTCAAATCTTGTTATTACTTCGCCTATGAACCCTCTCTCTATGCAACTCGGCTTAAGTAGGACAAAAGTCTTCTCAAGCTTCTCCATGACAAGGAAAGAGGAATTCCCATCCTATATATCATTCTGCCGCTTCTCATCCATTGGGTATTTCGCAGGTGAGCCCAAATTCAACCTATATAAACAACATGTATCACAGAAGCGATAGATGAGTAGCAAGCCGCTGCCGAGACAGCCCGAGATTAACATCGGTACATTGGGGCACGTAGATAACGGAAAGTCGACGCTTGTCCAGGCCTTGACAGGCATATGGACTGCTAGGCATAGTGAAGAACTGAAGCGAGGAATTACGATACGTATTGGATATGCAGACATGGCTGTTTATGAGTGCCCGCTGTGTGAGGAGCCATTCAACTATAAGTTATCTGAAGTTTGTCCACGTCATGGAGTTGAGACAAGATTCGTAAGGGCTGTCTCTTTTATTGATTGTCCTGGACATCATTCATTGATGATAACGATGCTTAGTGGCGCCGCTCTCTTTGATGGTGCACTTTTCGTTATAGACGCTAGGCAAAAGTTTCCTCAACCTCAGGATAGGGAACATTTCGAAGCCGCAAAAATCATGGGAGTAAAGAATCTAATCTTTGTTCAGAATAAGGTTGATTTGATTACGCGTGAAAGAGCACTGGAAAATTATGAAGAAGTAAAGAGCTATGTTGCTGATACACCATTTGCTGATTCGCCTATAATTCCCGTCTCAGCGCAGCATGCGCTGGGAATTGAGACCCTAATATACGCCATGGAGAAGACAATGCCTACCCCACCTAGAGAACTGCAGAAGCCTTTCCAGATGCCCGTTTTAAGATCTTTTGACGTAAATCTCCCAGGTACACTTGCAAGTAAGATTAGCGGAGGAGTGATAGGTGGCTCAATAATTCAGGGTAAGGTAAAAATTGGCGACGAGATAGAAATAGCGCCTGGCCTGCCCGTCAAGGAAAATGATCCAAGATCCCCCTACGAGCCAATATATACCACTGTCAGAAGTATCAGGGCGGGCGGCAAAGCAGTAGACGAAGCGATGAGCGGAGGACTCGTCGGAATAGAGACAGGAATCGACCCCTCCTTCACAAAGGCAGACTCGATGGCTGGAAATATAGCAGGAAGACCTGGTACGCTACCACCAGTGTGGCGGAGCCTTCAGATAAGTTATACATTATTTAAGAAAGTTGTGGGCGTTGAGGGGGAGATGGAGGTAAAGCCTATATCTGAAAAAGAACCACTAGTGATCAATATTTACTCAGCGGTGACTAGCTGCGTAGTCGTTAAGAGAACATCAGAGATTCTTACTGTCGAGCTAAGTAAGCCGATATGCGCAAAGCCCGGAGACAAGGTAACTATCAGTAGGAGAATAGGAGCCGGATGGAGACTTATAGGATATGGAAAGATAGTGCAGTAAGGTCTTGGAAGCACTAATAGACACAAGTTTTCTAATGCTTATGGCAGAAAAAGGGAGAAACATAATCTCCATGATAGAGGATAAACTAAATGACTGCCTAGAACCAATAATACTTAAGAGCGTAATTGACGAACTTGTAAAACTATCCAAACAAAAAGGAAAAAGAGCTCTTTACGCAAAAACAGCACTTAAGATTTCATTAGGGATGAAAATAATCGATGCCGGTATCGATGCTAGTACTGATGAGCAACTGGTTAAACTATCGAAAAATACGAATTTGTTAGTTGTCACTTCGGATTTTGAAATGTCTAGAAAGTTGCGGGAGACAGGATGTAGGTATATCTATGTAAACAGAGTAGGGAAGATTCACCTAAATCTGTGACTACTTATTGCTCCAGAATTGATTTTAGCATCCTAGGTAATATTTCATTAGCCGCATCTTTGCTTAATACATCCTCTATGACTGGTATCTCGTTGAACTGTGCGAGCTTTCTCGCATCATCATCAAGCTTATAGTAGCTCAATACATATAGATTCTTGATGCCTGCATCTGTTCTGAGCACTAGTACGCGCATAATCTCGTGGAGATGGGATTCGCCTTTATCCGTAATCAGTATCGCACCCCCAATGACTTTCCCATCCTTCCGGAATAATAGATTTACTTTGTGCGGCACTTTAGATGCGCCTGTTATCATTACTTGCTGTTGAACTTCTATTCCTCTCTTGCTCATCTCTTCGACAATTATTTTTATTGGCTTCTTTAGCTCTAATGCTTTATAGAGCGCATCTAGATTTACCGAATATCTGTAAAAACTTTTAGATTCAAAAGTGACGAGATCGTATATCATTCCGCAGGTGAGGCATCGGAAGGATACATAGGGCTCTGTGCTTACTTCATTGCAATTATAGCATGTAAAGAGTGTAGAATGGACCTTTAATATCTCTTTGCCTACTTCTTCGCTCTGTCCTCTGATTATTTCAACCTCAGCGCCACATCTTGGGCAGATTGTTTTTCCACTCTCCGTGAATCTTTCTTCCGGTCCTAGGAAGCCGCATGACTCGTGCTGGAGAATTCTCTGCCTAGCAATGTTGATTGACTTGCAGAAGGGACATCCTATATTGATTATATTCAATGCACTCAGACATCTTGGACAGACAATCTTCTTAAATTCCACTCCTGACTGCTTAAGTATTCCTCGATCCGTAAGCGACTTAAAGACTGAGAGCAGTTTTGAGGTTTCTATGCCTACCTTCTCTTCTATATCTGGATAAAATCCTCCCTCTGGCGATAGGTTACTTGGCAGCGGGACTATTTCCGTTAATCCTTCTTTTTCAATGACCTCTAAGATTTTTTCCTCTAAATCTTCATCTGTTATTGGAGTTACTATCTTTTCTTCTGGAATCTCCTGAACCAAATACTCCCCTTTGTCCTCTGTTATTATCTCATGCTCGCTTTTAGGCTTTATTTCTTGTTCGGGAGCACTCATGGTCGTGTTTTGTTGGGCAGGGACTTTGGGCTGCTCTACTAATTGTTTTTCCGACCCGGAGACGGAGGTGAGTGGATGCTCTGGGCCAATTTCCTGGGGCTTTTCTTCTGCTGGTTTGGTTAGTTGTTCTTGAGGCGACGTCTGCGTAGATTGCGGAGAGGTCTCGGCTTTTGCCGTCTCTGTCATTGATGGTTTAGGTGTCTCAGGGGTGGGAGCCCGCGTCGTAGCAGCTCTTGATCTTAGCTTCGAGATTACTAGCATGTTGAGTATTGCGCCGGGAGCTAGGAAGAATATGATTCCAACAACTTTAGTCAGAGGGTTTGCAATTGAGCCGATATTAGTTGAGATTGCTAATGATGCGAAGGCTCCTATTATTGTCCCTGATAGATATGGTAGTAAGCCGGGTAAAATCTTTATGAGCACTATTCCATAAACTATTCCCAAAATTATTCCAATAATTATATCTACTACTAAAATTGTAGTGAAGTCTCTTGGTGGCATTATTCCGCTTAAAGTTGAATAAAATAACTCTCCTCCGACAAACCAAAATACAAATGCTATTGCGGCGATGATTAGAATTCTTGTGAGTAGCCTTAGAATATTCAATCTTTCCCCTTCCTCAACGACTATTATTATCTTTGGGCCGGGCTATATTAAAATGTTTTTAAAACATATTAACAAGTGGCCAAAAACAATGTTACAAATTATCATATATTGTTTTTTGCAATTTTCTTATTGAAAGTTTTTGGAAGATACGTACTCGATTTTTATTCGATTATTAAATATTTAAATATTTCCGGTAATTACTTAAAGCAAGAGTTAACTATTCATGGGGAGAATGAAAACTAAAAGGAAATCTGGCGATACTGTCCTTGGTGCTATTATACTTGCTAGTGCAACGGTAGCGTTGGGCATAGTGGTTTGGGGTTTTGCTACGGGATGGTTCGGCGTCTCGCTCTATGACTTAACTAAAAATGTAAATAGAGATATTTTGCTCATCAAGACTTCTTCTCAGCTTTCTTTTGAGTTTGTTAATTATACATCTACGTGGCGCTCCGTTACTGTAAGGAACATCGCTAGGGTGCCGCTCACAATTACGCGGATAGAAATTGTCTCAATGGATGGCCAAATTAGGGATTATAGACCAGTTACGGGTATTGGGTACGATAACTTGACTAGGGTGGAGCCTGGCCAAGCCGCTGTGCTTGGTCCTGACCTTGTACCGCCATGCCCCACATGTCAATCAAAAGAAAGACTTAGAATGCGGATTTGGTATATTGCCTCCTCATTATTTGATGAAAGTAATCCGCAGATCTCTGTTGATGAGATGAGGTTCTCGGAGACACTTTTCGTATTTCCTGAGAGTGGAGTAGTTTCTGTATGTCCATTGCCTGAGAATTGGATGATGGTCAACATTGTTGACCCCGTTACCTACTTTAGCAGTGGAAAGATACCTGGGCCTCCATTCAACAAGATATACATAAGAACACCGATGGCATCATCACTAGCAGATGTTGATGCTACTATCAGGGTCACTAATTCAAGCGGCGAAGTCGCATACGCCTCGACTTATATTAAGAGTATAAGTAATTCTCTTCAGAGCTTTACTGGTCCATTCAGTGGATTTCAGGTGCCCCTAATCATCGAGATCAGCGCTACGGGTTTTGACGTTATACAGCGTGAATGGATTATAGGAGGATTGCCGGGGAAGGCACACGTATCTGGCGTTACGCTTTGGTATGATGCAGAGAAATTTGTAGATGTAGTGGAGGTTGAACTGGGTGTAAATGATGCAGTTGGTGGTAGATATAGAGTAGTGGTCACGATTTATGATTGCCGAGATATGGCGGTTGGTCAGGGAAGCGTCACAGTTAATTTCCCGACTGGGATATACTCTGACTCTGTGTTTATCGATATTAGTCCCGCGGTAGGAATGGAGAATGTGTATAAAGTCGAAGTGAGGATTGAGGAAGCATGACGCGAAATAACCATGGCTACAGCGATATACTGGCCACGGTTATTATTCTTGCCCTTGTCCTTTCTGCCGGCATAGGTCTCTGGGCTTTCCTCTCAAGTTATGCCGGAATCTGGCGACAAGAAAAAATCGAAAAAGTGAGTGAACAGGCACTAGTTCTTAGGTCAAAGATCAGTGCCGATTATGTCTATTTTCCAGACAAAGTACATGTTGGCGGTGGCAGAGGATTGATGATGCTTAGGAACGTTGGTTCTGTTCCGATCGTTGTTTTCCGTACACTTACTATTAGGAATGGCACGATCGTGCATGATACTGGAATAGAGGAGCTGATGCGTCTGGACGTCGGTCAATACCAGCAATATGAGTTTGTTTGTCCTGCTAGTCTCTGTAGAGAGGGTGACCCTATTATAGTTCAGGTACACTATGTCCCTGCTGATCTCTTCAACCCCTCTGACCCCAGGCTTATTAAACCTGACTATGAGACTGTATTATTCAAGGTTGAGAGTTTTAAGGCAGATCCCCCGTCATATGGACTTTCTAGTGGCTGTGTTATACCGACTGAGAACTGGGTATTAGTCGAGGTCGTAGACCCAAAGGAGACAAATGAATTCGGCACTATGGCTGACGTGATTAAGCTAAGAGTATTGAACTCGAGCACCGTGCTACCGATAATTCCACTAAGTGTTGAAGTGCGTGATAAGAATGGCGTCACTGCTTATGGCGAGGTAGAAGTCGTGGGTAGGCTGCCGCAGGAGGTCTATGTGACGCTTGATAAGAGTGGTCTGGAGCCTCCTCTTTACGTTCTTCTGAGCTCCCCTGACCCTGCACTGACAGTTATTCCTCCCCATTGGAATTATCCAAATGATTATGGCACTTTTATTGATTATATGAAGCTTCGAGTTGACCTCGAGAACTTTAGAGTAGATGAAGTGATATTATCCATTGGTTACTACGACTCAGGTAATTACCAGCTTGACGTCACTATTTATGATTGTTACGGCAATGTGGCGGCTACTGGGAGATTAAACGTCACAATTAGTCTTGGAGGACTGGTAGTGTTTATTGAGCAGTATAGCTTGGTTCTTAGTCGTCCGGTAAATATCCTTGATATCGGCTGGGTAGTAATTACCACGACTGATGTTACTCCAGTGGTGACCGTGACAACGACGACTACCGTGACTACGACGACCACTGCTACCACGACCTTGACTACGACGACCACGCTTCCAGCCAGGACTGTCACTTCTACAACAACGTCTACGGTCTCTACAACTGCTCCGACAACAACAACTCTGACCTCGACTACTACTATTACTACTCCCAGCACGACTAGTACATTTACTGCTTGGACCACGACAACCACGACAAGGACTACTCCAGTCACAACTACTACTAGTAGGAGTACGATTTGGAGAACATCAACAATCACGAGCTGGAAAACGACTACGACTACTAGGACTTTGACAACGACGAGCTACACCACTACTATTACGACTACCGTTCCACGTACAACAACACTGACATATACGATAACTAGTCCTACTCAGACCGTGACTGTGTATAGAACAGTGACTGTTTACACGTCTATTTACACATCTAGGCCTGTTTCAACAGTTACGATTAGTATTATTAGCCCGACTGTTACTATGACCACGACTTCAACAACGACCAGGTACTCACCAACATATACATATACTAGGACGATTACATCGACCGTTTACACAAGTGTTACTAGAACCGTGACCATCACTGTTACGACAACAGTTACACCGACCCCTCGTGGGGCTAATCTGCCACAAGATGCCGCTTACTCACCGATTGGATATTGGGGCACTACTGGACTTGTATTTGTCTATCTGTCGCTTGCATCCTTCTTTACTTACCCAATAGTGAGATTTGTTAAAAGGAGGTGGCATAATTGGATCTAAATAAATTATTTGCGAGAATATGCATGCTCGCTATATTTGTTGTCTTATTGTTCGGCGCCACGAGTGTTCTCGCTCAGAGAATAGTCTACGTCACTGAGACGGAGACATTGACAGAGACTGTTTGGGTAACGGAGACAACTACAGAAACAGTTACTGGCGGAACAATCACCACCTCGACTACAGTAACATCGACATACACTACTTACAATACTTACTCAACCACGACTACCTCCACGCAGACAGTGAAGTCTGGAACAACCACCACGACAATAACAAGAACACTAAGCTCTACTACGACCACTAAGACGGGAACGTCAACTGTTATTACTCGTACCACTGCAACGACTACAACCACTACTAGTAGAACCACGACTAGTACGGTAAATTATTACATAACATTGTTGACTAGACGGACTACTACATCGACATCTTGGATAACTCGCTCCACAACAATTTACACTCCATCCACAGTTACCATAACATTAACGACCACTGTCTCAGGAGTTACATCAACAACCGTCCCCACAACGACTACAACGACAATCGCTAATCCAACAACAACTACTACTACAATAGTATCTAGTATAACCACTCCATCCAGCACGACCATTACAACTACCACAACAACAACAATCACAGGCTCAACCACTGTAACAACTAGGACGACTGTCACAAAGACGGAGGGGGCAGGATGAGATGAGGGATAGGAGGAGAAGAGCTGGAGTCTCGGCAGTAGTTGGTGCCGCTATAGCCATAATGATTTTCTTCACCGTGATGATTCCTATGTGGGTCTTTATGCAGAGCATTCAGACACTGTTTATGGATGAGGTGGCCAGGAGACTGCAGTTCGAGGTTGAGAAACTAAATGAGAAGCTCGATATTAGAGTCACGCTCCAGCCTCCAGAACTTGACACATTTGGTAGAAGACAGTTATTCCTCATAATTGGTAATCGTGGGCCAATCGAGATAAACGTCCCGACACTCTACGTAGAGAGTACTAGGATAGGGCTTCAGCGAGTAGACAGGCAGTATAAACTGGCTCCAGGCGAATACATCATGGAGCCGATAAACTTCTATGTCGAGCCGTACGAGACAGTTGTGATTAGGGCGCCCACTCTCCGGGGAAATAGCTTTGTAACCCCTGAATCAATAGGCCCGAATAGGCTTCCCTACCTACTAATGGTCCAGCTATCAAACATGAGCCTCGGATACAGATACGTAGTGAGGGTAAACGTGGTGACCGACCCCAGAACAACCAAAGTATATGGCTGCGTCTCACTAAACAGCGAAGAGTTCACAGAGGGCTGCAGGGGAAGCGCCGAGCAGGCGATGGTGGCCTCAAGAATCGACGACCTAGAGGACCTATTCGTCTTCAATGTGGCTCCAGGCGTATACACAATATCCGTTGTCAGCCAGGAATGGAGTGGAGATAGATGGACAGGCGAGGCAAACGTCCTGCCGAGCCCGATAAGAGTAATTGTTGATTCAAACGTAGTAGTTAAGGTCGGTGGTTCAAATGTTCTGGAAGTGGATAGACCATTACCACTAAGGGTTAAGCTGACACAGACGAGCAGCATGGTTGTCCTTAAGAATGAGACAGGTGAATCATCTGTAATAGTTAGGATACCGTTCATCGTCTCGCTTGGAAACAACACTGAGCCGCTGCGAAAAATCAGATTAGAATTTACATCCAGCAGTATTGGAGCTACACTTTCGCCATCGACAAGCAGGATGACTATTGAGAGACTCTCCCCTGGGGAATCGTATATTGGTTACGTCTCGCTCAATGCTACGATCACCAATGACTTTGGAGGATACTTCACGTATCAGATAAGAATTCTAAGCGCGGTCGGAGAGGCGACAGGAGATCATTATGATTCTTCCTCTATCTCTACGCCAGTTGCAGAAGGAGTTTATTATCTCTGCAAGTTATTAGAGGCGGAGCTTCTTAAGTCAAGCAACTCGACTACTGTCCTGCAGTTTGTTGCTTGCGGGGCTCCATAAATTCAGCGGTTATGCTTCTATACAGCTTCTCCGTGACGAGCAGCAGGACTACTAGCATAGCCGTAGTGATGAGTGTTGCTATTATTCCTTCAAGTATGAATTGTCCGGCTGTGAGGTTATAGATTATCGTGAAGATGAAGTCCCAGTAGGGCAGGCCTAGATTCATGATGACTGCCATAGGCGAGACCAGTGCCGCCATAAAAATTGGATAAGACAAGAGCCTAGACTTGACACTATTATCGTGACGCCCCGATAGTAGTATTCCTGCGAGGACTGCTATGAATGGTCCTGTCGGATAGAAGTAGTATGGATAAAACTGCCTGGACAAGATGCCCTGGACTGCTCCTCCTGCCCAAGAATATGTCCAGTAATTCCTAGGCAGTAGGAAGATCGTGAGTATCATTGCTGAAGTAGCTATGCTCGGCATCAATGGTAGATATAACTCTCTCTTGAAGAATCTATAAACAATCATGAATAGAAGTATCAACGGAGAGATGAATGGAAGCGTATTCCAGAAGACCTGCCCCAAGCCGAAATATGAAAGTATGTACCATGGGAGGGATTGGGGGATGCCTATTGCGAAGGGACCCAGTAAAGGTGAGAGGGGGAGGTTGTTGAACTGGATGTTTCCTGTGACGCCTTCCTGCAGGGTGGTTGGCGTCCAAGCCCAAGGGCTTAGGAATAGCGATGCTGCGGGGACCAGAATGTAGACAGCTCCCCTCTTTAGGCTCATTTGTCTTAACAGCACTAGGAGGATGCCGTAAACCGCTATGAAGACTGCGAAGGTTAGCTTAGAGAGGGCTGCGAGTGATGCGAATAGAACCGCTAGGATGAATGACCTTCTGTCGCTGTGGTTTATGGCGAAGGCGACTGATGTGAGGGCGAAGAGTGTTCCGATAGAGTCTAGGTAGGTGGCGGAGAATTGGATGAGGAATGGGTCCATAGCGACTATTATTGATGGGATTAAAGAGTGTTTGGGATGGATTTTCTTAGCGATCATGTAGGCGGGGATGGCTGTTAGTGCTGAGGCGGTTATTGGTGGGATTAGGCTTGCTTGGATTGGACCTATGTGTTGCCCGAAGGCTTGTGTAGTTAGGCCTGTTAGGAGCATGCCAAGAGGTGGGACACCTACGTTTATCCTGGCTAGGGCTGATAGGTTCATTGACGTGAGGGCTTGGATGTATGAAAGCCCGAATATTGGATAAGCGCCTGTGTCGAAGATAATTAGGCCCTGTGCACCATACATGGGGTAAACCCAGACGCTAAACCGTATAGCAAAGCCTAGGATGACGATTACTCCGAGCATAACTGCCATCTTCCTACGAGTCTGCAAACTGCTCGTTGCGAAATACTAGAGTATTCGATATAAATTCTTAGCGGCTGTCTTCGGTTATCGATGCTTGAAGGATATATTTATGGCTAATGGTGGGTGAGTATTGGAAGGGGTGGGCTTTTGGCATCAGCGCACTGGTTTATCGGCTTTCTGGTTGTTGTGCTTGTGGGTCTGAATACACTCTTTTGGGGACTTGTAACCAGGGAGTTGGGTCAGCCCGAGGTCTCTGCGAGGTTCCTGCTTACGCTCTTCTTCAATAGATGGTTCGTATTGGCCATGGTTACAGGCTTCGCCGTCGCGGTTCTAAGCTACTGGGTCTATATTGACATGGGCGTAATGCTGGGTCGGTTCTTTCTCTCGATGTCCATAGCCTCTATCTTGCTCGTTGGCTACTTTTTGCTGAGGGAGACCGTAACTATTCAGCAGTGGGTTGGAGTCCTACTGATAGTTATTGGCGCCCTATTAGTAGGACGAGTCTAAACACCATCTTCAACCAGTAGCCTAAGCGTCTTACCTTAAGATTTACCGCCGCATATAGCTACGCTAATATTTTAAACCCTCTTTGTCATTATACAGCATGTTGACGGAAATACAAGAGCCCTCCGTAGTTTTTCACAGTATAGGGAGGAGCCCAAGTGTGTCAATGATAATTGCCAGTACGAGGAAAAAAGTGTTATTGTTGGAGAGAAGTGATGAGCTTGCAAAGATGGATAATATAGAAGTACTAGTTGTAACTGGAGGGACAGCTGGAGCAAATCGCAACCTAGGTGTTAGTAAAAGTAAGGGTGAGCTGCTGCTATTCTTGGATGACGATGTTGTGATAGATTTTAGAGTGTTGGATAAGGTGTCTAGACATTTTAGTGATGAGAGGGTTGGTGCCGTGGGGGGACCTAACCTGACTATGAATCCAGCCAATGTGTGGGAGAGATGCAGCGGTTATGTGCTTTCCTCTCCTATAGGCTCGTCTGTAATGAGGTGGAGATATAGAGCTATGAATGGCCCGCGCCATGTAGATGAAAGGATGCTAACTGGATGTAATTTAATGGTGCGTCGTAAGGCATTTTTAGAGGCTGGGGGCTTTCCAGAAGACATCTACCCAGCCGAAGAAAATATTCTTCTTCACAAAATATCAAAGCTAGGCTACTCTCTATTGTATGATCCTAGTTTCGTTGCATATCACAAAAGGAGGGGATTTTTTGGGCATATGCTTCAGGTTTTTAGATATGGTCGTGGGAGGGCTATGATGGTTAAAAGATTTCCAGACTCTTTTAAGCTTGTCTTTATTTTGCCGTCGGCCGGTTTGATGGCTTTTTCATCGTTAGGCGTATTGTCTATTTTTGGAGTTGTTCCTGTTCTTTCGTGGATAGCTTTGGTTGTGTCGTACTTTTGTGCTTTATGTTTTGAGTCGATTCGTGTTTGTGGGAAAAATCATGATTTTGTGGCATTACCGATTATGATGGCGTTTTTTCCATTGCATCATCTTGCTTATGCTCTTGGTTTTCTGTACGGTTTGGTTAAGAAGAAATGAAGCTTTTAAGACGTTTTGAAAAGGCCTTTTGGACAATTCCCTTCAAGCTTTTTCCATCAATCCCTTTCTGGGTTCATGCGGATGGTGTATGGTTTGCATGCAGTCTGAAGCGGCCTCATGATATCTTGATTCCATTGGGCGTGTATGAAAAAACCTTGATGTCGTTTATTTTGAATAAATTAGGTTCAGGCTCTAGGTTTCTCGATATCGGAGCGCATTTGGGAGGTTATATGCTGAGGGCCGCGTCTAAGGTTGGAAGTGATGGGATGGTTGTCGGGGTTGAGCCCGATCCGCTGAACTATCGCTGCTTACTGGCCTCAATAAGGCGTAACGGGTTTAAAAACGCCCTACTTATCAATGCTGTAGTTGACAAAGAGCCTGGGTTTGTCGATTTTTTTCCGTTGAACCTAAGGGGGACATTTCGGGTTTGTATAGCCGTGGTGCTTGGAGTAAGAGAATCCGTATAGAAGCTACTACGTTAGGTGCTCTGTTCAGGAGGCTGGGAGTTGTTTTCGATTTAGTTAAGATAGATATTGAGGGTGCTGAACCGTTTTTGTTAGATGATCTATCAGAGTTTAGAGAGTTTTGGAAGATGGTGGTTGTGGAAGTGCATGCAAAAGCTGTTGGGAGGACTTGCGGATGCAGCTTTTGCAGAAAAGCTTCTGGGCTTGGACTAGACATAACTACGGTTTCAGAAAGCCGATTAGTTCATCATGTAGTATTAAAAAAATTATGTAAGTAGAGAGTTTACGGAACCAGCACAGCCACTGGGTAGGTTTTGCCGCTTGTCGTGTGCAGAGCAATCTCGTTTGTCACGCCACCTGTATAGATCGTTCCGCCAGCGTCAGAATCACAAGCAGTGATAGCAATGCTGAATGTACTTCCTATGTTAATGGGTGAGGACGTCACTATGCATGGTGCTCCGTTTGCCATTATCATGTCTATTACTGCATTGCTTGAGCCAGTATTCTTTGCTATTATGACAATACTGCTACCGTCGTAGTATGCTGATTGTATTTCTATTTTTTCGAATCTTGTGAATACTCCGACTAGTCCCGATGCCCAGAAGGCTACGGCTATCGCGATGACGATTGCGACCGCTACTAGAATTACTGTCGCGACGACAGGGCTTATTCCTGATTTCCTACGGTCCATCCGCATGTCATTGAATAATTACTTACCCATTAATATAAGTTATTTGGTCGAGGAAAAGATGCAGATTCTAGAAATGTTTAGAAAATGCTGGCCAAGCGTTTATTTTAGGTATGCTTAAATACCCACCGATACAATGATAAAGCAAGAATGGGAATAGCGGAGTCCTTCTCAAGCTTCTCATACGCAAACTTCAGGACACTTGGAGCATACCTACTAAAGATAGCGCCGGGAATCCCGATGAGACTGGAAAGCGCCGGAAAACGAATATATCCAGAAGTATTCACATCGATGGTCGCGGCAATAACAATAATCACGGCCATAGTCTGCATACCAACAGGTGCAGCGCTATACTTCCTCACCGGCAGCTGGATAGCCACAGCAGTACTGCTCGCCATGCCTGGACTATGCCTATTAATAGGAATCGCTTGGCCATATCTCTCAGCCTCCTCAGCGGCCTCCCTCTTCGAGAGCGAGGTACCATACGCCGCAAGCTACCTCGCAGTCATGGCAACAGGAGGCATACCACCTTACAAGAGCCTGACCAGACTCGCCAACAGCAAGCTCATGCCAAACATTGCAAAAGCAGCTAAGCTCGCGGAGCTCAACGTAAGAGTCGGAGGAATGGACCCGGTCTCAGCAATCGAGAAAATGGCCAAGGGGCTGCCATCAAAAGAATACAAGGACCTACTAATGGGATACGCTTCGACACTGAGGAGTGGCGGAGACGTGGTCCACTACCTCATCAGGAAGACTGAGCAGATCTTCACCTCTAGGATGGGAAAGATGAGAATAGTCGGCGAGAGGATGGGGATGCTGATGGAGGGCTACGCAGCCATAACGATGATGCTCTCACTCGTCATCTTCACCATCTACATCATCTCGAGGGCGCTTCCTTCAGAGTTCCTCATCATGCCATCCGAGCAATTCGCAATGATCGCATATCTCTTCTTACCAATGATGTCCGTACTATTCATATATCTCGCAGACATTAGTCAGCCAAAATACCCCTCAACAGACCCTAGACCAATGCGCATATTCTACTACTCCATTCCAGGAGCAATGGTATTCGCCTTCTTCTTTGTATTTCCATTCTTTGCCACCGAGCTACAATACATGAGCCCATTAGACTTCACTTCATCACTCATAGTCTCTCTTCGAAAATTACTTGGATTAGATATGGGCTACGAGTCATCCATCGCCCTCGTATTATTCTTCATAATCATGTTCACCCCCGGCGCAGTTGCCTACCAACTCTACGGTGCGGAAAATATCTCGGTCATGCATGGAATGACGCTCTTCCTCAGAGACCTGACAGAAGCAAGAAAGACAGGACTAAGCCCCGAGAGATGCATAATCGACCTCTCAAGAAATCCCTACGGAGCCTTCAGCAAGCACTTGAAGGTAATGGCGAGACAGATAGGCTGGGGAATGCCCCTAAGAAAGATATACGAAGACTTCGCCAGAAGAACCTACGGATGGCTAGAGAAGGCGGGAATATTCATTCTCATCGACGCGATAGATGTTGGAGGAGGAGCGCCAGAGACATTCGAGGTACTAGCCTCATTCTCAGAGGACCTAGAACAGATCGAGAGAGAGAAGAGGGCCACTCTTAAGCCACTAATGATTATACCATATCTAACAGCCATACTGCTAATCGTAGTCGTAGTTATACTTGTATCATTCATGAAGGGCCTGCTCCAGCTTGCTAGACTCAGCATATCGACCGCAGAGTTCATACACTTCTTCCTCCCACCAGTCATCATCATCGCAATAATAAGCGGCATAGTTGCTGGAAAAGTCTCAAGCGCCGTAGTAGCCGGAGGCTTCAAGCACGCAGTAATAATGGCAGTAATCTCCCTCATCGCGATATGGCTATCAGGAACCTTCGCAGTAGGAGCATTCCAACTACCCACGACGCCAACATAAAAAATTATTTGATTTGTTTATTCGGTTAGCTCTACTATTCCACCCACAATATCGATCTTTTTCTGGTCTTTGAGCCGCCTCATCGCCCTTATAATTAGGTCTCTGGAGAATGGAGCCTTCACAAAGATCTGCCAGTAAGGAATTGGGCCAGTCCGCTTAAGAATGGAGTTGACGATGAAGTCCTCGATCGGCTTCACGTCCTGCTGAGCAGCCTCTTTATTCGAAGCCTCAACGACGGAGGTGTCTGTTCTTATTACTTGTATTATGGCTGGCTTCCTAATGATTATTCCTGCCTCCTTTAAGAATTTCTCTGGATCAGCATAGTAAGACAGGATTATTCTGGCAACCTCAGCGTTGTCAGTGATCTTGTTCTGCTTCATCCACTCGAGTATCTCCTTTCTTCTCCAAAGCTCAAGTATCAATTCCTCCCTAGATAGACCTGTCTGGAGCGAGATATTCTCGAGCTGAAGACTATTAGTAAAGTTTACTCTAAAGGAATCAGTAACCGGATCCCACTCAGCAATTGTTCTGTAGTGATGAGCATCCTCTATCTCCCAGATGTATCTAACTCTTCTACCAAATGTCTGAGGCTTACCCCTAAGCTGAACCCTCTCAATCATGGCCATGGCGTCCAAGAGCGAGATATGCGTCTCAGGAATATTCATCGGAGGACTCATGAATCTCTTTACTGCTGAGTCGATACTCTCAGCGTGAACAGTCGAGATGCCTCCGTGACCAGTCGCGATTGCTTGGAAGAGCACAAACGTCTCCTCACCTCTAACCTCACCGACGATCAAGTAGTCAGGCCTATATCTGAGACTAGTTCTGACGAGGTCGAATAGGGTGACTTGTCCCCTCTCCGTGGCGCCCAATCCATAGCTCTCCCTTGTGACGAATCTAACCCAGTTCTCCCTTGGAATGTTTATCTCAGCCGTCTCTTCACACGTCACGATCTTCATTCTCGGCCTGATGAAGGTCGTCAACGCGTTTAGTAGAGTCGTCTTGCCGCTACCAGTAGCACCAAGAATCATAATGCTTGCCTTATGCTCCAATAATAGCCAGAAGTATGCCGCCATCTCGCTGTTAAGAACATTCGCCATCAATAGCTCAGTAACACTGAAGGGCCTCTCCCTGAACTTCCTGATCGTGAATGTACTACCTCTAGGCGATATCTCCTCCCTGAATGTCGCTGCTAGCCTATGCTTGCCATATATCATCGCGTCAACAATTGGAAAAGCAGATGAGATGTGCTTGCCAGCCTTATGTGCTAGGTGGATAATGAAGTCGTCAAGGGCCTCCCTGTCCGTGAAGATAACATTCGTAGGCATGGACTCGTAGTCTCTATGCCAGACATATATCGGTATCCCGAGACCATCACAAGACACGTCCTCTACCCTATAGTCCTCCATTATGATATTCAGCGGGCCGAAGCCCATCATGTCCCTCTCAATATAGTAAATAAACTTCTCATACAATTCATCCGTGAGCGTCCCTAGACCTAGTGCCCTTCTATATTTGTTAAGAATCCTCTTCGTCGTATCGATTACAACTTTCTTTACTTCTTCCTCCTCGCCAATCTTTGGGAAGTCTAACTCCTTCGTCAAAATGTCCTTTACTTTTTCTAATGCATTCACCTCCTGAGGAGTAAGGGGGGCCTCGACGCAGTAATAAATCGGCTCAACAACTCTACTCGGAGGAGAAGCCACTATGACCTCCGCGAATTTTTCTCTTATCACGTATCGGTCAAGAATCTCGAAGTCAGGCTTGACTGGAAATACCTCTATTCCCTGCCACTGTCTCCTAATTTCTTCCGTCTTAGCTTTCTGCTTGAACATTGGTATAATTCACTATGTTTTATAACTAGTAAGTAACATAAATCCGTTTCCATAACTCCCGGAAGGTAGATAAAATAGTAAAGGTGCCTTCCTATCTGCCCGTCTTCTCGTAAATATCGCTTGATAGACTGTCCATCAGGACTTTATAGAAAACTACCGATACAACGGCTATGAATATAGAGAGGATGGCCATTAACTGTAGAGTTGGGTCACTTGCCAAGGGCTCGAAGAGCCTCACCATTAGAATTGGAAGCGAGAGCATCAGGGAGCCAAGCATCGGTATAAAGACATAAAGAAAAGAGCTAATAGAGAATGGTGTGGGGATTCTTCTAAGCTTAAAGGAAGTAAAAATCGAGAACAAGACGCTGAATATTGACATAGCTAATAGTAGTGTTATGTCGATTTCTATGAAGGGTAGCTCCCTTGCACCAATTGCTATTAATCCATAGAGACATGAGGAGAAGAGGAGAGTAACCATGAAGTACGCATAGAAGAGCCCGGATAGATAATTTCTTCTACCCTTAAGAACTGTGTCGACTATCCAGAGGTTTTGACGCTCAGATATGCACCAATTAATGGATAGGAGCGAGGGGAAAAGGGGAGTGTAGAGGGCTATCAACGTGAGCTGCGCGACTTCTGGAAAACTCTCGATTCTCAACAACCGCGGCAAGGCCAGATTTGCCAAAGTGAATACCACAAATATGAGAAGGGCTGTCCACAGGCTTCCATCCCTAACAATCCTAGTTAAATGCAGTTTAAACATCATTAATGAAGGACTATCGCTTGGCTTGAGGTTTAATAGTTCATTACTCAGCAGCGGCAGCCTCAAGTACCTTGGTAGACGCTTTGGAGGCTCCATTAAAGCTGATAATAAAACTGGTGTGACTGAAGCATAGAAGTTTGTATTCATTCCTCTCAGATAAATCGCGACCAGAAAAGAAATGTATAGGAGGAGAAGAGTGATCATTTGAGGATTACTGCTACTTCTCATAACTAATCCTAATACGTATGAGGGATGAAAATCTTTGAGCCACAAATCCGGCACTCTCAAGATCCGCAGCAATATTGGTAAGACCATCAATAACGCAATGGCCCAACTAATTACCTTTGCCCGCTTCTCTCCTAGCCAGTGCCTAGAAATTCCAAGAATATGAGCAGTCATAGAAGACATAATGATCGCAGCCTCATACAATGCAAGTAGCGATAACAGATTGACCGGCTCCGCGTGATAACTAACGATTATGACTATTAACAACGAGGAGGGGATGATAAATATGTTGAGTAAGACTATCTGAAAGACCAGATCAGTCAGAAGAAATATTGCTGGACTAATATTGGACGTGAGGACGTAGTCTAGCTCGTAGCTAAGCGCAGTTATTCCACCCTTCGATCCCAAAAACGCACCGATTGCCAATATAACCGATACCGTGAGAATAATCAGGCTCGCCACATATTCATCGAGCGAGATATTCAGTATACTGCCGCTTATTCTTAGGAAAAATGCAGAGAAGGATATGATGCCCATCCACGCGATATATATCATCACAAGTGAGATCATGCTGAGTTTTGAACGGCGCATCTGTCCCAAGTACTGGACAAACTTTGTCTTCAAGAGAGTTAGGAGGACCATAATCATCAGCTGCTGATTATTTTGATGAAGGCTTCCTCCAGCGAGGCATTCGGGCCGAGGCCGACCTGGCTCTTCAGCTCATCTATAGCTCCCTCTATTAGCGTTCTGCCCTTATGGACTATTGTTGCCCTGTTGCAGAACCTTTCCGCTGCATCAAGAATATGTGTACTGATGAGGACGGCGCCACCCTTATTAGCGGTCTCCCTCATCACTCGTTTCGTTACTCTCTGTGCCTCTGGGTCGAGCCCAGAGAAGGGCTCGTCAAGAATCAGGATATCTGGGTCATTTATTATTGCTGCAGCGATTGCTAGTCTCTGCTTCATACCTCTTGACAACTCATATATCAGTTGGTCAGAGATTTCCTCTAGCTCGAAGAGCGCAAGCTTATTCCATACTTCAGAGTCGGCCCTAGATCCGCTGAGACCCTTTATTCTTGCGACGAAGATTAGAAACTCCCTCAGGGTTAGATACTCCGGGAGAGACGGGTTCTCCGGCAGGTATCCAATAATGGACTTATATGAAGCATCGATATATACATCTCTTCCAGCGACCCTAATCTCTCCAGAGTCCGCCCTTAGAAGACCGACGATGCATTTTATCGTTGTTGTCTTTCCTGCTCCGTTTAATCCGATGAGTCCATGAATCTCTCCTGCTGAGACGTTTAGGCTTAGTCCAGAGACTGCCGATTTGCCATTATATGCCTTCCATAGATCCTTGACCTCGATTAGTAATTTCTTCATGAACCACGCTATTGTCCTGATTGAAGAAGTAGTTATTATTCTTAACCTATGGTAATTGCATTGATGTAGCGTGATTACATGTTTATTACCTCGTAGAGTTATGCTTCTACCTAGTGTTTAAGGAATGTTTTTCATATTTGAGGTGGAGGAAATAGTCGGCGTAGAACCAAAAGAATTTGAGGAGCCCCTCACTGAGCTGGCATTTAGGAAACTCTCTTCAATATATGAGGGAATACTGGATGAAGAGTTAGGATACGTCATAGCGGTGATAGATGTTGAAGTAGAAGAGGTAGGCGTGCTTATACCCAGGGACCCATCAATTTATCATCGAGCAAGGTGCAAACTCCTCACATATTTACCATTATTGCAGGAAGTCGTTGAGGGAGAAGTCGTCGAGATAACTGAGTTTGGCGTATTTGTTAGGGTGGGGCCGCTTGATGCCCTTCTACACGTCTCCCAGATACTGGATGACTTCCTATCATTCGATAAGAAGCACTCAGAACTTATAGGGAGTAAGACTGGCTGGAAACTGTCTGTGAATGATAAGGTTAGGGCCAGAGTAGTGGCAGTATCAATTAGTGGCGGTAAAGTCGGATTGACCACTCGGCAGCCGTACCTTGGAAAATTAGAGTGGATTCAACAACAGATCTCTCCTAGACCTCCAGAAAAATCAATGCATTCATAGGTGTATCAGACTTGCCGAGGGAGAAAGCCTGTAAGGAATGCAGAAGAATAGTCGCTGGAAACAAGTGTGACAATTGTGGGTCAACAAATCTTACGACCCAATTCTCAGGGATAATAGTGGTCATTAGGCCGGATGACTCAGAAGTAGCAAAGCTTCTTGGAATAACGAAGCCTGGCAGATACGCGTTGAAGATAGAATGAGAAAAGCTGTATTTAGCGAAGAGCTAAAGGAGAGGGTCAGGAAGCCGCTTGGAAGACTGATTCCAGGCAAGCCAAGCGAGACATCAAAGATACTCGCCAAAGAGTTGGAGAATATCTCGGGAAAGATAATCGCTGTTGGTGACAGAGTATCTAGTGAGCTTGCAAGCCTCGGGGTTAGGGTCGATGTCTATATCGTTGATGATAGAATTGAGCGGAGGTGGGTAAAGCCATTCAACATTCCTGGAGCCACGGAGCTGAGTTGTATAAATGAGCCTGGAACGATTAGTGAGGATGCCTACTCGACGGTCAGTAAAGCAATGCTGATGCCTAGACCCGTAGTCGTGAGGGTGAGGGGCGAAGAAGACCTACTTGCATTGGTCGCGATTATTGAAGCGCCGATTGGAAGCGTCGTGCTCTATGGGCAGCCAGGCGTTGGCGTAGTGGTCGTAGACGTTGATGAGAGGGCCAAGCAAAATGCACTCTCTATTTTGAGGGCTGCTTCTTGAAGCTTGTATATCCGCATCTACCGCAGGTATATCTGTCGACATGCTCTGCCATTATGTAGCCTGCCCCGCAGACCGGGCAGAAATTCACGGACCTAATAACTTTATCACCCTCTACTCTGTATAGTCTCCATAACCCTTTTTTCTCGGCCATACCAGTTCTCTACATTTACTCGGGCGGACTTCACAATTTTAAGTTATAATGCTAGACTCGTAGCTATGTATTTATGGAGAATAGGGCAGGCACGTTACAGTATATAGATTTCATAAAGTCGAGGAGGAGTTCAAAGCTCCTTGAGCCCAAAGACGCAGATATCAACGACTTGTTGACTGCCTTGGAGGCGGCTGTCTCAGCGCCAAATGCTCATAACGCCCAGCCTTGGAGATTTATATTGATTAGAAATAAGGAGACAGTCTTAAAGCTCCTAGAGGCAATGGCTGAAGAATGGAAGAGAGATCTCCTGTCCGATGGGCTAGAAGAGCGAAAGGCAGACGTGATTATAAGAGAATCAATATCGAGGACACTTAGGGCATCAGCAGTAATAGTAGTTTGCCTCTCGATGAGCGAGATGGATAAATATCGAGATGAAAGGAGAATGAAATGCGAATACATTATGGCTGTGCAGTCAGTGGCTGCGGCTTGTCAAAACCTATTGCTGGCGCTACACGCTCTTGGTTATGGAGCTTGCTGGAGATGTGGGCCCTTATTTGCTCCTGAAAGTGTAAGAAGGGTGCTTGGGATTCCGAGGGATGTTGAGCCTCAGGCCTTGATCGAGGTCGGGGGCCAAGGAGGAATTAGGCCGATGAGGAGGAAGCCACTCAGCGAGGTAGTCTTTATGGAGCGATGGGGTGAGGCAGTTCGATAACGGTTCTTGCCGGCGGCGTCGGTGGTGCAAAGCTAGTTGATGGACTCGCAGCGATAGTAGGCGATGAAGAGCTCAGAATAATCGTTAACACGGCTGATGACGAGGAATTCTACGGACTCCACATCTCGCCGGATATTGACACGATTGTCTATACCTTGGCAGGCATAGCCGATAAGGAGAAGGGATGGGGAATCGACGGCGATACCTATAGGTGCCTAGAGATGCTCAGCCGATATGGACTCGAGACATGGTTCAAGATAGGCGACATGGACTTCGCCACGCATATCTTTAGGACACTTATGATGCAAAAGGGAAAGAAGCTATCGGAAATAACCGAGATAATCACTAAGAGGCTTGGAATAAGGCAGAGAGTAATACCGATGACGGATGGAAGAGTAAGGACAATGGTGATGACCGACGAGGGATACCTATCGTTTCAGAGATACTTCGTAGAGAAGAGAGGAGAAGTAAAGGTTAGGGAGGTAATTTATGAGGGGGCGGAGGACACTAAGCCCTGCCCAGCGGTAATCCCATCAATACTGGACTCTAGAGCAGTAATTATCGCTCCGAGCAACCCTATACTTAGCATCGGGCCAATTCTAGCACTTCAAGGCGTAAGAGAGGCACTGCAAAGAACTAAGGCATTAAGGATAGGAGTTACGCCAATCATAGCTGGTAGGGCGGTTAAGGGGCCGGTAGATAGATTAATGAGGGACCTAGGCCTGGAGCCAAACGTAGTCTCAGTTGCGCGGTTCTACTCAGACATCCTCGACCTATTCATCATTGACAGGGCCGACGCTGAACTCTCTGGAGAAGTAACGAAATACGTATCTAAATGCCTCATTACGGATACGTTGATGCAGACGAGGGGTGACAGGATTAAACTTGCAAGTTATATTCTAACAACAATTCATCAACTACGAAATTCGGATTAATATTACGCAAATATACATATTCATTGAACAATATGTTGCCATAATATGAATCAATTCCTAAAGATGTCAATTCCAGCATGATAATTTTACGAAATAATCGAGGCTATAACCCAATGTAAAACTTGGAAAAATAATGCTGATTTGCCAATATCATTGAAAATTGTTAGAATTTTAGCTTAATTTTTCGACTATACAGGAAAAAGGTAATAATTAAGCCCCTCGAGTAGCTCAATCACTAATGACTGAGAACAAAGTGTTCAAGGGCCTGGAGGGCGTCTACGTAGCTGAGAGTAAGCTTTCATTAATTGATGGAGAGAATAGCAAGTTGTACTATGTGGGTTATGACGTTGAGGAGCTCGCAGAGAAAAGCTGCTATGAGGAAGTAGTGTTCCTCTTGTTTAATCAACGTCTGCCGACGAGAATGGAGCTCGAAGATTTCACCGGCAAAATGGTTAGGTACCGGAGTCTCTGGAGGGAGCAGTTAGAATTTATCGATAAGTTTGATGGCGGCGTGGAGCCCCTTGGACTTCTCTCCTCACTCCTATTGATAAGCTATGATATAGATTCGCGATACATCGGAGATGATTACCGCGAAAGGGCAGTAAGGCTCGTATCGTTAACAGCATCTGGACTCGCAGCAATCATTCGCAAGGGGATGGGGCTAGACTGGGTCAAGCCTAATCCCAGCCTAGGACATGCAGCCAATTTCCTCTACATGATTACTGGCGAAGTACCTAGCAGGGAGGATTCTGAGATACTTGAGAAGCTCCTTATACTCCAGGCCGAGCATGGACTACCGGCGAGCACTTTCGCTGCACTAGTGACCGCATCCACGATGGCTGACCTCTACTCCTCATTGGTCAGCGGTCTACTCGCGCTTCGTGGGCCTCTCCATGTTGGTGCTTCTGAGGCCGCTCACGACCAGCTCACGGAGATAGGATCGCCGGACAGAGTAGAGGAGTGGTTCAATAGGGCAATGTCAGAGAAGCGCAGAATCATGGGCTTCGGACACAGGGTTTATAGAACCTATGACCCCAGGGCTAGAATCCTCAGAGGGATTGCACGAAGGCTTGCCAATTCCAGGGGAGGAGAGATTAGAAGGCTCTATGAGGTCGCTGCAAGGCTCGAGGAAGTTGGAATAAAACATTTGGCACCAAGAGGGATATATCCGAACGTAGATTACTGGTCGCCAATAATCTATACAGCGTTAGGCATACCTAAGAGGTACTACACATTGATGTATGCCATGAGCAGGGTCGCCGGCATCGTTGCACATGTGTTAGAGTACTGGACCGATAATAAACTCATCAGGCCGCTGCATCTATACACGGGCGAGTATGGTAGAAAATACATCCCAATAGAGCAACGCTAGCCAGGCAGCAGCCCAGTCCTTATCATTCGGAGGATAAGTTTTGCACCACTAATGCTGAGTAATGCCTTCAACATGCTTGTTGCCTGAAAATCCATGTCCCCAGCCTTGGCTATTTTCTTATCAAAGCCACTCTCTAATATCATTCTGAACAAACTGTCCAGCTTTTCGTCGGGTAGACTCTTAATCCAGGTCTTAATACGATGCATCATATTCAGCTCGCGGTAGATTGGTCTGACGCGCCCTCTATATGTACCGTCTTTTCCTTCTCTCAATAAATTATAGAGGTGCTGGGCCGCGTACTGTGCGCATATTCCACCAATGATTACGCCTCCACCAGTCGTTGACTTTGCCTGTCCAGCAACATTGCCGACGAGGACCACGTTTCCATCCAGCCCAATCTCTGAGGGCAGGCCCTCATATATGCATGAGGAGCTATAACCAATTATCTTAGCCCGAGGCGCGACTTCTTCAAGGAACTTTCTAGCCTTAGCGAGAGTGTCCTTATACGATGCGACGCCCAGTCTTCCCAGCTTCTCGTCTATCGGAATTAAGTATCCGAAGAAATCCCTAAGATATGATTTGAACCAGATGTGGACCATGTCTTCCTCATATCCATGCCCAGATATCAGTAGCTGTATGATGGGTATCCACCCAATTATCCTATAAGATGGGAAGAGCATCTTGGCAATGATTCCCCTTTGGCCCTCGGCATCTATCAGTGCAGACGCCGTGACCTCCTCGTCGCCTACCCTCAACTTCAATTCTCGGCCCTCTCTTTGAACATATTTGACCCTGCTTTGTACATTGGTCTTGGCGCCCTTGGTTATGGCCTCCTCAGCCAATGACCTATCAAGAGCCTCTCTCCTGATAACCGCCGCCACGGGCCGATGCGTCCTTATCTCTATTACATTGCCGCCTGGAGAATGAATCATTGCACCTTTAACAGTGTTTTGTAAATAATCATCTCTAAGCTCTATCCCTAATCTTCTAAGTCCCTGAATGCTGTAGAGTCCTGCGCATCTCTCCGGCCTGCCGATTGTCTCGTCCTCCTCGAATACTTCGACTTCTAATCCAAGCCGTGCAGCCTCCCTCGAGGCTATCAGTCCAGCAGCGCCAGCACCGACTACAGCTACCTCCACTCTCCTCAATACATATCAAAATAGTTAATCACTGAATAAATGTATATAACGTGAGGCGGGGGGCTGGAGTTATTGAGGGAAAATAGACTGAGAACACTGGTACTATTATTGAACGTTATTGTCGCAGGAGTAGTAGTCATGGTTCTTGAACTAACTGGGAGCAGGGTGATTACGCCAATCTATGGAAGCTCAGTCATGACTTGGGGCGGACTAATAGGAACAGTCTTGACTTGTCTATCACTTGGCTATGCAGCTCTTGGAGCGCTCGCAGATAGGACAAGCCCTAGAAAGCTCCTAGAGGCACTAATAGTCTCAGCCTCTATCTACGTGTTAGCTACGCCGACCCTATCAGCCATGCTCCTGAGCAGACTTGATCCATCCATACTCGATGACAGGATAGGAACTGTGCTTTCCTCCCTGATCGTTCTCGGACCATCAACTTTTCTACTAGGAGGAGTAACGCCCGTAGCACTTAAGCTGAGGGCAAGCGAACTCGCATCGCTGGGCAAAGTATCTGGAAATCTTTATGCATACTCGACGCTCGGGAGCATTATTGGGACATTCCTTACGACTTTTGTTCTAATACCTATGCTTGATGTTAATATGATTTTTTACATATCTGGCATTGCTCTTCTGATTGTCGTCGCTCCACTAATTAAGTCGTGGAAGATGCTTGCAGCGCTTATGTTAGTTGTTGTCTTTCTTTACCCACAGGGAGTCACGTTCTATCTTACTTGCTCCTCATCCCTGATTGGTACTCTGCAGTATAGGGGCGAGTCTCTCTACAACAACATAGTCGTCGTCGATAGAGGGGGGATTAGGTATCTCTACCTCAATGGTCTTCTACATAGCGGCATGTCACTCGCAGATCCATATGCCCTCGTCTTTGACTATACAAAGCTATTTGCAGCCGGCCCGTTGCTTGCCCCAAATGCGTCTAGGACACTATTCATCGGTGGGGGAGGATTTTCAGGCCCAAAATTCTTCCTTAAGAACTATAGATCGATGATCATAGACGTCGTCGAGATAGACCCGGCCGTAGTAGACGTGGCTAGGGATTACTTTGAAGTGAGGGACGATCCGCGACTAAACGTCTTCGTCGAGGATGGCAGAAGATACTTAACTAGGACAAGCGAGGTTTATGATGTAATAATAGTAGATGCATACTCCAAGAACTATATACCGTTCCACTTAATGACACTCGAGTTCTATGCCCTTGTCAAGTCTCATCTCAAAAGAAATGGAATAGTAATCCTCAACATTATTGCCTCCCTAGAAGGCCCAACATCCGACATAATGAGAGCGGAGTACAAGACGATCCGCTCAATTTTTAGAGAAGTGATAGTCGTCCCAGTCTTCTCAAGCAGTGGTGGACAGGTGCAAAACATCATATTGATCGCTTCTGACGCATCTTTGCCGCTAAAAGATGAGCTTATAGACCTGGCTAGGATGGATAATGTATCATCGAGCCTTGGGCTTGATAGATTCTTTGGGTTAATGCCAACCTATGAATTGCCGATAATGGATGTACCTCTCCTTCATGATGCATATGCACCCGTAGAGAACCTGCTAAATCCAGTCACAGGTACTAGGCTCGGCAAGGAGTACTATCTAGGAGTCACTGGCCCCTCAATCTGTGGATAAAACACTGACGTATAGTTTAACTGGGCTAGAGCTGCTTCCATGATTCCTCGAGGAATTCCTTTAACTCTCTTGTCTCGCCCTTCTTGTATACGGCGACGCGTGTACTGATATGTATGTCTAATCCGAGCCTTCGGAATAGCTGTAGAAGCTCACCACCTGTTATCGGTGGCCTGACCTTACCCTCCTCGATCGCCTTTAGCAACACTCTAGATACTTGCTCAGTCAACTCAGGATTTAGCTCCTTTGCAGCTTCCAACACCTCATCACCCCTATCTGCAAGGTGTTTCAGCAACTTGCTCGAGGCCGGTTCTTCCTGCGGTTTCTGGGCCTCAGGTCCTGCTTTCTGTGAGGCTTCAGCCATCATTTTCCTGAGCTTTTTCAGCCTCAACATTCTTAGACTTATGTCTTCATCTTCACTCAAGTTGCACCACCTTTCTTGTCCCTACCCCATGACATATTATGTTTTGGTATGGAATAAAGATTAGTACCACGCTGGAGAAATACCTATTTATTAGTCAATATGGTGTAACCGTATGCCCGCTATAAACACAGCCCGCGAGCTCTGTACCGCACTCATCTCGGGAGAGATTAAATGCGAAGAAGCAGCATACGTCCTGCTTGATAAAATTCACAAAAATAATCCCAGGCTCAATGCATACATCTCCGTGAGGCCCGATGAGACTTTGAGGCAGGCGAGAGAATCAGACGCCATATTAAATAGATACGGACCTAGGTCGGCCCTGCATGGCGCACCAATTGCGATAAAGGATATCATATCAGTCGCGGGTTATCCGCTGACCGCCGGCTCAAAAATACTGGGTCAAGAAGAGGCAAAGAGAGATGCTGACTGTGTCTCAGAGTCTAGGCGGGCTGGACTCATAGTTCTCGGAAAGACGAACCTCCATGAATTTGCCTCAGGGCCAACTGGCCTAAATCCACATTTTGGGCCTACACGCAATCCGTGGAATACGGACTACATTGCGGGAGGGTCGAGCAGTGGTTCAGCAGCAGCTGTCTCGGCTGGGCTCGCTGCGGTTGCCTTGGGGACCGATACTGGAGGCTCTGTCAGGATACCAGCTTCTATATGCGGCGTCGTCGGCTTCAAGCCTACTTATGGAGCAATAAGCACGTCTGGAGTCTTTCCACTTGCTTGGAGCCTAGACCATGTGGGTATCCTTGCTAGAAGTGTATGGGACGTAGCTGCACTTTTCTCAATCATATCAAGAGAGGGGGCAACGTCCCCTCCATTAAGACCTCTTCCAAGAGGCATTAAGATTGGAATACCCTGGGGATTTTTTGAGGACTCCACGGATAAGGAAATCATGTCGCTTATCAAAAAATTTGTGGATAAGCTCTCATCTCTCGATATTGATGTCAGTAACGTAGAGGCTAAGTGGTTCAGCGAGATTTTTAGGACATGGGTGATAATAAGGAGGAGCGAGGCATCCGCAATTCATCGACGATGGCTGGAGAGTGTACCAGAATTATACAGCGACGACGTACTGGATGGGCTGAGAGAAGGCATGAGCTTCAAAGCAGTTGACTACATTATTGCTCAAAAAGAGAAAGAAAAACTATCAGGAAAAATGGACTCCCTGATGACTAGACTCGACGCAATAGTTATGCCCACCGTGCCAATAAATGCTCCACGAATAGATGAATTAGAGCGCCTCTCTCTTCAGGAACGACTCGTGATTCATCGAAAACTTGTCTCCTTTACGCATCTCTTCAACCTCACAGGCTCACCCGCGATATCCATACCGCTAGGGCATACATCTAATGGCCTTCCGGTTGGCGGCCAGATAATTTGTAAAAGAGGACTAGATTCACTGGTCCTCAGCATTGCCTATGCATATGAGAATGCATACGGACCATTCAGCCACCCATCACCACTAATCTAGGAGTAAACCTACGGCAGCTGTCCCTAGATGTTTTCTATCAGTCAGTTAAATAAAGTTAAATTAATATAGATGATTAAGAGAGGTTTTTGGGGGGCATTTTTGAGGGATAAGTATCATATCCCGGAAGACTACTACTATACAAATGACCATGAGTGGGTGAAAGTTGAGAAGAAGTTCGCGACGGTGGGGATAACCGACTACGCCCAGAAGAAACTGAGGGAAATAATCTATGTTGAGCTTCCAAATGTAAATACAAAGGTTCAGAGAAAACAGACACTAGCGACTGTCGAGTCTGTCAAAGCAAGTGCAGACGTCTACGCGCCACTGTCAGGAAAAGTCATAGAGGTGAATACCAAGCTAATCGATAGCCCTGAAATCATAAATGAGTCGCCCTACGATGATGGGTGGCTCGTCAAGATCGAGTTAAGCGATGAGTCCGAGCTTAATTTTCTAATGGATGCAGATGAATATGCCAGATACCTAGAAGAGCTAGAAGAAGCGGCTGAGGAAGAAGAATAACGCTCCTAATTCTCAAATAATTATATAGTAGACATAACAAATTATTCTCAATGTGTGGTGTAAGAGTTAGGGTGTACAGGGTTACTGCCTATAATGATCCAGAGACCGGCAGGCCCGGAAAATTAATCGAGCTCGTCGAGGTTAGGCGGAGGGAAGGCGCCTTCGTCGGTCCTGGAACGGAGGAGACATTAATCGCGCAGAGACTGATTCAGGGAGTATTTATCCAGCTCCAAGGGCTTGGACTCGTCCCACCGCCGAGGGACGCGATGTATCCCAAGATAACTCTGATACTCAGCGAGGAGGAGTATGAAAGACTCGGTGTGAGATTCGATGTCAATGAAGAATTCGAGCTTGATTTTAAGGATGGAAAAATATCATTTAACCCAATATAGACCCGAGTTATATTATCGGACAAGTAATGAAATAGATAATAAATTTCATACAGAGTCAGAAATAAATAATGGTAGATTTCCAAATAGTTCAGAATGAAGGAGATTAGGTATAGATGCATTATGTGCATGGAGGAGCGTGTGGCTGTAAATTATTTAGAGATTGGCGACAAGGTGCTCCTTCTCTGCCCTAGAGGTCATAGGCAATTCTTACCAAAGAAGATGCTTCGGATTCACTGATGGATGAAGATGTATGTCTTGGGCTCTGGGTCCTTTATGCAGTATCCGAACCTCTCGAACTGGACCCTCATGCCTATCTTTATGCCCGCCTCATAGGGCTCGACGAGACCGGTGACGGTCTTCAGGCTGTCTACCTGGAATTCCTCATTCCTGAATAATTGTCCAGGAATGATTATTCTTATTTCATGCGAGTCCTCCGGTGCCCACTGGATTATCTCTATGCCTGGCTCCGGCTCGCCCTCCCTTGCCTCTGCTAAGATATAGTCCTCGCCCTTCTCGATGACTCTGCAGTTTGCCAAGTACTTCAGCCTAAACTTATCTCCAACATTGAATTTCTCTGCATCTCTTCGAGGTACATATAGCTGGCTGGATACCTGAAGCTTTCTCTTACCCAGATCACTCGTAGGATGGAGCGGCGCCTCGATAACCTTACAACCAAGCCCACTCAGAACGAGCTTGACAGGCTCCGGGACAAAGAAGAGCCTAGGGGCCGCTGAGTCGATTATCCTCCTATTTATTGCGTAGAGTAGGTCCCATGAGTATTCCTTCTTAGTCGTGGTTAGCGCGGTGTATCTTAGGACGAATTCCCGCAGGGCTTCAGGCAGGATTCCTCTCCTTCTAACCGCCATGATCGTCGCGAGTCTCGGATCATCCCAACCCTTGACTAAACCACTGGTTATGAGCTCCCTTATCTCTCTCTTAGCGACAGGTGTGCCCTCAAACTCGAACCTTGAATACTCGACGTATACTGGGTTGGGCAGTCCAAGGTATCTCCTAATCATGTCCTGAAGCTCGTCCCTGAACATAAACTCAGACGTCCTCAATACATGCGTGACTCCACACAAGGCATCCTCGATACTGACCGCGAAGTCATATGTAGGCCAGACCAAGTATTTCTCACCGCAGAGTGGATGGGGATGATTAACGATCCGAAGCAGCACTGGATCCCTGAGAGCTGTATTCATCGATTTAAGGTCGCCCATGAGCCTGATGGAGATTTCTCCTTCTCTGTAGTGTCCACTGAGCATCCTGTCCCATTGCTCAAGGCTCCAGTCCCTGCTCATTGATCTGTGAATACAGGCCTCTCCGAGCGCCCTCCTCTTTCTCAATTCCTCCTTCCTGCATAGACACGCATATGCCTTACCCTGACTAATCAGCCTCTCGGCATATTCATACATAAGCGGTATATCGTCGCTGTTATTCTTCTCGTAGTCCCACTTAATCCCGAGCCACGTATATCCATCCCTGAACGACTCGTAGTATTCTGCCTTCGCCTTTCTTGGATCGGTGTCCTCAAACCTCAGCCACAGCTTACCGTCATACATCTCCTTGTAGAGATAATTGATGAGCCCACTCAATGCGTGTCCGATATGCATGTAGCCGCTTGGCTCGGGTGGAAGCCTAGTCACTACCGCCCCCTTTACTGCCCCCGGAAGCGGTGGAAGCGCTCGCTTCTCCTCCTCTCCTCTCTTCTTCTCCAGCAGCTTAGGATCAAGCTCGGTTAATGCGTGCTCTATCTCCTCGATGCTCATTGAGTTTACCAGCTGAACTGCCCTTTCAACCTCTGACTTTAGAGTTTGTATATCAGATTTCGCCCATGGCATCTCTGCGATGACTTTCGAGATCACTGCCCTATCGATCGCCTTTCCTGAATGATCATATGCATTTTTGAGTGCCCATTTATATGCGGACTTAAAGATTTCGTTTGTGTCCGACATATCTCTGATTTCTCTTGGACTGTTTTATCCGTGAGACATGGCTGAGTGTATCCTCAGAATGTCGCGGTCCTTGGGTTTATAGTCTGCTGGAAGTCTGAGACCGGTCCTAGCATCGATGGCGTAGAGTAATCCCTTGGCGAGGTCTTTATGTATCCTTTCAGCGAGGTCCCTGACTGACGAGTCTGCAGGCAGCAGAATGGCGTCAGGCAAGACGTTCCCCCTACTATCAGTAAACGTCTTCACGTCATAGACCGGGTAGACGACGTTCATCCTAAGCAACTTAAAGACAGCGACGTTTACCGCAAACTGCACCCCTGTCCTCATATATTTTGAGAGTATTCTCTCGTTGACCATCTCGAGCGCCCACAACTGCTGCTGGGTCAGGCTTGTCCTATCAACTATCTGGAAAGACTCTTCTCCGGGAATATATTTTATCAGCCCCTTCTGCTCCGCACGTCTCAAAATTAGTTCTGCCTCCGCGCTGCAGGGCACGACGATCTTATCAGTGAATCTCTCGACAAGCTCGGTGTAGTATTTATGCGCTACGTCTATGTCCATCTTATTGGCAATGATTATCGTTGGCTTTGATATGTCGCGGAGAAGTTGGGCGAACTTTCTATCGTCAGTCATGCTCCAGTTCTCGAAGTCCTTCTTCTCGAGGCCTGAGTCCTTAAGCGCCTTCTCGACATGGTTGATCGTTATCCTGAGTCCAAGTAGTGGCTCAGCGATGGCCTCGGCGAGGGACTTGCCTGACTTGATTGCCTTAATTATTCTGTCTTGGTTTCTCTCGATTATCTTCATCAGCCACATGACGAGTTCCTCCTCGATGTCGAAGACGTCGGCGATTGGGTTGCCGGTTCCAGGCTCTGTTAGTCTTCCCTCCTCGTCTACGCTTCCTGATGCATCGACTACGTGTAGAAGCGCATCTGACTGGGCGGCGACTGATAGGAATTGGTTTCCAAGCCCCTTTCCAGCCCATGCTCCTTTGATCAGCCCGGGAAGGTCGATGAGCTCTATTGGTATGTGTCTCCAGCCATCAATGCACGTCGAGTTGCGTGGATTACACTTTATGCCTAGCTCTACGTGTACGCATGGAGTAATGACGTTCGTTACTCCAAAGTTTGGCTGCTTAGTCGTGAATGGATATGTCGAGACCTCGGCGGTCTGAAGCGTAGCCGCATTGAAGAACGTCGTCTTCCCAGTATTGGTCTTACCTATTAACCCAAGCTTGACCAATCCTAACCATTTATAATTGTCGCAGACCCATAAAATACCTTCCGCTCCATATCCATGCTGTATAGATAAATCTCAGTCAGTTAGATGTATTAGCGAGGGGAAATAGGTTGGTCGATGTCTCCCAAGAAGGTAAGCAAGCATTCAAAGAGGGGGAAGAGGCCTTTTGGAAGGTCCTAACATGGCTTGAGGAGCATCAGGAATTCTTTTCGAAGAGCATTCCACTCATAGCGAGTGAGAACGTGCCCTCACCGGCCGTGAGGGAGGCATTGATTAGTGATTTTGGCAATAGATACGCCGAGGGTTATCCAGGCGAGAGACTCTACGCGGGCTGCCGCTGGATAGACATGGTCGAGAGCCTGGGGATAGAACTTGCTAAGAAGGTCTACAAAGCCGAGTATGCAGACCTCAGACCGATATCCGGCGTTGTAGCCAACCTTGCGGCCTATACAGTCTTTGCCGAACCTGGAGACGTCATGTATGCTTTGCCGATACCCTTCGGAGGCCATATTAGTCATGGCAAGAAGTCTTGGGGAGGAACCGCGGGAGTCGTGCGGGGACTCCAAGTAGAGAGATACGAGTTTGATATGGAGAGGTTTAACATAGATGTAGACGGGACCAGGAAGAGAGTTGAGAACCTAATAAAAGAGGAGGGGAAGAAGCCAAAAATATTCATGCTTGGCGCAAGTGTCTTTCTTTTCCCACATCCAGTAAGGGAGATTGCGGACTTAGCCGCTGAGTACGATGCTAAGGTTGTCTACGATGCTGCACATGTGGCGGGCCTAATAGCTGGAGGAGTCTTCCAAGACCCCTTAAGGGAAGGCGCAGATGCAGTAACTATGAGCACTCATAAAACGCTAGCCGGACCGCAGCATGGAATGATCGTCAGTTGGAATAAGTATGCAGAGAAGTTCAAGGCCGCGCTCTTTCCTGGTCTTCTCAGTAATCATCACCTTCATGCAGTGGCAGGCGTTGCGATTGCTCTAGCTGAGGCACTGGCGTTTTATCATGAGTATGCTCCGCAGGTCGTTAGGAATGCGAAGAAGCTCGCTGAGTCGATGGCTGAGAGAGGACTCGAGGTTCTATATCCAGACCTCGGATTCACTGAGTCTCACATAGTTCTTGTCGATGTGAGTAGGTATATGGGTGGCAGGGAGGCGGAGGACAAACTTGAGAGAGCGGGAATAGTTCTGAACAGGAACCTCATACCGAAGGACTACAAGCTTAAGACAGATTATAGAAACCCGAGCGGGATTAGGCTTGGCTCTCAGGAAGTTACTAGGCTAGGAATGGGAAAAGACGAGATGGACATAATTGCAGAATTCATAGCGAGAGTTATCGTGAAGGGAGAAGAGCCTGAAAAAGTCGCGAAGGACGTAGCTGAGTTTAAGAAGCAGTTCAGAACGGTTAAGTATGCCTTTACGAGTCAGACGGAGGCATACCAATACATAAAGATAAGGTAAAGATTGACAAGACATGCTCGATATAAAACTGATGCGTCAAAACCCGGATATTTTTAGGCATGGATTAAGAAGGAGAGGGATAGATCCATCGATCGTCGATAGATGTATAGCGATGGACGAGGAGCGGAGGAGCCTAATTACACGTGTCCAGGAACTCAGGCATCGGAGGAACGAGCTAGCAGAGGAGATAGGGAGGGCGAAGAAATCCGGCATCGACACTTCAGGAATGATGAGAAGCGTTGCAGAGATCAGCCGAGAGATCGAGCATTTAGAGACTAGACTTGAAGAGGTCGAGACGGAGCTTCGCTCCACCCTTTTTAAGCTTCCAAATATTCCACACGAATCTGTGCCTGAAGGAGAGGGCGAGGAGAATAACGTCGTATTGAGGACTTGGGGAAGACCGTTGAAGGAGGATTGGATGAAGGACCACGTAGACATATTGATGGGGATGGGGCTTCTCGACGTCGAGGCGGCCGGCAAAGTGGCTGGGGCGAGGTTCTACTATATCTTCGAGGACATAGTCCTCCTCAACTATGCCTTGATAAACTATGCATTGGACTTCCTCTCATCGAGAGGATTCAGACTCGTTCAGCCACCATACATGCTTAGGAGAGAGATCATGGAGGGAGTGATCTCTCTCGAAGATTTTGAGTCAATGATCTACAAGATTGAGGGCGAGGACCTATACTTGATAGGTACGGCTGAGCACCCCATAGCTGGGCTCCATGTAGACTCGATCCTCGATGGAAGAATGCTCCCTCTGAGATATGCAGGAGTCAGTCCATGCTTCAGGAAGGAGGCCGGAGCGCATGGGAAGGACACGAAGGGAATCTTCAGGGTTCACCAGTTCGAGAAGGTTGAACAATTCGTCTTCTGCAAGCCCGAGCAGTCCTGGAACGAGCATGAATTACTGATAAGGAATGCAGAAGAGATTTACCGCGGGCTGGGGCTGCCATACAGGGTCGTCAATATCTGTATAGGCGAGCTTGGACCGATTGCTGCAAAGAAGTACGACCTTGAGGTCTGGATGCCGGCGCAGGAGAGGTACAGAGAGGTAGTCTCATGCAGCAACTGTACTGACTATCAGGCTAGGAGGCTGAACATCAGATACAGAGAGGCGCCACACATAGAGGAGACAAGATTCGTCCACACACTCAACAGCACAGCAATAGCGACTGAGAGGACAATCGTCGCAATAATTGAGAACTATCAAAGACGTGACGGAACAATCGAGATCCCAGAAGTGCTGCATCCATACATGCGTGGAAAAACCGTTATCAGGCCTCCCTAATGGTCGTTGGGGCCTGGGGCCGGCATTATTAAATCACTCACTTTTTGATTCTTCTTCTGTACTGCTAGTCTGCTTCACTTCGCTGCTACTTCTCGCTGTCTTCCTAGCTGCCCTCTTGTAGTATTGGAGTGGATTCTTTATTCCTGGACAGAGTCTCCCGTCCTCGATGCATAGCCCATGCGTCCTCATCGTGGTGCATGAGGGCGTAGTGTATTTTGTTCTGCTTCCCTTCATGCCGGCTATGTGTTCGGCCTGATACCTGGCCAGCCTCTCGTCAAAGTCGCTGCGCTGCGCATACATCGAGATTACTGACTCGACAGTGTAGCCAATGTTGAAGAGAAACGACGCGAAGGCAAAGTTGCCGAAGTGTCCAACGTTCTGTCCACCTATCAAAGCAGATTTAAGAGCCTTCATGCATGGCGGCCAGTTTTCCTCAGAGCTTGAAACCACTGCCTCCTCGTATCCTCTCCTAGAGGCCAGCCTAGACCTAATCTCCTCGATGTGTGTCTTTAGGAAATCTGGAACCGAAGATAGCTTAACATCAGCTAGCCTCTCCAGTATTCTCTTAATGATTGCCTCCCTGGCAAGCCTGGCGAGGTCCCTCTGAGAAACATATACCCAGCCATTTCTCACCACTCTATTTACAAGCTTCCACTCAAGTGCATCTATCCTAGAAGCATGGATGAGATAATCCCTGATTCTCACCTTGAAGTCGCAGAAACCAGAAAGCTCCTTCTCCCTCTCGTCCGTCTTCTCGACACTTATGTCCAGCTCTCTTAATAGCTCGATGACGATTGATGCGTCCTCAGTAGATATGAAGGATTCACACCTCACTGCCTCTGCGAGGGCCCACCGCCTCGAGAGCCAACCATCCCCAACCGAGGATACTATCATCAACGCAATCGGAAAGCTTATCACGTCTACTTCTGGATCATCATGCAAGCCGATCTCCGCGGCCTCTCCCCTCTCAAGTGCCTCTCTTATCCTGAATAATGCTCTCTCGACGTCCTTCCTGTGCCGCGCCTCGCCCAGCTCCTCTACCCTCACGCCCCAAGAGGCTACAATTCCACGAGCCACACTCGTGAATGGATACTTCGCCAAGAAATCGGCCGTGAGGCGGAGACTCATCCAAGAAACTATTCACGCGCCAACATATTTATCCTTATCCACGACTAAAAAATGAGCACAAGACAGTAAAACTGATCATGAAGTGGCTGCTGAATTATGGGACTAATCCTCTACTTGGAGTTTTATGGAGAGATCGACGGGCCTAGTAATTCTTAGGAGATACTCACCAGGCCTAGCCTTTACTAAGAGTAACGCGGGATAGTATGGGCCATGCCTCTCGACTGTAACGTCCATCACAGCCTCCGTCTCTCCAGTCCTCAAGGATGTTAATTCAAACCTAAACTTCTTGTACTCTTCTCCAGCCGATTCAAAGACCCATGCATACACGGTGAACTCGCCATAGCCAGAGCCTCCGGCCGCCGTCCTCGTCCTGTCTACTTGCAACGCGTAGGACCTAGTTGACCCCTCCGCGGTAATCCAGCCCGTTGTATCGTCAGGAGATAACGAGCCTAAATAGATAATGGATACATCATAGGCCCTTGGAGCCAATGATAAATAGATCCGTCCATGACCAGTAGCCTCACTCCAGGAAAACTCTACCGATAGGAAGTATCTTCCAGGCTTAACCGTCATGGGAGCATCATATCCAGGAATAATCATAGTGACCCTCGGACATGAAACATTGAGAAAATGAATGCATGGCATATTGACGGTATAAGAATTGTTATGAGACTCAAGCATCACCCTACCACTCAGAATGACTGATGATAAGCCATCGACCCTCACGTCGACCGGCCTAAAGAGGAAGGAATCAATCTTCTCCACATTCATCAATGCGACATCTCTAAACTCCTTCACTCCCTCCGCGTTCTCAATCTCTAATTCAAAATTAATTAACGACGGGTCAACAAGCATCATCTCAGAAGTGGCGATCGAAGTGTAAGTGCTGGACGTGGCTTCTGGAGGATAAGGATTATAAAGATAAAAAAGTGATGCAACAAGCCCAATACATATAAAAGCAATAAAGAGAAGACTTACCCTAAAACCAAGTCGAAGAGGCAAATCCAGCCATAAGACCGACGCTTCAACTGTCTAATATTCTTTACTAATGCATCTCTCAGTATGCAAGGCAGGAATTAAAACACTCACACGTATAGATGATCGAGCAGTATCTTTATTCCCAGCAGTATCAGCATGGCGCCCCCCATTGCTTCTGCCCACCTGCCAGCAAGTCTTCCGATTCTAGCCCCTAGCCAGTGCCCAGCAAGCGTGAAAACAAAGGCCGAGACACCTGCATACACAGAGACCTGAAGCACATCAATGCCCATGAATGGAACCCCCAATACCGACTGCCAACGCATCGATACTCGTAGCAACAGATAACCATAACAACATAGAAAAACTCAACACGAATACTTGGCCATCCATAAATCTACCAGACTCAAAAATCATATGAAGCCCAGCCACAGAAAGCATGATGAAAGCCACCCAATGATCGACCTCAGAAACGAAATCAGCCAAGACACCACCACCAACCCAACCAACAACAAGCATCGCAGACTGAAAGAAACCAAAAGAAGACGCCACCCTAAACCCAGACGAATAATCAGACTTCCTACAAAAAACGCTCAGACCAACCGCAGCAGAGAAACAATCCATAGCCAATCCCAGAGCAATCAGCAGAGAAAGAAGAGACATTTAGATAACGAAGCATACAAGGCTAAATAAAAATATTAAGAGACAATATCATCAAAAATATTTATTGTTTTTGCTCTATCTCAATATCAGGATAGCTTAGGAATCTTTTCCTTCATCTGCTCAGCCGCCCAGTCAAGAGCATCCTTAGGAGTCATTTCCTTCATCAACGCCTTAGACACAGCCTCGATTATAATCTCCACTATTGTTTCTTGCTCCGGGAAAGTGGGTTTAGGAATATACTGATAAGTTGTATAGAGACGGTATGCCACTTCTGTATATAGCTCAACTCCTGGAATCATTCTTCCTTCTGCTTCTAGCTTCTCAAACTCCTCAACTATCCTCTTTGCCACGTCCGGTCTCCCAGTAGCTCCACCCTTCAAATGCTTTTCAAGCTCCACCATCGGCGACGTCATCCAAACCATAAACAACCACGCAGCCTCTTTATTTCTCGATGAATGAGGAATTCCAGCAAACCAGCCCTCTACTTCGAAAACCTTAAGCTTTTTCTCCGGATGAAGAGGTAATGGTCCGAATCCACATGCCTTGCGAGCTCCTAATTCAGCTGCAACTTTTGAGACTGAAGGGTCAACGTATGCGAAGGTTGCGTCATTCCACATTATAGTATGTGAAACCAAACCTTGCTGCATAGCGGCCATTGCATCATCCCAGAAGTATGAAAGAGTTCCAGGCGGACAATAAGGAAGTAGATCCACCATATATTGCAGAGCCTCTACACCTTCGTTCTCATTTATTACTACTTTTCCGTACTCGTCTCCGCTCGCTTGATCTATTACCTGTCCGCCATAAACGTGTAGCCAGTCAAGATATGAATACCAGAGCGCGGGATGTCTCTTACCCTCAATACATGTACCATATTCTACTTGTGGGAACGCAGATCCCGGCTTAGTGAAATATTCTGCCAATTTCATGTATTGATCCGTAGTCAAATCCCATGGACTTGGTATATCAAATCCATATCGATCCTTTACATTCTTTCGATGTTCGGGATCTTCCCATAAATCCTTTCTATACCAAAGATGCCTAGTAATGGTCTTGTCAGGCAATCCATATATTTCACCCCTATAATCACAGATCTCGCCAAATATCCCTTTAGTAAGCTTCAGGCCCCTAAACGTAGAGGTAACACCCTTCCAAAACTCATTATAAGGATCAAAACCCGGAGGCGTCAGAGCCGGATTAGCGATATATCTTCTCAATGGTACAAGCCAGCCATTTTCCGCTAATTTTCCAATTTCGCGGTGGGGGTTCAATATTACATCATAGATACCTGCTCCAGATGACAGGTCAAAGGTTACTTTTTGAACAACTTCTGTATGTTCATACATCTCAACTTCTACATTAATACCCGTCTCGTCTTCAAACTGATCTTTTAGCTTTGCAACTGCCTCCAATGGAGGTAGAAACTCACCAATAATTCTTATTGATGCACCCCTGTAAGGCCTAGCAGCCTCCCTGAGAGACCACGCAGCAGCAGGCGTTGTAACAACTGTCTGACCGACCGTCTCAGTACGAGTAATAGTAGTTGTCTGTGTAGTAGTAATATATTTGATCTCAGGAGTCCTCGTCAGAACACCTGCTGCGTAGCCTACTCCAATTCCGACGATTCCAGAGACCAAATATTTGAGAATATCCCTTCGAGAAGAAGTTTTAGTACTAGAGGTCATAGCAAGAGATTAAAATTACTAACTAATAAACTTTTATCTTTTCAGAAATCACTACATCAAGGTTAATCCAAAGATATTAATTGTCCATTTTTTGAATCAAACAAATAAACATTTTCCTTACTGACATTTATTGAGACCATTTCATTTATACTACAATGCAACTCCGTTTGAGGAGTTGACGCAACAATTACTGTTTCATCTGGCAACATTATGTGGATGTAGGAATCAGGAGGTGCTTCTTCGATAAGAATTACTTTTCCAATATTTGGACCAGGCCCAGAGATCTTTGATATCTCTACATGTTCTGGTCTAAAACCTAAAATAAACTTGTCACCTGATAGATTTCTAAACTCGTTCACACTTCTATCAGAAAACAAAAATTCAATACACCCAGAATCATTTCTAATAATAGATTTACCTCCTTCAATCTTAAGAGAGCAATTTTTGATTATATTCATTGGAGGATAGCCAACAAAAGTTGCTACAAATATGTTTTTAGGATTACTATATATGACTGAAGGTTTATCAAATTGTAAGATTTGCCCATTGTTCATGACTGCAATTCTGTCGGCTATGCTCATGGCTTCTAGACAATCCGGACTCGAATAAACAACAGATACCTTTAATTCTTTAAGTATTCTCCTTAATTCGCTCCGCATCATTATTCTGAGTTTAGCGTCTAAGTTAGTAAGGGGCTCATCTAGTAAATATAACTTGGCCTCCATGATAAGTGCTCTGGCCATCGCAACTCTTTGCCTTTCACCTCCGGACAATTCTCCAGGTTTATGATCAAGTACATGTCTGATCCTTACCATCTCTGCTATTTCAGTTACTCTTTTTTTAATTTCTTCTTCTGGCATTTTTTGAACCCTCAAGGGAAGAGCAATTATATCATAGGCCTTCATGTTTGGATATAGAGCGTATGATTGGAATACCATACGAACATTTCTTTCCCATGGTTCTAGTTCGTTTACTAATTCATCGTCAATGTATATATTCCCAGAGGTGGGCTTCTCAAGACCAGCTATGCATTTAAGCGTAGTAGTCTTTCCACAACCCGACGGACCTA